>DENA01000010.1:90949-150732 GCA_002359465.1 Ruminococcaceae bacterium UBA2656
GACGCGCTCTGCTCCCTGACCTACACCAACCCGCTCCAGCTTTTAATCGCGACCCGGCTGTCCGCGCAGTGTACCGACGCGCGTGTCAATATTGTGACACCCGCATTGTTTGCTTGTTTTCCAACGCTGGAGGCGTTTGCCGACGGCCCGGTGGAGGACATTGAGGAGCTGATCCATTCCTGCGGGCTGTACAAAACAAAAGCGCGCGATATTTTTGCCATGTGCAATATGCTGAAGAGCGAGTACGGCGGCGTGGTACCGGACAGCATTGAAGAACTGACCCGCCTTCCGGGTGTAGGCAGAAAAACGGCTAATCTGGTGGTCGGCGACATTTATCACAAGCCCGCTGTTGTTACCGACACGCACTGCATCCGCATCTGCGGAAAACTCGGCATCAGCGAAGGCAAAGAGCCTTATAAGGTGGAAAAGCAGCTGCGCGCCGTGCTGCCTCCGGAGGAATCAAACGATTTCTGCCACCGTCTCGTCCTGCACGGCCGCGCCGTATGCACCGCCCGCAGCCCCAAATGCTCCGAATGCTGCATGAATGAATTCTGTAAATATGCTCTTTCCGTCACAAAATCATCTGCCCGAAAATAGTTTTGAAGAATTGTATTGAATGAAAGACTCAAAAAATATATAATAGTGGAAGATTATAGCAAATTATGCAGAAGGGTGGTTATATTCCATGGTTATGGGATGGACGGAGGATTTATCCGTAGGAGTAGACTTGATCGATCAGCAGCATAAGATTTGGTTTGAAAAGGCAAATCAGCTGTTTGACGCCGGCAAAAACGGCAAGGCAAAAGAATTCATTTCTCAAATGTTGGATTTTCTGGATGAATACACAAAAATGCATTTTCGCGACGAAGAAAAATATATGCTGAGCATTCAATACCCCGAATATGAAACACAAAAGAAGCTTCATACGAACTTTATTGCGGAACTGGCAAAGCTGAAATCCGAATACGCAAAGTCCGGCGGAAATATTGCCGTTATCATTAACGCCAATCAAATGGTAATAAACTGGCTGATCCAGCACATTTCAACTCAGGACAAAAGAATCGGTCAATATGTAAGAAGTCGTAAAGACTAAAAGCAAAGATCGGGCAATTTTTGACGCCTGTCATTTAAATAACATAAAACAAACTGAAAATAATAGTTGAAATCGTCCCGCCAACATGATATAATATCATTCGTTGTGGGGGCGTAGCTCAGCTGGGAGAGCGTACGGTTCGCATCCGTAAGGTCGAGAGTTCGATCCTCTTCGTCTCCACCAAGAAAAAAGAACACCCCGTAAAGGGTGTTCTTTTTTCTTTATAAAAATATTTTAGAGAAAAGCGCGCAGAACGCGGACTGTTATTTCGCATGATAGGAACCTCAAATTTAGGCTAAAATAAAATATGCTTAACCTAACTAATATTAAGCAATTGCCGCGCTGATTATTAAACCTCAGCCGGTAGACAAATTTTCTCCTTTATGCTACTATTTTATAAAATATTTTTGCATTGGAGGTGTGCTTTTATGTCACAGATAACAAAAATGGCTCTTGCCGCATCGCTGAAGAAGATGCTTGCAACAAAACCGCTTGATAAAATCACCGTTATTGACATTGTTGAGGACTGCGGCGTTAACAGGCAGACTTTCTACTATCACTTTAAGGATATTTACGACCTTGTCGAATGGATTTATACCATCGAAGCCGCAAAAGCCATCGGTAACAAAAGGACCTACGACACATGGCAAGAAGGCTTTTTGCATATTTTTCAATATGTATTTGAAAACAAAACATTTGTGTCCAATACATATCATTCCTTAAGCAGAGAACATTTGGAACGCTACCTGTACGACGAAACCTATGATCTGCTTATCAGTGTGGTTGAAGAGAAAGCAGCCGGAATCCCTGTGAACCAGGATGATAAAAGATTTATTGCCAATTTTTATAAGTACGCTTTTACCGGTCTTATGCTGGAATGGATTCGCACGGGAATGAAGGAAGATCCGTCTTTAATCATTGAAAGGCTCAGCATATTAATTCATGGAGATATTGCCAAAACGCTTGAAAAATTCCGAACCGACCGATAGCATTTGACAAAAGCCCCGTAATGTATAAACTTTTTACAATCATATCGCCGTGTTGAAAATTTCAACACGGCGATATTGTTGTCTATTGTATATCAAGCGGAAATTTTCTACTCTATAATCACAAATAAATTTTCGGAGGTTATTATTATGTATTACAGCAACGGTAATTATGAAGCTTTTGTCCGCCCTGAAAAGCCGGAGGGCGTTGATAAAAAATCCGCCTATTTGGTTGGGTCGGGGATTGCATCGCTTGCGGCAGCATGCTTTTTAGTCCGTGACGGTCAGATGAAGGGCGAACATATCCATATTTTTGAAGAAATGAAGCTGCCCGGCGGAGCCTGTGACGGCATCAATGATCCGCAAAGGGGATTTATCTGCCGCGGCGGCCGCGAAATGGAAAATCATCACGAGTGTTTATGGGATTTGTTCCATTCCATTCCCTCTCTTGAGGTGGAGGACGCTTCTGTTCTTGATGAGTTCTATCGGCTGAATAAACACGACCCCAACTATTCCCTGATAAGAGCAACCGTGAACCGCGGCGAAGATGCCCATACCGATGGAAAGTTCGGCCTTTCCGACAAAGCCGCCATGGAAATCATCCATCTCTTTATGACACGCGATGAAGATTTATATGATAAAAAAATAAGCGATTTCTTCACGGACGAAGTCTTTTCATCAAATTTCTGGCTCTACTGGAGAACAATGTTCGCTTTTGAGAACTGGCACAGCGCACTTGAGGTGAAGCTGTATATTCAGAGATTTATCCACCATATCGGCGGCCTTCCTGATTTTTCAGCGCTTAAATTTACCAAATACAACCAGTATGATTCCTTGATCCTGCCCATGGTGAAATACCTGGAAGCGCATGGCGTTCAGTTCCAATATAATATGACCGTAACAAACGTTATTTTCAAAATCCACGGCAATAAAAAGGTGGCGACAAAGATTATCTGCCGGCATGACGGCAGAGAGGAGTGCGTCGACCTGATAGAGGACGATCTTGTATTTGTCACAAACGGAAGCAATGTCGACAGTTCCTCCTACGGTGACGATAACCATGCGCCTGTGCTTAACACTTCAGAAGGAGCGAGCTGGAAGCTGTGGAAAAATATAGCCGCACAGGATCCGTCGTTTGGCCGCCCCGATAAATTCTGCACCGACATTAAGGCAACAAACTGGGAATCGGCAACCGTAACGACACTTGACGAAAGAATTCCAAAATATATCCAAAATATCTGTAAACGCGATCCCTTCAGCGGAAAAGTCGTAACAGGCGGAATTATTACCGTTAAAGATTCAAAATGGCTGATGAGCTATACCTTGAACCGTCAGCCGCACTTTAAGGATCAGCCGAGAAACCAGCTTGTGGTTTGGGTATACGGTCTTTTTACCGATGTTCCGGGTGATTATATAAAAAAGCCCATGAAGGATTGCACCGGTACGGAGATCACTGAAGAATGGCTCTACCACATGGGCGTTCCGGAATCCGAAATTCATGATATGGCTTCAACGGGTGCGCATTGCATTCCCTGTATGATGCCTTATGTCACCGCATTTTTTATGCCGAGGACAAAAGGCGACAGGCCAAATGTTGTTCCTGACGGCTGTGTAAACTTTGCATTCCTGGGTCAATTTGCCGAGACAGTCCGCGACACCATATTCACGATAGAGTATTCAGTAAGAACGGCGATGGAAGCGGTATACACACTTCTCGACATTGACCGCGGCGTTCCTGAGGTGTTCGCCTCCTGCTACGATGTCAGAGTCCTTCTTGACTCCACATCAAAAATGATGGATGGCAAAAAGCTCACTGATATAAAACTGCCTTTTGAAGAAAGCATTTTTGAAAAAAAACTACTAAAGAAAATCTCCGGTACCGTTGTTGAAGACCTGCTTAAAAAATATAACGTAATCTAAAGTCAATTGACTTCTTTCGTTTTACACTGTATTATGATGCTATAAATACCGATTGCAATAAATTGGATGAAACGGAGGGTTTCTATGGTTCAAGGTATTTGTTTAGGAAATGTAATGGTGGATTGCGATGACGAGAAAAAGCTGTGTGAATTTTACGCAGGACTTCTTGGCTGGGAAAAATGTGAAATGTACGGCCATCCCGCAGTACGCAGCGGGAATGATATCGTGCTTCTGTTTGTGCAGGAGGAGGATTATGTTGCTCCTGTATGGCCTGAGCAGGTAGGCGAACAACAAAAACAAATGCATTTTGACTTTCAGGTACCCGACGTGCCTTCCACCGTCCGACTGGCTGTAGCTCTTGGGGCCGTCAAGGCACAGGCACAGTTTGGGGGTCCCCATTTTACTACGATGTTCGACCCCGCGGGACACCCCTTCTGCTTATGCGCCAAAGATTAATTTTCGTACTTTTTGCTCACAGCATTTCTCCAGTTGCGTCTATATTATTCATCAAAAAAGCACCCTACGCAGGGTGCTTTTTTGATTTTCTGGTAACGAAGAACTTATCCTAATCCCCCACCGTTTGTTACGTCAGTTGCACTGCCCGCAGCTGCGCCACCGCGGATTGACTGCCTTTCCCGGTTGCAGGGTCTTTAGGAGAATGGATGTTAAACGCGAATCCATCTTTGCCGCAAATTTCAGATATGCCGTGATTCTGATCTACGGCTGCATGCCTTACCCTGCCGATTATCATGGCATTCAAGCCTTTCCCGGAAAGGTCGGACGCGGCTTCCAGCGTACATTCATAGCTTAGAAAGGCTTGCGCGATACGCGGCGGCCTCACCGTTTTTGCCGGTTCGACGGTAAATCCTCCAGCAGACAGTTCATCCAGATCATCATCGTTCTGCTCTATGGTTTTAATGCAGCGTTCATAATATTCCGGATTCAGAAAATTAACGCAGAATTCCTTGTCGCGCAGGATATTCCGGTAAGTATGCGTGCTCTGCATTAATCCGGGCATAATGGCAAAAAAGCCGCCGCTGTCGCCGGAAAACGTACTCCACGCGTGCAGACAGGCGTTCGGCTTTCCGTTCTCCTTGAGTGTCGTAATTAAAAACATCACCGACGGCACACCGCACGCAAACTCAAGATGGGAAAAGATATCGTACTGTCCCGGCCAGTCTTCCATGAAATTTTCGGATCTTTTTTCATCAATTTCAATTTTCATTTTATTGCTCCTTCCATTTGCCAAACAGCAGCTTGGATAACGCTGCGCGGTCAACATGATTGCCAATGGAGCATCCAATGCCTAGAATCCGGCGGCGGGCTTCGGAAGGATTCAGTTTTTCCGCTCCCTGAAGCCAATCGGCGGGAGCCCACTCTTCCACCCGGCAATAGGTATTTGCCGGCCATCCGTATTCAAGCCCTTCAAAGCTCACCTTGCGCCTGTTGCCGCATACGGTAATGACAAATTCCTTTTGCAGTAGCTTTAAAGCGGTGTCCACCCGGCCGGCTCCTGATTTTTGGGTTACGCCGAGGGCCTTCCGGATATCGGCGGTGCTGAGCACCGCACCGCCTGTAAACAGACTGTTCAGTTTCCACACACTTGGGGACAGTTCTCCGTTCTCATAGCGTTCCTCAATTGTTTCGGACGACGAACAGGCCGCATAAAACAGCGGATACAGGCTTTGGGAAATAAAGCCCTTATAGCCCCCCAGAATACAGCCAAAGGCAAGTTTTTTCTCCTCAGCGGCCCTGTCTTTCCATTGCCACGGGTCGGTTTCGGGGTCGCCGGTATGCCATTGTTCTTCTTTTGTTTCCATCTGCAGCATAGGAAACCCATCTGTGAACCGCCCGCTCAAGGAGAAAAATCCCAGATCGTTTACCCTTGCAATAAACTCGCCGTAAGTTTTCAGCATTTTCATCGCTCCCTGAATATTAGATTACAACATCCTTGTTGACATCAGTATGTCAGCTTCATCGATACCGGCACAATATTTTTTCTGCCTCCGCTCTGACTGCGTTGACAAGGCTTTCCGGGGAGATCACTTTCGCGCCTCCGCCAAGGCCCAGCACGGTTTTTACCATTTCCTGCTCATTCACATAGTCCCATTTGGCAAGAATATGGTTTTCATCCGCCGTCTCATAAGATTCCGGACCGTATTCATCCACCATCACATACTCAAGGCTTCGGTCCAGCAGGAGCGTTGCGTATTGATTTGTTTCAGGATCGGAATAAAACGCTTCAAGATCCAGTTGCTTTTCAGAAATTTCCCGCAGTTGAAAGGAGTCTTCCGTCATTTCAAGGTGAAGAAGTCGGTTGAGCTTGAAAAGCCGGAAGTCGCCCCGCAGACGGCAATATCCAAACACATACCACGCGGACCATTTAAAAGCGATAAAATGTGGTTCGAGCTCACGGACGGTTCTGCCGGTTTTGGCGTAATATGTAAACCGCACGATCTTTTTATCCTCAATTGCCTTACGGAGAAGGCTGATCTTTGGTGCAAGACTGTTCTTGTAATGCGAGGCGAGGTCAATGATGATTTCATCTTTCAGCGCAATGAACCGGCCCGGCTCCGGGGAAAGCTTTCCGAGCAGAAAATTGACGGAGGAACCCGGCATGACGCTTGAAAGACTTTTCAGACCGAGCACAATGCTCTGCATTTCCTCGCGTGTAAGCGCGCTTTTATCCAGCGTAAAGCCTTCGGCGATTCCGACGCCGCCGCTCCCTCCCGGATAGGTAACAATGGGAATTCCGGCTTTTCCGATGTCTTCGATGTCCCTATAAATCGTACGTAACGACACCTCGAAGCGCTCGGCAAGGTCTTTCGCCTTTACTTTGCGTTTTTGCGTAAGGATGGTAACGATTGCAAGCAATCGGTCAACTTTCATATTCGTCTGCTTCCTCTTGTCCTAGATTTCAAGCTTGTGTTTACCGGCAGATTTGTAAAATTTGTTATGATTAATGTGTTATTGTACCACAGGTTATGGAAAAAAGAAATAGTCGTTTCTCAAGCTGCCACAGTTTAAATTGCATGCCAAACGGCGGACCTGGTAAAAAACCGGTCCGCCGTTTGATGCTTTACGCCTTATTCTTTTTTGTTCCGGTGAAGATTAAAACCGCGTCGCGCAGAAACGCAGCCAAGCCCGGCTGGTTTTTGTCATAATAAGCGGTGAAACGCGGATCATCCACGTACATCTGTGCAAGTCCGGCATGCGCTTCCTTACTGTAGCTGTCCCAGTAAAAGGTGAGCCATTGGCGGTGCAGGTCGGCCGCCTGCTGCGCGAGTTCTCCCGCCGGATCCCCCGTTTGATAAGCTTCCAACAGGGTTTGCATGAACCTTTCATTCAGGGCGGTAACCTGTTTATACTCTTCCTCCGTCATGTCCTGAAACTTTTGGTTGCTCCTGTCTACGGCTTCTTCCCCGTACTTTTCCCGGATTTCCGCTCCGTATTGACGTTCATTTTCTTCGATTTGCTTTTGTTTAAAGCCTTCAAATTTTTCCTGATCGGCCATCTCTGTTTCTCCTTTCGCATAAGCCAGTGTTTTTTCAACATTGGCGATGAGCGCGTCAAGCCGCGCCCGTTTTGCAAGGAGTTTCTCGCGATGGGAACGCAGTGCATTCTGTACCGCAAAATCCGGTGTGCTGAGCATCTTCCCTATTTCACCCAGACTGACGTCCAGCTCACGGTAAAACAGGATTTGCTGCAAACGGTCCACCTGCTCCTGTCCGTAAATGCGGTATCCGGATGAGTTGATCCTCGCCGGCTTAAGAATATGAATCTCGTCGTAGTACCGCAGAGTACGCGTGCTGACACCGGACATCCGCGCAAGCTTTTGAATGGTATATTCCATGAAATCTCCTCCTTGCAAAATGATCATACACCTTTCCGTTACGTGAATGTCAATAGCCTTTTTTATTTTAATCGCGTGATATTTTTATAATCAGAATCCCGGAATACACTGGAATATTGCCACATATACTGTTAGAAAACGGCTTGCTGCAAAAAGCGAATTACTTTATTCATATTTATGAAAAGGTGTGATGGACATGATCATACATATCGTGAGTCAGGGGGACAGCATCTATTCTCTTTCCAGACGGTACGGCATATCCATACAGAAAATCATTGCCGACAACAGCCTGGAGGATACGGAGCGGCTGATGATCGGCCAGGCAATCGTAATCGATACGGACAGCGTGAACCACACCGTGGCCCCCGGAGAGTCGCTTTATTCCATTGCCCGCCGCTATGACACCACGGTATTCCGCATTCTGAGTGCGAACCCTTCCATCACCGATCCTGCCCAGATCAAAGTCGGTCAGGTGATTGTCATTCCATTCTCCAATGAAAAGCTGGGTACGATTGACGTAAACGGATATGCTTTCCCCTCCATCAACAGCGCTGCATTGGAAAACACCCTGCCCCATCTCACCTTCCTCAGCATTTTCAGCTATCAGGTACGGCCGGACGGCAGCCTTGCCCCTATTCAGGACGTCCCGCTGATTCAGGCCGCATGGCGGCAGAATGTCGGCCCCATGATGGTGATCACCAATATAAAGGAAGGCGCCAGCTTCAACAGTGAGCTTGCCCATACAATTCTGACAGATCAGAACGTACAGAACACTCTTCTGGACAATGTTGTAAAAACTTTGAACGAAAAGCAATATTTTGGACTGGATGTTGACTTTGAATATATCTTCCCAAGCGACAGAGAAAATTACAACAGCTTTATTAAGAAGGTGGTCGACAGGCTGCACCCGCTGGGCTACACCGTAACCACCGCGCTGGCGCCAAAAACGAGCGCGGACCAGCCGGGTCTGCTGTATGAAGCGCATGACTATGCCGCGCACGGCGCCCTTGTAGACCATGTCATTCTGATGACCTATGAATGGGGGTACACCTACGGCCCGGCCCGCGCGGTCGCCCCTTTAAACCTTGTGGAGGAGGTGTTGAAATATGCCGTTACCGTGATTCCCAGCAAAAAAATTCTGATGGGGATTCCGAATTACGGTTATGACTGGACGCTTCCGTTCGTACAGGGTTCCTCCGCGCGTCCTCTTACCAATCCCGGCGCTGTCAACCTCGCGTCAAGGGTAGGCGCGCAAATCATGTTCGACGCCCAGGCGCAGTCTCCGTTTTTCAGCTATTACGAAAGCGGAAAACAGCACGTTGTCTGGTTCGAAGACGCCAGGAGCATCGAAGCAAAACTCAAGCTGGTGGATAAATACGATCTGGGCGGGGTAAGCTACTGGACCATCAACAGCTTCTTCCCGCAGAACTGGATTGTGCTGAATTCCATGTACAATGTCAGAAAAGTAAGATAGTGCGAAGAAGGGTCTGAGCGATACACTCAGACCCTTCTTAATGATTACAGCCACGACCGGTACACCTTGATATAAATGGTTTTCACGATCTGTGCAAGCATGATATAACCCAACACGATGGCCGCAAGCCAGCCGAAATAAGTCAGGGACAAGCTGGCCAACCCAAGGTAAGCGCCGAGCGGCGTAAACGGAATCGCAACGCCGATCGCCATGATGACTGTCGTCAGCAGAACAACGGGGGCAGCCGCGCGGCTTTGAATAAACGGCAGCTTCGGCGTGCGGATCAGATGGATAATCAGCGTTTGTGAAATCAGGCTTTCCACAAACCAACCGGCGTTGAACAGCGCGACAAGCGCCGGGTTGGCGGCCGTATTGCAGCCGAACACAAACCACATGAGCAAATAAGTTGCTATGTCGAACACGGAGCTGACGGGCCCGATGCAAATCATGAATTTGCCGATGCTGGAAGCCTCCCATTTACGGGGCACACGCAGATAATCTTCATCCATATTGTCCCACGGAATGGAAATCTGCGATATATTGTACAGAAGATTCAGGACTAAAATCTGTACGGGCATCATTGGCAAAAAGGGCAGAAAGGCGCTGGCGACCAGCATGGAAAGCATATTCCCGAAATTGGAGCTTGCCGTCATTTTAATGTATTTAATAATGTTGCCGAATATTTTACGCCCTTCCACCACGCCGTGCTCCAGCACCATCAGGTCTTTTTCCAGCAGGATGATGTCGGCGCTCTCCTTGGCAATGTCCACCGCCGTATCCACGGAGATGCCCACATCTGCTTTGCCCAGCGCCTGCGCGTCATTGATGCCGTCGCCCATAAACCCGACGGTATGGCCCAGTTCCTGAAGTGCGTTGACAACGCGCGCCTTCTGAATGGGGGAAAGCTTTGCAAAAACCGTGGTATCCTCCACATGCTTTAAAAGCTCGTCCTCGCTCATCCCTTCCAACTGGGAGCCAAGCAGAATCCGGTCAACCGGCAGGCCGACCTCGCTGCATATCTTCTGCGTGACCCCTTCGTTGTCTCCGGTCAGCACCTTGACCTGCACGCCGTATTCTTTCAGAGCCTGAATCGCGGTGGCTGCAGATTTTTTCGGCGGATCCAAAAGGCCGAGATAGCCCATCAGGGTCATATCGCTTTCGTCTTTGACACCGAAAACGCCCTCCACGGCGGGATCTTTTTTCTGCGCGACCGCAATCACCCTCATGCCCTGCGCGTTCAGGTCATCCGTCATCCGCACAACCTGTTCGCGCAGTTCCCCCGTCAGCGGGACAACCTCACCGTCATATTCGCAGAAGGAGCAGATCTGCATGATTTCTTCCACAGCGCCCTTGGTGATCACCTGCGTTTTTCCGGTTCTGTCCTTCAGAACAACGCTCATCCGGCGGCGCGAGAAATCAAACGGTATTTCATCAACCTTTAAATATTCATTGTTCAGATATGTGACGCTTTCCTCAGCCGCCTTTTCGATCACCGCCAGATCGATCAGATTTTTCAGGCCGGTCTGGAAATAGCTGTTCAGATAGGCGTGCTTCAGTACGCGGAGGTCTTCCTTGCCCTGCACGTTCAGATGGCGCTCAATGATGATTTCGTCGCGCGTCAGCGTGCCGGTTTTGTCGGTGCAGAGGACATCCATCGCACCGAAATTCTGGATGGAATTCAGATGTTTGACAACCGTCTTCTGCCGCGACATGCTGACGGCGCCCTTCGCCAGATTGGTCGTCACAATCATCGGCAGCATTTCCGGCGTNNCCAGCATAAAGCGGATCAGCAGATAACTGACGGAATTGACCCCTTTGTCAAAACTGGTGGGTGCGCGTTCACCGGAAAGCGCCCTGGCCATATTCCCGAAATACGTGTCGTCTCCGGTAGCAAGCACCACGGCGGTTGCGGAGCCGCTGATGACGTTGGTTCCCATAAAACAGATATTCCGAAGATCAAACAGATTATGTTCATCCATGATTTTATCCGGTTCCGGATATTTTTCCACCGGTTCGGACTCACCGGTCAGGGCCGACTGGCTGATAAACAAATCCTTCGCTTTCAAAATCCGGACATCCGCGGGAATCTTGTCCCCCCCCGCCAGCACAACAATGTCGCCGGGCAGGAGGTCCGCCATCGGGATTTCTTCACGCCCGTTTTCGCGCCGGATCACCGTGGCGGTCGTTTTGACCATGGATTTTAATCCTTCCGCCTCTTTGCCGGAACGGAACTCCTGAAAAAAACGCAGCCCGCCGCTGACAAGCACAAGAAAAAGAATGACCATTACAGCCGCAGGGCTTTTTTCCCCGGGCTTTGCAAGGACCACTTCTGTCAAAAAGGAAATCGCGGCAATAATCAGCAGTACAAGGGTAAACGGGTTAGCAAACGCCTTTGCCAGCTGCACATACCACGGCTTTGGCTTTTCATGGGAGATCTCGTTGCTTTTATATTGTTCAGAGAACATTTCCACATCGACAATATCCAAGCCTTTTTCTCTGGTTTTCAGGGTCGAAAGAAGAATATACTTTTCCATTCTGGAGTATTCGGCAAGCTTCTTCGCAATGGACTGCGCGCTGGCCCCGCTGATCTGCATCCTGTTTTTCTTCATTTCCTGCACCTCCCATTCAAAAATAAGCGAAAGATAAAAATCCCCCTGCCCGGATTTGTGAGGCAGGGGGACAATAAGCAAATGATAGTCCTTTTAACCGGGCAAGTCAATACGAAAAAACAAAATAATCAGTTTTTCAGATAGGCAGGCCGTACTTTGACATCCTCGGCATAATCCGGAATAAGCGAAGGAAGACGAAGCTTGCGTTCGAGATACTCGGACCCAATGCCTGTTGACGAAAATACAAGAACGAACATCATTCCCGTCTGAATCCAAAAAATCGTAACGTCGGTCATTCCGTGCACGGCAACAGCAACAATTGCCGCAAGAAAAAGGATATTCATATCCATGCATATATTACTCTTAAACCGCAGGGACAGCAGCTTAAACTGCGTAATGACATAAACGCCGATTGCGCCAAGGCCAACAAAGCCAAAATTCAGCAGGGTGTCCAACAGCAGATTATGGCAATGGTAGGTTTTGTAACCGCCCAGCTGCTCACAGATCATCTGGTAGGACAGCGCGCCCGTACCCAAAAAAGGATGCCGCGCGATTCCCCTGACAGCCGTTGTCCAAATTGAAATTCTCTGTCCAAAGGTGCTGTGAATTGCTTCAAGCCCTCTTGGGAAAATGGACGGAAACACGAGGCTCACAGAGATAAATACAGCCGCAAGAACCACCATCCCGACCGCCAGCCTGTATCTTTTTTTGAAAATCAGGATGGTCATGACCGCGCATGCGGTGGCAACAAAGGCTGAAAGGCTCGCAGACAGGTAAAGGCCTATTAAGTTAATACCAATGACACCCAAATAAAAGTTTTTATTCTTTGCCTTTGTAAAAATCCGATAGATGGCAATAATGATAATAAATTCAATCATCATGCCATAACAGTTCGCGTTGTGAAACGCGGAGACCGGGCGGTACCGGGGCGCCGCGCCATACGCGGTAATTTTTTGAAAGACGGCAATCGCCGCACACCAAATGCTGGCGATACAGGATAGATCCATCACCTGGTCGAAAAGCTGACGCGTCATAACACTTCTGACATAAAACGCGCAGGTTGCGGCGGCAAGAATCACGATTGCATAAAGCATACCCCAGTAATTGCTGTAGGTGGCGGATACAAAAAAGGGTACAATTAAAAAACCAAGAAGAAATTTCGAATACGGAGACGAAAATGCTTTCGTTCTCTTTCTGCAATTCATCATCGTCATAACGGCGATCCCGCAGGTTACGGCAACGCTGAAATAAAACGGTGCAAAAATAGAAACTGTTAACAGCAAAACAAACATGCTGTCAAAATCCTGAACAGGCAGCTTTATTTTTTGAAAATCAATTTTCATCATGCTGATAAGGGCCAAACCCCTTTCTTCACATATTCCTAAATCCTGTCTGTGAACTAATTTCCATTCACGGCGTTTCATACTGACTAATTATACCATAATACAAATACGAAACAAGATAAATTATGAATCGAATATCATACTTCAGTAAATTACAATTTGGTTATTTTCACGGAAATTGTTGCGAAATTTTTAAGATTTTGCTAAATTTTTTTTCCATTGCCAAATCAGTGACCATCTATAGTATAATAAATTCCATTAAGATTAATACATGGACGGAGATAAATTCATGATGGATGCGAGCAATACTTCCGGCCTTTCAGAAGAGCAGGTGGAGGCACGCCGTCAGCAGGGGCTGATAAACGGCACAGAGGACATAACAACCAAAACAGTGGGCCAGATTGTACGGAGCAACCTGATTACGCCGTTCAACATCCTGAACGCGATTCTCGCGGGGCTGATTCTAATGGTGGGTTCCTATAAAAACCTGCTGTTTATGGGCGTGATCATTTCAAACACGCTGATCGGCACCTTTCAGGAAATAAAAGCAAAAAAAACGATAGACAGGCTCAAGCTGATTGCCGCGCCGAAGGCGCACGTGCTGCGAGGCGGAACAAAGCGGGATCTGCCTGTCAGCGATCTGGTGCTGGACGATATTATGGTGCTGTCCTCCGGAAACCAGATCTGCGCCGACTGCATTGTCGTGGAGGGCGAATGCGAGGTCAACGAGGCGCTGATTACGGGGGAATCGGATCTTATCGCTAAGAAAGCCGGAGACCACCTGCTGAGCGGCAGCTTTCTCGGCAGCGGCAGCTGCCTTGCGCGGGTAGAGCACGTAGGCGCCGAAAACTACGCATCGCAAATTACGCAAAGCGCAAAATACCTAAAAAAACCGAATTCAGAAATCATGACATGGATTAATAGAATTATTAAGTACGTTGGGTTTTCCATTATCCCGATCGGCCTGCTGCTTTTTTACAAGCAGGTCTTTATTTCCGGACAGGCCTTCGACCGCGCGATTGTCAGCACTGTCGCCGCGCTGATCGGCATGATCCCCGAAGGGCTTGTCCTGCTCACCAGCATTGTGCTTGCTGTGAGTGTGCTCCGGTTAGCTCGCCACAAGGCTCTGGTTCAGGATCTTTATTCGATTGAAACGCTGGCCCGCGTGGACACGCTGTGCCTGGACAAGACGGGAACGATTACGGAGGGCACCATGCAGGTGGACGCGATTGTCCCGTTGTGCGACATTTCGCAGCAGGAAACAGAAGATGCGATAGCCGCACTGGTGAACGCCCTGAACGATGAAAATCCGACTTCCAATGCGATGAAGGCGTTTGCCCACAATCCTCCACCATGGAAATGTACCGGAACGGTAGCGTTTTCCTCCGCGCGGAAGTGGAGCGGCGCCAGTTTTCAGGAAGCGGGCAGCTTTTTAATGGGCGCCGGAGAATTTGTTCTGAAGGAAAGGTTTGAGCAGATCAGACCGACGGTCGAACAATATTCCTCCCAAGGGCAGCGCGTGCTGCTCCTGGCACACAGTGAAAACATGCTGAACGGCGGGGAACTTCCCGCGGATATCTCTCCCCTTGCACTGATTCTTTTGAGCGACAGAATCCGCAGGAATGCGAAAAAAACGCTGGAATACTTTTCCTCACAGGGCGTGGACATCAAGGTGATCTCCGGAGACAATGCGGTTACTGTTTCCAATATTGCAAAAAAGGCCGGACTGAAAACAGCCGGCAGCTATGTTGACGCGGTCACACTGAAAAACTATGAGGAAATTAAAGCGGCTTCAGTTAAATATTCTGTTTTCGGGCGCGTCACGCCGCAGCAGAAGCTCGATCTGATTAAAGCGCTGAAAGAGCAGAACCGCACGGTCGCCATGACGGGCGACGGCGTGAACGACGTACTTGCACTAAAGGAAAGCGACTGCAGCATCGCGATGGCCTCCGGAAGCGACGCGTCCAAAACGGTTTCTCAGGTGGTTCTCCTTGATTCGGATTTTGCAAGCATGCCCCGTATTGTCAACGAGGGGCGCCGTTCCATCAATAATTTACAGCGCTCCGCTTCTCTGTTTCTTGTAAAGGCAATGTTTTCCGCAATTATCGCTGTTCTGTTTATCTTCTTAAGCTATGATTACCCGTTTCAACCCATTCAATTTACACTGATCAACGCGGTGACGATCGGATATCCGTCGTTTATCCTTGCCCTTGAACCCAACAGGGAACGAATCCGCGGCAAGTTTATCGTCAACATCATTAAAAAGGCGCTGCCGGGCGCACTGACCATGGTGCTGAACATTGTGCTGCTGGTGCTTGTTTCCGGCTTTTTGAATTTTACACAGGAGCAAATCTCCACACTCGCTGTGATTATCACGGGATACACCGGCCTGCTGACATTATTCAAAGTCTGCATACCGTTTAACGGAATGCACGTTGTTTTATTTTCTCTGATGACCTTCGTTTTCATTGCCGCACTGATTTTTTTCAAACCGCTTTTCGCCGTGGTCGGCCTGACCCTGCCCATGGTGCTGGTACTGGTGCCGATGCTTCTTGTGGCCACAAGCCTGATGACCGCCATCCTGCATATGATTGAAAAAGTCATTATGCGGAAAATCGGGGACTAAGACCGACATCGTCAGTTCAGTCCGATCTTTTTGAAATACGCCTCACTTGCCGTTTTCCCCGGGCGAAGATACCTGCCGAGGCCGTAAAGGCATTCCGGGTCATCCGTAATATAATCGTNNACCCTGCTTTCACAGGTCAGGCTGGCCTGAAAGCCAAGATTCCGGATGACCGGTAGCGATGCGCTGCTGATGGCGCCGAAGGGGTAAACGAAGGCGGTTGGCGTATAGCCGGTGTGTTCTTTCATCTCCGCCTGCATTTTGCTTAAATCCTCACTCAGCAGCGCAGTGTATTTGCTGATGCTCTCACCTTTCCTCATGCCCGCTCCAAGACGGCCGTTTTTACTTTCATGGAGATTATAGGTGTGATTCTGAATTTCCACCCGGCCGGATGCAATCATTTCGTTTAACTGATCCCATGTGCAGTGCGAATAATTGGCGTGATCCGGGCTGACGCTCTGCGAAAACAAATCCGTACAGTAACCGATTGGGGAAATCACCATTTTCATATCATATTTTTTAACAAGCGGATAGGCATAGAGGTAGTTGTTATAATACCCGTCGTCAAATGTAAGCATAACGGGTTTGGAGGGCAGAGCTTTCTTCTGCTTTACATAATCCAGCAAGTCCTGCATCACAACAGCCGTATATCCCTTTCTCTGCAGATATTGAAGGTCCTTCTCAAAGACATCCGGTGAAATCACATACACGCCCTGATATGCTTTATCTTTCAGCATACTGTGGTACATAAGAATAGGCAGTTTTACGCCTTTGCCGTTATCCGTTGCTTTGGCAGGGTTTACTGCACCGCAGCATACGACCAGCGCAATTGCCGCCGTTGTAAAAAGCATCAGCGACAAGCGCCGATTCATATGAAAAGTGATAAACATAAGCATATTCTCCTTATTGCAAGTATATGGAGCGTTGTTTGGATATATCACAAAAGGACAGCGCAAAGCTTTCGCTTTGCGCTGTCCTTTTTATCAAAACCTAATTGTCCGCCACAGACGCAAGAAACCGTGCTATTTCATCGTAAACTTCCTGTTTATTGATTTCACTCAAAAGCGCGTGGCGCGCTCCCGGATACAGAACCAGCCGCACGTTATGGCCGGTTTTTTTTAGCCTTTTCTCAACCTGTCTGACACCCTTTCCAAAATCGCCGACCGGATCCTTTTCACCCGACAGCAGTAGAATGGGAATCTGCGGCATCTTTTTCNNCCGGATGAACTGATCTCGGCCTGTAGATAAACGATGTCTCGGTAACCGGACGCGGTCAGGTCAAAACCGCACAGCGGATCCTTCGTATATCGATCCACCTCGGCCTCGTCGCGCGAAATCCAGTCGTTTGGTGTTAGAAACGGCGCAAAAGCCTTGTTGTATTTCACGGTGGAAAGCTTTGCAAAAAGCAGGTCATGACTTGTTTCGCCCTTCTTTTTGACAATGACATCGCTGAGCCGTTTCTGAGCGGCTAAAACCGCCGCGTCCGGATTGCCGCAGGTGCCCATACAGATCACGGCGGCCAGCTCGCCGCCGTACCGCACCGCGTAGGATCTGGCTAAAAAGGAACCCATGCTGTGCCCCATCAGCACGTATGGCACGCCGGGATAATCCTTATGTACCAGCAGATACAGCTTGTGCATATCCTTCACCAGATTCTGGCATCCACCCTTTCCAAAATAGCCGTACGCCCCGCCGGCAGACACCGACTTTCCGTGACCCAGATGGTCATTGACCGCAACGACGTAACCGTCGGCAGCCATCTGACGGGCAAAATCAACGTAAAGAAGACTGTGCTCCGCCATGCCGTGAGCAATCTGCAGCACAGCCTTTACATTTTTCTTCTCGGCAGGCTCAATAATCCTCGCAAAAATCCGTTCGTCATCCGCACAGGAGTCGAAGGACATTTCTCTTTGAACAATATCCAATTGTGTCACCTCTTTATGCTGCGATTGTTTTCCGTGTTTTTATTATATCGCAGAAAAAGAAGAAAATGTCGTACGATTTGTAAACAATTTTATACGGAAATGTGATAGATGACCAAATAATGAAAAACAGTGCCCCCGAGCACGAACAGATGCCAGACGGAGTGCATATATTTTATTTTCTTGCCAAGGCCGTAAATCACCGCGCCGACCGTATAGAACACGCCGCCGACAATCAGATAAACGATGGCTTTCGGGTCGAGGTCCTCGATCAGCGGCTTCAGAAAAAAGATAACAAGCCAGCCGAGAGCCAGATAGCAAACCATGGAAAAAGTTTTAAAGCGCTTCAGGTCAATCGCGTTAAGCACGATGCCGACAATGGCCACAGTCCAAACAATGGCGAACATAATCCAGCCGGTCGTTCCTCCGAAACACAAAAGCGCAATCGGCGCATAGGTCCCCGCAATCAGCAGAAAAATGGTGCAGTGATCAAGAATCTGGCAGATCTTTTTCCCTTTGCAGACGCCGAGAGCGTGGTAAAGCGCGGATACCGTATAAAGCAAAATCATTGTTATGCCAAAAATAGACACAGAGGTCACCGTCAGCACATCGTGACGCCCGTTGATGAGAAGCGCGGCGAAGCCCGCAATGGCTAGGCCGGCCCCAACGCCGTGGGTGGCGGCATTCAGTATTTCCTCCGTCAGTGTATAGCTCGGCAATTCCAGTTCTTTGCGGCGCGTTGCCCTCCATTCCGACTTGCTAATACTGCTGTTATTCATAATATCACCGTTTCTTAAAAATTATGTTATGTAATTTTAAAAACTATATAATAGTCTACAACGGTGAACTCTGTTTGTCAAGAGTTTATAAGTCCGAAACGCCCTGCAGATTAAACGGGGGGATAAAGCTCTGGCTCGCCGACTCCGGCTCCTGAACAAACCCGTCCAGGTTTAAAGCAAACAGATGCTCCTGAACTTTTTGATACTCCCGTCTGGTAATCCTGCGGTTGATTTCCGGGTGATCCGCCGCTTTTCCACAGGGGATATACTGTGCCATCAGGCTGACAAGCACCCCATCCGGCAGATTTTCGCTCAGCCAGTCCAGCGCGGCAATGGAATTGCGCGTATTGCCCGGTAAAATCAGATGCCTTACCATTGTACCGCGAGTCATCATTCCCTCGCCATCATATTGAGCCGGCCCGGTCTGGCGTGCCATTTCGAGTACACAGGCATTGGCGTTTTCAACGTAATCCGACGCGCCGGAATATTTTAATGCGAGCGCGTTGTCTGCGTATTTAAAGTCGGGCAGATAGATGTCGACCAGGCCGTCCAGCTTTTTCAGCGTTTGCAGGCTTTCATAGCCGCCGGAATTGTACACCACCGGAATCCGCGTTTTTCTAAGTTTCAGCGCCTCAATAATTGCAGGAACAAACTGCGTGGGACTTACCAGATTGATATTATGTGCGCCTTGCGCCGCAAGACGGTCAAAAATATCCGCAAGCTCCTGAACACCGACCATTTTTCCGACCGTCTTTTCCGTGCTGATCTGATAGTTCTGGCAAAACACACATTTCAAGCAGCAGCCGGTAAAAAAGACCGTACCGGAACCGCGTTTCCCGCTGATGCAGGGCTCTTCCCAAAAATGGAGCGCGGCGCGGGCGACAACCGGGTTTGTGCCCAGCCCGCAGAAACCGGCACCTTCCGTTTCCGTGCGTTCAGCGCCGCAGGCCCGCGGGCACAGCATACAATGCTCCGTCGTCATTTCTTCTCCCCCTTCAGACACATCATTGCGGCAAGCCCTCCGCGTTTTGCCCCGCTCGCCCGATGGGACCACAGCCACTGCGCATTGCATTCTGTGCAGAGCTGCGCAACCTCTATGTTCTCCGCAGGCACTCCCGCTTCCATTATTATGCGCCGGTTGGCCTCCCATAAATCAATCATATATTTTCCGCCGCCCTTATGAACAATAAATTTCTCCGGATGAATCCCGGGCAGAGCGGCAAATTCTTCATATACCGGGGCGTCCACTTCAAAGCAGCAGGGGCCGATGGACGGGCCGACCGCGGCAAGAATGTCTTTTGGGCTGCTGCCGAATTCCCGAACCATAGCATTGACCATTTCGGCCCCCATTTTTGCAGCGGTTCCGCGCCAGCCGGCGTGGGCAAGGCCGATTGTGCGCTTTTGAGGGTCGAGAAAGAAAAGAGGAACACAGTCGGCGTAAAAGGTGACAAGAGTAACGTCTTTTTCATTGGTAATCAGACCGTCCGCGCTTTTCATGTCCTTCGGCTTCCAGACACCCGTCCCGTAATTTTCCGCCCCCACCCTCCGCACAAAGGTATGGTGGTCCTGCGCCGAGGCGACCAGCGTAGAATAATCAAAACCCGCGGCAGAACAGAACCGGTGAAAATTCCGCACCACATTTTCGTCGCTGTCGCCCCGCCCGAAGTTCAGGTTCATCGAAGCGTATTCGTCTTCGCTTACGCCGCCGATCCGTGTGGAAAAAGCGTGGCGGACGAATCCGTANNCAGGTAGAAGACGCCCTGTTTTTCCTGTATATTCATATTTTTAGAATCGTAATTCATAACGCCCTCCATAACGGTTCCTCCAAACCTGTCACAATTCTATCACTGTTTTTCCGGCTCTTATTTGAAATCGACGCAGGATTTATTTTTGCCGTACATTGCTTTCAGAATGAAATTCAGTATGATATTAGCATAACAAAAAAAAGAATGCAAATATGACTAAAAAAGAGGAGAGCTGTCAGCTCTCCTCTTGAGGCCCTTCGTCCTCTGTTTTATCCTTGTCGGCATTGACCGGAAGGATTGCTTTTTTTACAACCATGCCTTCATATTTCAGCTTAAACTGCACACGGCCGTAAAATCTGCGGTGACTGTGCCAGCAGATGAACTCCGCCCGGTAGCTTTTGTTTTTCAGCTGCCATTCGCTCGTCCGGTGCGCGCGGCTGCCGCAGATGTCACATCTAAAATGCATATCGCTCCGTTTAATCAGCGGATTGTTTAAGTCACAGACAATTAATGTCTTGAAAAGAATCCTGTCGTAAAACTCATCCGTTGTCGCATCCTGAATAAACGGCTCCAACTGCCGGGGGGTGTAAAGCTTTTGAAAGCATCGCAGCGAAAGGAGACTGTCACCCAAAGCGCGGTGGTGGTCAAAGCCTTCCTCATCAATTTCCAGAAGCTGCGCCGAGGTGCTCAGGCCCATTTGTTTTGCCGGGTCGTAATTGAGCATCTTCTCACAGAAAGCCTGCAGATTCACATACCGCTTTAAAAAGGGGATGCGCTCATTTCCGCAGAAATAGCGGCAGTTTTCAATCAGCGCGAGGATATCCGAAGTACCCCACGTCATAAATACCGCATCGCCGGCCCACTTTTTAAATCGGCTGGTCACCTGCATAAACTGCAGTCCGTCCTTCAGATCCTCGTTGGTAATACTTGTCAGTGTTTTAATTTTACCGCTGATTTTCTTACCGACCTGCGGACGTACCAAAGCCTCAAAGGTATCGATCACATTTAGATCCCGGTCGACCTTTACCGCGCCGAACTCAATGATTTCGTTCATAAAGCCCTTGAGGCGGCGGTTGTAGGTTCCGTTCCACTCCAAATCAAGTATTACAAAACTCATATCATTTGTTCTTACTCGCCTGCTTCATACGAAGTTCCTTGCTCAGAACCATTTTGCGCATACGGATGCTCTTTGGCGTAACCTCTACCAGTTCGTCATTGCGAATAAACTCAAGGCTCTGTTCCAAACTCAAAACCGTGTGCGGGGTAAGCTTCAGCGCATCGTCCGAACCGGAGGCGCGGGTATTGGTGACGTGTTTCTTCTTGCAGATATTAACAACAATATCGTCAGACTTCGGACTTGCGCCGACAATCATTCCTTCATACACCTCCACGCCCGGCCCGATAAACAGGCGGCCGCGGTCCTGCGCGTAGAAAAGGCCGTATCCGGTGGACTCGCCGGCTTCATGCGCAATCAGCGAACCCTGCGCACGCGTCTGCACATCGCCCTTGTAAGGCTCGTAGGAGTCAAATACATTGTTCATGATTCCGTTGCCGTTGGTGTCCGTCAGGAATTCCTGACGGTAGCCCATCAGGCAGCGGGCCGGAATTTTAAACTCAAGGTGGCTCATCCCGGTGTCACGCGTACCCATATTGATAATTTCCGCTTTACGGGTGCCGAGCTTTTCCATGACGGCTCCAACGTAACTGTCGGGCACTTCAATCATGAGCAGCTCAATCGGCTCACATTTTTTACCGTTGATGGTTTTATAGATCACATGCGGCGCGGAAACCTGAAACTCATAGTTCTGGCGGCGCATCTGTTCAATCAAAATAGAAAGGTGCAGTTCGCCGCGGCCGGACACCTTAAACGTATCGGCCGAATCGGTTTCTTCCACGCGCATGGCAACATTTGTCTCCACCTCTTTGAACAGGCGGTCGCGCAGATTGCGCGAAGTGACGTATTTGCCTTCCTTGCCCGCGAACGGACTGTTGTTTACCATGAACAGCATGGAAACGGTGGGCTCGTCTATTTTAACAAAAGGAAGCGGTTCAATGCAGTCCGGGGAGCAGGCGGTTTCGCCGATGTTCAGCCCGGTAATGCCGGAAACGGCAACCAGGTCGCCCAGTTTGGCTTCCTGCACTTCCACACGTTTCAGGCCTTCAAACTGGTACAGTTTGGCCACTTTTACATTTCTCTGTTCGCCGTCGCGGCAGCAGAGGATCACATTCTCGCCATCATGGATCTCACCGCGTTCCACACGGCCGATTCCGATTCTGCCCACGTAGTCGTCATAATCGATATTGGAAAACAGGACCTGTGTCGGGCCGTGCAGGTCGCCCTTCGGCGCGGGGATGTACTTGATGATGGAATCGAAGAGCGGCGTCATATCCGTACCCGGAACATCCGGATCCAGCGTGGAATAACCGTCGCGGCCGGAAGCGTAAACGACCGGGAACTCAAGCTGATCCTCATTGGCACCCAGCTCGATAAACAGGTCGAGCACCTCATCGACCACCTCCGCCGGCCTTGCGCCCGGACGGTCGATCTTATTGACGACAACAAGCGGCTTTTTTCCAAGGCCAAGTGCTTTTTTCAGCACGAAGCGGGTCTGCGGCATGCAGCCTTCAAACGCGTCGACCAGCAGCAGAACGCCGTCAACCATCATCAGGATGCGTTCCACTTCGCCGCCGAAGTCGGCATGACCCGGAGTGTCCACAATATTAATTTTAACACCGTTGTACATGACGGCCGTATTTTTGGAAAGGATGGTGATGCCGCGCTCACGCTCAAGGTCGTTGGAGTCCATGACGCGTTCCGCGACATTCTCATTGGCACGGAAAATGCCGCTTTGTTTTAACAGCTGGTCAACCAGTGTGGTTTTTCCGTGGTCGACGTGCGCTATAATTGCAACATTTCGAATGTCATTTCTTGAATCCATAATTGATGATACCTCTTTAATCTCATAATTCACAAAACTTTATTATTATATCACATTCCTGAATATTTGTGAATAAGCGCCGCGAATAAAACGCGAGGCTTACCCGACAAAAAAGCGCCGGCAGAATACCGGCGCTTTGCAATATTGGAGCGAACGACGAGGCTCGAACTCGCTACCTCCACCTTGGCAAGGTGGCGCTCTACCAGATGAGCTACATTCGCAGATTTGGTGCGTGAATAATTATATGACAAAACACGACCTTTTGTCAAGTAGGTTTTTAAAAATATTAAAACCTTTTTTACAATTCCCTATTTCACATCCTTATGCTATAATAACAGACGTGATCAAGAAAATAAACCGAATTGTTATGGAAAGGTGACCTCTATGCGTTATTCCATTAATCTCGGAGAGTGGAACTCCATTTTTGCAGTCCCCTGCTCCGTAGTCGATAAACATCTTAAATTGGCCGGTTCCGTACAGTTGAAGGTGCTTTTGTGGGAGCTTCGCCACGCCGGGGAAAACTTTGAAGCGGCTGATATTGCAAAGACGCTTTGCATTGACAAAGCAGATGTTGCGGACGCTATGCTGTACTGGCGGCAAACCGGGCTTTTTGCCGAAAAGGACGGAGAATTTGTACCGGCTGAAAAAGCGGCGCCTCCCGACACAGCCGCAACCGTAAAAGATATACCGACTCCCGCGCCGGAAAAACCGGAACCGTCACCCGCTGAAAAGCCGCATAAGCTGCTGTCGCGCCCACAGAAGGCCGACAATGCCTTTGTTGCGAAAAGGATGGGGGAATCGACGGAAATTGCCTGTCTGATGCAGGAGGCCGAGCAGATTCTCGGTCGCCTGATTTCCAACGGGGATTCCGCAATGCTTCTGATGCTGCATGATGATTTCGGACTGCCCGCGGATGTGATTATCATGCTGCTGCAATACGTGGTCAGCATTGGTAAGGCAAATACGCGCTACATAGAAAAAGTGGCCATGAACTGGGCCGATGAGGAAATTTTCACCCATGAGAAGGCGGAGGAAAAGCTGCGCCGCCTTGATGAGAACCAAAAGGCGTGGCGCATTGTGGAGCAGGCGGCCGGCATCCCCCACCGCTCGCCCTCCACCAAGGAACAGGCATTTGCGGCGGTCTGGATTACGCAATGGAAATTTGACCTGCCGCTGATCCATGAAGCGTATGAACGCAGTGTTGACAATACCGGCAAACTCAGTATCAGCTATATGAACAAAATTCTGGAACGCTGGAACCGGGAGGGCATCTCCACGCTGGAGCAGGCGCAAAAAGACAAGGAAGAGCGGGCGGCCGCGCGCAAAAGCACCAAACCGCAGAAAACGTCTTATGATATTGAGGAATATGAACGTTCCAGCGTTTTTGACAATTTTAACAGGAAGTGATTGCATTGGGCTACAGCAGGGAAATTTATGAAAGCGCCGGGCGGATTCTTTTGGATCGCCGTAAAAACGCGGAGGATGAAGCTTCACAGCGAAAGGCCGCTTTCTACCAGCGCTGCCCTGAGGCGAGCAAAATCGAGTCGGTTCTGTCGCGCACGGCAATCGCCGCCGCAAAAGCGGTTTTAGGCGGGGGCAGCACAAAGGAGCAACTCACCCGGTTAAAAGGGGAAAATCTCGCCCTGCAGAACCGGCTGAAGGATTTGCTGAAATCCTTTGGCCATAGCGAAGATTATCTTGAACCGGACTACTGCTGCAAGCTCTGCGGCGACACCGGCTATATTGACGGCAGGATGTGCGAATGCATGAAAAAGCTGCTGCGGTCACAGGCCTATGATACTTTAAATGCCCTGACACCCCTGAAGCTTTCCACCTTCGAAAGCTTTTCACTGGATTACTACGCGGATAAGCCGGATGGCGACGCGAATAAATCTCCCCGCAGCATAATGGAAGCCGTATACGGCAACTGCCTGAGGTATGCGGACAGCTTTTCCCTCTCCTCTCCCAGCCTGATCATGCAGGGCGCCACGGGCCTTGGCAAAACGCACCTGTCGCTGGCGATTGCGAACACGGCCATTCAGAAGGGCTTCGGCGTGGTCTACTGTTCCGTCAACAACATGATTACCAAACTGGAACGAGAGCATTTCGGCCGGGACGAAGGAAACACCGGCCGCCTGCTGCTGGAATGCGATTTATTGATTCTGGATGACTTGGGAACGGAGTTTAAAACCGCATTTTCCTGTGCTGAAATTTACAACATCGTCAATACACGGCTGATGGCGCAAAAACCGACCATCATCAGCACCAATCTTTCCATACAGGAGCTGCAGGAGCGGTACACCGAACGTTTTGCCTCAAGGATCATGGGGGATTATGTGCGCGTTCTGTTCTGCGGAAGGGACAACAGGCTTCAAAAACTGCTGAGAAATCAATAAAACGAGGGCCGCGTTAGCGGCCCTCGTTTTATAATGCACAGTTCCACTCAGATCTTAACGGCGCTGCCGGCTTTACCGGGCTGCTGGCCGGGTACCGGCTTCGGAATCGGTATTTGGCACTGCGTTATGTACCACTTTAAATGCGGGATAATCATGGAGACATATAAATTCAGCTTGTTATCTTTTACAAACAGGGTACTGCGATAGAACGAAATGTTTTTCCAAAGCGCCATATCCTTGCTGGGATAAATGGGCTGTGCGCCGCTGAAATGAATCCCGTCCTCCGATTGTAATAAAAACAACTGAAAAGTGTAATTTGAGGTCTTTTCCGCTGTCTGGAGCAGGTAGTATTCCGAACCATACCGAATCATATCCTGATGATACGGTTCAAACCCGGCCGGAAGAGGAACCGAACAGCGTACGGGAGCCGACCAGTCCACCGCGTCCCGGCTTTCGGAACAGCACAGATCCCCGCCGTAGGTGGCGTACCACGTTTTGTACTCCGCCTTTTCATAATTTACACACAGGCTGAGGTAGCCATGCCGGCTTTGCAGAAGTTTTTTCGCCCCCGTCCAGTGCACGCCGTCCCGGGAGGTTTTCCTGTAATAAATATTAACCGAATTGTCCGGCAGCTTTTTCCCGCGGCGCGCGGGATTGTAACGGTACCAAAGCTCCATAGTATTCCCGCGCATCACAAGCTGCGGGTCCGAGTAATGCCCGCCGGCCGCGACATCCGACGGAAGTCCGGAAACAGGATTTTTCAGCCCCTCGGGAATTCCCCATGTGGTGCCGTCATTGGAAACAACGATGGACGGGTTCTCATAGTCGTCATTTTCGTAGGGGTACGGCGTCATGGACATCCAGTACTGATACCCGTTCCAGCCTTTGGGAAAATACAGCACCTTAGGGTGCGTCAGCTGATAGGAGCCATCGTAAGTGGGAATGGTTACCAGATTATATTTTTCTTTCAGTTTGGTGAACGCAAGGGGAATTTTCGCATGGGGCAGGGAAACTATTTTATAAACCGGCGCGGCATAGGTGCCGGGCGGCGCTTTTAACACGATTTTTCCAGGCATTCCGATCTTTCTGTGAGGGATGGGAGGCGACTGGGTAACGCCGGAAAAGACAAATGCGGCGCAAGCCGCCATGCCGACAAATAAAAAGGCAAATTTGTGCAAACGTGACTTCACAGGGAACCACGACCTTTCTGTTGCCGCAAAAAATACATAATCATGTCAATGATTGTGTCCCCTATTATAGCCTCCATTTTACGGAAAATAAAGTTTAAATATTGAAACTGCCAATATCAATATTGTAACCTTTCGCATGAGTCGCCCTGCTGTTTTATTCTATATTTTCGCCGAGCGCATTCAGGCTCTGCGCTTTCAGGTAGGCGTTGATAAACCCGTCAAGGTCGCCGTCCATCACGGCGTTGATATTGCCGGACTCAAAGCCGGTGCGGTGGTCCTTCACCAGCGTATAGGGCATAAAGACATAGGAGCGGATTTGCGAGCCCCATGCGATTTCCTTCTGGACGCCCTTGATATCCTCAATGCGTTCCAGATTTTCGCGCTCTTTGATTTCCACCAGTTTTGATTTCAGCATTCTCATCGCGACATCACGGTTCTGATACTGGCTGCGCTCAACCTGGCAGGAAACCACGATTCCCGTTGGAATGTGGGTGAGCCGCACCGCGGAGGAGGTCTTGTTGACCTTTTGGCCGCCGG
The DNA here is from genome assembly GCA_002359465.1 of Ruminococcaceae bacterium UBA2656. Taxonomy (GTDB): domain Bacteria; phylum Bacillota; class Clostridia; order Oscillospirales; family Acutalibacteraceae; genus Caproiciproducens. The sequence continues at coordinate 118,359 of DENA01000010.1, forward strand.
CGCCGCTCGCGCGGTAAACGTCCATCTTGATGTCCTCAGGGTTGATTTCAACTTCCACATCGTCGTCGATTTCCGGCATCACTTCAAGGGAAGCGAACGACGTGTGCCGCCTGCCGGAAGCGTCAAACGGAGACACCCGGACAAGGCGGTGCACGCCGACTTCGCTTTTTAAAAAGCCATAGGCGTTTATGCCTTCGATCAAAACACTGGCGCTTTTCAGTCCGGCCTCTTCCCCGTCCAGATAATCCAGCGTTTCCACCTTATAGCCGTGGCGCTCGCCCCAGCGGCAGTACATGCGGTAAAGCATTTCCGCCCAATCCTGCGCTTCGGTGCCGCCGGCACCCGCGTGGAACGTCAGAATCGCGTTCTTGCTGTCATATTCACCGGAAAGCAGCGTTGAAAGGCGCTGTGCTTCCAGTTCATCCTGAAACTTTTTAAATTCTTCCTGCGCTTCCGGCAAAAGGGAAAGATCGCCTTCCTCGTCGGCCAGCTCAATCAGGGCAAGCGTATCGCCGTACGCATTTTTCAGCCGTTCATATGCGGCAGCCTTATTCTTCAGCATACTGGAACGCTGCAAAACCTTTTGTGAATTGCTCATGTCGTCCCAAAAACCGGGCTGAGCCGCTTTTTCATCCAGCTTGGCAATCTCCTCGCGCATGCTTTCGAGCCCAAGCGCCTCTGCCAGATCCTTCAGACCCGGTTCCAGCTCCTGCAAAGCAAGCTTCATTTCTTCAAACTGCAGCATACTATCATCCTTTAAATTATGATCTTTAATTTGGGTAATTTCGTGTTTCTCCCCCCCGCCTGTGGCGGGGGGAGAAACACATTTGACTTTGCAATCAAAAATACAATTGTTGTAATTAATTATAAATTATTCTGTGTATAATGTAAAGATGAATTTACTTGAAGACACCCCTTCGTTCCGCCTGTACCGGGAATTCAGCGGGCGGGCAATTGTGAATTAGGTGAAAACTTATTGAATATATTATTGAAGTTTCTTTTGAAATTATATACAATAGGGTAATATAACATGTTTGATATCTATTACGGGAGGATAAACTATGATTGACTATACAGGTTTAAACTGCCCTGTCTGCGGAAAACCCTTTACCCGGGACGACGACATTGTCGTCTGTCCGGAATGCGGCGCACCGTATCATCGCGAGTGCTATGAACAGGCGGGCAAATGCCTGTTTTCCGACAAACACGGCTCACATACCGCATGGACTCCCCCTCAGCAGGAAACAAAATCCGCAGACACAGCGGAAGGCAGAAGTAAACGCTGCCCGCGCTGCGGCAGCATGAACTCACAGAACGCAATGTTCTGCGACCACTGCGGCCAGTCGCTGACGATGAACCAGCAGGACGTTTCAGGATTTCCCCAAAACGGTCACCCGCAAAACGGTTTCCCGCCAAACGGGTTTCCCCAGAACGGCTTTCCGCCGACGGGCGGCCCTTTCCCGCAGGGACAGCCGGTTCCGTTTATTTTTGACCCCATGGGAGGCGTCAACCCCAACGAACCGATTGACAACATTCCGGCAGGGGATGTTGCGAAGCTGGTGCAGAGCAATACCCAGTATTATCTGCCGGTATTCCTTAATTCAAAACGCATGGGCAGAAACCGTTTTAATTTCAGCGCGTTTCTGTTTTCTGGCGGCTGGATGCTGTACCGCAAACAGTACAAAACAGGTTCCGTGATCACTGCGGTCATGACCGTACTGTATCTGATTTCCACTTATGTGTCCGTCCATTTCTCCATGCCGCTGCTGGAATCCCTTCTCCAACAGCAGGGAATCACGACGGATACGGTTTCGCCCACTTACTCTCAGCTTCTTCAGGTGTCCGAACTGATCGCGCAGCAACCGGTCCAGCAGGTTCTTCTCTTCTGTGTACCGACCGTTATTGCGGCCATTCAGATCATCATCATGCTGATTGTAGGTTTTAACGGCAATAAATGGTACTTGAAGCACTGTGTCAATAAGATTGAGCAGATCCATCACGAAAATTCGGAAGCGACCCGCGCCGCCATTCAGCTGCAGGAGCAGGGGGGCGTGAACACTTCACTGGCAATCTGCCTTTTAATCTGTTATATGATTGTAATCTATCTGCCTCAAATAGTATTTTAGTATTAGGAGCTGTAACAATGAAAGTAACAAAAGCTGTTATTCCGGCCGCCGGCCTGGGAACCCGCGTGCTGCCGGCGACCAAATCCATGCCAAAGGAAATGCTTCCGATTGTGGACAAGCCGGCCATCCAGTACATTGTGGAGGAAGCTGTCCATTCCGGTATCACGGATATCCTGATTATCACCAACCGCGGCAAGGGTTTGATTGAGGACCATTTTGACCGTGTGCCGGAGCTGGAGGCAAGGCTGACCAGCGGCGGCCCGGAAAAGGAGAAAATTTTAAAGGAAATTATCGATATCTCCCATGAGGCGAACATCTACTTCGTCCGCCAGAAGGAAACCCGCGGCCTTGGTCATGCGGTGAACTGCGCCCGCTCCTTTGTTGGGAACGAACCGTTCGCGGTCCTGTACGGCGACGACGTCATCATTGGCGAGGACCCCGCGTGCGGCCAGCTGATCCGGGCTTACAACGAATTTGGGAAAGGCGTTCTGGGTGTAAAACAGGTAACGGCCGAAGCGATTACGAAATACAGTTCCCTGAAGGTTGACCCCATTCATGACAACTATTTCAGTTGCACCGACATGATTGAAAAACCGGCGCCGGACAAAATCATGTCCCTGTACTCCATTTTGGGAAGATGCATCCTGACGCCGGATATCTTCGATATTCTGGACCGGACACAGCCGGGCGCCGGCGGCGAAATTCAGCTGACGGACGCAATGTGCGCGCTGGCGCGCTCCGTTGGGATGATTGCGGTCGACTTCACCGGAAAGCGCTACGATATGGGAAACAAGCTCGGCATTATGCAGGCGCAGGTAGAGGTTGCTCTCAAGCACCCGGATATCGGGCAGGAATTCAGGGCGTACCTCAAGGAGCTTTGTAAAACGCTGTAAATTAGTCTTGACTTCACAAAGTCGGACTGATATAATTACTCTGTTAAGCCGCAGTTTTCGGCTTACTATCCTTGCTCCGGATTTATTTCGGGGCCAAAGTCCAAAAGGAGGTGCAAATAATGTCAGATGTAAAGAATTCCTATGAAACCGTATTTATCCTTTCCACAAAACCGGGTGAGGATGCAGTCACCGCGCTGGTCCAGAAGTTCAAGGATTTGATTGAGGCAAACGGTACCATCGACAGCATTGATGAGTGGGGAAAACGCAGACTTGCGTACCCGATCAAAAAGCAGGAAGAGGGTTACTACACCTTAGTGAACTTCACAAGTTCTCCTGAGTTTACGGCAGAGCTCGACAGAATCTATAAGATTACCGATGGTGTCCTTCGTTCTCTCATCATAAAGAAAGAAAGCTAAGAAGGAAGAGTGATTTGAATGCTCAATGTCGCTGTTTTAATGGGCAGACTTGTTGCCGACCCTGAACTTAGGCATACGCCAAACGATGTTTCCGTAACAAGTTTCACAATTGCCGTTGACCGTTCCTATGTAAAATCGGGGGCGGATCGTCAGGCGGACTTTATTGATATTGTTGCGTGGCGCAGCACAGCTGATTTTGTGTGCAGATATTTCCACAAAGGCCAGTTGGTTGCGGTACAGGGTTCCATTCAGACGCGCACTTATACCGACAAGGATGGAAACAAGCGCAAAGCTTTTGAAGTCGTCGCTGATAATGTGCATTTCGCAGAATCAAAACGCGACAGCGCCGGAGCGCAGGGTAACAATTATCATTCTAAGACAGATATTACTGCTGAGCAGCCTGTTCCCGCATATACAAGCGGCGACACAGGCGACTTTGAGGAAATGCCGTTAGACGACGATTTGCCGTTCTAAAACATCTCCTCTTGAATTATTGATGAGAAAAGGAGGCTTTTTGCCATGGCCGATAGAAATGACAGAAACGACAGACAGGACAGAGACCGCCGTCCCGGCGGACGTAAAACCCGCAAAAAGGTCTGCGGATTCTGTGTTGACAGAGTCGACACAATTGATTACAAGGATGTTGCAAAGCTTCGCCGCTTTATTTCTGAGAGAGCCAAGATTCTGCCCCGCAGAGTAACCGGCACCTGCGCACATCACCAGCGTGAGCTGACCATCGCGATCAAACGCGCCCGTCACCTCGCACTGCTTCCCTTCAGCAGCGACTGATCCCGCTGCCCGCAAAATTTAACTTTCAGAGCGGACGCTATTGCTGCGTCCGCTCTTTTTCTACCGTCTTCCCTCACCATAGGCGGAGAAGACAGAACTGTCATAAAACGCAAAGCAGCGGCGGAAAATTTCCGCCGCTGCTTTTATTATTGTTCAATGGGATGAATCGGTCTGTCCTCATCCTGAATTCTGATATCGCCAAGCTGCCCGTTAAAAATCTCCAGCTTGCCCTGAAGCTTCGCGCCGTTGTTCACCGTAACCGTGGCGGCTTTCAGATCACCGATCACGATTGCGTTGCTTTCGCAGGTAATGCCGTTCTTTGCTTGAATATTTCCCTGAATCCTGCCGTTAATCGTCAGGTTCTTTGTTTTGATATCTCCGATGATAACGGAATCGCTGTCAATGTTCATATCTTCGGCAGCGGTAATATTTCCGCGAACGGTACAGGCACTCAGCGTGATGCTTGAGCCCTGAATGTCGCCTACCTGCTTTCCGTTGATTTTGACATTGCCGGTCGTTGTAATTCCGCCCGTAACCGCTCCGTATACTTCAAGATTGCCTTCGGATTTTATATCACCGGTAATAACGGTGCCTTTCGAGATAACAGTAGTTTGCTTGGACGAACTAAAATCATTAGCGGTAGGAAGTTCGTATGGTTTCTGGGGCTGAAAATCGGGTTTCAGCGGCTGAAATTCATGTCTGCCGGTTTCAATGGGCTTGGGTGCGCTGAACTGCGGCTCCTCCGGCTCATCGTCCTTTACTTCAAGCTTAAACTCCGCAACGTTTCTGTCACTGGTGTATTCCACAATTTTGGCATTACCGAACTGCATGCCGGAAACATCCTCCGCCTCATTGTAATCCGGGCCGTCCCAGATTCTTTTCAAAATACTTAAAAACCTGCTATTATCATTTTTTCTAACTGCTTCCATCTTCCTTGCCTCCACAAACTATAGTTTTATAATGATATAAAAAACATAATCGATTACTCTTTCTAATCATAATCTATTTTCTTGAATTTTTCCAGTATTATTTGCAAATTTTAGAATTTTTTTGTGATAATTTGTTTTAATTAAGGATTTCTTAATTATTTGCAGGAGATTCGCACGTAAATTTCAACCGGCCACTTTTGACTTCGGTATTAAATTTCATAAAATTTATCATAAAAAGGCGCCGAAGAATAAAGCGCTGCGTACACTGATATATCTGAATATACAGTAATTTACACTTTTGTAGATTTGGATATTCATCAATAGGCGTTGCTGATTAAAAAATTTTAAATTATACGGCGAAAAATGCCGGATTGTTAAATCAAAAATTCATTTTGCTTGAATTTTACATATTAGCATGATATAATCATAAAAAGTTTACGCAACGCCCACTGGCCCCCGGACGGGGTGCAAAAATAAACTGAATTGACTGAGGAGGCAACTTGACATGAAAAAAATTGCAGCACTGCTGCTGGCACTGGTAATGACAGCGACAGCATTTTCAGGGTGTAAAAAAGTGGATACCGCATCCGGCACCGCAGACACCAGCGGCAACACCATTAAAATCGGTGTATTTGAACCTTTGACAGGAGCAAATGCCGCGGGCGGCGAGGCCGAAGTGGAAGGAATCAAAATTGCCAACAAGCTTTATCCCGAAGTTCTTGGCAAAAAAGTAGAGGTTGTTGTTGCGGACAACAAATCCGATAAGGCACAAGCCACCACGGCTGTTGCCCGTCTGATTGAAAAAGACAAGGTTTCCGCTATTATTGGCTCCTGGGGCTCCAGCTTTTCCATGGCGGCCGGCGACCTTGTGAAAAAGAACAAAGTCCCTGCGGTGGGCGCTTCCTGCACAAACCCGCTGGTAACAAAAGGAAACGACTATTATTTCCGTGTCTGCTACCTTGACCCGTTCCAAGGGACCGTTATGGCAAACTACGCCTTCAAGAGCGGCGCAAAAAAGGCCGCCATTATCCAGGAAGTTTCCAACGACTATGCCGTCGGTCTGGCTACATACTTTAAAGAGGCCTTTGTCAAACTGACAGGCGACCCGAAATCTGTGGTAACAACCGTTAACTACAACACCAACGACCAGGAATTCGGCGCACAGCTTTCCACCGTGAAGGCCGCCAATCCTGACGTTATTTTCGCCCCGGGCAACTTTACGGAATCCGCGCTGGTCATGAAGCAGGCCCGCCAGCTCGGCATCACTGTTCCGTTCCTCGGCGGTGACACATGGGATATTGACGAATTCACCTCCGTTGGCGGCAAAGACGTGGAAGGCGCCACCATTTCCACCTTCTTCGACGATTCCGCCCCTGTAACGGAAGAAGGCAAGAAGTTTGTCGAAGCCTATAAGAAGGAATATCCCGATAAGAACATGGCCGCAGTCAGCGCGCTGGGCTATGACGCCTACCTCGTTATCATCAAGGCGATTGAGGCCGCCAATTCCTCCGACTCCACCGCTATCCGCGACGCTTTGGCAAAGACAAAGGATGTGGAAGGCGCAACAGGAAAACTGACCTTTAACGCGGACGGAGATCCCGACAAAGATTCCGCCATTATCAAAGAAGTAAAAAACGGAAAATTCACTTACAAGGATACGGTTACTATCTCAAAATAACGAATAATTTGATGTAGGGATGTTGTGCTATGACGCTGGAACTGTTTTTACAAAATCTGGCAAACGGAATTGCGGTGGGAAGCCTGTACGCCCTGATAGCCGTCGGCTATACGATGGTTTACGGAATTCTGCGCCTCATCAACTTTGCCCACGGTGATATTTTTATGATGGCAGCCTACTTTACCTTTTTTGGTGTTGCGGTCTTTCACCTGCCGTGGTATTTTTCCTGTATTTTTGTGGTTGTCCTGACCGCCGGACTGGGCATGCTGATTGAAAGGGTGGCTTACCGCCCGCTGCGCGACGCGCCCAAGGATTCCATCCTTGTTTCGGCGATCGGCGTTTCCTTTCTCCTTGAGAATCTCGCCACCTATCTTTTCAGCGGAAAGCCAAAGGCTTTTCCAGATTTTCTGGGGTTGATGTCCACTATTGCTCTTGGAACGGTTTCCATTCAAAAGGTTGCGCTCGTTGTGCCGTTTGTCCTGATTATATGCATGACGATTCTGTTGTTCGTCATTAACAAGACCAAACTGGGCATGGCGATGCGCGCCGTTTCAAAAGACTATGAAATTGCCCGCGTAATGGGTATCAACATCAATCTGGTCATTGCCGCCACCTTTGGTATCGGCTCCGGCCTAGCCGCTGTAGGCGTGATTTTATGGGGAATGAAATACCCGCAGGTTTCTCCCCTGATGGGCGTTATGCCCGGACTGAAATGCTTTATCGCCGCAGTCATCGGCGGTATCGGCAACATTAAGGGTGCTGTACTGGGCGGCTTTATCCTCGGCCTGATTGAAGTTATGCTGGTTGCTTTCTTCCAGCCACTGACCGGTTACCGTGATGCATTCGCCTTCATCCTCCTGATTTTAATCCTGCTGGTAAAACCGACGGGGTTAATCGGTGAAAAGATAACGGAGAAGGTGTAACATGATGAAAAAAACGAAAAAGCGCAACATCATCTGCACCGCGATTCTTGCGGTTATTGTAATCGCGCTGATCTATTTTGCTAACAACTATCTGGACGCTTACATAGTAAGAATACTAAATCTGTGTGCAATTTACACCATTATTGGCCTTTCCATGAACCTGATCAACGGCTTTACCGGCCTGTTCTCTCTCGGCCAGGCCGGTTTCATGGCCATCGGCGCATACACGGTGGCGATTTTCACGCTCCCGCTGGATATGCGTTCCACGATCTACTATATGGAACCGATGGACTCAGCTATTGCCGGGATTCACCTTGCCTTTGTCCCCGCGCTGCTGCTTGGCGGCGTGATCGCCGGCTTTGCCGCCTTTTTAATCGGAGCACCGGTTCTGCGGCTGCGCGGCGACTACTTGGCTATTGCTACGCTGGGCTTTTCGGAAATCATCCGCATTCTGCTCACCAACTGGCAAAGCGTGACAAACGGGGCGCTGGGAATTAATAAAATTCCGGACAACGCAAACAACATGTGGTGGTCATTCGGCGTCTCCATTATCATTTTAATCTTAACGGCGCTGCTGATCAACTCCAGTTACGGCCGGGCGTTCAAAGCAATTCGCGAAGACGACATCGCGGCCGAAGCGATGGGCATCAATCTGTTCAGGCATAAGGTCATGGCCTTTGTCGTGAGCGGTTTCTTCGCCGGAATCGGCGGCGGACTTTACGCTTCCCTGCTCGGCACGGTGGACCCAAAGCAGTTCTATTTTACGCTCACCTACAATTTCCTGCTGATCATCGTTCTGGGAGGCATGGGCAGCATCAGCGGCACCGTAATCGCTTCCTTTATCGTAACCTGCGGGCTGGAGCTTCTTCGTACCTTCGATGAGCCGCTGACCGTTGCCGGTTATGAGATTTCGCTGTTCCGCCCCGGCTTCAGCATGGTGATTTTCTCCCTCCTGCTGATGGTGATCGTCCTGTTCTACAGCAAGGGCTTAATGGGCAGAACGGAACTGACCTGGAACCGGATATTTAACTTCTTTGCCAAAATCAAGGCAAAATTATCCCCGAAAGGCACAGAAGGGAGCAGCGCGAAATGACAGCAGAGAACAAAAGCATCAACGAAACAATTGATAAAAATATCGTGCTGAGAACGGAAAATATGACCATGCAGTTCGGGGGTGTCGTCGCTGTCGACAACCTGCACCTGACCATCCGGGAGCATCAGATTGTGGCCCTGATCGGCCCGAACGGAGCCGGAAAAACAACGGCGTTCAATATGATTACCGGCGTGTATACCCCTTCCAGCGGCAAAATCTTTTTGCGCGGCGAGGATATCACGGGCATGAGCCCGGACAAAATCACCCGCAAGGGCGTGGCGCGCACCTTCCAGAATATCCGCCTGTTTAAGGATTTGTCGGTATTCGATAATATTATTATCGCGAAGCACTTTTCGATGAAGAGCAATCTTTTCAGCGCAACGCTGCGGCTGCCGGGCGCGGTCCGCGCCGAGAAACGAATGCGCGAGGAAAGCGAAGAGCTTCTCGAAAGAATGGGGCTGGCGGATGTGAAGGACGCCATTGCAAGCTCGCTTCCTTACGGGCAGCAGCGCCATCTTGAAATTGCGCGGGCGCTTGCGACAAAACCGGAGCTTCTTCTTCTTGACGAGCCTGCGGCGGGCATGAATCCGCAGGAAACCGAGGATCTTACCGCCTCCATCAAGCAGATTCAGCAGGATTTCAACCTTACTGTTTTCCTGATTGAGCACCATATGGATCTGGTCATGGAAATATCCGACCGGATTTACGTGCTTGACTTTGGTCAGACGATCGGCAAGGGTACACCCGCCGAAATACAAAATAACCAGCGTGTGGTAGAGGCTTATCTGGGGGTGGACGACGATGCTGAAAATTGAGAATTTGTATGTATCCTACGGAGGCATTGAAGCCGTCAAGGGAATTTCCTTTGAGGTGCCGGACAAAAGCATCGTTACGCTGATCGGCGCGAACGGAGCGGGCAAAAGCACCACTCTGCGCACGGTGGTCGGCCTTGTCAAGCCGCAGAGCGGAAAAATCATCTACAACGACCTCGATATTACCGGAAAACCTTCGGAGGAAATCGTAAAACACGGCATAACGCTTGTCCCGGAAGGCCGCAGAATCTTTCCGAATCTGACGGTGTATGAGAATTTAAAGATCGGCGCCTACATGCGCAAGGACGACTACTCTGGGGATGTCAAATGGGTTTACGATCTTTTTCCCCGTCTGAAGGAACGCTCCTGGCAGTTGGCCGGAACCCTCTCCGGCGGCGAACAGCAGATGCTCGCCGTGGGGCGCGCGCTTATGAGCAAGCCCGAACTGATTATGATGGATGAGCCGTCGCTCGGCCTTGCGCCTCTGGTCGTTAAGGGCATCTTTGAAATTATTAAAGAGATCAATAAACTGGGCGTTACCATTCTGCTGATAGAGCAGAACGCCAATCTCGCGCTACGTGTGGCCGATCAGGGACATGTCCTTGAAACGGGCCGCATCAAGCTTTCCGGCAAGGGGCAGGAGCTTCTTGAAAACGCCGAAGTGAAAGCCGCTTATCTGGGTAACAAAAAGCACGATGTTCCCGCGCAGAAGGAATCAAAACAGTAAAAACAGGGTTCATGACGGTCGTCATGAACCCTGTTTTTTATTTCAATGCATAAAGAGTTACCTGTGCAGCCTTTTTGTGTTTGTCTTTTGCTGCGCCGGAACGCTTTTTTCTTTTACATAGACAAGGCGGTTATAGCCGTCGCTGTTTTTCTCCGATACAATATCAAATATTTTCAGGGACTGAATCAGCGGGGTCAGTTTTTTAAAGCCATAATTCCGGACATCGAAATCGGGATAACGGCGAACCAGCATGTTTCCGATTTCGCCGACGAAAGCCCTGCCGTCGTCGTCGGATATTTCCTGTACAATCGTCTGCACCGTGCTTTTAATCGTCTCAAGCGGGGTCATTTCGGGTACGACAGCAGCAGCCGCTTCCCCCTCCGCCGGCAAATCACTTGGCGCAGTCGTGGTGTCCTGCGCCAGAACCTCCAGATAGCGGAATTTGTTGCACGCGGAAATAAAGGGTGGCGGCGTCTTCTTTTCCCCCATGCCCACCACGTTCATACCGGATTCACGCAGGCGCACCGCTAAACGCGTAAAGTCACTGTCGCTGGAAACAATGCAGAACCCCTCTACATTGCCGGAATACAGGATGTCCATTGCATCGATAATCATCGCGGAGTCCGTGGCATTTTTCCCGGTGGTGTAACCGTACTGCTGAATGGGGGTGATGGAAAACTCCAGCAGAACATTTTTCCATGTGCCGAGCGCGGGCTTGGTCCAGTCACCGTAAATTCTTTTATAGGTTGCCACCCCATCATTGGAAACTTCATCTAAAATATATTTGATATATTTTTCCGATACATTGTCCGCATCGATTAATACCGCAAAACGGTTATCCTTGGGCATAAAACTACCTCGCTTTTCTTTATTTATCGGACTGCTATAGTATCCTTCATATGGGAGAAATTATAATTGTACGCCATCCGTTTTACTCAAAGGGATAGTGGATGCCCCACTCGGCGCGAAGCTGATCCATCATGCCCAAAAGGCGAAGCGTTTCCTCATGCGGTATTTCCTCACAACCCAATTCGCCGCGCTCAATTGCTTTGGCAGCTGCGCGCACCTCATACTCATAGCCTGTATAATCAAACGGCACGCTGAAAATTCTTGGCTCCTTCTCCCCTTTTATGTACACCTGAATGGATTGGTCCATATAAAAGTCGTCCAGTACAATACGGCCCTTGTCGCCGTAAATGACCGCCTGATTCTGATAGTCGCAGAGAAAGGAAAAGTTCAGGACAGCCATACGTCTGTTGTTAAAGATCAGGGTCACGCTGTCCTGCGCGTCAACCCCGCGGTTCGATTTTACACAGGCTGATTGGATCTGTTCAATATCGCTGCCGAAAAACATGGAGGCAAAGGTCAGCGGATAGATTCCCATATCAAGCAGGACGCCTCCTGCCAGTTCCGGATTGACAACACGCTCTACATGCCTTAAATCCATACCGAAGGACGCTGTAAGCGTAACAGGCTCCCCGATGATTCCGCTCCTGAGAATTTCCCGCAGCTTGTCCGCAAAAGGCAGGAAACAGGTCCACATCGCCTCCGTCAGAAACAGCTTTTTTTCCTTTGCAATGGCAAACAGTTCTTCCGCCTGTTTTTGGTTTACAGTAAACGGTTTTTCGCATAAAACGTGCTTTCCGTGTTCAAGGCACAGCTTAACATGCTCATAGTGATGGGAATGCGGGGACGCAATATAGACAAGGTCAACATTTTCATCATTTACAAGCTGTTCGTAGGAGCCGTACGCCTTTTGAAAGCCGTATTGGCCGGCAAGGTTCTTTGCCCTGTCAAATTCCCGCGCCGCGATTGCATACGGGGTTACCTCATTCATCTGTGAAACGGTTTTTGCCATTGTTCCGGCGATATTTCCCGCACACAGAATGGCAAAGTTAAGTTTCTTCATACTTTTTGTCCTCCACTGTTTATTGATGGTATATGTCTGTCGTCGTTCCGACTATTTTCCTTTTCATAAATAAAGCGCCGCAGTCCATAATAGATGCATGAATAGCATACTATAAATCTTAACATGTTTCAACAGAACAACTCTTCATTTACCCCGGGATAAACAAATTTTTCCGTTCAATCTTCCAGAAATTCATATTTGAGGTTTTTATCACGCAATGTTAGTATATTGATAAAAACAGCGAAATATGGAGAAACTTATGAAAAAGAACTTCTTCCCTTACAAGTTTTTAAGCGCAGTTATTGTTCTGCTGCTCCTCGGCATTACGGCCGGAATCGGCAGCACAAAACCGTACTTTTTAAACCGGACCGAACCTTCCCCACCAAACGGTGCATACAGCAGTGCCGGGCCGTCAGCCGGCAGTACATCTGCGGAAAATTCATCTTCGGAATCGCCTTCCTCTTCCCCATTGGAAAAATCAGTAACGGAAACCGCCTTTGTCACACCGGCCGCCCCGCCGTTCCAGCATCCTGCAAAAATGGTTGTCGGCTACTACGGCAGTTGGGCGGCTTATTCCGGCTTTACCCCCGATAAAGTCAGTGCTTCAAGCCTGAATGTCCTGAATTATGCGTTTGCAAAAGTCGGCGCGGATTTAAAGATCGCCGCTAACGATCCGTACATAGACTATCCGAATTTTACAAAGCTTAAAAATTTAAAACGTTCCTGCCCCTGGCTGAAAACCGTGATCTCCATCGGAGGCTGGAGTGATTCCGGCCGGTTTTCCGATGCCGCGCTCACCGAAGCCTCAAGGGCCGCTTTTTCGGACAGCGCGGTCAGATTTATGAAAACCAAAGGCTTTGATGGCATTGATATTGACTGGGAATACCCGACCGGAGGCGGGCTTGCCTCAAACGTCACGCGTTCCGCCGACCCGACCAATTTTCAGCTTTTATTGAAAACGATTCGCAGCAAACTAAATTTGCAGGGTTCCAGAGACAAAAAGCATTATATTCTTTCCTTTGCGGGCGGGGCAAGCAACGGTTATGCGAGCCGAATCGGTCTCTCTGCCATATCCAAATATGTTGATTACGGGATGATTATGACTTATGACCTGCACGGTTTCTGGGATTCGTTTACGGATTTTAACGCCCCTCTCTATTTTCCGGCGGGGCAGTCCCCCCAAGGTAAGGCCAGCGTGGACGCAGCTGTGCGAAGCTGGCTGAACAACGGGTTCCCTCCTGGCAAACTGATCATGGGGGTACCGTTTTACGGTTACGTTTATCAGGGCGTTTCCGGGGTGAACAACGGGCTGTGGCAGAGGTTCTCCTCCGCTTCTCCCGTTGGATATGACACCATTCAGTCCAAATATGTAAGTAGCACGTCTTATCAGAAACTTTATGATTCATCGGCCGCAGTCCCATGGTTATTTAACGGCACCACGTTCGTCAGCTATGACGACGATGCCTCCATCCGGAAAAAAGTGCAGTATTCCGTTTTCAAAGGGCTTCTGGGTGTAGGTGTGTGGGATCTCGGCTTTGACAGGACAGGCACTCTGATAAACTCCGTAAAGCAGTCACTGAAATAACCGCATGAAAAGGCAGACAGCGGGCGCTCCGGTCAGGAACACCCGCTTTTTATCATATCATCTGCATCATATGAATCAAAAGTTACCGGGTGGACGGCCACCCAGCCGTATCCGTGGAAACCCAGCGGCAAAGGAGGGGCATCTTCATTTCAAAGATACCCCTCCGGAAAGCCATGTGTTCTTTTCAGTTGTTACGGATATAACTGCTCAGCCGAAAATCCCCTTCAGCTCATTGCGACTGCCCTCATCGGTCAGTGCGAGGATATCATCGTCCACCAGAATTTGGGTGTCCCCCTTTGGAATCAAAGTGGAATTCTCACGCGTAATTGCGATAAGCACCGTCTTTTTAGGAATGGACAAATTTTTCAGCAACTGATTGGTTGCTTTGGAATTTGGCTGAACTTTTATCTGAACAATGGAGTAATCTCCGCGGTTGAATTTCAGAAGGGTAAACATATCCTTCATGTTCATTTCCTCGACTACGAAATGCGCCATTAATTCCGCCTGATTCACGCCGATATCGACGCCCATTCCGTTGTTGAACAGCCATGCGTTTTTTGGATTGTTCACCCTCGCGACAACACGCGGCACACCAAACTCCATTTTGGCAAGAGTCGAAACGACCAAATTGATCTCATCCGCACCGGTAACGGCAGCCACTACATTGGCTGAAGCAATGCCCGCTTTTTCCAGTACCTCGGGATCCGAACCATTGCCGAATATCAGCGCCTCATGGGGCAATTCTTTTTCCAGTTTATTGAAAACACTTTCACGGTGTTCAATGACCCGTATATCATGGCCGTTGGAAATTAATAAGGAGGCAAGGTAGGATCCGACTTGTCCTCCGCCTATAATGAGCACTTTCATTTCAATTCCTCCTCCTTATGACAGTCCCAACATTGATTTCAATTTATGAGCGGCGGAAGCAATGACTGTAATGAAAAGAATATCTTCCGCTTCAAAAATTGTACCGGTCGTTGGAATAAAAGTTTTATTGTTCCGGCTGACGCAGGTCACCTGAACTTCTCCGATCGCCGTTACTTCATTTACCGTGTGACCGATCAGCAGCGGAGGAACCTCGATGCGCACCACATTTACATTTCCTATTTCGAATACATTGTCTAACTGATGATACATTAAGAGCTCCGTAGCCCTTTCAATTCCCCACGATGTTGTAGAAATAGTCTGAATTCCTATCCGGCGGTAAAGGTTCGCTTTGGTGGAATCATAAAGGCGCACGACCACACGGGGAACGCGGTAAATATTTTTTGCGATTCTTGCAATCACAACATTGGCCTCATCGCTTGCCGTACAGGATACAACAGCATCTACCTGATCAATTCTTGCTTTGTTCAGCACATCCCGGTCAAAGCCAATACCGGTCACTTTTGTCCCGTTAAAGTTTTTTCCCAGCGCTTTGAAAGCATCCGGATTCGAATCAATCACTGTTACCTGATGGCCCTTTTTCATCAGATTGAGGGACAGTCCGGTTCCCATTCTTCCTAAACCTACTACGATCACTTTCATGCCGTTCACCTCTCTGTTCTTTTTTCATAATTTTGGGCAGTTTTTTTACGAACCAGCGCTTTTCTTACCTCTTCAATCACCAGAATCAACGGGGGCCAGACACATAAGATCAGGAAATCCTGTAAATTAAGCGCCGATGTATGAAACACGGATTGCAGAGGCGGTAAAAATATCAAAGCAAATATCAAGAAGATTTCAAACACAATTCCGAAGTTCACCTGTTTGTTGCTGAACAGTCCCACACGGAAAACAGACTGTCTTTCCGTGCGGCAATTAAACGCCGCCCCGATCTGAGAAAATACAATCCCTGCCAGCGCCATGGTAGTCGCCTTGATGTAAACCGGATCAACCCCGCCCGCAAGCGGTACCGCCGGCCATCCGTTTTGCAGATTGACAAAAAAGTAAGAAAATGCCGAAGCAATGGACCCTAATAAACCATACCACAAAAACGCCTTTACGACCAGCTTTTTTGTCAATAAGGATTCTTTTTGATTGCGCGGAGGCTGGTCCATAATCCCTTTTTCCGGTTTCTCTGTTCCCAGACCCAAAGCCGGCAGCATATCGGTGCCCAAATCGATGGTAAGAATCTGCATGACCGTCAGCGGCAGCGGAATTGCTCCGCGGGAAAACAGGAACATTGCGGAAGGAACCGCTTCCGGCATATTGGAGTTCAAGATATACAGCAGGAATTTGCGGATATTGCTGTAAACCGCGCGGCCTTCTTCAATCGCATGAACAATAGACGCAAAATTATCGTCCGTCAAGATCATATCCGCCGCTTCCTTCGCCACATCGGTGCCGGCAATACCCATGGCAACCCCGATATCGGCTTTCTTCAGCGCCGGCGAATCGTTCACGCCGTCTCCTGTTACAGCGACCACTTCGCCCATTTCCTGCAGATTGGATACAACGCGCAGTTTTTGCTCCGGCGCAACACGGGCAAAAATGATTTCATCTTTTAAGTATTCCTTTAACTTTTCGTCTGAAAGCTCTTCCAGCTCCAGTCCTGACACAACCCGTGGGTTCTGGCTTTCCACAATACCAATGCGTTTTGCAATACTTTCGGCTGTCAGGCCGTAATCTCCGGTAATCATAATGATGCGGATGCCGGCGCGGTGACATTCCGCAACGGCGGCGGCCACCTCCGGACGCGGAGGGTCAGCCATGACCACGAGCCCTACAAAAACCAGATTCTGCTCAATAATTTCCGGCGTATAGGCGCTCATTGCTTTAGGAATGTCATCCTCCTGATGAAGCAGGCGATAGGCAACCGCCAGAACGCGCAGGCCTTCCAGGGCATATCCGTCGTTCGCTTCCATGATTTTTTTACGCATTTCTTCCGTCATCGGCTTTACTTCGCCGTTGATGCGAATGAATTCGCTTAATTTCATGACTTCTTTGGGCGCGCCTTTTATATACGCAATACGGCTGGTTCCCTCAACCGGCTTTTCCAGCTGATGAACTGTCGTCATTCTTTTACGCCGTGATTCAAAGGGCAGTTCTCTTAAGCGCGGTGTCAGCTCCATTTGCTTATGGACATCAATCCCCGCCTTTTCGGCTACAACGCCCAGACAGGCTTCTGTGGGGTCTCCCAGCACGGTGTAGCGGGAAGACTCTTCGTTTGGCGGCAGCAAACGGGCATTGCTGCATAAAGACGCGCCCGTCAGAAGGAGTTTCAGATCCCGGTTGTCATTGGCGGTCACTTTTTTGCCGCCCTCCAAAACATCGCCCTTCGGCTCATAGCCGACACCGGTAACCTCAAATTCTTCTTCTGCCAGCCACAAATGGCTGACTGTCATTTCATTCTGTGTAAGTGTGCCGGTTTTATCCGTGCAGATGACGGAAGTGCTCCCCAGCGTTTCAACCGACGAAAGTTTTTTGACCAGGGCGTTTCGCTTTGACATGCGCTGCACGGCCATTGCAAGGGACAAGGTCACTGTCGGAAGCAAACCTTCCGGAATAAAAGCGACGATCATGCCTAAAGCGAAGACAAACGAAGCGGCAAAAGGCTGATTGACCAAAAGAAACGACGCTACAAAAAATACAACGCCAAACATAATCGCAATAATCGAAATTTGTTTTGTCAGGCGGTTTAATTCCTTTTGCAGCGGACTTTCCTCTTTTTCCATATTCTGGGTCAGATCCGCAATTTTACCGAACTCAGTTCCCATACCGATTCCTACGACAATGGCTTTTCCGTTGCCTTCCGACACATTGGTCCCCGCAAAAATAAGGTTCGGTGTTTCAGCCCGCGTCAGGTCGTCCCGCAGCACGGCATCTTTTGTCTTACGGACGGGATTCGATTCTCCGGTAAGAGTGGATTGGTCAACCTGCAAATCGCTGCAATCGATCAGGCGCGCGTCCGCAGAAATCTTATCTCCTTCCTCAAGCAGAATAATATCGCCGGTCACCAGATCTTCCGCCAGAATTTTTTGTTCTTCTCCGTCACGAATTACACGCACATAGGAAGGCAGCATGTTTTTCAGCGCCTCGGTGGCCTTGTCGGCCCGGCTTTCCTGCCAGAAGCTGAAAACGCCGTTGATGACGTTGACCATCCAGACAGCCACGCCCAGTTCTGGCATGCCCGCAAAAAAAGCTACTGCGCCCGCCACCCAAAGTAAAATAGCCATCAGGTGAGTAAAATTTCCGAGAAACGTCAGAAGGGCAGATTTCTTCTTTTGGGAATTAATCAGGTTCTTCCCCTGTTCTTTCTGTCTTTCCTGTGCCTGAGCCTGCGTCAATCCCTGAGCGGATGTTTCAAGGGCTTCATAGACTTTATCGACAGGAAGTTTATAAATGCTTTCTTTTACATTCTGTGTAGTTTCCATTTTATCCAATTGTTTGTCAATCCTTCTTTCTGTAAAGAATAAGAGTTCGTGCGCCGGAAAAAAGCTGTAATCTGTAGAAGATTTCTATCAGGATATTTATTCCCCCATTCATGACAAATCATTATAACCCCTCGTGAATAAATCTACAATTCAGACGGCCAAATCTTAATATAAGATTAATATGTGATTTCGGAAATTCATTATCCGAGGCCGGTTTTATTTCACAAAATAAAAATGCACACGCCTTAGTCCTAAAGCGTGTGCATTTCCCGGTTAAGATTTTGCGCATATTCCATTGATTACCGACTCATAAATCGATATGGAGCTCACAGTTTATGTTTCTGTATTTTAAATGATATTGTAAACAGTACAGCGGGTTTCATCTTGTTCATCCGGGCTCCAACACCCATTACCCTGTATTCTGCGACTTTAGGATACCCCTCGCGGTCAAAATTTTCCCAGGTATTCCGAAGCCGATCGATTCATTTCCAATGCAAACTCAGATGTATATTTTCTTTCATAAATATTTTTTATGCTTTCATTTGTGTCTTGCTCGCCGTACATAGCAAGCAGTTCCTCATCGGACATTTTTCTGTATGAATTGGTGTGAACTATATGAGTTGCCTGAAAACGGGGTGGTTTCTTCCTTTCCAGCTGCTGTTTGGTAGGGTATCCGTATACCACCATGGCTGCCGGAACGGCGTATTCCGGTAAATCCAGAAGCTGCTTTACCTGTTCACAGTTTTCCAGAACATCGCCGATATAGCAGGACCCTAACCCATACGATTGGGCTGCCACTACAGAATTTTGCGCGGCAATAATCGCATCCGCGCAGGAAAGCAATAAATCTCCGGGACCAGGTTTTCTTGCCGATAATCCTGCCGCTTGATATAGATCATACCATTTTTGGTAATCCGCCAAAAAGACAAATACCATCGGTGCCTTTGCTATAAACGGCTGATTATCACACAGGAGGGACAGTTGATTTTTAATTTCCTGATCTGTCACATCGATAATGGTATAAAGCATCATATTTCCTGCGGTCGGAGCTTGCAGTGCCGCTGAAATGATTTCATCTTTCACGAATTGCGGGACATCTTTTTTCTCAAACACACGTACGGATTTTCTCTCTCTAATTTGTCTCATTACTTCATTTATTTCGGCCATATTGATCTCCTTATGCAATTTATAATTACCGTTATGAATAGCGGCAGGAAGACGAAAGCATCTGTTGCTGAAATCGGAAAGCCTGTACTGATTTATTATAATTATATCACAGAAATTTATATGAAATCCTTGATTTTTTATTTCGGCATCAATTCCCACTCATAAACGGAGTGTGATTTAAGATAATAAAATCAGCAACGGCTGTGAAAGGAGATGGAAAAATGAAAGCAAAACCGGACGACCGCCGCGATAATGTGGAACACATTCAGGAAAATATCAATCATACAATTGAAAATATGCGCAGGGCGGATGAAATGATTGAAGAAACCTCCGACGATAAAGCCAAAGAAAACCTCAAGGCAAAAAACGGCCGTCGAGAGGACGCGCTGAAAGGGATGCGCAGCGAAATACGCGACGAAGCCATTGCCCGCGAAAACGGATATAAGTAAAGACCGGTATCAAATTACGCCGTCAATTTTTTTGGCGGCGTAATTTTTATATTGCAGCTTCAGCGCTCAGGCAGTCAGATAATTTCAAAGGGCATTCGATGAAAGGGCTTAACGCAGCTGCAAAAGCTTGTTTTTCAGATCAGTCTCGAGCTTTCTAAGTTCCTGCTCGGCCTGTGTACGCTTCTCTCGGCCTTCCTGTTGAATCTGCATGACCTCATCCAGCGTAGAGATGAGTGTTTCATTGGTATGCTGCAGCGTTTCGATGTCAACAATACCGCGCTCGGATTCCCGCTGTGTTTCGATGGTTGCCATTTTGAGCGCGTCTGCATTCTTGCGCAGCAGGGTGTTCGTCATATCGGTAACCTCTCGCTGGGCCTTTGCTGCCTGCGTAGAGTGCTCCACGCCCAGTGCCAGCACCATCTGGCTTTTCCACAAAGGTATGGTATTGACGATCGTTGACTGGATTTTTTCGCTCATAATCAGATCGTTGTTCTGTACCAAGCGCAGTTGAGGCGCCATCTGGATTGACACCATCCGGGTCAGATCCAAGTCGTGCAGTTTCTTTTCAAAGCGGCCGCACATATTGGACAGGTCGTTCGCCGCCTGCGCGTCCTCCGGCAGACCGGAAGCCTGTGCTTTCTGCTGCAGGGCCGGTAAATCGTATGAACGCACCTGTTCAAGCTTCTTTTTCCCGGCAAGCAAATACATGGAAAGCTCTTTAAAATAGGCCTTATTGAGCTCATACATTTTATCCAGAACGGAGATATCTTTCAAAAGCTGCACCTGGTGCGCTTCCAGCGCGTCGCAGATCTGGCTGACGTTGGTTTCCGCCTTGGCATAGCGGGCTCTCAGGGCGATAATTTTGTTGCCGCCGCGCTTGAAACGCGAGAAAAAACCTTTTTCGTCCTCGTCGACATCAAAGCTTTTCAGTTCGGCCACTACGCCGGAAAGCATCTGCCCGACTTCGCCCAAATCCTTGGTGCGTACGTTTTCCAACGCATTTTCGGAGAAGCCCGCCATCTTTTTTTGAGCGCCCACGCCATATTGCAGAATTTGATTGCTGTTGGTCAGGTCGATCTTCGCGGCAAAATCAGCCACCATCTTCTGTTCGTCCGGCGTAAGCTGTGGTTCCGGTGCGACTTCCTGCGCGTGAACCGCCTGTGTAAGGATATTCTGCGCGGAAACAGGCTGCTCAGGAGCCGGGTCAAGCGTAAGCTCAAGAGCAGGCATCTCGTTCTGATTCATGGTAAACCTCCAATATCAATTGTGATTTGGTTTTATTTTAGGAAATTTTGCTATGGTCCGGCGCTTTTGTAAAGTCGCTGCCGGTCAGGCCTTCCTGTTTGAGCATGGTTTCCAGAGTGGAAATATCCGTGGAGACGTCGAGCGCATCATCAGCGAAAAGGGTGTCCAACAGGTTTTCAAAGGCTGTGTTGATTGTATCCAGCGCCCGTTCAATCTCTTCCTTTGCCCTGGTGATATTTTCACCCTGCACCGGCTGTCCTTCGAACCCTTCGTAAGACTTTACCAGCTTCAGGGTTGTGGGCATATAGTACCGAATAAAGCGGCGAATATCCGGCAACTTTTCGGGATGCTGCCCGACACACAAAAAAATGCGTGCCGCCACGTTTTCAAGCCGATCCAGCTTTTCGGAAATCACTTCGCCCGGCAAGGCGTCATTCGCGGTGCGAATCTGCCGCAAATATTCGTTTCCCTCTTTTTTTACGGCCTCAAGCTCTGCCTCTTTCGGATCCGTCTGTTGCTTTTGTTCTTCGGCCCGTGCGGCTTCTGTGCGGACGGTGTATGCCTTTTCCGCCTCCAGATACTCGTCGTATATCTTGTCGTCCACCATAAAGCAGGTTTCACTGTGATCCAAATGTCCCTGCGGGCAGGCGCCGCAGGCAATCATCTTTTTGAGATCTTTTTTTGTGCGTTCCTGTGTTACTCCGGCCGTATCGGCAAGTTTAGCCACCGTACAGAAAGCAGCGCTGCCCATTGCGTCGCGGTATCGCGCAAAGCGGCGTGCACGGCGGCGCAGNNGCCACCGTAATAGGAATGAGAACTGAAACGGCTATAGTTAAATCCGATAAAGTCATATATCCAGTAACGCCTACCATGAATACCGAAATATCCGCGATCAGCATCGGAATGCCGACGGAAGCGCCGACAATGGCATAAACAAGGCCGGAAATGCTGCCCGGCATCCTGCTGCGGAATGCGAAACGCACAGTCGGTTTTTGATAAACTGATTGTGTTTCGGAAGGCGCGGGCTGCCAGCCGTCCGAGTCGTTCCGGAAAGCACCGCCCTGTGATCCATTTTGTGCATGAGTATAAGGCGGGCGCCGGCCAGCATTTTTCAGGTCATTGAAAACTTCATTTCCAACGTCGGAAATTTCCTGAACGCTGCTGTCAATCGCCCGGCCAATCCCTTCAAAATTACCGGAGCGGATAGCATCCCTCACGGCCCGGCCGACGTTTTTACCAATATGTTTGTAATATCTGTTTCGCATGGCTTCCTCCAGAGAGCTCGCTGTGCGATTCTGTGCACAGGCAGACAATATTTTTTCCATTATAAATCATTTTGCATGAAATGACAACTTGTCCCGAGTATTTATCGGATACAAATAAATGGAATTCTTCAGCGTGTCTGGAGGTTTTTCTCCCCTAGCGCAGTCTGGGGTTGCCCGCACAGATTTCCTGCCTGATTGGTTTTTAGTTATCTAATACGGTATGTTCCGTCAATTCAGATAAGCTTTTAATTTTTCGATTTACCATGTCTCTGAAACAATTGGGCAGATGTTCCTGATGAGCTCTATGGATAGCAACACATTCCACGCATTTACCATGGTATTTACAGGCTTTTTTACAGGAACAATGATCCTGCTCTTTCATTGTTTCATGCAAAGTATCTACAAATCTGTCTTGAATTTTTAACCCTTCCACTCTGTTGCCTCGGTGGAAAGCCTTCATTGCCCCTTTTTCTAGTGGATTATCATCAATTTTCATTTTCTTTCCCTCTTCATTCATATCTATTGACTTCAATCTTAGCAAACAATATAATAATATAATCCATTAATTGATATGAATACAAAAAAACAGCCAAATTATATAATTATATAAACATATTGAGGCCTATACTATGCAGAGTAAAGATCATTATGTCCATTCCCAAAATCCTTTATGGAATACTTCATTTCCATTTTTAACTTTAGAAGTAGAAAATAAAATATGTTCTCCGCAAAATTCAGGATTTCGAATAATGCATTGGCATGAAGATGTACAGTTTATTCTTATTTTAAAAGGGCAGGCTCATTTTCGAACAGTCAATCGTTCATTTGATTTAAATGCTGGAGAAGCTGTATTTATAAACAAAGAGGTACTTCATCAGACTATTCCGGAACCAAATTGCCACTATAGAAGTTTTATTTTTCCGGAATATTTTTTAATGTTTTACCCGGGCAGCATAATGGCACAACAGGATGTTCTACCTATAACGGGAAATCCATCCATACCTGCAATCGCCTTTCGCGCTTTAAAGCCATGGCATAAAAAGGTCCTTTGCATGCTAAGAGATTTAAACCAATTAGTGCTAAAAAAAGGTAGTACAAAATTTTATGAATATGAGGTATTAACAAAACTTGTAAATATATGGCTGATCATTATTTCAAATATAGAAACGGCAACGATTAAACTTCCTAAATCAGATATCTGCAGGCAGGAACGAATGCGGGCTTTTCTTTCTTTTATTCATCAGCATTATGCGGATGATATCATGTTGGACGATATTGCAAAGAGCGCAAATGTCAGTAAAACAGAATGTACTCGTTGTTTTTCGAAAATTCTGCAAATTACTCCTTATGATTACCTATTGAATTACAGACTCACAAAAAGTATAGAACTGCTTAAACGTTCAGATGATTCCATAACGACTGTGGCTTATAAAAGTGGTTTTAAGCATTCAAGCTATTATGCTAAATATTTTAAGCAAATAATGAAGATGACTCCATCGGAATATCGCAAATCTATATCTATTAACAAGTAACTAATTTTTAGGAAAGATTATAGCTTCTGAAATCTTTCTTCATCTAATTTTTTTGCTACAGGCTGCTGTTCTTTGTTTGACATTACAACCACGCCGTTACGGCAAAGCCTGCTTTGAAATAATAGGTGTTCGTGTAATGTCTATTTGTCTAGTAAGCTAAAGTTTGATACAAATGAACGATTCCTTTTGAAAGTTTCAAATTATTGAGCAAAAGTTTCAACTTGATGGAAAGTTTCATTGTTACAAAATTATTCCTTGGCTTACAGATTTCTAACTATACCATTTATCTCGAAGCTGTTTATGGTAAACATCTAAATCATTTAAACAGTCTCGTCGTTATTCGTGTTGCGCTATAGCTTAAAACAATAAAAGCTCTAAGTTTGACTATAGGCTGGACAACGGTATTGAAGCGCGTGTGGTAAATATAATCAAGTAATAATCCAGCCCAGAGATCTTACCGATCCTGGCTAATGATTATATAATCTCCCGTACTCAATTGTACTACATTTCCTCTTAAAGCCCGAGCCATTTCAACCGTCAGCTTTTTTTGTTCATTTTCATCTTTGATGAGCAGTGTGAGAGGGTCTCCGCTTAATACTCTTTTTTCATCAGAAGTGATATAGACCAAAATTTCGATTGCATTACTCATCATCTAAA
Organism: Ruminococcaceae bacterium UBA2656; assembly: GCA_002359465.1. GTDB lineage: Bacteria > Bacillota > Clostridia > Oscillospirales > Acutalibacteraceae > Caproiciproducens. The sequence goes on from DENA01000010.1 coordinate 142,909, forward strand.
TCCCCCGCTGTCTTCATGATTCGTCCTATCTTTCTGCTGTTCTCTAAAATCGGCGTATGGCCGATGGCTTTTATTAATTTATCAACATCATTCACAATCGGGACAAATGCTATAATTACCTTCCCATCAGCGAAATTTCTTCTCGTAAATTTATATCTCCTAACGCCCAAAATCCGAACCGATTCAAACAAAATTGCTTGGCGCTGCCCATAATTCTCAAGTGTAATACGGTTCCTTGAATTCTTCGGAATCAATACAATTGCGATTCCTTCATTTAAAAATAGTTCTCTGCTTCGGTCTGTTCCAAGATAATTGGTTACAAACATACCATCTACATATAATTCTGAGCCTTTTACTTCAATTTTGCCCTCACTTATACTGCAAATATCACCCACTGTTTTACCTTTTGTAAAACGATAAATTAAAATCATTACGACAATTCCTACAATAGCGCCGAATACAATCTCTAATATTATATTACTATTTCGAATAATTTCCATTGTTAGAACGGTGGCCAAAGCGGTTATCAAAGAGATATAATTTCTCGATTCAAATGTTTTCGAAATACCATCTATATATGCTTCCCCACGCTGTGTATACTCAGTATGTTCCAACTTACCCAAACTGTCCCGCTCAGATATTCTAACATCACGGAATTGCTGAACCGCTACAGTCAAAAAAGTAACTGCNNGGAATTGCGACAGCGCCGAGAGTAGAAGCAACAAAGCCTAAAAAGATATTGTTAAAATAAGCTGTCGGATAAGAAGGTATTTGCCTGAAATCAACTTTAAGGGTAATAAGTCGAGCAATCGTTCCCATAATAACACCAGTTGCAATAATATAAATATCCTCATTATTTAATGCTTTGATTGTTTCCAAACAATGCACCTCCATTTCCATTATTGTTCACCAAATTAAACTTATATTATGCTTGGAATAATTTTCTTCTAAATGCTAAATATACATTTAAAACATGTGAGAAATGGAGTTTTAATATTTGGCTAAAACAGGTGTTGGAATTTCTGTAATCCGGAAAGAAGCTTGGGAAAAAGTAACCGGACAAGCAAAGTATACAGATGATTTTATTTCCAATGAAATTCTATCAGTCGGCATGGTAACAAGCACGTATGCCCACGCCGAGATTAAAAATATCAGTATAGCTGAGGCTGAGGCACTTCAGGGCGTAAAAGCAATTTTAACTGGAAGTGATTTTTCTGTCCTATGTGGCCCTTTGATTGAAGACCGCCCCCCATTGGCAAAAGAAAAGGTAAGGTATTATGGGGAACCTATCGCCCTTGTGGTCGCAGACAGTGAATTCACAGCAGCCAAAGCTGTAGCCTTGATTCAAGTAGAATATACCCCTCTTACGGTTATCAATACTCCATCTGAATCTTTAAATAAGGATGCTCCTATTTTGCACAAGCAAATGATCTTGTATCATCTGACAAATCAAGATATTTACCCGCAGCTCAATACCAATATTTGCGATAGAAAAAAGATTCGAAAAGGTGATATTGAAAAAGGTTTTGCAAATAGTGATATTATCTTGGAATCTAAGTTCAATTTACCCCAATCAGATCATATTGCTATGGAAACCCGCGCCGTACATGCAAAAATTGATGCTGGCGGCACTGTTTTCATCAAGACTTCATCCCAATCCCCATTTTCAGTAAAAAAGATCATCAGCCGAACCTTCAATATTGAACTGGGAAAAATCATAGTTGAGGTTCCGTTTGTTGGCGGAGGTTTCGGAGGAAAGGCCCCCATACAGCTTGAACTGCTTGCCTACATGGCATCGAAGGCTGTTGGCGGGAAAGAAGTGAAGATTATAAATTCACGGGAAAATGATATTGTCTCGTCACCGTGCCGTATGGGTCTTGAGGCAACCATTAAACTTGGGGCAACCAAAAGCGGTATGCTCCAAGCCGTACAAATGACTTATCTGCTGGATACCGGTGCATATTCAGATATTGGGCCAACGCTGATTAAAGCCATAATTGTTGACTGTACCGGTCCTTACAATATCAATAACGTTTGGTGTGACGCACTGTGTGTTTATACAAACCATCCTTATGTAACCTCTTTCAGAGGTTTTTCGCATGCATCGACTGCCTTCTGCATAGAACGCATGTTGGACAAACTTGCCCATGCGCTTCAAATGGACCCCACTGAATTAAGAACAAAAAATACACTCCTGCCGGGCGACACCTCGCCGACACAAGTAAAAATAACCTCCAGCAATTTTGGAAATCTTACAGCCTGCATTGATCAGCTTAAAACTTTAATTAATTGGAATGAAGGTACTTTGGCTGAGGTTGGTGAAAACAAAGTCAGGGTAAAAGGGATGGCTTGTCTTTGGAAAACTTCAAATTCGCCTCCGGATGCCGTTTCCGGAGTTTTCTTAACATTCAATAAAGATGGCACGATCAACTTAAACTGCGGGTGTGTGGAGTGTGGGCCCAGTATGAAAACAACAGCAGCACAAATACTTTCAGAAAAGTTAAATATGGATATCGACCGTATCTTTGTCAATATGGATGTTAATACGAAATACAGCCCGGAACATTGGAAGACAGTTGCCAGTATGACAACTTATATGGTTGGACGGGCTGTTCTGCGTGCTGCCGAAGATATTATCAGGCAGTTGAAAAGCCTTGCATCCGTTGTTTTAAAATGCCCCCCGGAAGACCTTGAAGTTGGAAACGAACAAGTTTATGTCAAACATGATCCATCTATATTTCTAAAATTTAAAGACTTGGCACATGGATACCAATATCCAAACGGAAATTCCGTAGAAGGTCAAATTCTTGGACGCGGAAACTTCATTATGGGTGACTTAAACCTATTGGATAAGGATACCGGTGCCGGAAAATCCGGCCCGTACTGGACGGTCGGCGCCCAGGCTGTGGAGATTGAGTATGATAAAAAAGAATTCACCTATCGATTCGTGAAAGCGGCCACAGTACTTGACGCCGGAAAAGTTTTAAACCCTAAGATGGCAGAGGGGCTTGTAAAAGGCGGAATGTGTATGGGACTTGGACTTGGCAGCCGGGAATCGTTTTCTTATGACAAAGACGGAAGAGTTCTCGACACCAGTTTAAGAACCTACAAGGTAATGCATTTTGGTGAGACGCCGCAGTATCTTGTTGGATTTGTGGAAACGCCGCAAATTGATGCACCGTATCAGGCAAGAGGAATAGCGGAACATGGGATTATCGGGATTCCCGCAGCACTCGGAAATGCCCTCTCCCTTGCTGCACAGGCTGAACTGGATGAACTTCCATTAACACCAGAAACAATCTGGAGAATAAAAACCGGAGGTTATTCATGATTCCTTTTGACTTTGAATATTACAGGCCGGATACCATACAGGAAGCAACAGATATTTTTCAGCAACTGGAATCAGAAGGAAAAACTCCTGTTTATTACAGCGGGGGCAGCGAACTCATCAGCATGGCACGCGTTGGCAATTTGACGTTTCGCGCAGTCATCGATATAAAGAATATTCCGGAGTGCAAAGTTTTGGAGTACGACCAAGAAAACAACCTTATTCTTGGCTCGGCACTTACATTATCAGAGATTTCAGAATCAAAGCAATTTCCTCTTTTAGAAAAGACAGCAGGGCGAATCGCTGACCATACCATGCAGTGTAAGATTACTTTGGGCGGTAACCTTGCTTCTACTATAATTTACCGTGAAACAGTACTTCCTTTACTCTTAGCAGACAGCAGGGCGGTCGTCGCAAGTCAAGACGGGCTTCGGGAATACCCTATCAGTCAGATTTTCGATCGAAGGCTAAATCTGAATAAAGGATGTTTGCTTGTTAAGATAATTACGAATAAAGGTTTTATTGAGTCCCCGTATTTTCATATTAAAAAAACAAAAAATGAAAAAATCGATTATCCTTTGCTTACCACAGCAGGATTAAAAGCTGGAGGTTTGCTGCGTATTGCTTTCAGTGGTTTATTTTCTTACCCGTTCCGAAGTGTTCAAATCGAAAATATTTTGAATGACACGGTTAGTTTTGAAGAACGAACGGAGAAAATTGCTGATATTGTATCGGGTAATATTTTAAGCGATATCAATGGCTCCTCTGAGTATCGAAAATATGTATTAAAAAACACGATTATGAATGTTCTTGAAACGATGAAGGATGCATAACAATGTTTGTATTAGATCAAAAAAGTTTAATAACTTTAAATGTAAATTGGGAAGAACATGAAGTTTTAATACGGCCGTCCGACATTCTTTTATTTACTTTACGGGAACAGCTAGGACTGACAGGTGCTAAACCCGGATGCTACAATGGAGACTGCGGCGCCTGCACGGTATTAGTTGACGGACTGCCTATCAAATCGTGCTTAATGTTGACAGCAGAAGCTGTTGGAAAACAAATTACAACGGTAGAAGGGTTGGAAAATGCGTCAATACAGAAAGCTTTTATTGAGCAATTTGCTTTCCAATGCGGATATTGTACCTCCGGATTCCTGATGGTTTGTCATGCTCTAACCAACCTTCACCCCAATCCACCGGACATTATCATAGACGAGTGGCTGCAAAGTAATATTTGCCGCTGTACAAGCTATGACGAAATTGGAAACGCCATCAGGCAAGTTTTATCCGGCACATATAATAAAGAATAACTTCATATTATTCATAATGATAAATACAAGGAGTGATGCGTTTTGAAAAGTAAGTTGGAATGCATCTTGTTATGGGGTTCGCTTTGGGGGCTTGAGGAAGCCACGCTTGGTCACTTTCTGCATCTTTTTCCATTCAGCATCGGTTGGCTTTTCTGGTTTCCTCTGGCATACTTATTCATGCACACTGTATACACCAAAACCGGGAAATTAACATCTATCCTTTACACAGCAAGTCTGGCATCTGTCATTAAACTAACCGATTTGTTTCTTCCCATTCGAATAGATATGGTACTGAATCCCGCAGTGTCTATTCTCTTGGAGGGTTGCGCGGTATATCTCACATTTTGGATGATTCAAAAACATCCATCATTGAACCGGTTTAAATTAGTCAACGCATTATCTGCCAGCATTCTGTCTCAGCTCTTCTATATCATTTATATCCTAATTATTCCAAACTTCATTCTCGCAATTCCCCCCATGACAAATTCAAACGCCTATTTGAATTATGGGTTGCATTGTGTTATTAACGGGTTGACTATCTTTCTTTTTCTTAAATATTACAGCAAGATATCAAATACTTTCAGCCGAAAATTGAAAATAAGTTCGGATATGCCGCCAGCAATAAAAACTTTCATCTCTGTGATATCCTATGTACTTCCTGTGTTAACAGTCTTTGTTCAATGGGCGATGTAGCAGGAGTTATTCTGGCAGCTGGATATTCTTCCAGAGCTGGGGATTTTAAAATGACACATGAAATCATGGGAAAGCCGGTCATAGAATATGTGATTGAGAATATGTTTAATGTTTGCAATCGCATCACAGTTGTTTCCGGATTCCATGCGGAAAAATTAGTATACTTAAGCAAGAAATATTCGAAATTGCAAGTCGTTTATAACGAACATTTTAATAATGGGATGTTTTCTTCCGTCCTAGTTGGTTTGAGGCAAACAAACGGAAAAAAACTTTTTATCATTCCAGGAGATTATCCTGCTGTCAGTCTTGATACCTTTGGAATCATGATAAATCACTGTGATGTTAATATACTTTTGCCCCGCTATGAAGGTAAGCCAGGGCACCCGGTCCTAATCAGCAACAATGCAAAAAGACAATTATTAATTGGCAGCTTCAAAACGCTTTATGACTATATCATGGAGTACGGCTTCGAATCAGTTGACATCAATGACGCGGGGATCTTAATGGATATTGACTATCCCAATGATTATTATGAAATTGAAAGGCAATTGGTCCACGAAAAAGATGATTACTATGATAACAGGTGCAGTCAACAGCGGAAAAACGACTCAATTGCTAAAATTGTATAACGCAGGTAGGCAGGGTGAAGGATTTGCCCTGCCTAAATATTATATAAATGGAAATTATGCCGGTCAAAAAATAGTTCGTTTATCTAATGGTGACAGCACCATCTTCTCCCTAACAGAATCGTATATTCCGGCTCACTGGCAGGAAGAATTCCATTATAAAAACTACAGTTTTTCTTTAGAAGGAATGCATTTTGCAAATCATATATCGGATGATATTATCATGAACAATTTAAACCCAGTATTTATTGACGAAATCGGCCCTTTGGAAATACAGAAAAAAGGATTTTATTCCATAACATGTAAAATGATTGCTTATCAAAAAGATCTATTTCTTACGGTAAGAAGCGCTTGCATACAGGACATAATATCCTTATTTGATATAAAATTGTGTAGATTAATACAGGTCTAACCGCCATTTTACATTGCAATGTATTTGGTCTGAATTCTGCAATAATAGGAATATTGAACTAAGAATAAACCGCTGTCATCTGCATGGCTGTATTTTCATTGACCGGTTTGCCCGATGTGGTGCTGCCGAAGAAGAAACTATATTGGCTGCCAAGCAGGCTGTTTTGGGGTTGATCGCGGGAATGGAATAGGCTTTTTAATACGCTCATATTGCATCAACTCCTTGAAAACAGACATGAAAAAAGCATCTACCGTTTTCGATAGATGCTTTCACATGGTTTTGTTGTTTGCCTTATTTCTTCTCGTTTACCGCTATCCAGATTTCACAAGAATAATCCGGGTTCTGCGTATCGGCTGACGGATAGACTTCAAGCTCAACACCGTTGCCATATTCATATTTGCTCTGTGGGAAAAACTCTGTGCAAATCTTCTGATAGGTGTCCTTGAATGCATCGGGCATTTTGCCCTTGCACTGGAAAACTGCATAGGTATATGCCGGAATTTCAACGATATCAAAGCCTTTGTCCTTCACAGGAACGCAGTTGTATTCAGCACCAATACCGTAAGGGAAGCCAGAATCCGCCATCTCTCCAGAGAAACAAATGCCGAGAATACCTTGCAGATTGTCAAATTTTGCATACTTGCAAAGCGCCTCCATTGTGCCGTTCTGAGTGCATTCGCCCCAGAATGCCGAAATGTCGGCTGTGGCAGTGTCACCCTGTGGTTTGTTAACTTGCTTCTTCTTGCAGATAATTTTGAATGCCTGTTTTTCTTCAATTCTGTAATCCATTGTATTGCCTCCCGATAAAATTAATTTTACGGATAGTCTGGAAAAAGATTTGACATTTCCGCCGTGCCTTGCGTCGGTCGGGGTAATCCCGTGAAATCGCGTAAAAGCGCGCGAAAAACTTTCGGGAGTGTCATATCCATATTTGAGAGCAATGTCAATCACTTTGTCATTTGTCCGCATTAACTCTTCGGCCGCCAAGGTGAGACGTCGCATACGAATATAATCACCGAGTGCATATCCGCAAAGCATACTGAACATCCTTTGAAAATGGAACGCTGACGAATAGGCCTGTTTTGCAACCGCCTCATAATCAACATCATCTGTCAGATGTGCTTCGGTATAATCGAGCGCCCGCTGTATTCCGGTTATCCAATCCATTCCGAGACCTCCTTCCGTATGCTATAATGTTATCGGGTTTTGTTCTGTTCATCTTGACTTTTCATGCGGTGTGATGTCAAATCAACCGCATCTATATTAAGAATAACACAAAATAAGCAATCCTCTGCCATCGTATACAGAATTGTCTGTATTCCCTCCACAGCGGATCGCCCGGTCCAATGCCATAATGGTGGCAACAGCTCCGTCAATTTTCTCGGTGGATTTTTCTTTGTCTGGCTTGATGTTTCCGGCAGGATCAGTTCGGATGAAGATGTTGTCCATC
>DENA01000013.1:0-5671 GCA_002359465.1 Ruminococcaceae bacterium UBA2656
CCTTGCCGCGTTCTTCAGAAGAAATCGACCTTAAAAAAGATGCTTCCGCATTCCCGAAAATAAGAATACGTCTCGTATCGAAATAATCATAGAATCGGTTCAACTCCAGCCCCGGACGGTTCACATCCATAGAAGAGATCAAAACCTTTTCAGCGTCTCCGGGCATATAAATAACATCAAGCGACAGTTCGCTGATCACCTTGGACAGCGGCACCGTAAAATTCGTTGACAAAAAAACACCTGCTTCCCTATTTTATATGATATATTTATTATATCTCAACCGGCGAAAAGTTTAAAGTAAAAATTAAATAATGTAATTTTATTTCTGTTCAACAATACCCCGTTGTGCTATAATACAGCTGTATACGGATGTTATCTTCCCCCGCCTTCGGCTGGGGAAGATAACGAAATTCATTTCACTGCATGGTTAGAAGCCGCTATAGTCCAGCCGAAACGGAGAAAAAATATGAAAATTGCCGTCTTTACCGACTCCTATATAAATCAGCCGTCAGCCGTCTCAGCGAACATAGCCGTCCTGAAAAGCGGACTGCAGAAGCTTGGGCACGAAATGCTGACCGTCAGCTGCGAGCTTGAGGCCGACGACTGTTATATGCAGGGGCAGACTGTTTTCTGCCCTGCTAAAATTTCTGCCGGCCTTTATGGGCAAAGCCCCAAAGATAACAGGCTGCGGACGGTTGCCCGCCTGACAGACCAGTTCGCACCCGAGGTCGTGCACATTGTCACTTTCGGCGCCATGGGGATGTATGGACTGCAATACGCAAGGAAGCGCGGCCTGCCCGTGTTGACCACGCTATATAACCTGCATGACGCAACGGACGGTTACGGACCAAACTCTTTCATAGAGAAAATCCATCTGCGCAGAAGCCAAAAACGGCTTTTCCGGCTATTGTCGCAAAGCGATGCCGTTACAAGCGCGTCCCGTAAAAATTCGATGATTGTCAGGGACCTGAAACTGAAGTGCAGGGTAAGGAACGTTCCGTTCTGCGTAGACCTTGACCTGTTCAAACCGCTTTACTCCATTGACAGCGGCGTGGAAGCGCTGCGGCAAAAGCTTCATGTTGCAAAAGAAAAATCCATCGTGGTTTTTTCCGGCAGTCTAACGGATGACTGCGGTGCGGACCGGCTTTTTGAAAACTGGAGTAAGTGCGTCAGCATCAATGACAATCTGCATCTGTTGGTTGCCGGCACCGGAAAGGAATCGGCGGCTTTGATTGAAAAAGCGAAACTGCTAGGTATCAGCGACCAGGTCACATTTGCGGGTGAACTGCAGCGTGAGGAACTCTGCACCTGTTTTGCCATGTGCAGGGCTTTCGTAAGCGCCTGTGAAACCGCGGCAATCAAAAGTTCCCCTGTAGAAGCGATTGCCTGCGGAATTCCGGTGCTGTTAAAGAAAGGGTCGGCAAACGCAGACTTGATTACCGAAGGGGTAAACGGATTTACATACGGCGAACCGGCAGAATTCGGCCAACTGGTAAAAAAGCTGGCTAAAATGGATAGTGAAGGCGAAGTGCTGATGAAGAAACTGGTCAGTAAAACAGCGGCGGCCCTTACGGACATCAATCAGGCAAAGGCCTTTGTAAGCTGTTATGAATTGGCCGTGGAAAAACATAAAAACAGAACATAGTATAATTTACCCCCCGGCTTTTTGCCGGGGGGTATCATTTCATCAGCATTATCCGCTTTGCGAGCTGACGCTGATATTCGCCATATAGCTTCCGTACACCCAGGANNCGTATGCCCGGTAAAATTCTCTTTGCCGGACATATCGATCTGCGCGGAGAGACTGCTTTCCGTCAGCTTGGAAATCTCGCTCTCCGGCCCGACAACCGTAACCGTCAGACTCTTCGTATATACACTGGCCGTCTTGTCGGCTGCAAGATTTTTAACGGCAAAGTTGTTAACCACCATTTGCCTGGTGGACATGGAGCCCAAGTTCAGCGTCACCTTGGCAACCGGGACATTGCTCAGATTTTTACAGCTTGCCGGAAGGGCAACGCTCACGTCGAAGGAATTCTTCGTGGGGCTGATACCCGCAAAATCCAGCGGTGTCAGGCTGATTTCGGTCAGGTTGGCCAATACGTCCTGCGGCCCAGCCACCTCAACAGTCTGTGGATCAATGGTAATCTGAGCCGGTGAAAGCGTCAGCCCGGAAGGTTTATTGGTAAAGCTTACGTTAAGAGGCAGCACCTGCCTTGCAAGGACGGGAATGGTGACATCCACTTTTTCCTCGCTCATTTTCAGCTTATTGCTTGTTATTTTATTGCCGTTTGCATCATACATGATCAAATCGGTCGTAAAGCTCTTGGTTTCCTTCAGCGTATCGCTGATTTCATACTGAACCGACACCTTGTTGATCTGTGAGACTTCCTTTTCAGGGCCGGAAACGGTAACTGTATCACTGCTGAAAGTCGGGGCACTGACAAAAAAAGAGGGGTCGGACTGATAACCCGATTTATACTTGATGTCGTTCTGAATGGTAAACGTTTTTTCCGCATATCGGTCCACACTGATAATCGCCTGACTGGGGGAAATAGAAACCCACTCGTAATCGGAAAGGGTGCCTTTTTTCTGCACGGATAAATTAAACGTATAATTTCCGGGGCTTGTGATGGTCGACGCCAGCGGAGCGACGACCTGCATGTCGGACGCCTTGATCTGGTTCACAATCAGGCTGTTCCCTTTGATGGAAACAGTAGCAGTCTGATCAATCGGGCTGAAAACCTTCAGGCCGTCCTCCTGCGCCGCGTCCGAAAGCTTGATGGTAACCGGAACATCGGTGATCTGTCGGGGAAATTCCTCGGTATTTCCCGTAGCCATAAAAATCCATAAGACGATTGAGAAAAGGACGGAAAACAGCATCACAAATTTATCGTCGTAAAACAAACTGCCTATACTGAATTTTTTTTGTTTCATTTCTTTTTTCCCCTCCTTATTGAAGGGATGATACTCTGGCGCTTTTCGTGCGGCTCGGTCTCGCTGGTCAAAATCAAGCCTTCCAGTTCGCTTTTGAGCGTCTCTCTGGTATAGTTCCGCGTAAGCACGCCGTTTACGGCAACAGAAATCTGGCCCGTTTCTTCGGAAACAACAACCACGACGGCATCCGAATTCTCGCTCATGCCGATGGCCGCCCGATGGCGCGTGCCCAGTTCAATGCTGACGCTGTCGCTCTTCGTCAGCGGCAGGATGCAGCCCGCGGCGAACAGCATGCCGTCGCGCATAATCATGGCGCCGTCGTGAAGCGGAGCCTTGTTGAAAAAAATGTTGCAGATAATCGGCGCGGACGGAATGGCGTTCATTACCGTGCCAGTATCAATAATATCGCCCAGCTTCGTCTGCATTTCGAAAACGATCAGCGCGCCGGTCTTCTGTTTCTGCAAAACCGCCGCAGCATCCACAACGGCATTCATCCCCCTGCGGTTTTGCTGGCGCAGCGTTTCAAGGTCGTCTGATGAAACCCTAAATGTCCAGTGTTTATTGCCAATTCCGCTGCGTCCTATCTGCTCCAGCGCACGCCGGATTTCCGGCTGGAAAACTACCATAAGGGCTATGACGCTGAACTGAAAAAAATAAGTCAGCAGATTTCTCATCATATACAGTTTCAGAACATAAGATACGCCCCACACGGCCAAAAGCACAATAATGCCCTTGACCAGCTGTTCTGCCCTTGTTTCACGAACCAGTTTTATTCCACTGTAAATAATAAAGGAAACCAAAATGACGTCCAATGCATCGGAAACGCGAAAAAGTTTCACAATGCCGAGAAACGAAGTCCATATGGTTGCAACGAAGTCCATAACTTACTTCCTTCCGTTAGAATAAAACACATCCCATATAATTTTAACATATATCATACGATATGCAATCCTTTTATCCTTATTTTCAGATTATTTTCATTAAAGACACAACAAAGCTGTTGATATCATTTACAGTGCTGAATGCGGATGGGCAAACACGTATCGCCCCCTGTCCCAGAGTCCCCATAAAATCATGCGCGGCAGGCGCGCAGTGCAGTCCCGCACGTACCGCAACACCGTGGGTGTTCAGTTTTTGCGCAATTGTCTCGCTGGCAATGTCGCCGACATTGAAGGAAAGCACCGGCGCAAAATAGGACGTATCCGGCTCGGACGTGTAGAGCTTAACATTTTTCATTTCGGACAGCCTCTTATATAAATGCCGGACAAGCGACATTTCATGTTTATAAATCGTCTGAACCCCACGGTTTTTGACGAACTCAATTCCCGCCCGCAGTCCTGCGATTCCAGCCATGTTCTGGGTGCCGCTTTCCATGCGGTCCGGCATGGTCGGCGGCTGGTCGAGCGAAATGGAATTTGTTCCGGTTCCACCCTCAATGATCGTATCCAGTTCGGAACCGTCCGGCGTAATCAGCATTCCGGTGCCCATAGGGCCGTAAAGCCCTTTATGTCCCGCAACACAGAGGTAATCAAACTTGCCGTCCGCCATATCAATTGGCAGGACACCGGCCGACTGCGCACAGTCGACCGCAATCGGTACGCCGTAAATATGACCCAAAGCGGCAATACGCTCCACCGGTAGCCGGATTCCCCACACATTGGAGGCATGTGTACAGATAATCAGTTTGGTGTTCTCCCTGAGCGCGCTGCGGAAAGCATTTACAGTGGCGTCGTTGTCACCCGGGAAAACCCGCACCCTTGTAGCTGTCACTCCGGATTCCATCAGCTTTTGCAGAGGCCGCATAACGGCGTTGTGTTCAAGACAGGAAACCACCGCATGGTCGCCGGGTTTCAGAAGTCCTTTAATAACATAATTCAGCGCATGCGTGCAGTTCAGTGTAAATGCAACACATTCGGGCCCGGGTGCGTTAAAAAAGCCGGCGGCAGCCGAGCGGCAGCGGTAAATTTCCTCTGCCGCTGCAATCGACATGCTGTGGCCGGCACGTCCGGGGTTGGCCCCATAGTTTTTTAAAGCTGAATTAACCGCGTTCTGAACGGAAATCGGCTTTGGATACGTCGTCGCGGCATTGTCAAGATAAATCATGACGTACCGTCTCTTTCCGCTCGTCCAAGTAATTTAATACCTGCTTCGGCCAATATTCTCTCTGCTTCGTCCGTTCTGTCCGGAACATATATGCTGTAACCGCAGCCGGCGCTTGTGCCGCCCGGTGTTCTCTCTACATACGCTTTGATACCATAACTGAATAAGATGTCTCGGCTTTTCATGGCATACGTGATGGAGCTTACCAAAATCATCGGTTTGCCCATGATAATCACCTCTCTGTTTTTATTACAGAGTATGCCGNNCGGAAACAAGCCTTTTGATTATTGATTATGATACAATAACACATACCGCCTGAGCGGAGATACCCTCACCCGAACCGGTAAACCCAAGGTTTTCCTCGGTGGTCGCCTTTACGCTGACCTGTTCCGGGTCAATCCCGCAGGCAGCGGCAAGCTTCGCCCTCATCGCCGCGATATACGGCTTTAATTTCGGAGCCTGTGCAATGACTGTCGCGTCAATATTACCGATGCGATAATTTCTATCCGCAAGAAGCGTACAAACCCGCGCAAGAAGCCCCAGACTGTCCGCGTTTTCAAAAGCGGGATCCGTATCCGGGAAAAGCGTTCCGATATCACCGAGGGCGGCAGCGCCCAAAAGAGAATCCGCAATCGCG
>DENA01000013.1:5701-108302 GCA_002359465.1 Ruminococcaceae bacterium UBA2656
ACCAGAAGGCCCTTTTCATACGGAATGTCAACGCCGCCCAATACCAGTCTTCTGCCCGTTACAAGACGGTGAACATCATATCCATGGCCTATTCTCATCATTGAATACCCCTGCTTTTCAAAACAGCTTCCGCAATTTCAACNNAACATCTTCAACAGTGGTCAGCTTGCTGTTCGAATATGTTCCCATGCACAAATGCACCTTAACGCCTATGTGTTCGACCAGCTGACAGTCGTCCGTATAGTCTCCCCCGTCCAGACTCGCCTGCTCCATTGCCTTCCGATACAGCCGCCTTTCAAAAACCTGCGGCGTCTGAACCGCCCACAGAGTGGAACGTTCCGGAGTGGAAACCACATAATTATTTTTCCCGGCTATTTTTATCGTATCCTTCACAGGCACCGCAAGCGCGGATGCACCGCACTGAAAGGCGTCCTCGACCGAAACGTTGATTTCTTCGGGCGTAATCAGCGCCCTTGCGCCGTCATGAATGGCAAAATACGCGGCATTCTCCGGCGCCGCAGCGATACCCGCCGCAACGGATTGCTGCCGGGTAATTCCCCCTTGGACAACAGCGGTTACTTTTCTGATTTTATATTTTTGAATTTCATCTTTGATTCGAGCCATATCTTCGCCGCGGCAAACCACAACCGTACATTGGATCAGTTCTGCGGCATCAAATGCGGAAAGGGTGCGCACAATGGCCGGCACCCCGCAAAGAGGAACAAACTGCTTTGAAAAACCAAGCGCCATGCGGGTGGAACTTCCGGCGGCAACAACAATTGCACAGCAGTCAGACTTTTTTCCCATATCAGTCGCCCTTTCTTTTTCTGATCGAATGATTATTATTATAGTATTTTATTCTCCTCGGTGCAATTACAATACTGTCACAAATTCAAAATTAAGACTATGTTAACATTTGAAATGCGGCGGCATGTCTATTGCATTTTCCCTTATCTTAGTATATATTTATTGCAGAAAATTAATATAAGGATGGATGATACTATGAGCGAGTTACCTGCAAAAAGAGTGGCGGATTCTGAAACCGAGCAGATTCAGTTTGTTTTTGAAAACCATCTGAACGGTCAGGGACGTGTTTTCGGCGGTCAGATTGCTTCCTGGATCGACATCGTCGCAGGCGTTGTCGCCCGCAGACACTCCAACCACAATGTCACCACCGCGGAAATTGACACTCTTCAGTTTAAAAATCCCGTTTACGCCACCAATCTGGTTGTACTGCACGGTAAGATAACCTATGTTGGCACAACTTCCATGGAAGTGCGTATCGACTGTTTTTCAGAGGACCTTGCGGGCCAGAGGAAGCTTGTAAACACAGCTTATCTGGTTCTTGTAGCGCTTGATGAAAACGAAAAACCGACTCCTGTTCCCGGGCTGATTTGTGAAACCTTTCAGGAAAAAATGGAATGGGAAGCCGGAGAAAAACGGCGCAGGCTGCGTCAGCAGCGCCGTCTGGAAGCCTATTAAATCAGCTTTCTTGATCATCCCATGAATGAATCGTTTTTTTGGAGATATACTAAATCTGATCAATACGATAAAGGGGTGAATGTTATGTCCGACCAGCCAAGCAAGCAGGGCGCTTCAGATAACAGCGAAGAGAAAATTACCCAGCAGGGAAAATCGCCTAAAGAAGTGCAGGCTGACCTATTGGCAGGAGAACCGGATGATTTGGCAATTGATTTTACAAACATTATAGATTATCGCGGAGGTGGATCGAATTGATCCACCTTTTTAATACCGCCGGCAGATGCCCCGCACCCGCTATTTGCCTGTAGCGATGCTGACTGAGTTTGTTTTTGAATTTTTACAGACATAAATTTCAGTATGATACGTCTGATCATAGTAGACATACAGCATATCATCAGCATCCACCTTTGTTGCGCTTACAAGTTTCAAATTATCCGGAACCTTGCTTTGAACCGCAGCATCGGCAGTCTTGCCTGCAGTTTTTGCAGTGCTTTTGCATCCGGAAAAATTCAACATCATTGCAACCAAAATTATACAAATTATAAATGTCTTGCGTTTCATAGCCAGCACCTGCCCATATTAAATTTTTCATTATAAAAACACTCCTTCACTTCACCGGATTTACATCCAATAAAGCAAAGGAGTTAGTTTTTAATTGACCATATATATGCGTGTTTTGACTTTAGCTTGCGCTTTTCATGTGAAGCCTGAGCCTGTCACTGATCATTGCGATAAACTCGGAATTAGTCGGTTTACCGCGTGTGTTGTGAATGGTGTAGCCAAAGTAAGAATTGAGAATATCTACATCACCGCGGTCCCACGCAACCTCTATTGCATGACGAATTGCGCGTTCCACGCGCGAAGCCGTTGTATCATACTGTTTTGCAACATTTGGATAAAGCTGTTTTGTGACGGCATTAATAATATCCGGTGTTTCTATTGCCATAATAATTGAATCCCGTAAATAATGATAACCTTTAATATGGGCAGGGACTCCTATCTGATGGAGTATTTCGGTTACCTGAATCTCAAGCGAAGGCTCTGCCGCGGCAGGCGCCTGCTGTCTGGACGGCATTTTCTGGGTTAAGCCGGAAATGGAACACAACTGGATAATTCTGTCGGACAAATCCGCGGCATTAAATGGGCTGATTGCAAAATAAGCCGCTCCCGACATCATTACTTCACGCTCTAAAGCAGGACTGGTAAAATTGGAAATAATTACAAACAGCGGCCCGATTCCCGAACTCTTTGTCTGTGTCGCCTTCATCACGCCTATACCATCCAAACGGGGCATAAACAAATCAGCAAGTACGACATCGGGATGGACAGACTCTATTTTTTCAAGCAGTTTCATGCCATCCTTTTGCGTATAGATTATTTCCATGCCTGATTGTTCAAAAATTCGACCGTAATCACGGTTAAATTCTGCACTGTCATTTGCTATGAGAAGTTTAATACGCTTTTCCATTTTGAGTCCCCCTAATAGATTTAATTTAACGTTATATTACCATATATTGGAAAAAATGGCAATAGGTTGTAAAAATATTTTTTACTAAAAAGGGGAAATATAAATGTGCCGTACCGGATTATGAGGCTTTCAATTTGTCATCAAAGCTAATACTTTGCGAAACAGAAAGCATATTTTCAGCGAAAATGCCATATCCTCGTGTCGGATCATTGACAAAAACATGGGTAACCGCACCGATAATTTTATTGTTCTGAATAATAGGGCTTCCGCTCATTCCCTGGACAATTCCTCCGGTAGCGCTGAGCAGTTTTTCGTCAGTAATATGCACAACCATGTTCTTGCTTTGTAAATTTTCACGATAATCTATTTTTTCAATTTCAGCGGTAAAGTATTGTGGTTTTCCGCCATCGATGGTAGAAAGAATTTTAACGGGGCCGGCTTTAATTTCCTGTTTCATGGCGACTTCCATAGCATCCCCTTTTGGTGCGGTTTTCAAAACTCCGTAAACGCCGGCGGGCACATTGGCGTCAAGAGTTCCCATAGCGTTGTCTGAGGTGAAATATCCGCGAAGTTCGCCGGGACTTCCTTTTTCGCCTTTCGTGATTCCGCTGATTGTCACAGGAACGATATCTCCGTCCAGCAGCGGCATCAGTTCATTCGTGTCCGTATCGCAGACACCGTGTCCCAGACCTCCGAAGCACTTTGTGACCGGGTTGTAAAAGGTGAGCGTGCCGATTCCCGCAGTGTTGTCACGCAGCCATACGCCGACCCTGTAGACGGAGTCGACCTCGGATTTTACAGGCTGCACGGCTGTTGTAAAGCTTTCGCCTTCCCGGTTGACGGTAAATACGAGGCTTTTTCCTCCGCTGCCGGAAGCGGCGTTGATAATTTCCGCGTTGGTATTGACTGTTTTTCCGTCAACCGCCGTAATAATATCCCCGACTTTCAACCCTGCGGCGGCCGCCGGATTGACCGTTCCGGATGAAGTTTTAATATCAGCGACACCGACCACCACAACACCGTTTGTAAACATCTTAATGCCAAACGGCGTTCCGCACGGAACAAGGAGTGTTTCTTTTACAACGTCCACCGTCACGGTTTTAATCGGTATCACACGATAGAGCATCAATTTTGCCTTGTAACTTTTATTAGGCGTTGAGCATACGCCGGTGGAAATATCGGCGCCGTTTTCGGCCACCGCCGTAATTGCGTCAGAACCCCATTGCAGACTGCTTCCGGCAGTAATCTTGTACGAATTCGGTGTGAAGTAATCAGCCATACCGATACTGACAATATATAAAAGAGTCAGCACAGCCGCGAATGCGGTTAATCCTTTTAGAAAATTTTTCAAATTTTCACCTCCTTTGCGCCGCACTATTAATCTGCCACGGGACGGTGAAAATATTATGACAATTCTCTAGATTATTGGAATAAACTGGAATAAATTTCTCCAGCTGCGCTGTTTTAGGACGTGAATGGCTTCATTTACATGATATGGGATAAAAACGTAAAACCCGCGGCGTATAGTGGCCGCGGGTTTTTTGTTCATTTTTAATTTAATAATCGAATTTTATTGCAGTTCTCGTTTTGCTTTGATTTTCTTGTAAACAACAATGACGATATAAAGCAAAAGGAAACCTAAAAGTACCGCGACCAGCGTAGCGGTCTGGCCNNCCAATAACATATTGGTATCCTCTGGAAGATTTACATAAGTCTCCGATTTTTTCAGAATCGACTCTTCCGGATAAAAAATGGGATTGTTGACAGTTTCCTCAGGCAACAGCTTTTTTGCGGCTGTCTCCGGCGTGGAATATCCGATATAATCCATATTTGCGGCGGCAATTTCGGGGTCACAGAGAAAATTGATATACGCTTCGGCTTCTTTCTTATGCTGGGCACCGGTCGGGATACAGATCGCATCCACAAAAAAATTCGTCCCTTCCTTGGTCGGAATGGCGAAGCCGATGTCCGGGTTGTCTTCCACAAGGGTTGCGGCATCCCCAGCGTAATACGGCGCGAGCCACGCGTCGCCGCTGGACATTTTGTCAAAAATCTGATCCATTACATATGCCTGGACAAGCGGCTTCTGCTCCTTTAAGAGCTTGGCCGCGTTTTCCCACTCTTCCACATTTGTGCTGTTGTAGGAATAACCGAGAATTTTCTGTGCAATGCCAAAGGAATCGCGCGGGTTGTCAAACATCAGGATTTTCCCCGCGTATTTTTTGTCCCACAGGATTTTCCAGCTGTCTACCGGCTCCTTTACGTATTTTTTGTTGTAAAAAATACCGACCACACCCCACGTATAGGGCACGGAATATGCATTCGTCTTGTCGTACTGCTGGTTGCGGAACTGTTTGTCGATATACTGAAAATTGGGAATGTTTTTAAAATCGAGCTTCTCAACCATTCCCTCTTCGATTAGTTTGGAAATCATGTAGTCCGAAGGAATAATGATATCGTAATTTGCTCCGCCGTTGGCGAGCTTCGAATACAGGGATTCGTTGCTGTCAAACGTGGTGTAATTCACATTAATCCCTGTCCGCTTCGTAAACTCCTTGTTGACGTCAAGAGTACCGTCCACGCCGTTTGAAATGTACTCGCCCCAGTTGTAAACATTGATCGTGACCCCTGTTTTTTCCGCCGCAGGCTGCTCGGACACTTTCGAAGCCAGCGCTGATGGGCAGGAAAAAGCAGTCAGCAGAATAGCAGCGGCTAGCACTGCAATCGTTTTTTTCAATCTCTCACGCCTCCTCCATCAGGTTTTCTTCCGCCTTTTTATCCTTTGACTGACGGAAATTGACAATGATGAGCAGCACCATGATTGTGCCGAACAGGAGCGTAGACAGCGCGTTGATTTCCGGGCTGATTCTCTTTCTTGTCATGGAATAAATAAAAATAGGAAGTGTCTGTGTGGTTCCGCTTGTAAAATAGCTGATGACAAAATCATCAATGGAAAGGGTAAAAGCCATAATCATGCCTGTAACAACGCCCGGTAAGATCTCAGGCAGAACGACTTTAAAAAAAGCCAGAACCGGGCTGCACCCAAGATCCTGAGCCGCCTCGTACAGATGGGAATCCATCTGGCGAAGCTTCGGCATCACCGATAGGATCACATAGGGCAGACAGAAGGTGATATGCGCCAGGACCAGGGAAAACATGCCAAGCGATACGTTCCCCATACTTTTCGCGATAAAGACGAAAAGCAGCATCAGCGAAACGCCGGTGACAATATCCGGATTAACCATGGGCAGGTTGGTCACATTCATGACCATGCGCTTCATCCATTTGTTCATGCCGTTGATGCCGATTGCGGCGGCAGTCCCCAGTACGGTGGAAACAATGGCAGCCACAACCGCAATAATCAGTGTATTTCTCAGCGCGTTCAGAAGCATTCCGTCCTGAATCAGCTGCGCGTACCATTTGAATGAAAAGCCGGACCAGACCGAACGGCTCATAGTGGTGGAATTATTGAAGGAAAAAACGATCAGCACGAAAATCGGCGCGTAAAGAAAGAGGAAAACCAAAAAGGTGTAAACTTTGGAAAGTGTTTTCATATCATCATACCTCCCCCATTGCTTTCGCCGTCGTCAAACTGGTTCATAATCCCCATGCAGATAAGAATCAGCACCATCAGCACCAGCGAAATTGCCGAGCCAAGATTGGGATTGTATGCACTCCCCAGAAACTGCATATCGATCAGGTCGCCGATCATCAGGTTGGCGCCGCCGCCCAGCATTTTGGAAATGATAAAGGTGCTGACTGCGGGCACAAAGACCATGGTGATTCCGGAAATGACCCCAGGCATGCTCAGCGGAAAAATCACCTTGGAAAAGACTTTTGTCTGGCTGGCGCCGAGATCCTGAGCCGCTTCTACAACACTGGAGTCAATTTTGGTCAGGACGGAGTAAAGCGGCAGGATCATATACGGAATGTAATTGTAGACCATTCCGAGCACAACCGCCCCCTGGGTGTTGATCAAATGCAGCTTGCCCATGCCGAAGGAAGCAAGCAGATTGTTGATGATGCCGTTATCCTCCAGCAGCGTCATCCACGCATAAGTACGGAGCAGAAAATTCATCCACATGGGCAGCATGACAAGCATGACCATCATGTTCTGCCGGCGTGCGCTGATGTGGGAGATAATGTAGGCCAGCGGATACCCCAGCGCCAGAGAAATCACAGTGGCAATGGCGCCGAGCCAGATGGAACGTAAAAACACATTGGAATACTGCCCGACTTCGGCAATGTTTTTGAAGGTAAAGGTGCCGTTTTTATCGGTGAAGGCAAAAATGACGACCAGAACCATAGGTACAATGATAAAGATAGACATCCATACAGCATAGGGAGCTGCGGCTGATTTCGCTTTCATTCTTAACTCTCAACCTCCCCGCCGTCGGGCTGAGACTGACTGTCCTCATCCATCTCATCGCTGAACGTGCTGTAGTCGCCGAACATCCCGGAATACTCGGATTTGTGCATAATGTGGATGTCATCCGGCTGAAGCGCAAGGCTGATTTTCTTGCCGACCTCCTGAAAGTCGGTCGACTGAATCATCCACTTAAAATTCTTTATGTCAACGATAATTTCATAATGTACGCCTTTGAAATTTACACTGGTGACCGTACCGGTCAGATGGCTCGTATCCGGTTCCACCACGTCGATGTCCTCCGGGCGGATNNCCGGTTCATCCGGCCCAAAGCCTTTGTCGACGCACCGGAAGGAATGCCCCGCAAATTCCACAAGACAGTCCTCATGCATCACACCGTCAAGGATGTTGCTTTCGCCGATAAAATCAGCGACAAAAGCATTTTTCGGCTCATTGTAGATATCCTGCGGCGAACCGATCTGCTGAATTGCGCCCTTGTCCATGACGACAACGGTGTCGGACATGGAAAGCGCTTCCTCCTGGTCATGGGTGACAAAAACAAAGGTAATGCCTGTTTGCTGCTGTATTTTTTTAAGTTCGACCTGCATATCCTTTCGCAGTTTTAAATCGAGCGCACCCAAGGGTTCGTCAAGGAGCAAAACTTTCGGTTCATTTGCAAGCGCCCTTGCAATGGCAACGCGCTGCTGCTGACCGCCTGAAAGCAGGTTGACGTTTCTGTGCGCAAAACCGTTCAGGTTTACCAGATTGAGCATTTCCTTCACTGTGGTCTTGATCTGACTTTCACTCTTGCCGTGTACCCTCATCCCAAACGCGACATTGTCGTAGACGTTCAGATGCGGAAACAGGGCGTATTTCTGGAAGATGGTGTTGACCTCCCTTTTATGCGGCGGAAGGTCGTTGATCTTTTTGCCATTGAAGAAAACATCGCCCGTATCCGGTTTGACAAAGCCGCCGATAATCCTAAGGGTTGTAGTTTTTCCACAGCCGGAAGGTCCGAGCAGGGTGACAAATTCACCATCTCTGATACTGAGGTTAAAATCCTTCAGCACAATCTCTCCGTCAAACGATACTGCGATGTTTTTCAATGAAATGATAGATGGATTCTCCAAATAGTGCATCCCCTTTGCGGTAAAATTTAGTTACGTTGAGCCAAGCGGTTAAACGCAATCCCAGCCACGCCGTTGCCACTGCCCTCCGCAAAGGATTTTTCGCGGTCATTGCTGACTGCGGCAGTGAAGCGTCGCCGAATATAGAATTAGATGCAAACGCAACATATCAAATATAGTTGTCCGAATACGATTTGTCAAGATTTTTTTCAATAATCCATCAAATTTCTATTGATTTTTTAATTTACATATTGATCTTATTAATTTTCCTCTGTTTTTCGCTGAAATGCTCTGTTTTTCGCTGAACAAAAAAACGCGGGAAATACAAGAAATTCCCACAGAAATCTGCGGGAATTTCTTATCATAATTTGTTTTTTTATTTTTCAGCAATGACCGCCGCCGTCCGTTTCCGCAGGGCTCTGATTCTTTTCATTGTCATAAACACGCTCGCTGAAAATGCAGATAACAGAATGACGCTGAATGCGGTTCCGCCGTCTGAAGGGGAGTTTGTGTGCGCGGCTTCATTAACTGCCGCGGCGTGAACAGTCGGAATCATATTGCTGAAAACGACTGTTTGAGGTTTGCTGCCCGTTACCGCTGCGGAAGATGAGCTTTCACCCACCGGTGCGGAAACGGACTTAGGTAGTGCTTTTACCGCAACATCCGAATAAAGCACCGTCAGAGCCGCCTGATCTAAGATACCGGTCTGCGCGGCGCCCGCTGCTTTTTGATAAGCCAAAACGCCCTTCTTTGTCGCGTCCCCATAATAAGCGGTTGGGTCACCGGTCATATAGCCCAAGGCAATGAGCCGCTTCTGCAGGGTTAAAACAAGCGAGGAATGCATGCCGGGCGAAATGGTGCCCGGTTTTGGGTTCTTAACCGCGTTCGAAGCATACACCCTTGCCTGTGTGGACGGATCCGCAATACCGGTGACCTTGAGCCCGGCCGCGCTCTGGTAAGCGGAGACGGCGTCGGAGACGCAGAAATCGTAATAGTTGTTTACGTCCTCATAATAATATTCAAGCTCCTTCAGACGCTGCTGCAGCTTTTCCACGTCTCCCCCTTTGGAGTCGACCTGAAGCGTAAGGTAAGAGCCTGTACCGGCGGTTTCAGCCACCGCCTGAACCGTCTCTCCGGAGGAAGAGGAAAGTACACCGGAAGCATCAAAAGTATATGTAACACCGGAAATCTTTTTTGTCGTATTAACAACGTACTGGCCGTTTTCATAGTAATATTTGTCACCGCCAAATGTGACAAAGCCGTTGGTCGGATACGTAATCTGCGGCAATTTGAACCACATGGTCCATTTCGGCGAAGCACGGCCAAAAACTTTTTCGTATTTGATATTGACACCTGTCTCACGGTTATCTATCGCCATGTTGTTGCCGACATAAACGCCGACATGGCCGGGCTGGTACAAAATCAGACCATGGATCCGGGGAAGCGAGGAGGAATCCGAATAATCGATTTTACCTTTAGAACTGGCGGAATCAAGCATTGAGCCCGAACTGCCCGCCACGGAAACAAGGCTGGGCCTCGGGTCGCTGGAACTGCCTGTCCACCAAAGGTACGACTTAATCAAGCCTGAGCAGTCAGTGCCGCGCACGCCGCCGACAATCTGGCCGTAACCGCCGGAACGGTATTTCCAGCCCTCGTCATACGCCTTCAGCACATGTTCTGAAAGGCCGACGCCAGTTTTGGCGCTTACCGCATTCGCTGCCGGGGAAACGCCCGCTGAGATCACTGTAAAAGAGACCGCGACGGCGACCAACGCCGAAAGAAACGCAAACCTTTTTTTCATCCTTATCCTCCTGCTGCAATTCCGTTTATCTTTTAAACTTCCTGATGTAAAAGTAATACATATTCGTTACAAATATTACAAATTAGTTACATTTTACCATAGATTATTGGGGAAAGCAACAGAGAGATGGAGGAATTATAAAAAAATTCACAATTAATTAATAATCTTCTATAATAAATTTGTTAAATAATTATCTGCACGATACAGCAGAAAAAGCGGCGGACTTTTTTAATCCGCCGCCGCATATGCATATAGGAATTTAATAGAAGACAATCTATTAAAGCAGAGCCTTGACGATCTGGTCGGTCTTCATCGCACGGGAACCTTTGATCAACACTATATCTCCCCCGGTCAGAATAGCTTTCAGCTTTGCCGCCGCCTCTTCATTATCCTCACAGGCATAACAGGCGGCGTCCGGCCTGACGGAGCGTACCCCGCTGATAATTTCCCTTGCCCGTTCGCCGACAGTCACCACAGCATCAACTCCGGCGCCGGCGGCATACACGCCTACGTCGAAATGCGCCTGTCTGGAAAAATCGCCCAGCTCCAGCATGTCGGCAAGCACAGCAACGCGCTTGCCCGTGTGGAAGCTGCAAAGGACATCCACGCTGCTCCTGACTGCATCCGGGCTTGCATTATAGGAGTCGTCTNNTCGTCGATTACGGTGATTTCGTTCACGCGGTGAATCTGCTGGCGCATGGCGAGCGGTCGGTAGCCCGCAAGCTTTGCAATTGCCTTTTCCAAAGGTACGCCAAGTGTTTTCGCTACGGCCAGACCGGCCAGCGCATTGGTTACATTATGAATTCCCAGAGCCGGAAGTTCCACTTCGAAGGATGCACCCGGCGCAATCAAGGTAAAGTGTGTTGACGACGCGGCCGTCCTGATGTTTTCAGCACGGAAATCACACCACGGTGCAGTGCCGAACCAGAGGATTTTTATACCGGGCTTTCCGCGCAGACCCGCCAGCAGCGCGTCGTCTCCGTTCAGAAACAGAATGGAATCCTTGTGAAAACAGTCGGTGATATGCAGCTTTTCATTTAAAATGTTCTGCTGCGTTTTCAACTGTTCAATATGGGAAATGCCGATATTGGTCATAACGGCATAATCCGGCGCGGCAATCTGCGCCAGCCGGCTCATTTCGCCGAAATTGCTCATTCCCATCTCCACCACCGCGGCCTGATGCCTGTCGGAAATACGGAACATTGTCAACGGAAGGCCAATCTGACTGTTGAAGTTTCCTTCGGTTTTCATTACATTGAGCGAACCGGAAAGCGCAAGCGCGACCATTTCTTTCGTAGTGGTCTTGCCGACGCTTCCGGTAATTCCGATAAACGGGATATGGAACCGCTGCCGGTAAACGGCCGCGATTCTCTGCAAGGCCTGTTCCGTGTTCTGCACGCGGATCCACGCATGGGTGTCGTTCATCCCGTCGTGCTCCTGCGTGAGCGCGGGGGCGCCCCCCGCCGCAAAGGTCGCGCCGATAAAATGATGGGCATCCGTTTTCTCCCCGATAATCGGGACAAAAAGGGTACCGAATTCTATTTTGCGGCTGTCCGTGCTGACCGCCGTGATAATGGTATCGGGATCGCCGCAGAGCAGTTTCCCGCCGCAGGCTGCAGCAATCTCTCCAACTGTCATTCTCATACTGACCACCCTATATTTTTTGATTGATAATATCCGCTATGACTTCGCGCTCATCCAAATGATATTTTACGCCCTGAATTTCCTGATAATCCTCATGACCCTTGCCCGCCAAAACGACGATATCGCCGTCCTCTGCGTTTTCCATACAGTATTTGATCGCTTCTTTGCGGTCGGGGATGACCACATATTTTCCGCTTGTCTTTGCAATGCCCACCTTGATATCCTCAATAATGTCCATCACGTCCTCGTAGCGGGAATTATCCGCTGTGATCACCGAAAGGTCGGCAAGATTTCCGCTGACTTCGCCCATTTCGTAACGGCGGGAGCGGGCACGGTTTCCCCCGGCGCCGAACATGCAGATCAGGCGGTGCGGCCGGTATTCCCGCAGGGTTTCCAGAATATTCTCCATGCTCAGCGCATTGTGCGCATAATCAATCAGCAGGGTGTAATTTCCGGGTACCTTTACCGGCTCCACCCGCCCTTTGACTTTGACCGTGTTCAGTCCGTCAAAAATATTCCGCGGGGTTACGCCGAGNNGCCAGCGCATTGTATACGCTGAACCTTCCGGGGATATCCACGTCGACACCGAGTTCAAGCTGGCCGCGCAGGTCAAAATGAACGCCGAGATAACCCGGGCGGGAAATAAGTTTTTCATTGCATGCGCGCAGTCCGGCTTCCTGAGAAAAGCCATAGGTCTCTATCGTACAGGTATGGTTTTCAATGATTCCAGGGTAATTTTCATCATCGATATTAATAATGCCTGTTCTGCACTGCCTGAACAGCATATTTTTACACTGCATGTATTCTTCCAGCGTTTTATGCTCGCTCCCGCCGATATGGTCGGGCGAAAAATTGGTAAACAGCCCGATGTCGAAGGTAAAACCCGATATGCGGTGATCCCTGAGCCCGATGGACGAAGCTTCAATGACGGCGGCCCTGCAGCCGCTGTCCGCCATCTTGCGCAGATAGCGTTGCACATCGTACGATTCCGGCGTGGTGTTGTCTGTTTGAATGACTTCGTCGCCGATCACTGTTCCAATGGTGCCGATGATGCCGGTTTTGATCCCGCCGGCTTCCAGAATGGAGCGGATCATATAGGATACCGTCGTTTTGCCTTTTGTACCGGTAATTCCCACCACGCGGACCTGCTCGGCGGGATGCCCGAAATAGGCCGCCGATAAAACCGCCATGGCGTAGCGCGTATTTTCCACCATGACCACCGTTGCATTCTGCACCGTTACCTGGCGCTGCGCGACAATGGCGGCAGCGCCGGCATCCGCCGCCTGCTGGGCAAAATCGTGGCTGTCAACGGAAGACCCGCACAGGCAGACAAAAACGCAGTCCTTGACCACCTTGCGCGAATCATAAATGATATCGGTTATTTCAACATCCGTATCGCCGGAGCAGGTATATTTTAATCCTTCAAGCATATTTTTTAACTGCATAATCCAGCCTCCGTATCCATATTTTACAGCGTTTCCGGTTACACAGCGGGCTTTACAGCCGCCTGCGAAATTGCTGTAAGAACTCTTTTGATGATACAATAAAGCAAAGTCAAAGTCAATCGGATTCAGCCGCCCATCCGGCTGCGCTGTTACATGACACTTTACCCGTTGTGTATGATATTTGGACTGTGCCGCGGTTTTGTATAGATACAACCGTTTCCGATCATGTTAACATACTGTCAAACAGCGTACACGGCGCTTAATATATGAAAGGGAGCAATGCGTAATGGGAACTGTGAACGAAAAACTGGAATCCTACGGGCTGAAAAAAGTGTTGAGCTATTTAGACAGCAATCCCGAGGAAAACGTACCAAAAGTGTTAAACTGGGTACGCAAATTCGATAAAGAGGATTACTATCACAACGCTTACGATCTGGTTGAAGACGCACTGAAGGATCCGGAAAACAACTGGTACAAACTGATTATGAGCCTTTATGACGACATTGATTCCGGCGTCAGAAAAAAAATGTTTGAAAATTTTCTGATCAACTCCTCCATCGTTGGATGCCAGCGGAAAAATAAGAATGAAGAGAAATACGACTGCAACATTCCGTGGGCAATCCTGATGGACCCAACCTCAGCCTGCAACCTGCACTGCGTGGGCTGCTGGGCGGCGGAGTACGGCAATAAGCTGAACATGAGCTTTGAAACACTTGACAGCATTATTGAACAGGGTAAAAAGCTCGGAACGTATATGTACATATATTCCGGCGGCGAGCCGCTCGTGCGCAAAGACGATATCATTAAGCTGTGTGAAAAACACAACGACTGCGAATTTCTCGCTTTTACAAACGCCACGCTCATCGACGAGGCATTTGCAGATGAAATGCTGCGGGTAAAGAATTTTGTTCCTGCCATCAGCGTAGAAGGGTTTGAAGAGGCCACCGATTTCCGCCGCGGCGAAGGAACCTACCGGGCAGTTGTAAAAGCAATGGAAATCTTAAAAAACAAAAAACTCCCGTTCGGCATTTCCTGCTGCTACACCAGTAAGAACGCCGACGTCATCGGCAGCGAGGAATACTTTGACGATATGATTGCAAAAGGCGCAAAATTTGCGTGGTTCTTCACCTACATGCCGGTCGGGGCCGACGCCGTTCCAGAACTGATGGCTTCTGCGGAGCAGCGGGAGTTCATGTATCACCAAATCCGGAAATTCAGGGCGACAAAGCCGCTGTTCACCATGGATTTCTGGAACGACGGTGAGTATGTCAAGGGATGCATCGCAGGCGGCCGCTGCTACCTGCACATCAATGCAAACGGCGATATTGAACCGTGTGCGTTTATTCACTACGCCGACTCCAATATCAAGGACAAAGNNAACGCTTCTGGAAGCGTATCAGTCCCCGCTGTTCATGCAGTACCGCAAGAATCAGCCGTTTAACCAAAATCATCTGCGCCCCTGTCCCCTGCTTGACAATCCGGGCAGGCTGACCGATATGGTACAGAAATCCGGCGCAACATCTACGGATATGACACATCCGGAGGACGTAGAGGAATTGAGCGGTAAATGCGTGAACGCGGCGGAAAACTGGGCGCCGGTCGCGGAAAAGCTCTGGGAAGAATCCCATCCCCAGGAACAGAAAAATGCGGGCTGACCCGGACGACAGCAAAGGCTCTTGCTTTGAAATCAAAGCAAGAGCCTTTTTTCGTTCAGTTCCCGCAGATCAGCGCATAAAGCTTGTTTATTTCGTTTTCATTGGTATAATCGCATTGTGCCAGAGCGAACGAAAATGCGGCGCGCTTTTCCGCATGGAGCAGCAAATCCTCCAGCCCGTTCGCAATGCCCTCGCTGTTCATTGGGACGATCAGGCCGTTTCTGCCGGAATCAATCTGGTCGGAAGCGGTGGAAAAATCGGTGAGCAGAATCGGGCGGCACATGACCATCGCCTCATCCACGGCGATGGATTTCCCTTCAAACCGGGACGGCTGCAAATAGATATCGCACGCTTTCAAATAGGGATACGGATTGGAGCGTTCTCCCATAAACCGGACATAATCGCCGATATTGAGTTCCCGGGCCATCGCTTCCAGGTTCTCTTTCTCCGGTCCTATCCCGATAATATACCACTTGAAGCGGAGCCCCTTTTCCTTTAACGCAGCGACGGCCGGCATGGCGAGATCCAGCCCCTTCTGATGGGAAAGGCGGGCAATGGACAGTACGCGCATCCCAATGAAATCATCTTCAAAGTCAGCCGGCTCCTCTGCCATCTGGCGCATAAAGGTGGAAGAGATGATATTGTAGATCACATGAAATTTTTCAGAATATTCCGGGAAAGTATTGTCGAGCGCCGTCTTACAGGATTCGGAAACCGTGCAGAGCGCGTTCAGTTTCCCGACAAACGCGCGGTCAAATTCCCTGTTCAGACCCATCGCCGTATAGTCCCCATGGATAAAGCCTATTTTATTCGGGCTTTTCACCTTCGTCACGGCGTAATAAATCGGCTGTCCCTCCATGAAGGCAATCACCGTGTCATATTCCTTCTGCGAAGGTTTAATAAAGCGCCTTTCTACATTCCACATACGCACCAGACGTTCACCCATGGTACCCCGCAGCCCGGCAAAGCTGACCAGCAGGCGGCAAATCGCTATCAGCGGATGCCCCTTTTTTATCAGGGCAAAAAAGGCCTGACGGATATTCAGCTTATATTCCGCCGGAAACAGCGGCGGCAAAAGATTTGCTTTAGGGGAAACGCGGCTTAAAAACATACCGTCGTTTGCAAAAAGCTGAAGGTCCACGTCATAATTCTGATAATCAAGCAAGGAAAGCACGGTGACCAGGCTTTTTTCTATCCCGCCGCTGTGCAGGCTGTAATTAATAAAAAGAACACGTTTTTTTGCCATTATTTCTTCCTCGCGTTTTTAAATAACATATTGGAATAAATCCGGTAAAATAGATATACCGCCGGCGTATTTTTCGAGCGGATCATACGCAAAATGATTCTGTCCGCCCTGGTGCCGTTTTTCAGGTAATCGGAATGCGCAGCCTGCCTGAGTGCCGGATTCCGGAGGATTCCGCGCACTTCTCTGTACCGCGCGCCAAAATCAGCCGTATTGCCGGAACTGAAGCAGTTGACGAGCGAAGAATGGGCGGCGCTGCGCAGAAGCCACGCCAGATGGCGTTCGCCGTACCGGTCGTAAAGATCGTTTTTTTGTAAAAAATCGCGCACAACAGTAAAGCAGGCGGTCATCATCTCCATTTTACGGGGACGGTACCGGGTGCTTAATGATTCCGGATTATAGCGGTAATGATAGTAAGCTCCCCCTAAAATCAGCACCCTGTCCGTAAGGCAGTGCGCCATGATCGAAACCGGCAGATCCTCCAGCATGATTTCCTGCTCGTTAAAGTAGGAAAGATGATTTTTCGCAAACCATTCGCGGCGGAAAAATCTGCGCCACGCGCAGCCGAGCATTTCCGTCTGACGCCATGCGCTGTCCGAGGGATCCGGCCCGATCAGCTCCATGAGCAGGGTGTCCCGCGTTTCCCTGTCAAATGAGGGGAAACTGACCGGCAGTTTGCATACGCGATGCTCATCCGCCAGCATGTTTTCGCGTACAAAGTTGAAAACGACCATATCCGCGGCGCATTTTTCTGCGGAGGAATACAAATTCTGAAGCATTTCAGGGTCAATCCAATCGTCGGCGTCCACAAAAGCCAGATATTTTCCGGTTGCGCGGGCAACGCCGTAATTGCGGGTATCGCCCAGACCTCCGTGGGGTTTATCCAGCACCACAACCCGCGAATCTTTTTCATAGGCGCGGGCAAGCGAAAGCGAATGATCGGTGGAAGCATCGTTGATTAAAAGAACCTCTATATCCGTCAGCGTCTGCGTCAAAATGCTTTCGACACACTGCGCCAAATACTTTTCCACATTGTAAACGGGTACGATTACGCTAACTTTTGGCAAAATCAGACCTCCTTAATTTCTCCGGAGACAGTCAAAGCATGGATTGACTGTACCGGGCATCCGTTGGAATCGCCTCGGCCGAACCGGTCAGAATCCGGCGAACAAGCGGCTTTGGCATGATTTACTTATAAAAATACATCTTATAATACCATTTTTTGTGAACCAATACAAGATTATTTTGTAGTACCTTGTTGAAATGCAGCATTTTGTATGCTATTCTTTTATATATTTATATATTAATCAGGAGGCTATTTTCAGATGAAGGACTGCCTGGTGTTTTTGACAAAAGCATTTCCTTTTGATAAAGGGGAAGAATTTATAGAGGGCGAACTCCCTTTTCTTGCAAAAGCATTTGATCAGGTGATTATTCTCGCAACAAGCACCGCCGACCACCCCGTACAGACCAGAAGTGTTCCCGAAAACGTGCGCGTCCACAACATCTGCGCATCCAGAGTCAAGCGTTGTCTTGCAGGCGCAATGGCAAGGCAGTTTCCTTTCCAGGACTATAAGGGCTATTCCGGAAAAGACGAGCGGCAGGCCGTAAAGGGTTCGCCAAAAAAGAAGCTGTATCTGAGTTATTTTATCGCGAAATCGGAAATTGTGTACGATGAAGCGGTAAAAATCCTTGCCCAGTATTCTCTTCAGCAATACGACGGGGTAACGTTTTACAGCTATTGGTTTTATGACGTCGCCATGGCGGCGGTCAGGCTGAAACGGTACTGCCAGTCAAGAGCCAGACTTGCCGTCTGCCGCGCACACGGCTATGATCTTTACGCCTACAGGAATTCGATGAATTACCTGCCTTTACGGCATTACATTTTAAAGAACATAGACAAGGTATACCCCTGCTCCCAGGACGGGAGCGATTACCTGATCAATTTGTATCCGGACTACCGCGGTAAAATACAGACCGCCTACCTTGGAACACGTGACTGCGGAACGTCAGAAGCAGGCGGCTGCCCTTTCCACATTGTAAGCTGCTGCCATATCGTTCCGCTCAAACGAGTGGACCTGCTTGCAAAGTCGTTAAGCATGCTGAACGGCAGCGGCCTCCGGTTGAAGTGGACGCATTTTGGTGGCGGCGCCGCACTGGAAGAACTGAAAACATACGCGGCGGAAAATTTGCAGTTTATGAAATGTGAATTTAAAGGAGAAGTCAGGAATGCCGATCTGATGGAATATTACAAAAAAAATCCTGTCGATCTCTTTGTCAACACCAGCAGTACCGAGGGCCTTCCGGTCAGCATTATGGAAGCCTGTTCGTTCGGAATCCCCGCCGTCGCTACCAATGTGGGCGGAACCGGGGAGATTGTACGGGACGGTGAAACCGGCTTGCTGATTGAAGCTGACTTTACGCCGGACAGGCTGGCCGCGGCTATTCGGTCCGTTGCAGAGATGCCGGATGAAAAAATACGGAAGCTTCGTCAAAACTGCCGTTCAGCATATCTGAACACTTTTTGCGCAGACGATAATTTCGCAAAATTCGCGCAGCAGATCAGGCCGTTATAAAAATGATTGTCCACAGCCCCGGCTGATTTTCAGCCGGGGCTGTGTCTGTTTCGCCAAAAATGAATAAGCCGCCGCAGGAAGCTCATACTATCTGCGGTGATTAAAAATGACAATTTCATTTATAAGGACCTTGCTGCTCTACATAGTCATTATTGTAGCGGTAAGGCTGATGGGAAAAAGACAAATCAGCGAACTGCAGACAAGCGAGCTCGTTGTAACCCTGCTGATTTCCGATATTGCGGCTATTCCGATGCAGGACACGGGGCAGCCGCTTGCAAGCGGATTTATTCCCATCGCGGTGCTTGTGATGTGCGAAATCGTCATCTCCGCACTGATGCTGAAAAGCTCAAAATTCCGCAAAATGATCTGCGGCAGGCCTCTGATCGTCATCAACGACGGGAAAGTCGACCAGAAAGAAATGCGCCGGCTCCGCATGAGCACCGAGGACCTTGCGGAACAGCTCCGGCAGAAAAATGTGTTCAGCATTGAGGACGTCGCCTACGCGATTGTTGAGACGAACGGAAAAATGAGTGTAATTAAAAAACCGGACAAGGAGCAGCCTACCGCCGGGATGCTGGGTGTGGCGCTTCCGGATACGGGGATTGAAACCGTCGTCATCAGCGACGGCGTCATCTCCGATTTTTCCCTTCAGCTGTGCAATAAGAGCCGCGATTGGCTGGATGGCGTCCTGCGGGGAAAAAACACCCACGCGGATCAGATTTTTATTATGACGGCGAACCGAAAAGGAGATTTCAATATTATCAAGAAGGATGACAAAAAATGAAGCGTTTATGGGCTTCTGCTATTATATTGGTTTTGCTCATATCAGTATGCATTTATGGGACAGTCACGACCAAAAAAGTGACGGAGCAAATGACTCAGACCATTTTAAGCGCCAGGCAGGCGGCGGAGGCAGGCGATCTTGCCACAGCCCGCAAACTAAGCGAAAAAGCGGCGGACGACTGGCACAACTATCAT
Organism: Ruminococcaceae bacterium UBA2656; assembly: GCA_002359465.1. GTDB lineage: Bacteria > Bacillota > Clostridia > Oscillospirales > Acutalibacteraceae > Caproiciproducens. Next base: position 25,487 of record DENA01000013.1, read on the forward strand.
GAGATTCTCTGCACTTTCATGCCCCATGCACAGCTGGAATCCATTGACCAGACACTCTCCGGGCTGCCCATGCTCAGCTACTTTGAAGGAACCGACCAGTTTGGGGCGGACTGTGACCGGAGTATTACACAAATTATGTATTTAAATGAGTCCCAGCTTCCCAGTATTGCAAACATCTTATAAAAGACGGCGGCAGGAAAATTCCTGCCGCCGAAGCTGTATTCTTTCAGGATTTATTTTTGATCATCCTGTTTAATTCGTCCATAAACGTATTGATATCCTTAAACTGACGGTAAACCGAAGCAAAACGGACATAAGCCACCTCGTCGACATCCTTCAGCTTTTCCATGGCGTATTTGCCGATCAAGCTGGAAGGAACCTCGCGGTCAAGCGAGTTCTGAAGCATATTTTCAATTTCGTCGACAATCCGTTCCAGCGTGTCAATGGACACGAGCCGTTTTTCACAGGCACGCAGAAGACCGTTCAGGAGCTTGTTGCGGTCAAAGGTTTCGCGTGATTTATCCTTTTTTATCACAACAATGGGCACCGTCTCAATTACCTCATAGGTTGTGAAGCGTTTGGCGCATTTTAAGCATTCCCTGCGCCGCCGAATCCGCTCTCCTTCATCGGTCGGGCGGGAGTCAATCACTTTTGACTCTTCATGGCCGCAATACGGGCACCGCATTGTAAGATCACCTCTAACAAATAATTTGTATAATTATAACATATTTTGTCTGTGATTATCAAGTATTTATCGAACAAATATTAACCGACCAGGCAGTCTACCACCGCTTTTGCGCGCCGCAGTTCCTCCAACTCCCCGAAATTGCGCCGATAGACCTCAATAATCAGATCCCCGTCATAGCAAAATTACTGCATCTGCTGTTTCAGCGTGCAGAAATCCATGATTCCGCTGCCGGGCAAAAGGCAGTCTTCTCCGGGCCTGTTGTCGTTGATGTGGACATGCACCAGTTTTTCGCCCATTGCCTCGCACATTTTAAAAGGATTCTTTCCCGCGCGCACCGCCTGTTTGACATCCAGTACAAAGGCGCAGTCGTCACCCAGATATTCCCGCATCCTTAGAATAAACTCCGGCTCATCGCTGCGGAACAGGTTGACATTTTCCTGCGCGACCGTAACGCCGAACGTTTTCCCAAGCGCATAGAGCTGCGCGTAATGCTCAAAATATTCCTTTTCACTGATTCTGCTGCGCTTGTCGTTCCGCTGGCCGTGAAGCACCAGTATCCGGGCGCCCAGAAGGTTCGCCGCGTGAAAATACAGCTTGTAAAATTCAAGGCCGTCGTTGGAGCGCCGCTGATAATCTGAAAAAAGGAGAAAGCTTTCAAAGCCGGAGGTAAACGGATGAACGGATTTTACCTCACTGCCGCTGTCGTCCGTCATTTTTTTCAATTCTTTGATATAGTCCGGTTTTAATTCACTGATTGTATTGATAAACACCTCAAAAAGGCGGAAGTCAAGTGATATTAAAGCTGGAAGCGCCTGCTCCAGTTCCATTGGATAAAGACAGGCGGTAGATATACCGGAACGCATAGTATCACCTCTTTTTTAAATTATATCCCGCCGGATGGAAAATGTCCAGATTAATCAAAGGCGAACTGGATATTCTATTATTGCCGGGGTATATAACGACCCTGTAAAAAAACACAGGAGAATAGAACAATGATTGATGAAAATACATCTCTTTTAGAAGAAATTTATAAAACAACGAAAATAGGACTACGGGCAACACAACTGATCATCCCCAAAGTCCACAGCAAACAGCTGCGGCAGAAAATCGCAAACCAGGAGTCGGACTATCAGGATATCGCCGCAAAAGCAAAGCAGATGCTCAGGGAAGACGGTAGAATGCCAAAGCCGGAAAGAGCAGTGCAAAAGGCGGTTCTGCGCGGCTCCATACAGATGAATACCATGCTGGATCAAACGCCTTCACACATTGCCAAGCTGATGATTAACGGAACCACAATGGGAATCGTGGATGTTACCAAACATCTTAACCGGTTTGACGGCGCCGACACCGAAGTGAAAAAACTGGCCGAAGATTATATCATCAACGAACAGAAAAACATCGATGAATTAAAGAAGCACCTTTGATATGCTTGATTTAACCGCGCTATTTCATTATAATATGGGAGCGGGGCCTTTTCGCTCCGCACTTTACATATAAGGGGTTTTCGCTGCCATGGGTTTGCTGAGCGCAAGCAATTTAAATAAAGCTTTCGGCGCCGATCTGATATTCAGCGGCGTCTCCTTTGAGATACAGGAAAATGACCGCGTGGGGCTTGTAGGGATCAATGGTTCCGGGAAAACCACGCTGCTCAAACTGCTGACCGGCGAAATGCAGCCGGACGGAGGGGATATTTTCAAGGCCAACTCCACCGTACTGGGCTATATGGAGCAGCATGTGTGCCGCGACCTTGAGCGGAGCGCCTACAGCGAGGTGCTGACTGTTTTTTCCGAACTGCTGGAAATGGAAAAAGAGCTTGAAACCATCAGCCTGCAGCTGCAGGCAAAACCGAAGGATATTGACCGGTTAATTGAAAAGCAGGCCGTGCTGAACGACCGTTTTGTCGCGCAGGGCGGCCTGACCTGCAAAAGCAGGGCGCGCTCGGCGCTGCTGGGACTGGGCTTTGACGACGAACAGATGGGGCTGCCCATCGCCGTGCTGAGCGGCGGGCAGAAAGCCAAGCTGCAGCTTGCGAAAATGCTGCTGTGCGGCGCCAACCTGCTGCTGCTCGACGAGCCGACCAACCATCTTGACATCTCCTCCGTGGAATGGCTTGAGGATTTCCTGCGTTCCTACACCGGAGCCTTCCTTGTCATATCCCATGACCGTTATTTTCTGGACAGGGTAACCAACCGCACCTTTGAAATGGAGAACCACAGGCTGACCTTATACAAGGGCAACTATAGCACATATCTTGCGCAAAAGGACGAAAACAATCTGGCGGCACAGCGTAAATACGACAACACCCAGAAAGAAATCAAGCGTATTGAGGGAATTGTCGCACAGCAGCGCCAGTGGAATAAGGAACGGAGCATCCGAACGGCTGAAAGCAAGCTGAAGGTGATTGACCGGCTGGAAAAAACGCTGGAAAAGCCGGAGGAAAAACCGGACAGCATCCACTTTGATTTCGGCATCCGCCAGCGCGGCGGGAATGACGTGCTGTCAGTGGAAAACCTCTCTTTAAGCTTTGACGGCAAACAGCTTTTCCAGAACGTGAACCTTGAAATTCACCGGGGGGAAAGGATTTTTCTGATCGGGCCGAACGGCTGCGGAAAAACCTCCCTGTTAAAGACGCTTTTGGGCGTCAATACCCCCGCCGCCGGGGAATTCCGCTTTGGCGCGGGAATTGAAACAGGCTATTACGACCAGATTCAGGCCGGCCTGCATCCGGAAAAAACCGTCATAGACGAAATCTGGGATTCCTACCCGAAGATGACACAGACCGATATCCGCAACGCGCTTGCGGTCTTTCTGTTCAAAGGCGACGACGTATTTAAATCCGTTGAATCGCTGAGCGGCGGCGAACGGGCGCGCGTCCTGCTGCTTCGGTTGATGCTGTCAAGGGATAATTTTCTCCTCCTGGACGAGCCGACCAACCATTTGGACATCGGCTCCTGCGAAGCGCTGGAGGCGGCTTTACAAAGCTACGAGGGCACCCTGCTGATTGTTTCGCACGACCGGTATCTTATCAATAAAATTGCAGACAGAATTTATTATCTTGACAAAGACGGCGCGCAGGAATACCTTGGCGGCTATGACAGTTATCTTGAAAAAAGCCATATGCAGATTGCCGAAGCAGCGGAATCTGTTCCTGAAAAACCAAACGAATACAAACTGCAAAAGGAACGCGAAGCGGCTGTGCGCAAGGAAAAAGCGGAACTGAAACGCAGCGAAGCGCAGATAGACAAGATTGAAACGGAAATCAGTGAGCTGAAAGCAGAGCTTTCAAAGCCGGAGGTCGCCAGTGACTATGAGGCGGCAATGGAGATTACTGAAAAAATAGAAGGCCTGACTTGGGAAAGCGAAGAGCTGTTCCATCGGTGGAGCGTCCTTGCACAAAAATACCAGGAATAAAAAAACAGCCCGGGTAATCCGGACTGTTAAAATGTATTCAGTTTTGTGTCTGCGGTTTAAACTGTTCAAGCAGGGAGATAAACTCTTTTCCTTCCTCACCCGAAACTTCAATCGTAACCGGTTTGGACAGATCCAAACTAAATACTCCCATAATTGATTTCGCGTCAATTTTGTATTTATCTGTAGTCAGGTTTATCGGAAATGTGTAGCTGTTGGTCAGAGTAACAAACTTTTTGACAGCCTCAATGCTGGAAAGTAAAATAGAAGTTGTATACATAAGATACCTCCATATTGCAAAATTCTATTCCATGATATAGCACCATGGGAAATTGGTCAATATCAAATATAAACATACATTATGTCAATAAGTAATTTTAAATATCTAAAATTGTAAAAGGTGAAAAAATGAAAGTTTCTGCTGTTACCCTTGGCTGCAAAGTAAACCAATATGAATCACAGGCGATGCTGGCACAGCTTGCCTCCGCGGGATTTTCCGTGTGCGACGGTGCTGAGGAAAGCGATGTGGTGCTGATTAATTCCTGTACCGTCACCGCCATGAGCGACCATAAGGTGCGCCAAACGCTCCACCGCGCCAGACGCAGGAACCCGGACGCGGTTATTGTACTGACCGGCTGCATGCCGCAGGCTTTTCCGGAAACAGCGGCCGGGCTGCATGACGCGGACGTTGTGCTCGGCAATTCAAACCGCGCTTCCCTCCTGCCCGATATTATGAAATACCTTTCCTCGCGTCAGCGCATTGTAGATATTGTTCCCCACGAAAAAGCGCCGGGCTTTGAAGCGATGAAGGTAAACAGCTTTTTCGAGCGTACCCGCGCCTTTATTAAAATTGAAGACGGCTGCAACCGCTTTTGCTCCTACTGCATCATCCCCTATGCACGCGGAAGGGTGCGTTCCAAACCGATGGGCGCGCTGAAAAAAGAAATCACGGAAATTGCCGCGAACGGATATAAAGAAATCGTTCTGACCGGAATCAACCTGTCCGCCTATGGACAGGAAATCGGTCTGCATCTCTGCGACGCTGTGGAGGCCGCCTGCGAACCGGATTCCGTCGCGCGCGTTCGTCTTGGTTCCCTGGAGCCGGAGCAGCTCAGCGAAGAGGTCATAGCCCGTCTGAGCCGGCAGAAAAAGCTTTGCCCCCAATTCCACCTGTCGCTGCAAAGCGGGTCAGACGCGACGCTGAAGCGCATGAACAGGCATTACAGCGCGGAGGAATACCGGACGATTGTAAAAAACCTTCGCGCCCCCTTCGCAAACGCGGCGATTACAACGGACATCATGGTCGGATTCCCGGGAGAGACTGACGAAGAATTTCAGGAATCGCTTGCCTTTGCAAAAGAGATTTCCTTTGCAAAGGTGCATGTTTTTGCCTATTCGCGCCGCCCCGGCACAAAAGCCAACGATGCCCCGGACCAGGTGACGCAGGCGGTCAAGGAACAGCGCAGCCGTCTGATGATTGAGGCGACGCAGAAAACCAAGGAAGCATTTTTCGGAAAACAGATCGGACTGACCGAGCCGGTGCTGTTTGAACGCGAGTGCGACAAAAATGTTTATGAAGGGTATACGGAAAACTACACGCCGGTCAAAGTACACAGCGGCAGAAGCTTGAGCGGGGAAATTGTCCCCGCGCGCATTACCGGGGCGCTGAGCGACTGCTGCCTTGCCGAACTGTGCGAATAGACGGAGCGCCGTGCTTTTTTGCACGGCGCCCCATCCATTAAGCTTTAAAAAGATAGCCAAGCCCAAAATGCATTGGAATGAATTTTATTATNNAGGGCGGGGAGATAACATTCGTTTCTCAGTTCTCATTTATTCAGCACTTTCATGACATTCTGCACTTCCTCTTTTGTCTGGTCGCTGTTGAGATAATCCCATGAGTAAAACATAAACCCGTCGCAGGAGGTCTTCCGGCCGACTTCCACCTGCTGTGCCAGTATATTGTTGGATTTCTTCCATGTGCCGCTGTCGGCGTCCGAACCGCTTTTGTAAACGGCAAGCCCCAGATACAGCTTTACGTTCGTGTTCACAACCATTTTACGCCAGCTTTGGGCGGCGGTGTCAAACGGCAGAACTGTGTTTTCAAAATTGACGTAAAGCTGGGGGCATATGTAATCCACATATCCCTGTGCGCTGCACCAGGAGGCGACGTCCGCGCCCATGTTCATGTCATTCTGCACATTGCCCTGCGGGGCGATGCCGAACGGCAGGTTTGGTTTTACCGACTTGATTTCACTGTAGACAAGGAAAACGAGCGCGTTGATATTGCCGCGCCGCCACTCTGGCAGGCTGAGCGGTGTACCGTTTTTGGAAGCGGAGGCACAGTACGCGTCGTATGCGCTTTTATCGAACGATCCGTCCTGCGTCGGGTAAAAATAATCGTCGAACTGAATTCCGTCTACATTGTAATTTTTTGCGATTTCCTTCACCCCATCCGCAATTAATCTGCGCACCTGCGGATAGGCGGGGTTGTAATATTTGCCTCCTGTGCTGTCCACCGCCCAGCCGGTCTTTGCGGCGTCACTTTTCCATGTATTGTAAGGATTGCCCTGCGCCAAAATGGACGGAGTGCCGGATACCTGAATACGCATCGGGTTTACCCATGCGTGCAGCTTCATTCCCGCCTTGTGAGACGCCTCAACCATATAGGCGAGCGGGTCGTAGCCGGGATCAACCCCTTGCGTGCCGCCGACCACATGGCTCCATGGAAAATAGGCCGATGGATAGAGCGCGTCCCCGAAAGGCCGGACGTGGACAATCAGCGTATTCATTCCGCAGTTTTTCGCGCCGGAGACAATTGCATCAAATTTCTTCTGAAAAGCTTTTTCGCTTTTATCCTCTTCCTTACTCATATTTAGATTCATATACGGAACCCATACCGCGCGCATCTCATTGGAGGCGACCCCCGTGACGGCGGTCGCGGCAGGCGCCGAAGCAGCCGACGGGGCTGAAACGCTTTTCGAAACGGCAGATGACTGTTCATGGAACCGGTTATGCCCGATATTGACCAGCATTGTAAACGCAATCACCCCGGCCAGCAGACAGATGCAGATGAAGATGCTGTGCCGGTTAAAAAGCTTGATAACCATGGTAACCCATCCTTTCCCATTGTAACTTTCCACCCGTAATTTCCCTGAATCATTCGATTCTGCCTGAAGTAAATTGATTGACAGAACCGTTTGAATAGTGTAGGATACAATTTAATGAATCCATTGGGGGGCGGCATCATGTTCTTGATTTTTGGAGTAACCAGCGGCGCGCACGACCTTGGCATGCGAAAATGCAGGTTTTTCCCCTGCTGTTCCCTCAGCGGAGCAATGGCGGCGGTTACCTGTACGTTTCAGCAGTTTACTCTTTTCTTTATCCCGCTATTCCGTTTCGGTAAAAGATATTTCGTTACCTGTCCGAACTGCGGCACGGTGTATGAAATAGCAAAGGACGAAGGCAAACGCCTTGAGCGGGATCCTTTGGCTGAAATCAACCCGGACAAAATGTACATGATGCAGGGAACTTACCGGAAGACCTGCCCGAACTGCAAATTCCCGGTTGACCCGGGCTCCCGGTACTGCCCGAACTGCGGGGCCAGCCTGATGTAAAGGAAGGAGTAAGACATGCCTAGTTATATATATTGGACTGGTTACCTAATTATTATTAATTTTATCGCGGTCATTGTTACCGCAATGGACAAATACAACGCAAAAAAGCACCGCCGGCGCGTTCCGGAAAACACCCTGCTTCTGATTGCGGCAATCGGCGGCTCTCCGGCCATGCTGCTGACCATGTACGCGATACACCATAAAACATTACATAAAAAGTTCATGCTTGGAATTCCAATCATCATTACCATGCAGATGCTTACTGTCTATTACCTGTTTTTCAGACAATGAACGGAAGAAGCGATTCGTTCTATTATGACTTATCTTAAAAACAGGCATCAGCCGTTATAAATTTTATAGCAATTACAAAAATACCGCCGAATAAATTTCATTATCTCCCCCGTCTCCGGCGGGGGAGATAACATCTGTTTTTAATGACTTTATAAGGCTGTTACAAAATAACTTTAATAAAAAATACGCTTTGATCGGGCCGAAAGAGCCGTTTCAAAGCGTATTTCCTTGTTTTATGGATTGTTTCTTTGCAGATTATTTTGCTACGATATTGACCAGCTTGCCGGGCACGTAAATTTCTTTGACAATCGTTTTTCCGCTGAGCTCGGCGGCGATTTTTTCATCTGCTTTGGCGGCCGCAATGACCGCGTCCTTGGCAATATCCACTGCGACATTCAAATGCGCGCGCACTTTGCCATTGAGCTGAACGACAATCTCTATCGTGTCCTCAGTGCATTTAGCTTCGTCATATGACGGCCATTCCTGCTGGCAGACCATTGCGCCGTCATACTTCATCGCCGCCCACATCTCCTCCGTTACATGGGGCGCAAACGGGTTGAGCAGAATAGTGAAAATTTTAAGTTCATCCTTTGTAATTGAGCCTGCGTCGGAAATATCGTTCATCAGCGCCATAAGCGTTGCGATTGCGGTATTGAATTTGAGCACTTCAATATCCTCGCCGACTTTCTTAATGGACTTGTTAAAAGAAATCTCAAGGCTCTTTCTGATGCCCTTTTCCTCACTAAGCATATTCTGTAAATTCCAGTAGCGCTCCACAAAGCGGCGGCAGCCTTTAATGCCGGCAGAGCTCCACGGGGCGGCCTTTTCAAAGTCTCCGATAAACATTTCGTAAAGGCGCATGGTGTCCGCGCCATACTCGCCGACAATTTCATCCGGATTCACGACATTGCCGCGGGATTTGCTCATCTTCTCCCCGTTTTCTCCCAGAATCATGCCGTGGCTTGTGCGCTTCGCGTACGGTTCGGGCGTAGGAACCACATGGATATCATACAGGAACTTGTGCCAGAAGCGGCTGTAGAGCAGGTGGAGCGTTGTGTGCTCCATGCCGCCGTTGTACCAGTCGACCGGCATCCAGTATTTCATTGCTTCGTCACTGGCAAGCGCCTCGCTGTTGTGCGGGTCAATGTAGCGCAGGAAATACCATGAGGAACCGGCCCATTGCGGCATGGTGTCCGTCTCGCGCTTTGCTTTGCCGCCGCAGTGCGGGCAGGTAGTCGTTACCCAGTCCGTCATATGCGCCAGCGGGGATTCGCCGGTATCGGTCGGCTCGTAGGATTTGACATTCGGAAGCTTCAGCGGAAGCTCGCTTTCCGGCAGCGGCACATAGCCGCACTTCTCGCAGTATACAATCGGGATGGGCTCGCCCCAGTAGCGCTGGCGGGAAAACACCCAGTCGCGCAGCTTAAAGTTTACCTTGGCGTGCCCAAGCCCCTTTTCAATTAAGTAATCCGTTATTTTTTTCTTCGCTTCTTCCACAGTCAGCCCGTCAAGAATGCCGGAGTTCACCATAATGCCGGTCGCGCAGTCAGTAAAGGCTTCTTTCTGCACGTCACCGCCCTTGACCACCTCAATAATCGGCAGGTCAAATTTCTTTGCGAACTCCCAGTCACGGGTGTCGTGCGCGGGAACAGCCATGATGGCGCCCGTGCCGTAGGAGACGAGGACATAGTCGGATATGAAAATCGGAATCTCTTTTCCGGTGACAGGGTTCACCGCCGCCACACCGTCAAGGCGGACGCCGGTCTTGTCCTTTGCCACTTCTGTGCGTTCAAAATCGGACTTTCTGGCGGCTTCGTTCTGGTATGCGCGTACCTCTTCAAGGTTTTTCAGCCTGTCCGCCCATTTTTCAATCATGGGATGCTCCGGGGAAACGACCATATATGTCGCGCCGTAAAGCGTGTCCGGCCTTGTGGTGTAAACCGTAAGCTTGTCCCCCGCCGTCGTGGTGAAGTCCACTTCCGCACCGGTGGAACGGCCAATCCAGTTTTTCTGCTGCGCCTTGACGCGGTCTGGATAATCGACAAAGTCAAGATCGTCGATCAGGCGCTGGGCATACTCCGTGATTTTAAGCATCCATTGGGACTTTACCTTCCGGACCACTTCGCTGCCGCACCGCTCGCAGACGCCGTTGACCACTTCTTCATTGGCCAGAACGCATTTGCAGGAGGTGCACCAGTTGACGGCCATTTCTTTTTTGTAGGCCAGGCCATGCTTGAACAATTGGAGAAAAATCCACTGCGTCCATTTGTAATAGCCCGGATCGGTGGTGTCGATTTCGCGCGACCAGTCAAAGGAAATGCCGAGCGACTGGAGCTGCTGTTTGAAGCGCGCGATATTTTTCTTCGTCACTTCCGCCGGATGCACGTGGTTTTTAATCGCAAAGTTTTCCGTGGGCAGACCAAACGCATCCCAGCCGATCGGATACAGAACGTTGTAGCCTTGAAGGCGGCGTTTTCGCGCGATAATATCGATCGCCGTATAGGAACGCGGGTGGCCTACGTGAAGCCCCTGTCCCGACGGATAAGGAAACTCGATTAAAGCGTAGTATTTCGGTTTGTCCGATGTGTTGGACGCATGGAAAACACCCGTTTCCTCCCATTTATCCTGCCATTTTTTTTCAATAGGTCTGTGATCGTATTTCATCTTTCCTTCGCTCCCATATCTTATCTTTTCACTGTTCTTTTACGATGCCGGAAATATCGACGTTTTCACCGTCCTGCCAAAGGCGGTCAAGATTGTAAAATTCGCGTGCGTCGGCTGTAAAAATATGAACCATAACATTGCCGTAGTCCAACAGGATCCACGAGTTGGAACGATAGCCGTCAACATGCTCCGGGCTGATGCCAAGCTGCTTAAGCTTGAATTCCACCTCATCCGCAAGTGATTTTACATGGGTGCTGCTCGTTCCGGTTGTAAAAACAAAATAATCCGCAATGACGGAAATATCTTTAATGCCGATGACCTTCAGGTTCAGGGCTTTCTTTTCGTCCAGAATTTTAACAATTTCCTTTGCCAGTTCCAGTGATGTCATACTCAACAACCTTTCCTTATTAACTGTATTTATTTTTCAGAACCGTCTGATTATAAGCGGCAATCGTGTCGGGATGTATCGGCCGGTAATCCTTGGCCAAATCCTGAATGGTATATGTGATTCCTTCGATCATGGCCTGGTCAAGGCTGATATCGGCGGCGCGGCGCAAAGCCTCAACGCCGTCGTAGTCACGGTCTTTGGAAATAAAGTCGGCGATAAAGATAATCTTTTCAAGCGGACTCATATTCGCCCGCCCGGTCGTGTGGTACCGCACGGCATTTAAAATTTCCGGGTCGGCAATCTCCAGCTCTTTTTCAAGATACGCCGCGCCCAGCATCGCGTGCCACAGCTTTTGCGCGTTGCGCTCCACATCGGTCAGGATGATATCATAGCGCATCATCATTTTTATCTGCTCATCCGGCGGAACATCCTTCATAATGTCATGAAGGATTCCGGCAACCGCCGCCTTTTCCTCATCTGCTTCGTATTTTTTGGCGAGGCGAACCGCCTCCTCGCAGACACAAAGGGAATGATAATACCGTTTTTGGCTGAGAAACGGTTTAATAATCGCCTGATAATCGATTTTGTTCATTTTCCCGCTCCAAATACAACTTATTTTTCGCTATATAATCCGCAATCTTCGGCGGAACAAGTCCTGCTATGTTTTTCCCGTTCTGAACGGCATCGCGGACCATCGTTGACGAAATCGGAAGATACTCAATATTTTGAATGAAGATTCTCGCTCCGTTCCTCTCAAAATTTTCAGCACAGTCCAAAAGAGACTGCAGGCCGTCGCTGCTGCGCGGAGCGGCGCAAAGAACAGCCAGCCTGAATATGGTTTCCGGCTCATACCATTTTTTCAAAGTGAGGAACATGTCCTCACCCATGATCAGATAGAGTTCGGAAACCGGATAAATTTTTTTCAGTTCCCGCAGAGTGTCCGCGGTGTAACTTGGTCCCTTCCTTTTTAATTCCATATTGCTGACTTCAAAAATACTTTCCTCGCACGCAAGGCGGCACATCTGAAGCCTGTCTTTTGAGGGGGCAAGGTTCAATGCGCGCTTGTGCGGCGGCTGATAGGTCGGTATCAGCAGTACCTTTTCAGCGCCGATCCTCTGTGCAAACTGCTTTACAAGATGAATATGTCCATTGTGAATCGGATTGAAGGTACCGCCGAACACAGCGATTTTCTGCATGCTATCACCCTAATATCATATTACTTTTTGGATGCTTTGGGAAGAGCAATTTTCGGTTCCTTTTCGTTTTTACGGTATAGCACAAATTTGGAACCGATAACCTGTACCACCTCCGCGCCCGTCTGGGCCGCAATTTGTTCGGCGGCTTCCCTGACCGGAACAGGCGAGGTTTCAAGCACCTTTGCCTTTAAAATTTCCCGTGCGGTCAAAGCGTCGCTGGCCTGTTTAATAATATCCGCGCCTATACCCGACTTTCCAACCATTAAAATGGTGTCGATATCATTTGCAAGTGAGCGGAGAAATGCGCGTTGTTTACTGGTCATCATCCGTTTTGCTCCTTCATCTGTTGTAATTGAACCGCAAACTTTCTAAGTGCGCGGCCGCGGTGGCTGATTTCATCTTTTTCCTGCGCGGTCAGCTGCGCAAAGGATTTTCCGTTCACCAGAAAGACCGGGTCGTAGCCGAAGCCGCCGCTGCCCTCGGGCGCGAAAGCAATCGTCCCCGCGCACTCTCCTTCGGCGACAATTTTTGAGCCGTTCGGAAAGACGCAGCAGATGGAACTGACAAATTTCGCGGTGCGTTTTTCCTGCGGAACATTCTTTAACGCGTTTAGAAGCTTATGGATGCGGTCAAGGTCGCTTGCGCCTTCGCCGGCGTACCGCGCCGAATATACGCCCGGCGCACCGCTTAAGGCGTCCACCATCAGCCCGGAATCATCCGCAACGGCGGGCAGGCCGGTTTGGCGACAGGCTGCGTCCGCCTTTAAAAACGCGTTTTCCGCAAAAGTCGTCCCCGTTTCCTCGACCTCCTCCAGGTCCGGCGCTGAAACGGATATATCGAGAGGCGTCAGAATACGCTCAAGCTCTTCCAATTTTTTTGAATTATGAGTTGCTATAACGAATTTCATTCCTGATTCTCCCTTGCAAACAAAGCTTCGGCAAATTCGTCGGCATTGAACGGCTGAAGATCGTCCACCTGTTCCCCCACGCCGATGAATTTAACCGGGATACCCAGATTTTCTCGGATTGCAAGCACGACGCCGCCGCGCGCGGTTCCGTCCAGCTTTGTCAGCACAATGCCAGTGATTCCCGCCGCATTCTGGAATTCACGCGCCTGATTCACGGCGTTCTGGCCGGTGGTGGCGTCGAGCACCAAAAGCACCTCTTTATCCGCGTCAGGCAGTTCCCTGTCAATCACGCGGCCGATTTTTGAAAGCTCGTCCATCAGGTTCTTTTTGTTATGCAGGCGCCCGGCCGTGTCGCAGATGACCACGTCCGTGCCCTTCGCCTTGGCGGCGGCAATCGCGTCATATACGACGGAAGCGGGGTCGCTGCCCTCCGACTGCTTAATCAGGTCGGCGCCGGAACGCTGCGCCCATACCTCAAGCTGTTCAATAGCGGCCGCGCGGAAGGTATCCGCCGCGCCAAGGACGACCCTTTTTCCCTCGCTTTTCAGTCTGGAGGCCATTTTCCCGATCGTGGTGGTTTTCCCTACGCCGTTCACGCCGATGACCAGAATAACCGAGGGTTTTGTCGCTATGCGCAGTTCCTCGCCGCCGCGGAGCATTTCCGCAACGGTTTCGCGGAGCATGCCATAGATTGCTTCCGGGTCGGCGACGCCCTTTTCCTTTACTTTTTTGCGAAGCGCATCGCAGATATGTTCCGCCGTAGGCACGCCCACGTCGCCCATGACAAGCAATTCTTCCAGTTCTTCAAAAAGCGACTCGTCTATTGCTGTAAAGGAGTGCAGCATGGACTCCACCGATGTGCTCATTTTGTCCCTTGTCTTCTTTAATCCCTCTTTGATCTTTGAGAAAAAGCCCATTTATGATATCTCCTTTATCAATGTTATTGCTTCATGCCAAGCTTGGCTTCAATTTCGGACACACGCAGCTCCAGCAGCTTCGATATTCCCTCGTCCTGCATGGTAACGCCGTAAAGCACGTCCGCTTCCTCCATGCTGCCGCGGCGGTGCGTGATCACAATAAACTGCGTATTCTTATTCATGCGGCGCAGATAAGCGGCAAACCGGTCCACGTTCACATCGTCCAGCGCGGCTTCAATTTCGTCCAGGACGCAGAACGGCGGCGGATTTACCTTCATAATCGCAAAATACAGCGCAATTGCCACCAGCGCCTTTTCTCCGCCGGAGAGCGATTCCAGATGCGTAATGATTTTGCCCGGCGGCTGCACGGAAATATCAATTCCTGAATTTAAAATATCGTCCGGCGCGCTCATGGTCAGCTCGGCGGTGCCGCCGTCAAACAGTTCCCGGAAAGTCTGCTTGAAATTTTCATTGATCTGCCCGAAACGGTCGACAAACAGGTCTCGCATCTGATGCGTCAGCTCACCGATCAGCTTTTTGAGCTCGTCACGGCTTTTTTCCACGTCTTCGATCTGCGTTTTCATAAACTCGTAGCGTTCGGAAACTTCCTTGTATTCCTCGACCGCCGCCACATTGACGGAACCGAGCGCTTTGATTTTATTTTTCAGCTCATTCAGGCGCTTTTGCGCCTGCGCCGCATTTTCGATTTTGGCGCCGATCTCTTCCGCCTCGCGGCGCGTCAATTCGTATTCTTCCCATAAGCGGCTGATTATTTCATCGTACTCTTTTTGCAGGTTTGCCTTGCGCTCTTCCAGGCGCGCGAGCTCATGGCCTATTTTTTCTTTTTCCGCGGATTTTTCGTGTTCCCTTGCGCGCAGCTCCACGGAAAGGCGCTCCTGCTCCATGCGTTTCGCGTTCAGCTCTTCGATTTGNNAGCCCGTCCGCCTGAACGGTCAGTACGGCGATGGCGGACTGAACCGCCTTGATTTCTTCGTTCAGGGCGTCCGTTCTTCCCTCATGGTCAAGCTTTCTTCGTTCAATATCTTCAATTCCCGCCTGCAGGGATTCTATATCCTTCTGCTCCGACAGACACGCCATGCGGATTTCCTGCAGCTGTGCGGCCAATTCATCGCTGGCCTGATTCAGTTCAGTCCGGTTGCCGCTGATCTGGCTGAGTTCAGCCTGCAGGGAAGCCTGTCTTTCGGAAATCTCCTTCGCATGCTCCTGCGCAGCCTCCTGTGCCTTCTTCTGAAGGTCAAGCCTTGCGCCCGCAGTATTGTTTTCTTCGCTCAGAGCTTCACAGTCGCGGCTGACCGTCGCCAGATCGGCGAGTGCGCGCATGTGCTCGGAATCGATTTTAAAACGTTCCTCCTGCGCGGCGGACAGTTCCGCTTTTGCGGCGGTAAGCTCCGCTTCACAGGCGGAAACCTCTTCCGAAGCAGTTTTCAGCGCGGCGGCGGCAGTCTCCGCTTTCTTCTGAAGCTCGGCCGCCTCCGCCTTGATGCGTTCAATTTCCGCCGCGCGGCTGAGCAGACCGGAATTCCTGGCGAGCGAGCCGCCGGTGAGCGAACCGCCCGCGTTGACCACCTGACCGTCCAGTGTAACGATGCGGAACCGGTAGCCGTAGCGTTTTGCAATTGCGACGGCGCTGTCCAGATCCTCCGCAACGGCAATGCGCCCAAGCAGAGAATTCAAAATACCGTTATATTTTTCATCACAGCTGCACAGGCGGCCGGCAACGCCGACAAAGCCCGGGCAGTCGTCAAGACCGCTTTCCTGCAGGACATTCCCCCTGATGGTGGTAAGAGGCAGGAAAGTTGCACGGCCGGAATCCCGCTGCTTTAAAAGCCGGATCGCGTTTTTTGCGTCCTGTTCATTGCCGACCACAATATTCTGCATTGCCGCGCCGAGAGCCGTCTCTATTGCGACGGCGTACTGTGACGGCACTTTAATCAGACGGGAAACCGGCCCGTGTATCCCGCTGACGGTGCCGCGCCCGGCCTCTTTCATCACAATTTTTACGCTCTGGGAGAAGCCTTCCAGATTGCGTTCCAGTTCCTCCAGCAAATGCCCGCGGCGCGCGTGTTCCTGCGCGTCCAGTCGGAGCGTTTCGCTCTGCTGTCTCACCGTTTCCATCCGCTGGCGGCGCGTATTCAGCCGCATTTCATAGCCCTTCGACGAATTTGTCAGAGCGGCGATGCGTTCATCGGTGTCGGAAAGCATCTTCGCGTAATCTTCGGACGCTTTTTGAAGCTGGGATGCCTGTATCTTTTTCGACCGGATCGTCTGGTCGATGTCGGCAAGGCGAAGCTGTATTTCGGTGATAGAGGAAACAGCCGTCATCTCCGCGACCTTTGCCTCCGTAGCCTGTGTGTTGCATTCGGCAATTTTGCGGGTGTATCCGTCGATTTTTCCGGTTGTTTCATTCATGCCCTGACGGATTTCTTCCAGCTGTTCCGCATATTTTTTTGTAAGCGCGTTCTTTTCGTCTATGTACTGCGTCTTCTGCAGAATCTGCTTCTTTTTTTCCTCTATTTCGTTTTCCATGTCCTTGCTTGAAACGGCGCTTTGTTCAATTTCCCGCCGGATACGTTCGATATTTTCCTGATTATGAAGGATATCATTCTGCAAGACCGACGCCTCGCCGTCTTTTTTTGCAGCGCTTTCTTCCTTCTTTGCCGCCTCCTGGCGGATTTCATCCACTTTTGCGGTACAGGCGCCGGATTCCTTGAAATTCTGCTCAATCTTTTCGTCTATTTCATTGAGCTCCTGTTCCACCGTGTCGTGCTGGCCGCGCGCAATGAAAATTTTATCGTCATGCTCGCGCAGAATCTGGCCGGACTTTTCAAGGGTATTGAGCCACAGCCCGATTTCAAGTGTGCGTTTTTCGCCGGCATAGGCAAGGTACTGCTGCGTTTTTTCCGACTGCTCCCTTAACGGCTCCACACGGTCCTGCAGTTCCGTCAGGATGTCCCTCAGGCGGAGAAGGTTGTCCTCGGCTTGATTCAGCTTGCGCTCAGATTCCTCCTTGCGGTAGCGGAAGCGGGAAATTCCCGCGGCTTCTTCAAAAATTTCACGGCGGTCCTCCGAGCGGGCGGCCACAATACTGTCGATTTTACCCTGCCCGATAATGGAATAGCCATCGCGACCGAGGCCGGTGTCCATAAAAAGCTCGTTGATATCCTTGAGCCGCACCGCGACTTTATTAATCAAATATTCGCTGTCGCCGGAGCGGTAGTAGCGGCGGGTAACCGCCACATTGTCGCCGTCAAACGGAAGCTGACGGAGGGTATTGTCAATATTCAGGGTCACTTCGGCAAACCCCTGCGCTTTGCGCACAGGCGTCCCGCTGAAAATAACGTCCTCCATCTTCGTACAGCGAAGCACTCTGGTAGACTGTTCGCCCAATACCCAGCGGACGGCGTCGCTGATATTGCTTTTGCCGCTGCCGTTCGGGCCGACTACCGCCGTGATGCCATGGTCAAAGCTGAGAGTTGTTTTATCCGGAAATGTCTTGAACCCTTGAATTTCCAGTGATTTCAACAGCGTATTCTCACCCCAATTATTCTATCGTAAAGCAATTCTCCCGCACACCGGAATCCGGTAAAATTCTTGCGGAATATCCCAACTGCGAAAGCGCAGCCAAATTGCATTTCTTCTGCCCCGCCGCCTTTGAAACTGTTTTCGGGTTCACCTTAATGACAATATTGCCTTTGGGCAGCGAATTTTCCTGTAAGTACCCGGTTATTTTACGAAGCATGCGCGCGCTTTCACAGAGCTCCCCAAAAGCCGGATGCCACGGTCCGGAAAGCATGTCCCGTTCCAGCTCCGGCGAGCTGTGCAGCCCCAGACGGATTACTTTGATGCCCTGCTCCTCGAAGAAATCAAGCAGATGGGCACAGAGTTGCACGGTTTCTTCCAGATTCAGCGTTTGATATTCTCCCCTGAGGTATCTGTCGCCCAGTTCGGTGCCCCGCATAATGATGGTCGGATAGATACGCATATTTTCCGGATAGAGCGCGGCCAGTTTCCGCGCTGTGCAAAGGCTTCCCTGCACGGTATCGCCGTAAAGCCCCGTCATCATTTGCAGGCCGAGCGTAAAGCCGTGGGATTTAATCATCCCCGCCGCAAGCTCAACCTGCTTTTCGGTATGGCCGCGTTTGTTCATTTGAAGAACACGGTCGTCCATACTCTGCGCGCCAAGCTCAATCGCGGTAACCCCATATTCCTTCAGCAGTGTTAAAATACCGTCGTCAATACAGTCCGGCCTGGTGGAAATACGGATTCCGGCAAAAGTGCCGTCCTTCACAAACGGCGCCGCCGCGTCCAAAAGGGAAATCATGTAACTGCGCTCAATCGCGGTAAAGCTGCCGCCGAAAAAAGCGATCTCGGCGTTTTTCGTATCGCCAAGCAGGCTTTCCTTTGCGATTTGAACCGCGTTGACAACATCCTGCGGCGACGGCTGCGTCTGCCGGCCGGTGATGCTTCGCTGGTTGCAGAAGCTGCATTGATGGGGACAGCCGTTATGCGGTACAAAAATCGCCACGTTGGCGTGTTTCAATAGCCCATCAGCTCCATCGCTTCACGGGCAGCCTGCTGCTCGGCCTCTTTTTTGCTGCGTCCGCCGCCTTTTCCGATCACATTGCTGTTCAGGTGGACTTCAACGGTGAAATGCTTGTCGTGGTCGGGACCGCTTTCCCCCGTAAGCACATATTCAAGATGCTCTTCCGGATTCTGCTGGATAATTTCCTGAAGGGCCGTTTTATAATCTTTAAAAACTTTTGGCTTGGCAGTCTGAAGCAAAGGCAGCACAAAACGCAGGATGAATTTCCGCGCCTCCTCCATGCCGCCGTCAATATAGATTGCCGCGATGATCGACTCAAACGCGTCGGCCAGAATGGACGAGCGCGTGCGTCCGCCGGAATTCTGCTCTCCATGGCTCAAAAGCAGGTATTTCCCGACATCCAGCTGTGTGGAAAATCCACAGCAGGCTTTTTCGCAAACCAGCGCAGCCCTTTTCTTGGTAAGGTCCCCTTCCGGCAGATCGGGGAACTGCTTGAACAGATAGTCCGCCACGACCAGCCCCAGAATGGAATCTCCCAGAAATTCCAGCCGCTCGTTGCTGCCGCCCGGCACCCGGGTTTCATTGGCATAGGACGAGTGGGTCAGCGCCGTTTTCAGATAGCTTGGATTTTTAAAATGATATTCTAATTTGTCTTCCAGTTCTTTCATATACTCACGCTCCATCAAAGCGAATTTAGAGTTACTCTCCCGCGTCTTCACCGTCGGCCGTTTTTTCGAAATTTTCCTTATAGCCCGCAATGGAGCTTGCAATTTCATCGACCACTCCGCCGGAAACATAGGCCTTTAAAAGCCGCAGCGCGTTATAAAAGGTTTTCGCCTTCGCGCTTCCATGCGCCTTGAACACCGGCTTGGCGCAGCCCATCAGCGGCGCGCCGCCGTATTCGTTGTAATCCATCGTCTTTTTCAGCGCTTTGATATCCTTTAAAACAATCGCCGCCGCAAGCTTGTTCAGAGAGCTTTTTGTAAAGATCTCTTTTAGCTTTCCCATCAGCAGGATGGCTACACCCTCATATGTTTTTAGAATGGAATTTCCGGTAAAGCCATCCGCCACGATCACGTCGCCGGCGTCAAGCGGGATGTCGCGCGCCTCAATATTGCCCACAAAGTTAAGACCGGAATTTTTCAGCATGGCAAACGCTTCGTGCTGAAGGTCGCCTCCTTTATGTTCCTCCGTGCCGATGTTGGCAAGGGCGACACGCGGATTTTGAATATTCATAACCTTCTGCATATAAATGGAACCCATGACGCCGAACTGACGAAGCATGTCGGCCTTGCAGTCCACATTCGCACCGCAGTCAATCAGCATAAAGCAGCCTTCTTTTTTGGGCATGACCGGTGCGAAAGCAATCCGTTTAATCCCCTTGATTCTTTTGACAATCAGGGTTGCGCCGACAACCAGAGCGCCGCTGTTGCCCGCGGAAATAAAGGCGTCGCCCTCCCCCGCCGTCAGCCTGCGCAGACCCTCCGCCATGGACGAATTGGATTTGGATTTCATAATTTCACCGGCGTGCTCTTCCATGGTAATCACGTCCGGCACATCAATAATCTGCATGCGGTTCAGGGAAATTCCATTTTCTTTCGCCACTCGGCGGATTTCATCCTCCCGGCCGGTCAGCAGGATATCGATATCCAATTCTTCCACGGCCTGTGCGCAGCCTTTTAAAATTTCAAGGGGGGCGTTGTCGCCTCCAAACGCATCAACTATGATTCTCATTTGAAACACCTCTATTTTTAACAATCTTTATAGTTGATTTTCCAAGATGATATCTTTTAAATCCCGCAGGGAGCGGACCGAAAACGCCGCATAACGTTCCCTTTTATCACGGATATGGGGCTCAAGCGGTGGGATCACGCCGAAATTGGCCCCCATTGGCTGAAAGTCTGTTTCGCTGCCGTTCGCCGCGTAACGGCTCAGCGCGCCGATCATGGTTGTATCCGGCAGAACCAGCGTGTCCTGCCCTTTCAGGCGCCGGACCGCGTTGATGCCGGCCATGATGCCGGAGGAAGCGGATTCCATATACCCTTCCACACCGGTGATCTGGCCCGCGAAAAAAAGATCCGGCCTTTCACGCAGGCTATAACCGGCGGAAAGCACTTTGGGGGAATTCAGGAACGTATTGCGGTGCATGACGCCGTACCGGAAAAATTCGGCGTTTTCAAGTCCCGGAATCATTGCGAACACCCGCTTTTGTTCCCCGAATTTCAGGTTGGTCTGAAAACCGACCAGATTATAAAGCGTGCCCTGCCTGTCCTCCCGCCTCAGCTGGACGACCGCCCACGGACGATGGCCTGTTTTGGGGTCGCGCAGGCCTACGGGTTTCAACGGGCCGAAGCGCAGGGTGTCCTCTCCGCGCTGCGCCATGACCTCCACCGGCATGCAGCCCTCATAAACCTTTGGATCGGCGGCGTCAAAGTCATGGATGGGCGCGCGCTGAGCGGAAACCAGCGCGGCGTAAAAGCGCTCGTATTCCTCTTTGTTCATCGGGCAGTTCAGGTAAGCGTCGTCACCGCCTTTGTCATAGCGGGACGCGGCGAAAATTTTATCCATGTCAAGGCTTTCAGCGGACACGATCGGGGCGGCGGCGTCGAAAAAGCTGAGGCTTCCGCCGCAGAGAGCGGAAATTTTTCCGGCAAGCGCATCGGCTGTCAGAGGGCCTGTCGCAATCACAGTAATTCCGCCCTCAGGTATTTCCGTGATTTCCTCGCGGTGTACATGAATCAGCGGATGGGCGGATATTTCCCGCGTGACCTCCTGCGAAAACCGGTCGCGGTCAACCGCAAGCGCACCGCCTGCCGGCACACGGCAGTCATCCGCACATTTCATCAGAAGGGAACCCAGCTGCCGCATTTCCTCTTTTAAAAGACCTGCGGCACTTTCAACGCGCTCAGCCTTGAGAGAATTGGAACAAATCAGCTCGGCAAAATTCGGGCTGCGATGCGCCGGGGAATACCGGGCGGGCTTCATTTCATAGAGCTCTGCTTCTATTCCCGCACGGGCAATCTGCCACGCTGCCTCGCATCCCGCAAGGCCTGCGCCAATCACTGTGATACTCATTCTTCCTCCGTCTTTTCGTAGCCGCAGTCAGGCGTAATACAATAGTATTTCGGATGCTTGCCTTTCTTTTTCAGCAGGGTTTTTCCGCAGCGCGGGCATTTTTCCGTGCTCGGTTCGTCCCACGAAATAAAATCGCAGTTGGGATATTCGGAGCAGCCGTAAAAAATTCTTCCTTTTTTTGATTTTTTTACGATCACTTTTCCGCCGCACTTTGGGCATTCGGCTCCGGTTTCCTGCACCAGCTTCTTAATATTCTTACATTCCGGATAACCCGGGCATGCGATAAATTTTCCGAAGCGTCCGGTCTTAATGACCATTCTGCGGCCGCACTTTTCGCAGATGATGTCCGTTTCATCCTCTTTAAGCTGTATCTTCACGCCCTGCATATCCTCTTTGGCCTGCTTGAGCGTCTTTTCAAAATCGCCGTAAAAATCGTGGAGCGTCTGTATCCAATCCGTTTTTCCGCTCTGCACGCTGTCCAGATCGTTTTCTACCTGCGCGGTAAATTTGATATTGACGATTTTCGGGAACCTTTCCCGCATCAGCTTGGTGGAAACCTCCCCCAGCTCCGTCGGCTTCAGGGCTTTCCCCTCGCGCGCCACATATTCGCGGCCCGTGATGGTGGAAATCGTCGCGGCGTAAGTGGAAGGGCGGCCGATTCCGTTTTCCTCCAGCGCCTTGATCAGGGAAGCTTCCGTATAACGCGGGGGCGGCTGGGTAAAATGCTGATTGCCCGCAAGCTCTTTCATTTTGAGCAGCATGCCGTTTTCCAGAACCGGCAGGGAACCTTCCCGTTCCGCCTCCTCGTCGCGGCCCTCCTCATAAAGCACGGTGTAGCCGTCAAAGGTAACGGTGTAGCCGGAGGCTTTGAAAATATAATCCTTCGCCTGAATATCGGCCTGCGTGGTGCTTTGCAGGCAGTTGGACATCTGGCAGGCGATAAAACGTTCCCATATCAGCTTATACAGCTTATACTGGTCATTCGTCAGGCTGTCTTTCACCTTGTCGGGCGAAAGATTCGGCATGGACGGGCGGATGGCTTCATGGCCGTCCTGCGCGCCGGCCTTCGTTTTGAAATGGCGCGGCGTATCGGGCAGATATTTTTTGCCCCAGCGCTCTAAAATATAGTCTCCTGCATCTTTAATCGCATCTTCGGAAATACGGAGCGAATCCGTTCTCATGTACGTAATCAGGCCGACCGCGCCCATGCCGCTGATTTCAATTCCCTCGTAAAGCTCCTGCGCGGCTTTCATGGTGCGGCGCGCCTGGAATCCCAGCCTGCGCGAAGCCTCCTGCTGAAGTGTGGAGGTGATAAACGGCGGAGCGGGCGATTTTTTACGTGTGCCCTTTTTCATTTTGACGATACGGTATTCCGCATCCTTCAATTCCGCCAGAATCCCGTCGGCCTGTTCCTTGTCCGAAATTTTGATCTTGCCGTTTGTATCGCCATAAAAGGTCGCGCCAAACACCTTGCGGGAGCCATGCGGATTAAATTTTGCGTCAATGGTCCAGTATTCCTCGGGCACAAAAGCGCGGATCTCCTCCTCGCGGTCCACAATAATGCGGACGGCGACGGACTGCACGCGGCCGGCGGAAAGGCCGCGGCGGATTTTCTGCGACAAAAACGGGCTCAGCTTATAACCCACAAGACGGTCTAAAATACGGCGGGCCTGCTGCGCGTTGACAAGGTCGATGTCAATGCTGCGTGGATTTTCCATTCCGTTGGTAACGCCCGTCTTCGTAATTTCATTAAAGGTAATCCGGTTGTCTTTTTCGGTGTCAAGGCCGAGAATGTACGCCAGATGCCAGGAAATCGCCTCGCCTTCGCGGTCGGGGTCGGTCGCAAGCAGGACTGCGTCGCTTTTTTCCGCTTTCTCCTTTAATTCCTGCACCAATTTTTCTTTGCCCTTAATAATCTCGTACTTCGGTTTAAAGTCATTTTTTACGTCAACGCTCAAACGGTTTTCCGGTAAATCGCGTACATGTCCCATAGACGCGATGACATCGTAGCCGGAGCCTAAAAATTTTTTAATTGTCTTGGCCTTGGCCGGTGATTCAACGATCACTAGCTTTGACATAGAAACCACCTCATTTGTCCTATTTTTATTTTCCTGTGTTTACTTACTGCATTTGAAGACAAGCTGTAGAATTAATTCGTGTTTCCATAGGGGAATTGCAGTAAATCCAATTATTCAATATTATAACGTTTTGGCAAAAAATATTAAACATTTTTAAAATTTGCCGAACGCTCGGCAATTTTTAACAATATTTAGCCTGGGAGGCTGTAGCGCCGACCGGAATGGGAACGAATCTTCCCGGCAAGCTCCAGCTCGGTCACCGCGGTTAAAATCCGCGGAGTGGGAATCCCGGTTCGGCGTTCCAATTCGGAAATATGCCGGGGCGTACCCGCAAGACAGGAATATAAAAGCGCGGCGTCCTCAGAAAAACCGGCCGCATCCAGCACATCCGCGGCGGCGGCTTCCGCCTCCGGCACGGGTTCCGGAGAAAGGATGACATTCGTATCCGCGTCATTCAGATCAATCTGGCCGGGAAAACGGTAAAGATATTCTTCCAGAATCTCTCCCGCGTTGGAAACGGGTTTCGCCCCGCTTTTGATCAGGCCGTTTACCCCCTGTGAAACAGGGCTGTAAATTCCGGACGGAACAGCGAAAACATCCCTTCCCTGTTCCAGCGCGTACTGCGCGGTAATCAGCGAGCCGCTTCGCCCGGCGGCTTCCACCACAAGGGTTCCCAAAGTCAGGCCCGAAATAATGCGGTTGCGGATTGGAAAATTGGAATTGACAGCCTGTGTGTTCGGCGGGTACTCCGAAACAACCGCGCCGGAAACCGCGATTGCCTCCCGCAGCGGCGCGTTTCCCATCAGATAATTATAGTCGATCCCGCAGCCGAGCACGCAGACGGTTTTTCCGTCGGCCTGCAAAGCACCCTTGTGAGCCGCCGTGTCGATACCCAGCGCGCCGCCGCTGACAACGACGGTCCCCTGTTTGGCAAGCTCAAAGGCAAAGCTGCGCGCAGTCGCAGCGCCGGTTGCAGTCGCCTTGCGCGTGCCCACAATGGCGATGGAGGGCATGGCGGAAAAGTCCGGCAGCGTTCCCTTCACATACAGCGCGCACGGCGCATTGTGGATCTGCCTGAGCGGTTCCGGGTAAGTTTTGCAATCAGGCGTGACAACCTTCTGCCCGATTTTTTCGCAGTATTCGATTAAGGCTTCGGCATCGTTTACGGAGAAGGAACCGAGCTTTCCCAATTCATTCTGTGTAAAGTATCCTTCCAGCAGCCAGCTTTCCATGCCCGCGGCATAAAAATCATTCAGGGTACGGTAGCTGGAAAGGATGCGGTTCTGTTTGGAACTTCCCGCGCCCAGCGCATGCTGAAGCCACACCCAGTATGCCCTTTGATCAACTGACATTTCCAACGCCCCCAGATTTTTCACGCATCATTTCCCACATCAGGATCGCGGCGGAGGCCGACGCGTTGAGCGACTCCGCCCTGCCGAGCATCGGGATGGTCACCGGTTCCGAACAGGCCGCAATGACCGCGGAAGTAAGCCCGTTTCCCTCGTTGCCGACAACGAGCACCGCCGGTTTTTGAAAGTTTACCGCCGTCACTTTTTTCGCGGCGGCATTCGGTACCGCGGCAAGGGTGACAAAACCGCGGTTATTGAGCGACTCTATGGCTGAAACCAGATCGGCCTGCAGGTAAAACGGAAGGCGGAACACCGCCCCCATGCTGGCGCGCAGCACCTTAGGCGAATAAACGTCACAGCAGCTGCCGCCCAGAATCACACCGCCGATACCCAGCGCCTCCGCCGTACGAAGCACCGCGCCAAGATTTGCGGGGTCCTGAATGTTCTCAAGGGCAAGATAATGAAGACCGGTTTTCAGATCATCCAGCCTGTCGGCAGAGCGACGCATCCCACAGACGCAGAAAACGCCCTGCGGCGTTTTAGTATCGGACAAAAGCGGGGCAACATGCGGTTCCACCTCATAAGTCTCCTGCGCGGCGGCCTGAATGGCGCCGATATAGTCCCTGTATTTTTCGCCTGCCTGCGCGGTGTAAAACAGAGTCTTTATTTCCGCTCCGCTTTTGGCCGCGTCACAGCAGAGCCGCGCCCCTTCGGCCATGAAAAGGCCCTGCTCCCTGCGGAAATCGGCGGACGAAGAAAGTCTGGAGGCGCGTTTGATGATTTCATTTTGACGGCTTGTAATAAAGTCCGGCATGTTTTCTCTCCATATAAAATTTGCGCCCGGGTTTCTTCCGGGCGCAATTACAGCTTTTTACAGTGCTGCCTTTGCTTTCTCAATCAAGCTCTTGAATGCGGCCTCATCGGCAACAGCGATTTCTGCAAGCATCTTGCGATTTAAGGTGATGCCCGCTTTCTTCAGTCCGTTCATAAACACGGAATAGCTGACGTCATTCGCGCGGCATGCGGCGGAAATACGTGTAATCCACAGACGGCGGAAATCTCTCTTTCTCGCTTTACGGCCGATAAACGCATAGTTGCCGGACTTCATGACGGCCTGTTTGGCCATTTTAAAATGTCTGCTCTTGGAACCCCAATAGCCCTTCGCAAGTTTTAAAGTCTTTTTTCTTCTCTTGCGTGTCATTAACGCACCTTTTACACGTGCCATTATGTTACCTCCAATTAAATGGTTATTTTAATATTTCGGATCAATTCTTATTTGTAAGGAATCAATCTCTTTACCTGCGCCACATTTGTCTTGTCGGCAACAGTCGTTTTTCTAAGGCCCCTCTTGCGCTTGGTGGTCTTTTTATTGAGGATATGGGATTTATTGGCGTGACCGCGAATAACCTTTCCGTTCTTGGAAAGCTTGAAGCGCTTTTTTGCGCCGGTATGTGTCTTGATTTTAGGCATGGTATTGTCCTCCTTATTTATGATTACTTAGCGGGTTTGGATGCAAGGAACATGAGCATATTACGTCCTTCTAACTTCGCCGGCTTTTCAATATTTGCGATTTCGCTGAGAGCTTCAGCAAAACTCCGCATAATGACATAGCCCTGCTCCGGATGCCCCATTTCACGTCCGCGAAAGCGAATGGAAGCCTTGACTTTGTCGCCATCCTTTAAGAAGCGGGTTGCGTGACCTACTTTTGTGTTAAAGTCGTGTGTGTCAATGTTTAAAGACAAACGAATCTCTTTGATGTCGACAATGCGCTGATTTTTCTTTGCTTCCTTGTCGCGCTTTGCCTGCTCAAATCTGAATTTGCCGTAATCAATGATCTTGCACACCGGCGGCACGGCTTGCGGTGCGATTTTGACAAGATCAAGATTCTGTTCAAACGCTCTTTCCAAAGCCTGGGCCGAACTCATCACGCCAAGCTGGGAGCCGTCCGAACCGATGACACGCACTTCCCTGTCACGAATTTCCTCATTAATCTGCAGTTCCTTGTTGCTAATTGTTAAGCACCTCCAAAACACGTTATCGGTTTAAATAAAAGCGCGGGCAGAATATCCGCCCGCGCAACAATACACAAAATCACAGCTTTGACAAGCTGTTTTCCGTATTGACCCATGGCGGACGAAACCCCACAGGTGTGGGCACAAACATGCCCCGCTTTGTTTTACTGAATTATTTTACCAGTGATTTTAGCGTTTGTCAAGCATTAATTACAGCAATTTCATTTATGATTGTAAGGCTCAGATGTGTTTCTCCCCTCCTTCGGCGGGGGAGAAACGTGAAATCACTCTACAAATGAATTGGAAATGCCGCAGAGATTTCGGAATTTAGGCTGAAGGAATAAAGCAAACATCCGGCGACCTTTTTTTCCATGCATTGTTCCATTGCAAGCTTGTAAAGGGCTAGCTGCGCGCGGTAGCGTTCCCACAGTTCACCGGGGTTATTCGTTTTATCCGTCTTATAGTCCACAATAAATAGGTTTCCGTTTTCCTCAAACGCGCAGTCCACCGCCCCCTGCAGGACGACAGGCTGGCTTCTCAGCCCCTCCGGCATCTCCGGACGGACATCCCCGGCGGTAATCTCCACGGTAAACCGGTATTCCCGCAGCACGTTTTTAGAGGCGAAAATCCGTTTTGCCAGCGGACCTTCAAAGAAAGCGCGGATGCGGGAAAGGTCAACCGCCCGCCCCTGTTCGGCGGTCAGAAAGCCCTGCGCGACAAGGCGTTCCAGCTCATTCTGGGGATTTTCCCTTGCCCTTTTGTAATCCGCAAACTGCATATAGGTGTGCAAAGCCGTCCCGCGTTCGGCGGGCGTCAGTCCGGAGCTGCTTAAAAACGCCGGTCTAGACACCGTGGCGTACTGCGTGGAATATTCGCGCGCGGCAAGGTCGGAAGCCGCAACCTTGGCCTGTATCCCTTTTAAGGCGGCGTACGGATACACATAATCCATGCGGGCGGACAGTTCCGCTTCCAACGCGGGGTCCGGCGGCACAGGAGCCGCCTGCTCCGGCAACTGTACGGGCACGTCCTCCTGCGGCGGATAAATCACGTTAACGCTCCACGCCTCATCCGCGCCCATTGCGATTCCGGGCAGGGCGCCCGCAAGGTCGCGCAGGCGCACGCCGCCCGGATGGCGCAGGGCACAGAGCAGGAGCCAGTCGGAAATGCTGCCGGCGCTGCGCACAACATAGGGCGGTATCCTGTTTTCGTCGGTCAGGCGGTTGGCAAGCTTTCCGAGGGTTTTCGCCGCGTTTTTGACTGTTGCCACCATGATCAGCTTTTCCTTCGCCCGCGTCATGGCGACATACAGCACGCGCAGTTCCTCACTCATTTCGCCGCGGTCAAGCTCCAGCGCCACCGCCTCACGCGGCATGGTCGTGTAGCGGCAGAGGTTGGAAACGTCCCTGAGCTTGACTCCGAGGCCGAGGGACGGATGCAGAAGGACATCCCCCCTTTCCTTATTAAAGCGCCTTGCGCACCCGGCGAGGATGCAGACCGGGAACTCCAGCCCCTTGCTGCGGTGGATGCTCATGATTTTCACGACATTCGCGGCCTCGCTGATGGTGGAGGCGGGCGCAAGGTCGGAATTGCTCTTTTGAAGCCGGTCGATAAAGCGGATGAATCCGGAAAGCCCATTGTAGCCGGAGGCTTCGTATTTCTTCGCGTATTCGAGCAGAAGCCGCAGGTTTGCAAGCCGCAGCTCCCCATTGGGCATCGCCTGAACCAGATTGAGATATCCCGTTTTGTCGTAGACCGCCTGAATCAGCCGGTCCGACGGCATGGTGGCCGCAAGCGTGCGGTAATCATCCATGTCCTTTAAAAAGCCGGCCGCCCGCTCATTGCCGTTCTGAGCCGCAAGGACAAGCGCGGGATACAGCGGCACATTGCGCGACGGAATCCGGATATCCGCCATATCGTCCGGCGTAAAGCCGTAGATGGGACTCATCAGCACCGCGAGAAGCGGGATGTCCTGCATCGGATTGTCGATCACGCGCAGAAGCGAGACGGACACCCCCACCTCCGCCGCCGCGAAAAAGCCGCCCGCCGTGTCCGCCCACGCCGGAATGCCAAGCGAAGTGAGTTCCCGTGCGTACTCATGGGCGTACTGATTCGCGCTGCGCAGCAAAATGCAGATATCCCTGTAAACAACGGGCCGCTGCTGCCCTTTATCTGTCACGGTGGTTCCGTCGCCGGTCATCCGGTATATCAGCTCCGCGATATGGCGGCTTTCCGCCGTAACCATCTCTTCGTCGCTCTCGGATGCCGAAAGATCGACGATGTCAAGCTGTGCCGCAGGTGATTCGCAGGGCGGATAATTCGCTCCCGCCGTCAGTTCCTCCGCTTTGGTGTAGTCCAGCTCGCCTGTCTGCTCGCTCATCAGCTGGCGGAACACGAAGTTGACCGCTTCGGTCACCCCGCGACGGCTGCGGAAGTTTTTATCCAGTACGACGCAGGCGGGATACCCGTCCTTCGTTCTGTCGTAGTCCGGATACAGCGCGCGGCGGCGCAGAAAAATCTGAGGCATCGCCTGGCGGAACCGGTAAATGCTCTGCTTGACGTCGCCGACCAGAAACAGGTTGTTCTCCCCGCGGGAAACCGCGCGGAAAATCACGTCCTGCGCCTCATTCGTATCTTGATACTCGTCGACCATCACTTCGTCGAAGCGAGCGGAAATTTCAGCGGCATCCTCCGTGGGTTCAAAGCCGCCGTCCGTGTCGCGGACAAGCAGCCTCAGCGCGTAATGCTCCAGATCACTGAAATCCGCGGCACGGCGTTCTTTTTTCAGTCGGTCAAGCTCTTCTCCAAATCTCACGGTAAACTCGAACAGCTTTTTTACCAGCGGCGCAAGACGGGTGATATCCTCTTCACATTCCTGTTCCTTTGCGCTGAACAGTTCCGCAAGTTTTTTGACGGTTTCCTGAACTTCTTTACGGCTTGCGGAAAGTTTGTTTTTCAGCGGGTCGTCATTGTACCCGCGCAAAGGCTTCAGCCTTTGGAAACTGAAATTGGCGGTCCGGAACGCAAGCGCATCCCATCCGCCCTCTTCCGCCGCGTCCTTCAGTCCCAAGAGCCCGGCCAGATCGGCGCGGAACGCTTCCTCATACGCGCCGGCGATTTTTGCGTCCTCCTCCATTAAAGCAAGGGAGTTACGGGACAGCGAAAAGCAGTAGTCAACCGCATCGACGGCATATTTCAGAATGGTTCTTCCCCACACGGTCTGAGAAGCCGGAACGCCAGGCTCATACATGGCGGCTTTTTCCGCCAGCCACCTGTTCGGGAACGGGTGTGACCGGACAAAATCATACAGGGTATTGACGGTCTGAATCATGCGGTCGTCATCCCGCCCGGAGGAAAAGGCATCCACAAGGCTGTAGAAATCCGGGTCGTTCCGCGCGTAAAATTCCTCTAAAACGACGGAAGCCGCGTCGCCGCGCAGCAGCTTCATTTCGCTGTCGTCCAGAATACGGAAGTCCGGAGAAATGCCAAGCTTGTAAAAATTCTCACGGATCAGCTCGCTGCAAAAGCTGTGGATGGTGCTGATATGGGCGCGCGTCAGCAGAATCTGCTGGCGCTGGAGCCGCACATTCATAGGGTCGGCCTCCAGCAGCTTTGCAATTTCAGCCGCGATACGGCTGCTCATTTCCGCCGCCGCGGCCTTTGTAAAGGTGACGACCAGAAGGCGGTCGGCATCGGTGGGATTCTGCGGGTCGGTGATCCGTTCAATGACGCGCTGCACCAGAACGGCGGTCTTTCCGGAACCCGCCGCCGCGGAGACAAGCAAAGTACCGCCGCGCGCTTCAATCGCGTTCTGCTGGCTTTTTGTCCACGTCCTTGCGCTCACTGCTCATCCCCTCCTTTTGCCTTTATCAGTTCCGCTACTGCCGCGTCCCTGTCCCACTGCTGCATTTCACGCGCCGGGTCGTCCCTTTCGTGCCCGCAGACACAGCCATAGGGGCACCACGCGCAGGCGTCGTAACCGCCGGAAAGCGGAACTGCCGAAACGTCGCCGCCGTGCAGTTCGTTTGCCATTGCGCCCACCAGTTCTTTAATATGAAGCATAATGCCGGTCAGCTCCCCGGAGGACACCACATGGTCGCGTTTTCCGGGAACGCCGTCCTTCAGCGCAACCGGAATGTAATTTCCCTGACCGCTGTGCTCCATGGCCGCGATGATTTCGGCGTCGTCCAGCACAAGGCCGTCCATTCGCAGCTTTTTTGCGGCTTCCTGTTCAATCCTTTCGGCAGCCGCGCCCCGGGAAGCGGAAATTGCCGGGCGGTTCGCGGGCATATACAGCACGCCCGCGGGCCGTACGGTTCCATAGCGGCCGCTCCCGTTTTCCAGCAGCGCCGCCAGATAGATCAGCATCTGCATATTCACGCCGTAAAGGATATCCGACAGTTTAAACTCCTTATGGCCGGTTTTATAATCGATAACGCGCACATAGCTGACGCCGTCCCGTTCCAGAAGATCAACGCGGTCGATTTTGCCGTCGATTTCCACCTGCCCGCCGTCGGGCAGCGGGATACGCAGCGGAGGAATGCCGCCGTTTCCGATTGCAAGTTCAAAATCGACCGGCTGAAACGCGCTTTGGGCAAGCTCCTGCGCAATATGAAACGCGATTACCTGCGCCGAATCGGCAAGGCGCGTAAAAAGATAGACAAAACGCGGCGTTTTATTCTGGATGCCGCCCAGTTTTGTATCAACATACACATTTAAAAGACGAATAATCTCCTGCTTCAGTTCCTCCGGCTTCATTTTGAGGATGGCCGCGCTGCCGGTATTCCGGAACAGCTTTTCAAGCAGGAAATGCATCAGGCTCCCGTATTCCAGAGCGTCCAGCTCCGCCGTCCTACGCTCCTTCGCGTTCAGGCCGAAACGGCAGAAATACTGGAAGCGGCACAGGTAGAATTTTTCAATCTGCGTTGCGGAAACATGCAGGTTTTCCCCGAACAACGCCTTTGATTTTTCTCCGGAGTTGAAAACAGCCGGGCGGTTTTCAGCGGCGCGGTCAATGGCGGACAGGCTGTGGCCGCACCCGCGCTTGTCAAACAGGCTTTTCAGCGTGGCGGACAGCACGGTATTGTGTTTCCACTGCTGCGCCATCAATTCAAAGGCAGGCTCCCGCGCGTTTGC
This sequence comes from Ruminococcaceae bacterium UBA2656, assembly GCA_002359465.1. Classification (GTDB taxonomy): domain Bacteria; phylum Bacillota; class Clostridia; order Oscillospirales; family Acutalibacteraceae; genus Caproiciproducens. The sequence continues at coordinate 57,771 of DENA01000013.1, forward strand.
AAAATAGGTCTGCGGCAGCAGCAGCTCGTTCAGAACCATGGTATTTTTTAAAACGGAGCATACTTCATTTGGAATGGACGAAGGCGTATTGGACTCCCCCGCAGGGCTGGTGAGCGGATACGTTATGTAAAGCTTCTCGGACGCGGCGCTCATTGCCGCGTAAGCAAGAAAGCGCTCCTGCACTGCCGTGCCCTCAAGGGTGTCGTTCAGCGGCAGGCCGAGCCGGATCAGTTCACGGCGCTCATTGTCGCTGAAAACGCAGTCCCCGCCGGGTGAAAGGGGGAATTCCCCCTGTACGGCGCCCATCAGAAAAACGACCTTTGGCTCGCCGGTTCTCGTCCGGTCGGCGGCGCCGACCGTCACCTCGTCAAGCCCCTGCGGGATACTCGCCATACGGTTGGACAGAATGACCATATGCAGAAGCTCCGCGTAGCGCGTGTGCGTCACGGGAGTTTTTTGCAGCACAAGCGCAGTCTGATCCAGAATCTCCATCAGCAGGTCCCAAAGCCGCAGCTGGCGGTCGGCAAGCTCCGGCTCGCCGCAATCGGCCAGATGCTGCGCGAGGGTTTTCAGATGATCCGCGGCCTTCACGTCCTGCAGCAGACCGTACGCCGCCGCCGCCATTCCTTCGCCGTCGGTATCGTGGATTCTGGAAGCAAACCGGAGCAGCGGTTTTATTGTGTCCACACGGCTTTTGTTGATTTCAGTGAGCTTTTTTAAATCGCTTTCCGTCATCGTTTCCGCAAAGCCGCGGGGGTGCTCCGTCCATTCCTCCCGCCACTGTTTCCGTTCCTTGTTCCATATAAAAACATAGTTTTCAAGCTGGGAAATTTCGTCTGTGCCAAGCGCCGTAAGGCCCGTTTTTAAATGGGAAAAAACCGCGTCGGAGGAAAACCCGGTCTGCACGATTTTAAATGCGGAAAGCACAAGACGCATGAGCGGTTCGGCGTCGATTGCCTGCGGCCTGTCCATAAAATACGGGATTTCCCAGCGTTCAAGCGCAAGATCCAGAATCCCACGGTAACGGTCGGTCGAACGGGCGATCACGGTAAAATCGCGGTAGCGGTAATTCTTCTCCATCACCAGCCGGCGGATGGTGGCGGCAACAAAGGCGGACTCGTCATATGCGTTGTTCGCCTCATACAGTACAATATCGTTATTTTCGCAGTCCGCTGTTTTGCGGCCGCTGCGGTAAGCACCCGCTTCCACTGCCGGCAGCGACCGGCTCTGAAACCGCGCCCCGCCGTCCAAGGCCACCGGCGGCGCAATTTTCACATCGTTCTGTTTTGCAAGCCGCATCAGATTTTTACCGGTGCGGCGGACAAGCGAAAAAAGGCCCATGCCATGCTCCGGGTCGTCGAGCTGATCGGTGCAGAGCGTGACGTACAAATCGTCTGCCTGCGCCAAAATCAAATTGATGATATTATATTCCTGCACCGTAAAGCTCTGAAAGGAGTCGAGCGCCACGGTATATTCCGAAAAGAAATGATGGCCCTGTAAAATATTTTTCAGCCTTGTAAGGTCGTCCAGCGGGTCGACATAGCTTTGCGCGACAAGCGCGTCGTAAGCGGAAAGGATGAGGGAAAGCTCCTCCATTTTCCGGCGCAGCGTGCCCTGGGGCATTTCCCCCGCCGCGCGCTCGATGTCAAGGGGCTTCACGTCGCACATTTTGAATTCTGTGGAAGCGGAAAGCATCAGCGAGACCAACTCGGTGCTCTCCGCGTTTTTGCGGTAAAAGCTGAGCTGCTCCTTCACCTGTTCCAGCGCAAGACTCATAAAAATGCTCCGTCCCCCGTCGTCCAGCCGCCGGCCCGCGCCGCCGCCGTACCTGCGGAACACCGCGTCCGCAAGACGGGAAAAGCTGGTGACCGAAACGCGCTGCACGTCCTTCGCGCCGAGCAGCCGCAGCATGGCGCGCTCGTTTTCAAACGAGGACTGCTCCGGTACGATCAGCATAAGCTTTTTCTGTGTGGCCTGCACCATATTTTTGAGCTCAGCCCGCAGCCGCCGGGTTTTCCCGCTGCCCGCGCGGCCTAAAATGAAACGCAGCATCGTATGCCCCCAAACGTTCAGTATCCTGATTCAATACCGATCATTATAGCATAGATGCTGCATTTAAAAAAGCATCGCGAACCCCGAAGGGCAAAATCTTACTTCTTCTTTTCAAGATAGCTTTTCAGCTCTTCATAGAGCTCCACCGTTTTGAATTTCACTTCAAAGTCGCCTTTGCCCTCTACAATGCCAAGCTGGTTCGCGTTGAGCACATCGCCGAGTTCTTTGGGTTCCTCCGCGGCCGGCAGACACATTGGCGGAAAGATCACGCACCACCAATTGCGCCCAGCCGCCTTGCCGATGGTCACACGAAGCGAATCATAGTCGCCCGCCGGCAGGGTCACTTTTTCATACTCCCTTGTGGTAAAATACATGTGAACCATTTCAATATCCACAGGGTAAGCATAGCCCTGCTTTTTCACTTCATCCTCCGCCGCAGCCTTCAGCTGCGGAATCGCGGCGCGGACCGCATCCTGTGCTTCGGTCTTGTTTTTCACATTGTCCATCAGTCCCCGGCTCTCGGTTAAAATCCGGTCGCGCACCTTCAGCTTCAGAGACTGATCTTCTGTGGAATCGGAATTTGCAAGGACATGCAGGCGAAGCACATGGTTCGGTATATCTTCACAGCCGGCTGCAAAGCCGGTAAACGAAAACAGCACGGTTAAGATCAGTGCCAGACAAAGCGATTTTTCGAATAGTTTCATAAGTAAATCCCCTTTTGTAATTTATGTTGCAGGGGAATTATTGACACAAAAAATTGCTTTTATTCGTTGTATTTTCAGGGTATGTATTATATAATCATATCAATTCAGCGAGAAGAAGGGGTTTTATGTCTAAAACAGTCTTATTTTCCTTACCCGGCTATGTTTGGCCAATGGGGATCGGGCTTCTTGTCTACTTTGTCTGTCTGATTCTTTTTTTCAGGCATAAAAAGCCGCTGCAAAATTTTTTTCTCGCCATTTTATTTATGTATCTTGCCGTGGTTTTCGAGCTGACGATTTCCATCCCTCCGCCGCAGCACTGGCATATCAGCGCAAAGGCGACTGCATGGGCGATCAGCCGGATTGACTGGATTCCGTTTGAATCCGCGGCAAACATTTTACATAATTCCATCCGTATTGGCAGCTTTAAAGAATTTTTCCGCGTCATCGGCGGCAACTTTATCATGCTGATGCCGCTCGGCGTTCTTGTCCCGCTGATCAATCCCCGTTTCCGGTTCGGCCGGATGCTGGCGCTGTCCGTCCTTGTTCCCGCCGGAATCGAAGGGCTACAGCTGCTGGGCAACATTCTTTCCGGCTCCGCGACAAGAAGCGTTGAAATGGAGGACGTGATTCTGAATGCGGCGGGCTGTCTTCTGGCCTACCTGATTTTCGCCGGTCTGCGCGGGCTGTTCGGATCAAAACACAGAGGAAAGCATTACTCATAAAATACCGGGCAATTCGCTCCAGTCGCAGGCGTCTTCAATAATACGGGCAAGCTCCTCCAGTTCCTGGATGTCCGTTTCGTCAAAACGGGCAAGCAGCGGGCTGTCGATGTCCAGTACGCCGACAACCTGCTGATGACTGTACAGCGGAACGACAATTTCGGAATTGGAATCGCAGTCACAGGCGATATGCCCCGGAAACTGATGGACATCTTTTACCAGTACGGTTTCCCCACGGCTGTACGCGGTGCCGCAAACACCCTTTCCAAACGCGATGTGCACACAGGCGAGTTTCCCCTGGAACGGCCCTAGCAGCAGTTCATTCCCGTGCCTTAAATAAAAGCCGGCCCAGTTGATATTTTGCAGGGCCCCGTTCAGCATGGCGGATGCGTTTGCCAGGTTGGGAATCACATGATGTTCCCCGTCCAGAACGGCTTTCATCTGTTTCTGTAAAAGCGCGTACATTCCTTTTTTATCTTCCGGGTACAGATATGCTGTTTGCTCCATAAAGCAGCCTCGATTCCTATTTATTTTATAGCTGTCATCAGTTTCCAGCAAATTTAAAAATTCAGCGGAATAAATTTTGTTATCTCCCCCGCCTTCGGCGGGGGAGATAACATCTGTTTTGCAGTTCTTAAAAAGCCGTATTCCGGCAATTGGGGAATACGGCTTTCTTTTTATTTTACGGTGTTGGTCAGCGTGCCGATACCCTCGATTTCACATTCCACCACATCGCTCGGATTCAGAAATTTTGGCGGATTGAATCCCATGCCGACCCCGGCTGGAGTTCCCATGGAAATGATGGCGCCCGCTTTCAGCGTCATCCCGCGGGACAGCTCGCTGACGGCAGCCTCAATGGAAGTGATGAACAATCCGGTGGTGCTGTTCTGCCTGATTTCCCCGTTCACACGGGATTGGATAGAAAGAACCGGAGGCTGGTCAAACTCGTCCTCAGTTACAATCCAGGGCCCCATCGGCGTGAACCCGTCCAAACTCTTCCCGAAATACCACTGCTTGTGCCGGGTCTGCAAATTTCTGGCGCTCACATCATTCATAACCGTGTAGCCAAGGATATAGGAAAAAACGTCTTTCTCCAAAACATTCCTGGCGTCCCTGCCGATGATAACGGCAAGCTCGGCCTCATAATCCAGAGAATCCACAATATCAAAATGGCCGTCGATGAAATCGCCGGTTGCAACCGCCCTGTCCACTCTTTTGGAAAAATACACCGCATCGGCGCGATCCATCTGGAAGGTTTCTTTTTTATAGCGCGCGGATTCTTCCGCATGGGCAAGGAAATTGACGCCAAGGCAGATCACATCCTGCATCGGCATCGGAACAGGCGCAAGCATTTTCACTTTGCTGAAAGGTACTGCATTTTCCGCCTCTAACTCCAGCTTTTTTCTAATATCACCTAAGCGATTCAGACCTTCATTTTGAATAAAAGAATTCATATCTTCATACGGCAGACCGAAGCTGCTGAATGGAAAAACGCTTGTCCCATCCTTTGACAGCACGCCCGCACTTTCTTTGCCATTGTGTAAATAGGTCAGTAGCTTCATAAGTACCTCTTTTCATCAATTACATTCCAATATGCAGCCGGAAGCGATCGGCTCACAGACAAAGACTTCCGGATAAACCTGTGCAAGCGCGGATTGACAGGATACCGCCATCGGCAAATCCTCAAAAATACCGAAAACAGCCGAACCGCTTCCGGTCATACAAGCCCCGAGCGCACCGTACTGTTCCATTGCGCTTTTGATATGGTTCACTTGTGCAAGATGCATCACCTGTTCAAATTCATTGCCAAGGTTCTGTGCGACCGCGCGGAGGTCTCCGGCACGGACAGCAGGAAGCATGGCGGCGGTAAAACCGCTTTCCTTTTTTGCGGCGGCATCAGCCAGCGCGTAGGCTTTTTTTGTATCCACTCCCACAGGGGGCTTGCAGATTACGATATGGCACGGCGGCAGGGCGGGCAGAGGGGCCAGCTTGTCCCCGATTCCCTCAGCGAGCGCGGTTCCGCCGATAATACAGAACGGAACGTCCGCACCGACCTTCAAGCCAATCTGGCAAAGCGCCTCTTTTGTTATCCCGGCATTGTACATTTTGTTGAGTGCAAGTAGCACGGCGGCCGCATCGGCGCTGCCGCCGCCAAGACCCGCCTGCGACGGAATAATTTTTTGAATGTGTATTGTAAGATTGGGTGCAGCCCCTGTGTATTCAAAAAAAGCTGCCGCCGCTTTATGGACGGTATTTTCTTCATTGCATGGAATTTCTTCGCGACTGGAAACCACACGGATGCCGGAACCGGAACCGGTTATGACCAGTTTATCACACAGCGAAACAGACTGCATGACCATGCGGAGAAGATGATAACCATCCTTACGCTTTCCGGTGATATCAAGCGTTAAATTTATTTTGGCGTATGCGTTGACGGAGAAAGACATTAGCCGCTCCCTTTCATTTAAAATTACAAAGTTTTAAGGAAATGTCCGATGCGCGACATTGCTTCCGTAATATGTTTGATCGAATAGGAATAGGAAACGCGCACGTATCCTTCCCCGCAGGTTCCGAAGGCATCGCCCGGGACAACCGCGACATGTTCATTATAAATCAGTTTTTCACAAAATTCCTGAGAAGTCATCCCCGTGCTTTTAATGCAGGGGAACACATAAAACGCCCCTTCCGGTTCAAAACAGGTAAGCCCCATGGAATTGAAGCCGTCCACAATCAGCCGGCGGCGCATGTCGTATTGCTCTCGCATGTAGTCAATATCGCCGTCGCCGTTCTTCATAGCCTCAACCGCGGCGTACTGCGCCATGGTCGGGGCGCTCATAATACCGTACTGATGAAGCTTTGTCATCTGCCCGATGATTTCCTTCGGCCCGGCGGCGTAACCAAGGCGCCAGCCCGTCATTGCAAACGCTTTGGAAAAGCCGTTCACCACCACGGTACGCTCTTTCATGCCTTCTATCGCCGCGAAAGAAACATGCCGGGTATCGCCGTAAGTCAGCTCGCTGTATATTTCATCCGAAAGAACCATCAGATTATTTTCCCTGACAATTTCAGCTATTTCCTCCAGATGCCTGCGGCGCATCACCGCGCCGGTCGGATTGTTCGGGAACGGAAGAATGAGCAATTTGGATTTCGGGGTTATTTTTTCACGCAGCGCCTGAGCGGTCAGGCGGAATTTATCTTCCTGCTTTGTTTCAATGGTAACCGGTACGCCGCCCGCCATTTCCGTCAAAGGCCGGTAGCAGACAAAACTCGGTTCGGGAATCAGCACCTCTTCGCCGGGATTGACCAGACAGCGGATGCACAGGTCGATTGCCTCGCTGCCACCTACTGTCACAACGACATCCGTTTTCGGTTCATAGCCAATATGATAACGGTGTTTCAGCCACTTGCAGATTTCCTCTCTCAGCTCCATAAAGCCGCGGTTGGGCGAATACCAGGTTTTACCGTCCTCCAGTGTTTTAATTCCCTCCTGTCTGACATGCCAGGGAGTGGAAAAGTCGGGTTCCCCGATGGACAGGGAAATTACATTATCCATTTCATTTGCAATGTCGAAAAAGCGGCGGATACCGGACGGCTTCAACTGCTTTACCTCATCATTGAGCACGGACTGGTAGTCAATCACACAGAACACTCCTTCTCTCGTCCTTATCATCCTCGGAGTTGAGAATGACGCCGCCGTCCTTGTAACGGGTCAGGATAAAATGGGTGGCTGTGGACAGAACGGAATCGAGCGTGGAAAGGCGGCGCATGACAAACATGGCGATTTCCTGCATGCTTTTACCGTGTACCTTTACCGCAAGGTCGTAGCCGCCGGACATAAGGTAAACGCTCTCCACCTCGTCAAACTGCATGATACGGTTGGCAATCTCGTCAAAGCCGCGGTCCCTCTTCGGCGATACGCGAAGCTCAATCAGCGCGCTGGCTTTATTTTCATCAATTTTTTCCCAGTTAATCAGCGCTTTGTAGCCCCGGATAACCCCTTGTTTCTCATATTCGGCAATGGCATTCGCAACCTCATCCGCTGTCTTATTCAGCATGACGGCCAATTGTTCGGTGGTCAGGCGTGCATTTTCGTCCAAAAGGTTCAGTAAACGGTCCATAATCAATACTCCTCCCAAAATCTTTCTGAAATTTACTCTATCGGTAAAAATTTAGGCACATGATGATGGTAGACGGTAAAATGGTGAAAGCCCGCGTCAAGCAACAGGCTTAGGCCGCGTTCCACTCCGCTACCCACATCCGCCCAGCGGTGTGCGTCCGAGCCGATGGTAACCAGCTTTCCGCCGAGTTCCCGGTAACGGGTCAGCACCGGCAGGCCCGGCATGGTTTCGCCAAGCTTCTGGCGCAGACCGGAGGTGTTTACCTCCAGCGCCTTATGCTTTTCGATCAGCGCAATTAAAACACTGTCGATGATCTCTTTATATTGATCGTTGTCAATTTTGATATGATGCTCACCGACAATATACCGCCACGGGTAGGTAAGGTGGGCGAGCGAATCAAATTTCCCCCACTCAATCATTTCCAGGATTTCATGGAAATAGCGCTGCAGGGCGTCATTCATATCCGCATGTTTGTAGTCCATATCGTAAAAATCCACACCGTTTTTGACGCTGTGGACGGAAGCAAGCACAAAATCGAAGTCGCAGGCCCCAAGGATGTCGTCCGCGGCAGCCGTGTCCTGCATGGGCTGTCCTAGTTCCACACCGGCGAGCACGTTCAGACGGCTGTGGAAAACGGCGCCCGCCTTGCGCGCTTCGAAATACGACTGCCGGATACTCCTGTCGTAATCCTCCGTCCTGTAAGCATTGCATTCACAGTGGTCGGTCATGGTAATGGAATAGAGCCCCTGCCGGGCCGCGCTTTCACACATCATCATGGTCGGGTCATTGGCGTCACGCGAACAGTCAGAATGGACATGGCTGTCCGATATATATTGATATTTCATAAATTCCCTCCCGGTAAAAAAACAAATTGCCTTAGCCAATTAAGCAAAGAAACGGATAAGCGGATTTCGTTTTGCCGTCCCCAATTAAGGTAGATGAGACAATGCCCTGCTTTCCCGCTTTCTTATTTCAGGCTATTATATTATAGTAACATAAAACAATGTATATTTATAGATCAATCATAAATATTTTGCGCTGAATAAAAAGCATTATTTTGAACAGATTGACCATCCGACGCCCCATGCCTTCTGCTTGTGACGCTATTGACAAGAATACAAATGTCGTTCATAATGATGAATAAGTTTTTTCTTAACAATATTTATCTGGAGGTAATTGCTATGCGTGCTGTAATCACGGTAATCGGTAAAGATATGGTAGGCATCCTTGCGAGGGTTTCAACCATCTGCGCGGACAACGGGGTAAACGTCGTTGAAGTGACGCAGTCAATTCTGCAGGATTTGTTCGCCATGATTATGATGGTTGACATTACGAAATCCACCATTCCTTTTAACGAACTCGCGGATAAACTCACGGCAATCGGCAGTGATATGGACCTGACCGTTCATGTTATGCACGAGGATATCTTCAACTCGATGCACCGGATATAAAGCATACATTTTTAGAACAGAAGGGTCGGAGGACAATCAATGGTAAACTCTCATGACATACTGGAAACCATCAACATGATAGACAATGAAAATCTGGATGTGCGCACCATTACGATGGGCATCTCACTGCTGGACTGCATCGATGCGGACATCGACAAATCATGTGATAAAATTTATGATAAAATTTGCCGTTACGCGGGTAATTTAGTAAAAACCGGCGAAGATATCAGCAAGGAATACGGCATCCCGATTATTCATAAAAGAATCGCCGTCACGCCGATCGCAATGGTCGCGGCCGCCTGTCCGGGAAACAATCCGGTGCATTTTGCAAAGGCCCTTGACCGTGCCGCCAGGTCAACCGGCGTCAATTTCATCGGCGGCTACTCCGCGCTGGTTCACAAGGGCTTTGCGCCCGGCGATTACGCTCTGATCAAGAGTATTCCGGAGGCGCTGAGCGAAACCGAGCTTGTCTGCTCCTCCGTAAACATCGGAACTACCAAGGCAGGCATCAACATGGACGCCGTCGCCAAAATGGGCAGGGTGATCCGCGAGGTGGCGGAAGCCACCGCCGACCGCGACTGCATCGGTGCGGCGAAACTGGTCGTTTTCTGCAACGCGCCGGAGGACAACCCGTTCATGGCGGGCGCTTTCCACGGAGCGGGCGAACCGGACTGCGTCATCAATGTGGGTGTCTCCGGGCCGGGCGTTGTCCGTGCGGCGCTGGCAAAGGCCGGCGACTGTGACATTACGGGCGTGGCGGACATTATAAAGAAAACGGCATTTAAAATTACACGCATGGGCCAGCTTGTGGCGCAGGAGGCTTCCCGAAGGCTGTATGTTCCGTTCGGCATCGTGGACCTTTCCCTGGCCCCCACTCCGGCCGTCGGGGATTCCGTGGCGCATATCCTGGAGGAAATGGGACTGGAATGCTGCGGCGCGCATGGCACGACCGCGGCGCTCGCCCTTTTGAACGACGCTGTTAAAAAGGGCGGCATCATGGCGTCCTCGCATGTGGGCGGACTTTCCGGCGCGTTTATCCCTGTGACGGAGGACGCGGGCATGATCCATGCCGCGAGATGCGGCGCGCTGAGCATCACAAAGCTGGAAGCCATGACGGCCGTCTGCTCCGTCGGTCTGGATATGATTGCGGTTCCGGGTGACACCTCCGCGGAAATCCTCTCCGCCATTATTGCGGACGAAGCCGCAATCGGCATGGTAAATTCAAAAACCACCGCTGTGCGCCTGATTCCTGCTATCGGCAAAAAAGCCGGCGAGGAACTGAATTTCGGCGGGCTTCTGGGCGGCGGACCGGTTATGGAGGTCAACCGCTATTCCCCTTTGAAATTCATCCAGCGCGGCGGGAGGATCCCCGCGCCGATGCAAAGTCTGAAAAACTGACGAAAACTTCCATTCATAAACCGGTCAATATAAAATTCGACATTATATCTAAGTTTTATAAAAAACACAACTTGTCCTTGCATACTATTGCATATTGTAAAAGCAATACGGCAGAGCTATAATGGATTATCGCTGAGTATGTATTAAGTTTACAAATATTTTGAAATAAATTGTTTATTTCGCCACGAGGAGGCACGGTCAAAATGCAAGACTTGATTAAACAAATTGTTGAAATGGACCGTAAAGCCAGAGAAATCACAGATGCGGCCCAGCTTGAAAAGGTCAGTTCCGAAAAGGAAGTCGCCCAAAAGCGGGAACAAATCCGAAACGATTACCTTGAAAGGGCCAGAAAACGTATTGCCCTAAACGAACCGAATGAACGGGCGGTCGCAGAAGCCGACTGGGATGAAAAGAAAAAGAAAATCGCCGAGCTTTCAGAAAAGCTAGACGTCCTTTATACCAAAAACGGCGACAAGTGGGTGAATTCAATCGTCGCACGAGTTTTAGGAGAGTGATTGAAATGCTTTCCACCTTTTCTTCCAATGCGATTCTGTCAAAGGCGCGCGCCATGTACGGAAGGCGTCTTACAAAACAGAATTACAGGGAACTGTTAGCCTGCCAGAGTGTAGGGGAAATCGCCAATTACCTGAAAACGCGGACGGTATACAGCAAAGCGCTTGCGGGGATTGATGAAAACAGCGTCCACCGCGGCCAGCTGGAAGCGAAACTGAAGCAGAAGCTTTTTGAAGACTATGCGTCTCTGTGCAGATATGAAATATCCGTTGGAGAACACTTTTCACGGTATTTGATCACGCACAGTGAAATTGAGCAGATTTTGCACAGCATTCTTCTGCTTGAGGCCGGTACGCCGGAAGATTATCTGTTTTCTTTACCAATGTACCTGACTCGCCATACGCATATTAATCTGACGGCTCTCAGCCAGATCAGGAGTTACGATGACCTGCTCGGCGCACTCAGCCACACACCGTATCAAAAGCTGCTGGAAGGTTTCCGGCCGATTGAAGGGATTCCCATTAATTACACCGGGATTGAGAACGCCCTTTACACGTATTTATACAACAGCGCTTTTGAGGTAATCGACCGGTATACCCGCGGTGAAACCGCAAAACAGCTTCGCGAAATTTTCAATTCATACATTGACCTGGTCAATTACGCACGCATTATCCGCCTGAAGGTTTCTTACAACGCCGGCCCCGATTTTATACGCAGCTCCCTGCTGCCGTTCGGAAATGTAAATAAGCGGATTCTGAATGAAATGATTGAAGCGGATAGCGCCGATAAGGTAACCGAGGTAATGGAACAGACCGCCATCGGCAAACGTTTTCTGAAAATTGAGCACAGCTACGCCGGTGAGATCTCCAACCGGGTGAAATATATTACCTGCCGGCACGATATTCATTTTTCCACGCACCCGTCGGTCGTGATGATTTCATACACCTTCATTATGCAGGCTGAACTGACGGATATTATTACCATTGTTGAGGGTATCAGATACAAATTACCTCCTGAAGAGATCGCGAAATTTCTCGTTGTTTTCAATTTTAGTGAAAGGAGTGATTGATATTTGGCCGTTTTAAAAGTAAAAGTAGTGAGTATTATAGGAAGAATGGCTGATTTGGATCAAGCCACCACATTGTGCGGAAAGTCATGCGCGTTTCATCCGGACAATGCACTGTCATTTTACTCCGACACGTCCGATTTTTCCCCGCTGAATGAGGAAAATCCTTACTCAGAGCCTTTGCAGCAGCTTGCCGACGCTTTGGCGGGCGCCAAAAAAAAGCTCGCCGTTTTAAGCGCCGAAGAAGTTTCCAAAATAAAAATGAGCCGCGAAGAAATGAACTCCTACGTTGATTTTATTGTATCCTCCTTCAACGAACTGCAGAAGGAGCGCACAGACGCCCAGCTCAAGATTCAAAATTACACCAATGAGATAGAAAAAATCAGTCATTTTGTCGGCCTTGAATTGGATCTCGACCAAATTCATGCCTGCAAGTACATTAAGGTTCGTTTTGGCTCTTTGCCAAAGGAGAGCTATGAAAAGCTGAATTCCTATAAGCAAAATCCATACATTGTATTTTTTCCGTCTACGAGCGATGCAACCCACTACTGGGGGGTTTATTTTTCACCCATTGACATGGTCAGTGAGGTGGACCGTATTTTTTCAAGCCTTTATTTTGAAAGGACGCGCCTGACGGAACTGACCGGCAGCCCGGAATCGGGCGTTGAGACGCTCCGCAGCAAACGGGATGTTGAGATAAACCGTATCAAGCGTGTGGACGACCGGTTTGAAGCGCTTTGGAAAAAGGAAAAACCGATGTGCCAAAAGGTCTATTCCTGGCTGACCGAACAGTCCGTCTATTTTGGAATCCGGCGCTATGCGGCCCGGTACAACGACAATTTCATCCTGACCGGCTGGATTCCGGCAGACCAGGAAAAGTATTTTAAAAAGGAACTTGACAAGGTAGAGTCCTTGAATTACACCTTCGAAGGAGCGGAGGAAGAGCTTTTGCACTCGCCGCCCGTTGAACTGAAAAACAAGAAAGTGTTTAAGCCCTTCGAATTTTTTGTCGATATGTACGGGTTGCCATGTTATGACGAGGTCGACCCCACCCCCTTTGTAGCCATTACCTATTTTCTGCTGTTCGGCATTATGTTCGGCGATCTTGGCCAGGGGCTGTGCGTTTCCTTGATCGGCTGGCTGATGTGGAAAAAGAAAAAGATGAAGCTCGGCAAAATTTTAATTCCCTGCGGAATCTCTTCCGGTATTTTCGGTCTGGTGTTCGGCTCGGTGTTCGGATTTGAAAACGCGCTTAACCCGCTGTACCATGCGCTTGGACTCGCTGAAAAGCCGGTCGAGGTGATGAAGCCCGCCACCACCAACATGATCATTTATTCCGCGGTGGGAATCGGCGTGGCGCTGGTGATCATTGCGATTTTGATCAATATTTACTCTTCACTGAAAAGAAAGCACTATGAAAATGCACTGTTTGGCCCGAACGGGGTCGCCGGTTTTATTTTTTACACATCGCTGGTCGTCGGCTTTGGCGGACAGATGGTTTTCGGCTGGCAGATTGTCAATACAGCATACGTCCTGTGTTTTATTATATTGCCGATTGTCGTAATGTTCTTCCGCGAGGTGCTGGGCGGTTTGTTGGAGCGCAGGCCGAACTGGAAGCCCGAAAAATGGGGCGATTATATCATGCAGAACTTCTTTGAGGTGTTCGAATTCTTGCTGAGCTTTGCAACAAACACCATGAGTTTTCTGCGTGTCGGCGCTTTTGTCCTCGTACACGCCGGCATGATGCTGGTCGTATTCACGCTCGCCGAAATGTCCGGCGGCATCGGATATGTTGTGACCGTTATAATCGGCAATGTGTTTGTTATGGCTCTGGAGGGCCTTCTTGTGGGAATTCAGGTATTAAGGCTTGAATTCTATGAAATGTTCAGCCGTTTCTTTGACGGCGGAGGCCGTCCGTTCAATCCAGTTGTTGTTCGCAGAGAGCAGTAATGCCTTTTGCCGATGACTATATCAATCAGATATTTGATGGAGGTAATATCATGAATTTCGTATTAATTTGTTTACCGGTGCTATTTTTAGCTGCGTCCGTAATCTTTTCCATCCGTTCCGTAAAAAACGGCAAAAAAGTCCGCAGTGCCGTCGCAACACAGCTTTTGACCTTTATGGCTGTCTGTGTCCTTACCTTTGCAGTCCCTGTAGCCGCATCGGCCGCCACCCCTTCCGGCACCGGAGCCGCCGCTCCGACCACCTCTGCAACCGCAACGGCTCCGTCTTCTAACGGCCTCGGCCTGATCGCCGCCGCCCTTGTTACCGGCCTTGCAGGTATCGGCGGTGGTATCGCCGTCGCAGCAGCAGCTCCGGCAGCTATCGGTGCCACAAGCGAGGACCCGAAAGCATTCGGTAAAGCGCTGATCTTTGTTGCTTTGGGCGAAGGTATTGCACTGTACGGTCTGCTGATTTCCATTCTGATTCTGAACAAGATTTAACTGACCGAAAGCTGAGGTGCATGATATATGCGCTTTTACCTGATAAGCGACAATGTGGATACGCAGGTTGGGCTGCGTCTGGCCGGAATTGACGGCGTTGTAGTTCACGAAACCGTCGAGGTGCAGAAAGCACTGAAAGAGGCAATGGCAATGGAAGATGTCGCCGTTATTCTAATGACGGAAACATTGATTTCCCTTTGCCCCGAAATGGTTTATAACTTAAAACTCAACCAAAAGCGCCCGCTTATTTTGGAAATCCCGGACAGACACGGCAACGGCCGTACAAAGGATTCGATTACCCGTTATGTCCGTGAGGCGATCGGGCTCAAAATTTAAGCCGCAATACGGCGGAACGGGGGTTCAACGATGGCTGTCAACGATGATAAAATGAATAAATTCTACCTTGCTATCAATCACTATGCTGAAGAACAGCGCAAAAAGATTGAGCAGGAAGTTGCGGAATTCAAGCAAAAAGAGCTGGATGAAGCGGAAGTTGATGTTTTAACCGAAGCGTATCGTCTGATACAGAAGGAAATGGCGGAAATGCGCAACGGCATTTCCCGTGAGATGGCTCAGCGCGAGATGGAAGGCCGGAAAGAACTTTTGGCCAAACGCCAGAAAATCACCACCGAGGTTTTTGAGCGCGCCAGGAAAGCGCTTGTGGATTACACGCAGACAGGCGACTATGCGGGTCTGCTCAAAAAATTTGCAGCTGAGCTTTCCAAAACCTTTACAAAGCCCGGCACGGTTCTGTGCATTAAAAAAGAGGATGAAAACTACCAGGAGCTGATTAAAGAAGCTTTTGGGAAAGACTGTGTTCTTAAGATCAACCCTGACATTCATATCGGCGGCATCCGCGCCTACAATTCCCAGATGGGCATTGCGGCAGACGTAACGCTCGATTCCATGTTGGAGGATCAGCGCGAGTGGTTTGCTGAAAATTCGGGAATGGCTGTTGTTTGAGCCGTACCCAATTGTTATATCGGAGATGAATGAGATGGATAATCAGAATGTTATATTCGGAATAAACGGTTCCGTCGTAACCGTAAAAAACTCGCGCAGCTTTTCCATGATGGAAATGGTATTTGTCGGAAACGAACGCCTTGTCGGCGAAGTAATCGGCATTACAAACAAGTTTATTACCATCCAGGTCTATGAAGAAACCACGGGTCTAAAACCGGGCGAGCCTGTTGCCGGCACCGGCAGCCCCATGAACGTTACGCTTGGGCCTGGAATTATAGACAATATTTTCGACGGAATTGAGCGTCCGCTGAAGAGCATTGCGGAGCAGTCCGGCGCGTTCATCGCGCGCGGAAGCAATGTGTCCGCTCTGGATGAAGACCGCCTTTGGGACGTAACGGTGACCGTAAAAGAGGGCGACCATTTAAAGGGCGGCGATATTTACGCCGAGTGCCCTGAAACGACGATCATTAAGCATAAATGCATGGTGCATCCGCTGCTTTCCGGCGTTGTTACAAAAGTAAGCGCAAACGGTCAATACAAGGTGCATGACACCATTGTGGAACTGCGGGACGAGCACGGAGAAACACATCAACTTTCCCTCTGCCAGCGCTGGCCGATCCGCACGCCGCGCCCGGTAACGGAGCGCCTGCAGACAAAAGTACCATTGATTACCGGACAGCGCGTCATCGACACTCTGTTCCCCATTTCAAAGGGCGGTACGGCAGCCATTCCGGGCGGGTTCGGCACGGGTAAGACCATGACGCAGCACCAGCTGGCGAAATGGTGCGACGCCGATATTATTATTTACGTCGGATGCGGTGAGCGCGGCAACGAAATGAGCCAGGTGCTTGATGAATTCTCCGAGCTGGTCGACCCGAAATCCGGCAGGCCCATGACTGACCGGACCGTGCTGATTGCCAACACAAGCAACATGCCGGTTGCGGCGCGCGAAGCGTCCATTTATACGGGCATCACGCTTGCCGAGTATTACCGCGATATGGGCTATCACGTCGCCATCATGGCGGACTCCACTTCCCGCTGGGCGGAAGCTCTCCGTGAGATATCCGGCCGTCTGGAGGAAATGCCCGCCGAGGAAGGCTTCCCGGCCTACCTGCCCAGCCGTCTGTCCGAATTCTACGAGCGCGCGGGCATGGTAAAAAATCTGAACAGCACGGACGGCTCCATCACCATTATCGGCGCCGTTTCGCCGCAGGGCTCCGACTTTTCAGAGCCTGTCACACAGAATACAAAGCGTTTTACCCGCTGCTTCTGGGCGCTGGACAAAGCCCTTGCATATGCAAGGCATTACCCGGCGATCAACTGGACGCAGAGCTACAGTGAATATTTCACTGATCTTGACCCGTGGTACGCGGAGCATGTGGGCGAAGATTTTATTAAATACCGCAAACAAATCAATAAAATCCTGCAGGAAGAAAACCAGCTGATGGAAATTGTCAAGCTGATTGGTTCGGACGTTCTGCCCGATGACCAAAAGCTGATCATTGAAATTGCCAGGATCATCAGGGTCGGTTTCCTGCAGCAAAATGCCTTCCACGCGGAGGATACTTTTGTGCCGCTTGAAAAGCAGAAGCTGATGATGAAGGTAATTCTACACCTGTATAAAAAGGCAAAACAGCTTGTTGCCGCCTCCGTGCCTATTTCCGGCATCGCACAATCCGGCCTGTTCGACAAACTGGTAAAGATGAAATACGATATTCCCAACAACAAACTTGAGATGTTCGATGATTATATAAAAGAAATAGACCAGACCTTATCCGCGATTCTTGCTTCCTGACGCACGGATGAAATTCATAATTTTACCTAAGAAGGTGGTTACACCATGATTCTTGATTATATCGGCTTACAAGAAATTAACGGTTCTCTGATTGTTTTGGACGATGTTGAGAACGCTTCGTTTGAAGAGGTCGTTGATATCCGTCTGGAAGACGGCACCATGCGGCAGGGACGAATTGTTCAGATGGAGGGCAGCCGTGTCGTTATCCAGGTGTTTGAAGGCACCCGCGGCATCTCCCTTGACAACACCAGCACCAGGCTGATGGGGCATCCGATGGAGATGCCGCTTTCACCGGAAATTCTGGGCCGTGTATTCGGCGGCTCCGGACGCCCGATTGACGGCCTTGGTGATATTTTCCCCGTGAAAAAAGCCAATATCAACGGTACGCCGATCAATCCGGTATCCAGAGAATATCCGAAAAACTATATCAATACCGGTATTTCCACAATCGACACTCTGATGACGCTGATCCGCGGCCAGAAGCTCCCGATCTTTTCCGGTTCCGGAATGAAACACAACGAGCTGGCAGTCCAGATTGCAAGACAGTCTAAAATCAGCGACGACAGCGGCAGCAACTTTGCCATCGTTTTTGCCGCCATGGGTGTAAAAAATGATGTCGCCGAATACTTCCGCCGCTCCTTTGACGAGTCCGGCGTGCTGCAAAAGGTTGTTATGTTCCTGAACCTTGCAAACGACCCGATCATCGAAAGGATTCTGACTCCCCGCTGCGCGCTGACCGTTGCGGAATACCTCGCCTTTGAGCTTGGGATGCACATCCTTGTCATTATGACGGATATGACCTCCTATGCGGAAGCGCTGCGCGAATTCAGCTCTTCCAAGGGAGAAATTCCGGGCAGAAAGGGCTTTCCGGGCTACCTGTACTCGGATCTGGCCTCCCTGTATGAGCGGGCTGGTATGATCCGCGGCAAAAAAGGCTCCGTCACGCAGATTCCGATTTTGACCATGCCAAACGACGATGTGACCCACCCAGTGCCCGACCTGACCGGCTATATTACCGAGGGCCAAATCGTGCTTGACCGTACGCTGGACAGTTCCGGCTTCTATCCGCCGGTAGCCGTGCTGCCTTCCCTTTCCCGTCTGATGACGGACGGCATCGGCGCGGGCTACACGCGCGAAGATCATTCGGCGCTCTCCAACCAGCTTTTCGCATCTTATGCAAAGGTCATGGATGCCCGTTCGCTGGCTTCGGTTATCGGTGAGGAGGAGCTCTCCCCCGTTGACAAGAAATATATTGAATTCGGCAAACTGTTTGAGTCCCAGTTTGTCAACCAGGGCTTTAACGAGAACCGTACCATAGACCAGAGCCTTGATTTGGGCTGGAACCTTCTTTCCACGCTGCCGCGCAGCGAACTGGACCGTGTGGACGACGCTACCCTTGAGAAATATTACGACAAGGTCAGGGAACCGGAAAAAACCGATGCGGAAACGCCAAAAGAATGATATGGTCAGGCAGCATCGATTTTACCAACCAAAAGGAGGTGAGCCGCATTGAGCAACCAGATAGTCCCTACAAAAGGCAACCTGCTCGCCACAAAGAAATCCCTTGCGCTTTCGCGCACCGGCTTTGATCTTCTTGACCGTAAACGCAATATTCTGATCCGTGAAATGATGGCTCTGATTGAACGGGCAGCAAAAATTCAGAGTGTAATCGATAATACGTACGATGAAGCTTATGCCGCGCTGCAAAGAGCCAATATCACTCTGGGCATCTGCAACGAGCTGTCCCGCACGGTTCCGCTTGACAACAACCTGAATGTGGCCTACAGAAGCGTGATGGGGGTTGAGATTCCGATGGTTTCGTTTGATACGGTATGCGCGCCGATTCCTTTCGGACTGAATTCCACCAACATTACGCTTGACAACGCATATATCAAATTCAACGAAGTGAAGCGGCTGACCGCCGAACTGGCGGAAGTGGAAAACAGTGTTTACCGGCTGGCGGACGCAATCAAAAAAACACAGAAAAGAGCCAACGCGCTGAAAAATATTATGATTCCCCGATTTGAGCAAACAGTGAAGTTTATTTCAGACGCACTGGAAGAAAAAGACCGGGAAGAGTTTTCCCGTCTAAAGGTCATTAAAAGGCAGAAAACCGGTAAATAAAAAGGATGCGTCCCGCGGGACGCATCCTTTTTATTCTTTAATGATATCAGATATCTTCCAGATCAACGACTGTCTTGTCCTCTGTGGAAGCATAATTCAATTTCTCAACAATTTCCTTGGTATCGCGGGCGATTACAAGCTCTTCATTCGTCGGAATGACATAGACGGCAACCTTTGAATCGTAGGTGGAAATTTTGCCCTCGCGGCCGGAAACCATTTTGTCGTTCAGGACCGGATCAATTTTCACACCGAAGAATTTCAATCCTCGGCACACCGCATAGCGCAGATGGGACTGGTTTTCACCAAGACCGGCTGTAAACACGATGCAGTCAAGGCCGTTCATCGCCGCCGCGTAGGAACCGACATATTTGATAATCTGGTAAGAGAGCATCTCATGGGCAAGGATTGCCTTGGGATCGCCTTCTATTTCCGCTTTTGTAACATCGCGGTCATCGCTGTGGCCGCTGATGCCGAGCAGACCGGATTTTTTATTCAGGATCTCATCCATCTGGGAGGGTGTCAGGTTTTCTTTTTCCATGATGAAGGTAACGACCGACGGGTCAAGGGAACCGGAACGGGTACCCATCATAAAGCCGTCAAGCGGCGTCAGGCCCATGCTGGTGTCGATCACATTGCCGCCCTTGATGGCTGCGATGGAGGAACCGTTGCCGATGTGGCAGGTAACCATGTTGATATCCTCAATCGGCTGATGCATCAAATGCGCGCAGCGATGGCTCACATAGCGGTGGGACGTGCCGTGGAAGCCGTAGCGGCGGATTTTGTACTTCTCATAGTATTCATACGGAATGGCAAACATATAAGCTTTTTTAGGCATAGTGGAATGGAATGAAGTGTCAAAAACAACGCATTCAGGCACATCCTTTCCGAAAACCTCGCGGCAGGCCAGAATTCCCTGAAGTTCGGGCCCGTTGTGCAGCGGGGCAAGCGGAATCAGACTCTTGATGCCTTCAATGACGTCGTCATTGATAAAAAGGGATTTGCTGAAGATTGCGCCGCCCTGGGCAACGCGGTGGCCGATTGCCGTAACCTCTGATAAGTCCTTGACAACACCGACCTGTTTATCCGTTAAAGCTGCCGTTACCAGCTTGAATGCTTCTTTATGATCGGACATTGCAACCTGCATGTCTTTTTTGCGGCCGTCTGCGGTTTTATGGGTAAAGGTACCTCCCTCTATCCCTATGCGCTCGCAGTTCCCTTTTGCAAGCATCGCTTCGGTGTCCATATCAATCAGCTGATACTTCAGCGAAGAACTGCCCGCATTTATTACCAAAATCTTCATTCTCTTTCCTCCTAAAATCGCTTTTATTATAATGAGCGGCTATTGAATCCGCTTTGATAATACTGTATATTATAATAGTACATTTATCTATGAAATTCAAGGAAATTCAGGGAGTTTATCATAAAATGCTTGTGGCCGGAATCGTTTCTGAATATAATCCGTTTCATAACGGACATGCCGCGCTGATCGCACAGACCCGCTCTGCGGGCGCAACCCACATTGCCGCGGTAATGAGCGGCAACTTTGTGCAGCGCGGCGAACCGGCGATCCTGTCCAAATGGGCACGGACAAAACAGGCGCTGGAAAACGGCGTTGACCTTGTTGTGGAGCTGCCGCTGCCGTGGGCGCTTTCAGGAGCAGAAAAATTTGCATACGGCGGAATTGCGCTGCTGGACGCGATGGGAATCGGCATGCTGAGCTTTGGCAGTGAAAGCGGAAAGCTGGAAGATCTTCATAAAGCGGAACAGGCGCTCGGCTCAGCGGAGCTTTGGGAAAGCATCCGGTCCGGGCTGAAAAGCGGGGCAACCTTTGCAAAAGCAAGGCAGAACGCGGTCGCCGGCCTGTTTGACGAAAAAACCGCGGAGCTTCTGCGCGAACCGAACAATATTTTAGGAGTAGAATACCTGAAAGCACTCATGAAGCTGAATTCAAACATCCTTCCGTTTACCATAAAACGTGTCGGCGCCGCACACGACGCAAACAAATCGGACGGCCCGGTGGCCTCCGCTTCACAGATACGAGGGCTGATGCGCTCCGGGGGAGATTTTTCCCCTCTGATGCCGCTTTCCGCGGCAATAACGGCAAGGCATGAAATGGAAGCCGGAAACGCACCCGCCAGTATTGCACCCGTCGAGCGGGCCATTCTGGCAAAGCTGAGAACCATGAACCGCAGGGAATTCGCCGCCCTGCCCGATATCAGCGAAGGGCTTGAAAACCGGATATACGCCGCGGCGCAGAGAGCCGCAGGTCTGGATGATGTATATTCCTTCATTAAATCCAAAAGATACACCCATGCAAGAATCAGGCGAATCATCCTTTCCGCTTTTCTGGGTCTGGATTCCTCCATGAGTTCCGGGNNGCATACTTGGCTTCAACCGGCGCGGCACCGAGATTCTGCATTCGATGAAGGGCTTGGCCAAGCTTCCGGTTATCACCAATTCTTCTGACATATTTTCTCTTGACAATAAAGGGAAAAATATGGTTGAATTAGAAAGCAGAGCAACCGACCTTTATTCTTTATGCATGCCAAATATCGCGCCCTGCGGACTCGATATGACAATGGGTATTATTTCTATTTAGTCATCTGGCTGAAAGGATGTGTCTTCTCTTGTCTATTGAAATCAAAGAAACGGAATATGAGAACTACGGAAAATGCCTGAGGCTGAGCAACGGCCTGATCGATGTTATCGTAACCATTGAGTTCGGGCCGCGCATTGTACGTTTCGGCTTTATCAATGAGGCAAACATTCTCTACAACGATCTGGAGCGCCGTAATTCCATCAACAGTGAAAGCATGACGGAACGTTACGGCAAGGACGCGGCGTTTTACCACTACGGCGGCCACCGCGTATGGCTGAGCCCGGAAAAAATGCCGGAAACATACTATCCTGACAACGAGCCGGTCGTCTATGGCATCCTGCCTGAAGGCGTCAGCTTTACGCCCCCTCGCCAGAAGCGCAACGATGTACAGCTGAGCTTTGAAGTAATCATGAGCGAGGGCACCACGGACATTATGGTGGTACACAGCGCAAAAAACTGCTCGAAAGAAAAACAGACCTGCGCGCTGTGGGCGCTGACCATGGTAAAAGGCGGCGGAGTGGAAGTCATCCCGATGAGCAGGGAATGCGGCAACGCGCTCCTGCCCAACAGGATGCTGACCCTTTGGCCATATACCGATATACGCGACAGCCGCCTGTCTCTGGGAAACAGATTTATTACGCTGCGGCAGGACGGCGGCAGTCCGAACGCGCTGAAAATCGGCGTTAACAATACGCCGGGCTGGGCATCGTATACCTGCGGGGAATACACGCTGGTAAAGCGTTATGTACACAATACGCAGGCGGCATATCCGGATTACGGCTGTTCGTATGAAACCTATGTGTGCGGAGATTTTGTTGAAATGGAATCGCTGAGCCCTCTTTATGTCATAGAGCCTGGCGAAGGTATCCGCCATGTGGAGAACCTTTCCCTGCTGAAAGAACCGTTTCCTGCCGACCCGGCCGACGAGGACGCAATTGAAAAATTCAGCGCCCATTTCAAATAGACGATTCCTTCTCCCCTCGGATTTTCATGCAGCGTTCACTTTACTTAAAAAATATGCAGCAGGGGCGGCCCTTTGGCCGCCCCTGCTTTTGGTTGTTATTATTTTTACAGTGTGCCGAAAATACGGTCGCCCGCGTCGCCAAGACCGGGTACAATGTAGCCGATGTCATTCAGGTGATCGTCCACGGCGGCACAGAAAAGCTGGACGTCCGGATGTGCCTGTGTAAACGCCTTTACTCCTTCGGGAGCCGCAATAATACACATAAACCGGATGCTTTTCGGCTTGCTGCGCTTGATAATGGTGACCGCGTCAATTGCCGAGCCCCCGGTGGCAAGCATCGGGTCCAGCACGATGACATCGCGCTCTTCAATGTCCTGAGGCAGCTTGCTGTAATATTCGACCGGCTGAAGCGTTTCATGGTCGCGGTAAAGGCCGATGTGACCTACCTTTGCGGCGGGAACCATTTTCAGCACGCCGTCCACCATACCCAAGCCCGCTCTTAAAATAGGAACAAACGCAAGCTTCCTGCCTGCGATCACTTTTGTTTTTGCCGGGCCTATCGGCGTTTCAATCGTCGTGTCCTCCAAAGGAAGATCGCGCGTCGCTTCGTAACACATCAGCATCCCGATTTCACCGACCAGCTCGCGGAATTCCTTTGAGCCCGTGTTTTTATCGCGTAAAAAAGTCAGCTTGTGCTGAATCAGCGGATGATCCATAATAAATACCTGATTATCCATGTCGACAACCTCCATATATTAATTGTTCAATGATAAACCGGAAAAATTACAGCTCACCGCGCTCGATTGCCGCAATTTCATCAATACGCTGCTGATGGCGGCCACCGTCAAAACCGGTTTCCAAATAGATTTTTGCCAGCTCCACCGCCTGTTTTTCGTCAATCACCCTGCCGCCAAGGCAAAGGATGTTGGAATTGTTGTGACGGCGGGTCATTTCCGCACAGAAAGCGTTGGTGCACACAGACGCGCGGATACCCTGCACCTTGTTTGCGGCGATGCTCATGCCGATTCCCGTGCCGCAGCACAGAATCCCGCGCTCCGCCTCGCCGTTTACTATGCAGTGCGCGACTTTAGCCGCAATCGGCGCATAATTGATGGAAGCTTCGTCGAATGTGCCGAAATCCTTATAAGCAATATTTTCGGCAGCAAGATAGTTCTTAATGGCTTCTTTTAATAAAAATCCGCCGTGATCCGCTCCTAAAGCTATCATTTGATTTCTCCTTTTACTCGTTTTTTTAATTCCCGTTCCGCCTGAGGCGGACGGAGGTATACCGGCATCAGAGCCGCCGGGGACACCGCCCCGCCCCGCTCATATACGTTAACCGCGGACCTTGCCACACCCCAGGCACGCTGATAAAGCAGATGCTCCGGCGGCAGAACCGCGTTAAGGCTTTTAAACCGCTCATTATTATAGCACAATTTTGCGCCGTCTCCAACAAGGAAGAGCGGTTTCGCGTAATTTTTACATTCTTCGGCCAAATTTTCAATTGAAAGCGCGCGGTCGGGCGTGATTCTTTCAATGGAATTGCCGTGCGCCGTGAATATGGCGTTATAAACCTGTCCGCAGCGCGCGTCCATCACCGCGCAGACCGTGCAGTCCATATGCCCCAGATTCTGCGCCATGGCTTCCAGTGTAGAAACCCCCGCGCACGGTTTATTCTGCGCCATGGCAAGCCCTTTGACACTCGCCACGCCGATGCGGATACCAGTAAAGGAACCCGGCCCGGCGGAAACCGCAAACAGATCGACGCTCTTCAGGTCCGAACGCGTACAGCGCAGCAGGTTGTCGATCATCGGCATGAGCGTCTGGCTGTGCGTCAGGCGCGTATTGATATAAAATTCCCCCAGAAGCCTGCTATCGTCCAGCAGCGCCGCAGAGGCCGCGGTCGCGGAGGAATCAATCGCCAGTATTCTCATTGCTTCATCCCCTCAATATGAAAAATCCGCTCGTTTTCGCGCGTCCCCTGCTGAATTTCAATGCGGATCGCATCCTGCGGAAGCGCAGTCTCAATGTTTTCGCTCCACTCAATCACCAGCACGCCGCCGTTTTCCAGATAATCAAAGAATCCAGTGGAGTAAAGATCGTCCCATCCGGTCACGCGGAACATATCAAAATGATAGACGTCCAGCCTTCCGTGGTATTCATGGACAAGCGCGAAGGTCGGGCTGGAAACGCCGTCCTGAATTTCCAGCCCGCGGGCAAGCCCCCGCGTAAAAGCGGTCTTCCCCATTCCCATACCGCCAAACAGCGCAATTACCTCGCCGCCGGAAAGTCCCTGCGCGATTTTTTCACCGAGCGCCTCTGTTTCATCCGGCGAAAAAGTGATGATTTCCTGCATAGCCGTCCCCTTATATCCGTTAAAATAATCCTGAAATTCTGCCGTTCTCATCCACGTCGATCTTTTCGGCGGAAGGAACTTTCGGCAGACCGGGCATGGTCATAATATCACCTGCGTAGGCGACAACAAAACCCGCCCCGTTGGAGAGCCGCAGGTCGCGGATAGTGATATTGAACCCTTTCGGCCGGCCCAGCAGCGCCGCGTTGTCGGAAAGGGAATACTGTGTCTTTGCAATGCAGACTGGCAGCCTGTCCCCACCGAGCGCCGCAATGTCCTTCATGGCCTTTTCCGCCTGATTGGTATAAACGACGCCGTCCGCCCCGTAAATCTCTTTGGAAATGCATTCAACCTTCTGTCTGATGGTGGAATCCACGGAATAAATCGGATGGAAATCCGCCGGCTTTTCCGCTGCTTCGCAGACTTTTCTGGCCAACTCCACGCCGCCGGCCCCGCCTTTGGCAAACACTTCGGAAAGCGCGAAATCCGCGCCGTTGTCGCGGCAGTATTTTTCGATATAGGCAAGCTCGGCGTCGGAATCATTTCCGAAACGGTTAATGGCGACCACCACCGGCACCCCGTATTTCTTCATATTGGCAATATGCGCACCCAGATTGACAATGCCTTTTTCCAGCGCTTCCAGATTTTCTTCCGCTGTCCTGTCCTTTGGGACGCCGCCGTTGTATTTCAGCGCGCGCGCGGTTGCGACAAGGACAATGGCGCCGGGCTTCAGCCCCGCAAGACGGCACTTGATATCCAGAAATTTCTCCGCGCCAAGGTCGGAGCCGAAGCCGGCCTCCGTAATGCAGTAATCGGCAAGCTTCAGCGCAAGACGTGTTGCCCTGACGGAATTGCAGCCGTGGGCAATATTCGCGAACGGCCCGCCGTGCATAATGACGGGCGTGCCTTCCAGCGTCTGCACCAGATTCGGATTGATCGCGTCTTTTAAAAGCGCGGCCATCGCGCCCTGTGCTTTCAGATCAGCCGCATAGACGGGTGCGCCCGCAAAAGTGTAGGCAACCAGAATTTTTCCAAGACGTTCTTTCAAATCCGTGATATCGGATGCCAGACAGAAAATCGCCATAATTTCCGACGCAACCGTAATGCAGAAACCGTCTTCGCGGGGAACCCCGTTGATCTTTCCCCCAAGCCCGACAACGATGTTCCGCAGCGCGCGGTCATTCATGTCGAGGCAGCGTTTAATCAGAATTCTGCGCTGGTCGATGCCAAGGGCGTTCCCCTGATGGATGTGGTTGTCCAGAATGGCGCAGAGCAGATTGTTTGCGGACGTAATGGCATGGAAGTCGCCCGTAAAATGCACGTTGATATCTTCCATCGGCACCACCTGCGCGTATCCGCCGCCCGCCGCGCCGCCTTTAATACCGAAGACCGGGCCGAGGCTCGGTTCGCGCAGGGCAATGACAGCGTTTTTTCCGATCTGCTTCATTGCTTCGCCAAGGCCGGCAGTCGTGGTGGTTTTTCCTTCCCCCGCGGGGGTGGGATTGATTGCCGTAACCAGAATCAGTTTGCCGTCCTGACGGGAGGCAAGTCTGTTGTAGAGAGAGTCGTTCAGCTTTGCTTTAAATCTGCCGTATGGCTCCAGTTCCTCCTCGCGTATCCCGAGGTCGTCGGCAATTTTCGCAATCGGTACGAGTTTTGCCTGCTGTGCTATTTCGATGTCCGTCAGCATTGTGCATTCTCCTCACACATAATTATGACAAAATTATATCATATTCTCTTTTAAAAATGAACAGTAAAGGGCAATATTTCACTTTTTCACACAAACAGACCGAAGGGTTATCCGTTATTGTATGCTATAATAGAAAAAGTTAACCGATAAAACTTCTTGATCACAAGTGAATTTCGAAATCTTCAGTTTTTTGTAAGAAATACCTTCAGCTTTTCTTAAGAATTATGCCGTATCCTGTAATCAGGCTTTTGGGAGGGAAACGAATGGAGAAAAAACATATCTTAATCGTTGACGACGACCGTGAAATTGTCCGTGCAATCGCCATCCTGCTGGAAAAAGAAGGGTACTCCGCTCTTTGCGCCTACGATGGGCTGGAGGCGGTGGACGCCGCGATGAACAACGATGTCCAGCTGATTTTGATCGATGTGATGATGCCGAAACTAAACGGCCTTTCCGCCGTGATGAAAATCCGTGAAAAGCGCAATATCCCGATTATTGTGCTTTCGGCGAAAAGCGAGGACACAGACAAGATTCTGGGGCTGGGCATGGGTGCGGATGATTACGTGACAAAGCCGTTCAACCCGATGGAACTGGTTGCCCGCGTGCGCTCACAGTTAAGGCGGTACCTTAGTCTTGGCGACATCAACGCACATACGCACGCAAACGAAATACTGAATGGGAGACTGGTTTATAACACCGATGAGAGGGTTCTCAGAGCGGACGGCGACCCTGTCCGGCTGACGGCGACCGAAACCAAAATCGTCGATTTGCTCATGCGCAACCTGGGCCGGATCTTTCCCGCGGAGGAAATTTACCGCCGCGTATGGAACGAGCCCGCCTACTGCGCGGAAAACACCGTCATGGTACATATCCGCCGCATTCGTGAAAAAATCGAACTCAACCCAAAAGAGCCTGAATATTTGAAGGTGGTGTGGGGCATTGGCTACAAAATTGAAAAAGTTTAAGGAAATATTCAGCTGGCTTTGTTTCTTCATCAGCATGCTGATGATTGCGGGAATCCTGATCGTGGTGCTTTTCTCCGGCGTCATTGTGAACCGTGGAGACTATTTGCTCAGAGAAGTAAACGACGCCTTTGAACCGGATTACCAGAGCACGTCCATGTTCCGGCAAACAATGTCGAGCCAGCTGGGGGACATTCTGGACACGCTGGCCTCCGAAACAGAGGAAAACACCTACATTTGGGAACAGCTCGATCAGGATTCAGGAAAAAATATTCTCTATTCGGCTGGAACGCGCGAAGAGCCCGCCAAGCACTCCAACGGGTATGCGGGTCTGGATTTGAATACCGCTCCGCTTCCCAAGGGATATAACTTTAAAATGTATTTTGATGGAAAAAAGGTGACGGTGACAAAAGACGGAAAAACGGTCGACATTTACGGTGACGGCGTTTACCGCCCCGGAAAATCCACGTGGTATGTACCGGGGTATTCCAGCAACACCGGTTTCAGCTACTACGGAATGGATGAGATGCGGGTTACCCTGCTCGCCAGAACAGAACCTGTCACGCCCGTAAAAGGATACAGTTCCCTGACCTATATTCCGGAAGCCCAGCGCAATCTGAAAACCGCTCTGTACGCGGGCGGCTTCTTTCTGGTACTTGGGGTAATCGCCTTCGCTGTGTATCTTCTGCTCCGCAGGGACAAAAAAGACGCCGATCTGGCGCTTGCCCGCCTTTCCGGCTGGTTCTGGTGGGAATTCAAGGCTTTGTGCACCGTCGCGCTGATTTGCATGGACTTTACGCTTATGACTCATTCCTGGAGCAATGATTGGTTCCTGTGGGGTTTCTGCGCGGTGATTTCACTGTTCTGCTATTATGTTGTTGTGAACGATATGCGCTATAACCGTCCATTTTATCGGCACAATATTTTTCATTCCGCTCTGAAAAGCTACAAAAGGTTTGAGTTTGCAAAACCCTTCCAGCAGCAGATGGTTCAGCGTTTCCGGACGCTGCTCGTGGCTGAAATCCTGCTGTTGCTGTTTGGCTTAACCGTGACGGCCATTGTTCATCCCAGCGCTCTTTTTGTGCTGATTTTCCTTCTGATGGTTCTTGCCGGAATGATTTATCTGATTTACCGGTATATGCGCAGATTTCAGAATACCGTCTACGACATGGGGCTTTTAATCAACCAGATATCCCTTGTCAAATCCGGCGATCTGATGACAACGCTGGAGCNNAGACCTTCAGAGCGCTTCCCATGAGCTGAACGAGATCCAATCCGGCATCGGCAGTGCGGTAGAGGAACGACTGAAAAGTGAGCACATGAAAATAGAGCTGATTACGAATGTAAGCCATGACCTGAAGACGCCGCTTACCGCCATTATCAGTTATATCGATTTACTGAAGCAGGAGGAAAACCTTCCCGACCACGTAAAAGATTATATTGAAATTCTCGCCCAAAAGTCCGACCGTCTGAAAAACATGGTGCAGGATATTTTCGAGGTGAGCAAAGCGACCAGCGGAAATATTGAGTTGAATCTAGAGATTCTGGATTTCGGCAAGCTGATTTTACAGACAATGGCCGATATGAACGAGCAGGTGGAGACCTCCAGCCTTGTATTCAAGATGAATATTCCGGACACCCCCGTCATGATCCGGGCGGACGGAAAGCTTTTGTACAGGGTATTCCAAAATTTAATTGGAAACGCGCTGCAGTACTCGCTGGACGGTTCACGGGTATTCGTTGAACTGCAGCAAAAAGACGGGCAAGCAGCAGCATCGGTAAAAAACATCTCCCGCTTTGAGCTGGACAGTGAAGCGGACATGACAGAGCGCTTTGTGCGAGGTGACAGCTCGCGGACAACCAGCGGGAGCGGGCTGGGGCTTTCCATAGCAAAAAGCTTTACGGAAGCCTGCGGCGGCAGCTTTCAAATCAGCGTTGACGCCGACTTGTTTGCAGTCGATGTTGCCTTTGACATTTTCAAAGTGAAAACATCAGAGTAAAAAGGAAACCGGCATGAGAAAATTCTCATGCCGATTTCCTTTGATTATTCACTTGCAGTTTTCTCATTTCCATCATATAATAAATCAGAGGTGAAGTCATGCGAGGATTAAAATCATTCGTCAATTATTTAAAACGGGCGGACAAGCTTTACTGGTTTATTATGCTGGCAATATCGGTATACAGCCTCCTGCTGCTGAGGACCGTGCCGAACAGCGAATCGGGCAAGTCCTATTTCACCGTGCAGCTGGTCGCCATCGCCATCGGTTATTTCGGCGCAATTCTTTTTACGCTGATTGATTACCGGGAAATTGCAAGTTACTGGTATATTGTGGCGGGCTTCTGCCTGTTTTTAATCGTTTATACGCAGATTTTCGGCATTGCGGTAAAAAGCAGCGGCGGCATCAACGCAAAGGCGTGGATTCAGTTGCCGGGCACCACATTCCAGCCGAGCGAGCTTGTGAAAATCGGCTTTATTATTACTTTCTCAAAACATTTATCTGAATTGAAAGAGCGGGACATGCTGAAATCCTTTCCGCAAATTGTCCTTCTTGCTTGTCATGCTATGATTCCGATTGTGCTGGTTCATTTTCAGGGCGATGACGGCACCGCGGTCATTTTCTTCTGCATGTTCCTTGCCATGGCGTTCGGCGCGGGGGTTCAGTTAAGGTATTTCGGGGCGGTTTTCGCAGCAATTGCCATCGCTTTTCCCATTGCGTGGAAATATATGCTGCAGGATTATCAAAAAGACCGTTTTACGATTTTCCGGCATCCGGAAACAGACCCGCTGGACAAGGGGCTGCAGCAAATTCAGGGCAGATTGTCCATAGGAAGCGGCCAGTTCTGGGGCCGGGGGCTATTTAACAGCAATACACGCGTCAGCAAAGGGCTTGTACCCGTACAGCAGAGCGATTTTATCTTCTCGGTTGCGGGGGAGCAGCTCGGATTTGTCGGCTGTATGCTGATTATCCTTTTGCTTTTCCTGTTCCTTTTTCGCACGCTTCGGATTGCGCGGAAATCACCGGACTGTCTGGGCAGTACCATCTGTTTTGGTTTCTTCGGCATGATCGCCGCGCAGGCGCTGTTTAATTTAGGCATGTGCCTTAACCTGCTGCCGGTCATGGGGGTCACGCTTCCGTTTTTCAGCGCCGGCGGTTCGTCCGCTGCCTGCCTGTACCTTGGCTTCGGCCTGGCACAGAACGTGCATATGCACAGAATGAATACGGACAAAGTCACGCTCCGGCGGTAAAAAGTCATAATAATACCACACGAAAATAAGCAGCATCCCATTGTCAGCCAGCATGGATATACTGGAATGATGGGGTGCTGTTTTATGATTTCCTGTATCATCCGCATTTTTAATGAAAAAGTTTATCCTGCAGCTTTTTCGACTTTGAGCGTCTCTGTGCCGTCGCTTCCGCATTAATGCTCAGCGTGCCCTGGGTATCGTCCACATCCAGCACATCGCCTTCACGCGCGCCCTGCGGAAGCTCCGAGGTTTCAATCGCGTAGAACTTCTGCTCCTTGTCCTCACAGATTGCGTAGGTTCCTTCGAAACGGTCAATGATCAGCATTTTCATATTTCTATCCCCTTCTGCATTTTCAGTTTTCCTGTTCTAGCGCCCGGTCGCGATTTTAATATTCTGTCCGTCGCTCATAAAAATAAGCGTTCCGCTCACGTCGGTCCGGTAAACCGCCGCCCCGGCGGACAGCAGCCTTTTCAATACTTCCCTTTTGGGCAGTCCGTTGGAATCGTCGGCAACGGAAATCGCCGACCATCCGGGCTTGACCGCGTTCAGCAATGCCTCCGTGGTGGAAGTGCTGCTGCCGTGGTGCCCTATCTTCAGGACCTCTGCGGAAAGATCCGCCCCGCTCTCAATCAGATCGTGTTCCTCTTCCTTCTCTGCATCGCCCATCAGCAGAAACCGTGTTTTTCCATAAGTCAGCTTCAGAACAATGGAATTATTGTTCGTACTACTCCCCTCTTTTACAGGGGCGAGAAACTCTGTTTTCATGCCGCCGAGAAAAAAGGTTTCCCCGCAGGCGGGAACTAGGGTTTGGATATGTTTTTCATTCAGCGCTTTCTGTGCGGCAAGATATTCTTCGCTTGACGGAACAAGATTCTTCGGAATACCGGGAGCATAATACCGGCCGACGGGATATCGGCCGATGAGATACGCAAGGCCGCCGATATGGTCCTCATCAGGGTGGGTATTGACCACACAATCCAGTTTTTTTACACCCCTCCGGTCAAGATATTCCGCAATCGGCTCCCCCTGATCCATGGTTCCGCCGTCTATCAGCATCGTTTTTCCGCCGCATTCAATAAAGATACTGTCGGCCTTGCCGACTTCGAGCACATGGACGGACATCGGACTGAAATCTGCTGCGGCGGAGAAATCATTCAGGCCGAAAAAAGAGAAAATACGGTGCCATGAAGCGGCCGCCCCAAACGGCAGCAGAGAAACGATGACCCCAATTGCCAAAAGCAGCGACAGGGTTATTTTCAGCGCCTTTTTGCGGTTTTTTTGCTGCTCCATCTGCCCTGCTTCCCCCTGTTCTGAACTTGGGCGGTACGCTGCATGGAAGGGCTTGGACGGACAAGGCAGGAACTGTCCGTACCGATCAGGTCGCTGCGGCCCGCGGCTTTTAACGCGGCAATGACCAAGTCCCTGTTCTTCGGATTAAAATATTGCAGAAGCGCCCGCTGCATCGCCTTTTCCCGGTCGGTGCGGGGAATATAGACCTCTTTCATCGTATACGGGTTCAGGCCGGTATAAAACATACAGGTGGAAATCGTGCCCGGCGTCGGGTAGAAATCCTGCACCTGCTCTGGGCGAAGATGCTCCCGCTTTAAAAACAGGGCGAGCGCAACCGCATCCTTCATGGTGCTGCCGGGATGGGAGGACATCAGGTACGGAACAAGGTACTGTTCCTTGCCGTCCTCCTTGCAGAATTTATAGTACTTCTTTTCAAACTTTAGAAAGGATTCAATATGGGGCTTGCCCATACAGTCCAGCACTTCCGGCGTACAGTGTTCCGGCGCGACCTTCAGCTGACCGCTGACATGATATTTAACCAGTTCCCTAAAAAAGGTGTCGTCCCTGTCCTCAATTAAATAATCGAAGCGGATGCCGGAGCGGATAAACACGCGCTTTACCTTCGGCAGGGTGCGCAGCTTGCGCAGAATACCGAGATATTCGCTGTGATCCACCTGAAGCATAGGGCACGGTTTCGGAGCAAGGCATTTTTGACCGCCCGCGCAAAGCCCCAGCTTTGCCTGCTTTTCACAGGACGGATTGCGAAAATTGGCGGTTGGGCCGCCGACATCGTGGATATATCCCTTGAAATTCGGGCTTTCCGTCAGCTTTTTCGCCTCGCGCAGAATAGACTCCTCGCTGCGGGTCGTGACACAACGGCCCTGATGGAACGCGATGGAGCAAAAGTTGCAGGCGCCGAAGCAGCCGCGGTTGTGCGTGATGGAGAACTCCACCTCCTGAATCGCCGGAACGCCGCCCATGCTTTCATAGCACGGGTGGTAAGTGCGCATATACGGCAGATCATAGACCGCGTCGAGCTCTTTCTGTGTCAGAGGCATCATCGGCGGGTTCTGAACCAGCATTTTGTCACCATGGCGCTGAATCACCCTGCGCCCCCGCACGGCGTCCTGCTCGTCCTGCTGCTTGCGGCAGGAAACGGCATACTCTTTTTTATTCCGGCAGACCTGCTCAAAACTTGGGCAGTCGACTGCCGGAACGGGTCGGTATTCTTTGGTGGGAATCGCGTAGCAGGTGCCCCGCACGTCGGTAATCGCACTGACCGGCTCGCCGGAATACAGGCGGCGGGCGATTTCAATCGTCTGGCTCTCACCCATCCCGTAAGTCAGCAAATCCGCCCCGGAGTCCAGAAGAATCGACGGGCGGATTTTATCATCCCAGTAATCATAATGCGCGAAGCGGCGCAGGGAGGCTTCCAGTCCGCCGATAATGACCGGCGAATCCGGATAGAGCTCTTTGATTTTTTTTGTATAGACATTCACGGCGCGGTCGGGCCTGAGCCCGGTTTTATTCCCGGGCGAATAGGCGTCTTCCCTGCGTCTGCGGCGCGCCACGGTGTAATGGGCAACCATGGAATCAATGTTTCCCGAACTGACCATAAAGCCGTATTTCGGCTTGCCGAACCGGGTGAAATCCCGGTCGCCGCGCCAGTCCGGCTGCGCCAGAACCGCCACGCGGTAGTCAAATTTTTCAAGCACCCGTGAAATAATCGCGGCGCCGAAGGTCGGATGATCCACGTAGGCGTCTCCGGTCACCACGATGAAATCTGGCGCGTCCCAGCCCAGAGCTTTTATTTCTTCTTTTGTAATGGGTAAAAAAGGCATTCTGTTTATTCTTCACTTTCTTTTTTATCTGCCTGCTGCATCGTCATTTCAAGCCACTGCTGATATGTAATAAGCACCTGACGGGGTTTGGAGCCCTCGTGGGGGCCCACAATGCCCATCTGCTCCATCTCGTCGACCAGCCGGCCCGCGCGGGCGTAGCCAAGGCGCAGACGGCGCTGAAGCAGCGAGGTCGAAGCCTGCCCTGCCTCCACGACGCATTTGACCGCGTCGGGCATCATGGGGTCGGTATCGCCGTTCACGGCGCTGTCGCCGCCGTCTTTTTCGGCAACGGCATTTTTCTCAATTTCTTCGGCTATATTCTTGTCATATCCCGTTTCCTGTGATTTTTTTACAAAATTCACAACGGATTCAATCTCGCTGTCGCTGACAAAGCAGCCCTGAATTCTGGTGGGCTTCTGCGAGCCGACAGGAGAAAACAGCATATCGCCGCGCCCCAGAAGCTTTTCCGCCCCGCCCATGTCCAGTATGGTTCTGGAATCCACCTGTGAAGACACCGCGAACGCGATACGGCTCGGAATATTCGCCTTGATAATTCCCGTGATAACATCGACGGAAGGCCGCTGCGTGGCGATCAGCAGATGCATGCCCGCGGCGCGCGCCATCTGAGCCAGACGGCAGATCGAATCCTCCACCTCATTCGGCGCGGCCATCATCAGGTCAGCCAGCTCGTCGATAATGATTACAATCTGCGGCAGATGCGGCATTGGCTGGCCGTTTTCATCCTGAAAGCCGTTGGTTTCCGCCAGCGCGTTGTATCCGCCCAAATCACGCACATTGTTTGCCGCAAAAGTCTTGTAGCGCTTGAGCATTTCCGTTACGGCCCACCCCAAGGCGCCCGCGGCTTTTCGCGGGTCGGTGACGACCGGAACCAGAAGCTGCGGTATGCCGTTGTAAATCCCCAGTTCCACCACCTTCGGGTCAATCATCAGGAAGCGCACTTCGTCCGGAGTGGATTTGTACAGCAGGCTGACAATAAATGAGTTGATGCACACGGATTTTCCGGAACCGGTGGCGCCCGCGATCAGCAGATGGGGCATTTTGGCCAGATCCGCCGTCGCGACCGTACCCGCAATATCGCGCCCCAGCACAACGGTCAGACGGCTCTTCGCCGCGCCGAAGCTGTTCGACTCAATCAGCTCGCGCATTCTGACAATGCTGACTTTTTTATTCGGAACCTCTATTCCCACGGCGGCCTTGCCGGGAATCGGCGCCTCGATGCGCACACCGGAGGCGGCGAGGTTCATGGCGATGTCGTCGGACAGGTTTGTTATTTTGCTGATTTTCACACCCGCGGCGGGCTGCAGCTCATAACGCGTAACAGCCGGGCCGCGGCTGATATCGACGATTTTAGTCTGCACGCCGAAGCTTTTTAATGTCTGAACTAACATTTGCCCGTTGAGCTTCAGTTCCTCGGTAACATCCTGCTCGCTCAGCTCTTTTGTGGTTTCCAGCATGGTGACCGGCGGGAAATGATAGGTTCCGTCCTGCGGGGGCTCGTCCGCAAACATGGTCATCTGCACGGGAGCGGCCTGCGGCGCTCTTTTTTCCTCCGGCTGCGGTGCGGCGGCCTGACGTGCGGCATAGGCTGCCGCAGCGGCCGCGGAACCGGTTTTGTCGGCAGCAGCCGGAACAGGCACGGGGGCTGCCTCTACCTTTTCCACCACCGGTTCCTTTACCCCGAATACTTTTTCAAGCTGTTCAAGCTTTTTATTCTTCTGCGGCTTTCCCTTCATCTGCGTCGCGCGCTGCGCCATCTCTTCGCGGTCCAGCGCAATATCGATATTGGAATTGGCCTGACGGGCGCGTTCAATCTCCCGCTGCTCGCGCGCGCTGCTGAGATTGGCGGCCATCATGTCCGCCGGCTTTGTGACCGCGCGGAAAAGCTGGACAAGGCTGGTGCCGGTTAAAATCATAACCGCTACAAAAAGGGATAAAATAATAACGATTTTCGCCCCGGTTGAACCGAGCGCCGCGACAAACGGAATCCCGATCAGCCCGCTGAACAGTCCGGCTCCGGATCGCTGAACGCCAAGCGCGTAAAGCTCGTTGAGCCTGACTCCGAATGAGGTAATCGGCGTACTGTTCTTATCGGTAAAAATATAAACCGCGGCACAGAACAGAGCAATAATCACAACCATAAAAGCAACCTTGCCGCCAAGGCGGTTCTTCTGCCGCTCAAAAGCCGTTACAAGGGAGATATAAAAGAGCAGAATCGGCCAGATGATGGCGCAGCTTCCAAACAGGCCGAGAAGGGCGCTATGACACCAGAGCCAGATATGATCGCCCGCAATCAGGACGAGGCAAACCATTAAAATGGACATAGCGAACATCACAATCGCGTTGATCTGATTGCGCTGCCTGACGTATTCGGCTTCCCGCTCCGGTTTTGACTTTCTGCCGCCGGCAAAGTGCTGTGCCTTCGGCTTGTTTCGTGTGCGGGGCACAGATCTTTTTTTCGTATTTGTTCTTTGATTTGCCACCTTTTAATCACCTTATGTTTTTATTTTCTTTGGATCATAGCCTATAGCATTTTCCATTCAATTGCCGGGCAGTTCGTTGTAGACCCATATCATATGTAATGCGGGATGAAGAATGAACAATGAATAATCATCTTTTTGGAACTTTTCATTTTTCATTCTTCATCAATCTTTTACGTCCTTTTGACGGTGTTTCTTCCTGTTTTGGGCTCCGTTTTCTTAACCCCTGTTTTTGGGGTCTTTGCTTCGGATTTTTTTCGCTGAACCTTATCTTTATCAATCATTTCATACAGGCAGTCAATCGCGGTTGAAAGACTTCCAAGAGAATCGATCAGCCCTTCGTTGACGGCTTCGTTGCCGTCCAGAACCGTTCCCACGTCCATAACCAGCTCCTGCGTGTTCATAGAAAGCTCATGGAACCGTTCGGGTGAAATACGGGAATTCTGTGTGACAAACCGGGTGATGCGCTCCTGCATGCGCTGAAAATATTCAAGGGTCTGCGGAACACCCAGCAGCATCCCGTTCATTCGGACGGGATGAATCGTCATCGTGGCGCTGGGGGCGATAAAGGAATGCTTTGCAGCGACAGCAAGCGGCACGCCAATAGAATGACCGCCGCCCAGTACGAGCGACACGGTCGGCTTTTTCATTCCCGCAACCAGCTCCGCAAGGGCAAGCCCGGCTTCAACGTCTCCACCGACGGTGTTCAATATGATTAACAGCCCGTCTATGGTAGGTTCTTCCTCAATGGCGACGAGCTGCGGAATCACATGCTCATATTTTGTCGTCTTGTTCTGTGAAGGCAGAATATAATGTCCTTCAATCTGTCCGATAATGGTCAGACAATGAATCAGATGCTTCCCGTTGCCGGTAATAACCGATCCGGTGTCAATGATCTGGTCTGTCTGNNTGTCTGTTTTTCGTTTTTATCCGTTTTGTCTTTTTCGTTTTCTTCGTCGCGCTTTATATAATCTTTCTGGTCCTCATTGTGGTCTTTATTGCTCATTGATAATCCCTCCTACCGCATTATTGTGCCGTAAGAAGGCAATTCTCATACACGGAAATGTGTAATTTGAAATATCAATTCATATTATACCATCTGTTGTGGTATTCATCAAGAAAATAAAGCGGTAAAATAGGAATGCTATGATATAATGTAACCGGATAGATTGACAATTTGGCTTTTTTATTGGATAATGGTTATATATTTAACTAACTGATCATTCTAAATCGGGAGGAAACTGGATAATGGGCCTGACTTTAGCGCAAAAAATAATAAAAGCTCATCTTTTAAGCGGAGAAATGACGGCAGGCAGCGATATCGGCTTGAAAATAGACCAGACGCTGACGCAGGACGCCACAGGGACAATGGCCTACCTTGAATTTGAAGCCATGGGCGTTCCGCGGGTGAAAACGGAGCGTTCCGTCGCTTACATTGATCACAATACCCTGCAGACCGGTTTTGAAAATGCGGACGACCACCGGTTCATTCAGTCCGTCGCCAAAAAACACGGCATTTATTTTTCACGGCCCGGCAACGGGATCTGCCATCAGGTACATCTGGAACGGTTTGGAATTCCCGGTAAAACGCTGATCGGTTCGGACAGCCACACCCCCACCGGCGGCGGAATCGGCATGCTGGCCATGGGCGCCGGCGGGCTTGACGTCGCGGTTGCCATGGGCGGCGGCGCGTATTACATCACTATGCCGAAAATACTGCGAATCAATTTAAGCGGCATGCTTTCCCCCTGGGTTTCCGCGAAAGATATCATACTGGAGGTTCTGCGCATTCTGACCGTAAAGGGCGGCGTGGGCAAAATCGTGGAATACGGCGGGGACGGCGTTTCCACTCTGAGCGTGCCGGAGCGCGCGACGATTACAAACATGGGCGCGGAGCTCGGCGCGACTACCTCCATCTTCCCTTCCGACGAAGTGACCCTTGCATTTTTAAAAGCGCAGGGCCGCGAAAAGGACTGGATTGAGCTGAAGCCGGACGCGGACGCGGTATACGACGAAACCATCTCTATCAATTTATCCGAACTGGTACCGATGGCGGCATGCCCCCACAGCCCGGATGCGGTCAAAAAAGTGGACGAGATCGGCAGCATTAAAGTGGACCAGGTGTGTATCGGCTCCTGTACCAACTCCTCTTACCGCGACATGATGCGCGTCGCTTCCATACTAAAGGGAAAAACCGTCCACCCCGATGTGAGCCTCTCGATTGCCCCGGGGTCAAAGCAGGTTTATAATATGCTTGCGCAGAACGGCGCCCTGGCGGACCTGATCGCCGCCGGCGCGCGTATTCTGGAATGCGCCTGCGGCCCCTGCATCGGCATGGGACAGTCGCCGAACTCCGCGGGAATTTCACTGAGAACCTTTAACCGCAACTTTGAGGGGCGTTCCGGAACGGCAGACGGCCGGATTTATCTGGTCAGCCCGGAAACCGCCGCGGCCTCCGCGATTACCGGCGTACTGACGAACCCGCAGACGCTGGGCAAAGAAGCACCCATTGCGCAGCCCGAACAGTTTTTGATCAACGACAATATGATTGTCGCGCCCGCCAATGAAAAGGATGCAAAGGACGTAAAAATCCTGCGCGGGCCAAACATCAAGGAATTTCCGACCACAACGGCGCTGCCGCAGAGCATTGAGGCAAAAGCGCTTCTGAAAGTCGGCGATAATATCACAACCGACCATATTATGCCGGCCGGGGCAAAAATTCTTCCGTACCGTTCCAATATTCCGTATCTTTCCAACTTCTGTTTTGCCGTCTGCGACAAGGAATTTCCGGAACGCTGCAGGCAAAACGGCAGGGGCATTATCGTCGGCGGCTCAAACTACGGTCAAGGTTCCTCCCGCGAACACGCCGCGCTGGTGCCGCTGTACCTTGGAATCAAGGCGGTGATTGTGAAGAGCTTTGCGCGCATTCACTGTGCAAATCTGGCGAACGCGGGAATCCTTCCGCTCATGTTTAAAAATGAGGAGGATTACGACGGGATTGACCAGATGGACGAGCTGGAACTGTCGGACATCCGCACCGCGATTGAAAGTGGCGCCGCAGTTACCGTAAAAAACCGGACGAAGGGAACTTCGTTTGAGGCCGAGGCCGTGCTGAGCGACCGTCAGCGTAAAATGGTGCTTGCCGGAGGCCTTCTGAACTACACAAGGGAACAAAACGGATAACGCATCATTCGGCAACGCAGAGTTTATGAAAACGGAGGGCAATCAATGAAGAAAATCCAAATGGCGACGCCGCTGGTCGAAATGAACGGCGACGAAATGACCAGAATCATCTGGAAAATGATTAAAGATATTTTGCTGACCCCGTATATCGACCTGAAAACGGAATATTATGATTTGGGGCTGGAGAACCGGGACGCAACCGGCGACAAGGTCACGTTCGACTCTGCTTACGCCACTAAAAAATACGGCGTCGCCGTAAAATGCGCGACCATTACGCCGAATGCGGACAGGGTGCTGGAATACGGTCTGAAAGAAATGTGGAAATCGCCTAACGGAACCGTCCGCGCGATTTTGGACGGCACCGTTTTCCGTTCACCCATCCTTGTGAAGGGGATTGAACCCTTCATCCGCAACTGGAAGAAACCGATTACCATTGCGCGCCACGCCTACGGAGACGTCTACCGCAATGTGGAAATGATCGTCCCAGCCGGCGCAAAAGCCGAGCTTGTCGTTACCAAACGGGACGGCAGCGAAGAGCACGCGCTGATTCACGATTTTGAGACGGCGGGCATTATTCAGGGACAGCACAACATAGACAAAAGCATTGAGAGTTTTGCGCGTTCCTGCTTTAACTACGCGCTTGACGTCAAGCAGGATGTATGGTTCTCTTCAAAGGATACGATTTCAAAAAAATATGACCACCGTTTCAAGGATATTTTTCAGGATATTTATGAATCGGATTACAGAGAGAAATTTGAAAAAGCAGGCATCACCTATTTCTACACTTTAATTGACGACGCGGTTGCCCGTGTAATCCGTTCAGAAGGCGGCTACATCTGGGCCTGTAAAAACTATGACGGCGACGTCATGAGCGATATGGTCGCCACGGCTTTCGGCAGCCTTGCCATGATGACGAGCGTGCTCGTCTCCCCGGACGGCGTATATGAATATGAAGCAGCCCACGGAACCGTACAGCGCCACTATTACAAGCACCTAAAGGGCGAAAAGACATCCACCAATTCCATGGCTACCCTGTTTGCCTGGACAGGCGCGCTGAAAAAGCGCGGAGAGTTGGACAACCTCCCCTCCCTTGTGGATTTTGCGGAGAAACTTGAAAAAGCGTCGATTCAGACAATTGAAAATGGCATTATGACCGGTGACCTTGCCGGCCTTTCCACTCTGTCCAACAAAACGACGGTCGACACCGAAACGTTTTTAAAGGAAGTTAATAAAAGCCTGATTCGGCTGCTGTAAGCCGGATACAGTATTACGGAGGTAAAGCGTATGCCAAGACGCGAAAACATTTCAATGTCGGTAATCAGAAGATTGCCGCGCTACTATCGTTTTTTAACCCATCTGAAACACAAGGGGGTCACAAGGATCTCTTCCACAGAGCTGTCCGTGAAACTGGGACTGACCGCTTCGCAGATTCGCCAGGACCTGAACTGCTTCGGCGGGTTTGGGCAGCAGGGTTACGGATACATTGTAGACCAGCTCTGTGACGAAATCGGAAATATACTGGGTCTTTCCAATGAATATAAAGCGATTTTAATCGGCGCCGGAAATTTAGGAAGGGCAATCGCTTCTCACATGTCGTTTGACGAAGAAGGGTTCCGGCTGGTCGGTATTTTTGACAGTTCCCCCAGTAAAACCGGAACGCGGATCAATGGCCAGATTGTTCGTGACACAGTAGAGCTGGAAGAATTCTGCCAAAAGGAGCAACCGGCCATGGCGGTGCTCTGCATCCCCCGCGACGGCGTCCACGTCGTGATTGAACGCCTTTACAATCTGGGCGTGCGCAATTACTGGAATTTCAGCCACTACGATATCGCCATGCGGTATGAGGACACGGTTGTGGAAAACGTTCATTTGAACGACAGCCTGATGACGCTTTGCTACCGGATTTCAAATCCAAGTGAAAAATAGAATTTCAAAGGGAAAGGGCAAATGTCCTTTCCCTTTTTTACCCGGTTCCGCTCGACAAATAAAACATGTTATCGGGATATAATAGTATTGATTTTCCCCGCTTTTCTTTTGGCATAAAATGTGTTACTATTTCATTATAGCAATTCCAAAAATACCATAGAATGGATAACATCCGCTTTTCCAGTTCTTATTTGAAATTGCTACAATGATAATAAGGAGGTATGCATTATGAACTGGATGGTATCCGGAATTATTGTTGCGATTATTCTGATCATCGCCCTATGGGTCGCAGGTATGTACAATAAGCTCGTCTCTTTCTCCGTAAGGGTGGACAACGGATGGGCGCAGGTGGACGTTCAGCTGAAAAAACGCTTCGACCTTATTCCGAATCTGGTCGAAACCGTAAAGGGCTATGCGTCGCACGAAAAATCTACCTTTGAAGAGGTCACCAAATGGCGCAGCGCGGCCATGAGCTCAAAAACGCCCGAAGAGGCGATGGAAAACAACGCCAAGCTTTCCCGCGCGATTGTGAACCTGTTTGCCACGGCGGAGCAATACCCGGACTTAAAAGCAAACCAGAACTTTCTGGATTTGCAGGGCCAGCTGAAGGACATTGAAAGCAAAATCGCCTTTGCGCGCCAATTTTACAATGACACCGCAATGAAATACAACGAATATGTCATGCACTTCCCATCCAATATTATTGCTTCCATTTTTCATTTCGGCCAGAAAAAATACTTTGAAATCGCGGAAGCCGACAAAGCTGTACCACAGGTCAAATTCTGATATTCTGTGGATGGAGGAAACATGTACAGGTTGATCAAATCTCTTACCGGCAGAATGACAGCGGTCATTCTTGCCTTGCTGGTCGTTCTTCTGCCGCTGAGCGGCTGCTCCAACAGTTATAAGCACGGCGCAGATCAAACTCTGGAAAAGCTGGATATCGTTTCTCAGCTCAGCAGTAACGGTGATATGAAGGTGACGGAAACCTGGCGCATCAGTCTGGAAGACCGCGGGAAACCCTACAGCAATCTTTATAAAACATTCCCGGTGGATCTGAATCAGAGCGACGGAATCGAAAATCTATCCGTATACGACATTGACAACAATACTCAGTACGCCTTCCGTGACGATATTGACCCGACGGGCGGATATTACTCCGAGGACAATGTCTGTTACATCTATCGTACGCAGAAAGATACGGAAATCGGCTGGTTTATGCCGAGAATTGACAGCGGCGAACGCAATTTTAAAGTGTCCTATACGGTGAAAAACATCGTGCGGGTCTATGGGGACACCTCCGTTTTGTACAACGCTTTTATCGGGAAAAATTTCAGCATCCCGATTGCCGAGCTGCACGGCACCGTCACCTTCCCATCCGGTGCAAAGCCGAAAGGGGTTAAGGGATGGTTGCACTGCACGGCACAGAGCAATCTGACGGTTGACTCTCCCACTCAGGTTTCCTTTACCGCAAGGAAGGTTCCGCCGGAAACACTGGTGGAAACACGGTTATGCATGCCCGTCTCCCTGTTCCCGGATTCCAAAAAGATCGTCTCTTCCAACGTGCTGGGCGATATTGAAAAAGAAGAACAGAAATGGGCGGACGACTGGGCCGCGAAGCAGCGCATGAATTACATGGTCGGCATCGTGGACGCCGTGGGCGGCGCGGTACTGGCTCTCGCCGGCATTCTGCTGCTAATATGGCTGAAAAAGAAGGCCCGGCCGCACAAAGTGGATGCCCCGGAATACACGCGCGAGATACCGGAAGGCAGTTCGCCCGGCGGCGCAGCCAACCTGTTTTACTTTTACAGCGGCGGTGTGACGGACAGGGTCCAGGGACGGGTTTTCAGCGCCACGCTGATGAGCCTTGCGCGCAAAGGATATGTCCGGTTTGAGTCCAATGAGCGAAAAGACTTCTCGGTAAGCATCACGGGAAACTCCAAACAGATGGCGCTCACGCAAAGCGAGCAGTCATTCTACGATATGATTTCCACTGTCGCGTCGGATTACGGCGACCGGTTTACCATGAGGCAGTTTGAAAAATACGCGAAGGACCACAGCAAGTATGTTGACAGCAGCATCCAGATCTTTTTGTCACAGGCGAAAAGAGAAATTGCCTCGCGCAACTATTATGAACACCGTCCGGCCTTTTTGACGGCCAGCACCGTATTTGGAATCTGCAGTATTGCGGCAGCTGTCTTTCTTTTTATGATTACCAAAGCCTGGCTGCTCTATCTTCCGCTGGGCTTCCTCGTTCTAGGCATCCTGCTGTTGGTTGCTTCGAGCACAAAGACACGGTTGAGCGAGAAGGGCGAATATGACTATGCCGTATGGCAGGGGTTGAAAAAATACATGCTCGAATTCTCGCGCATGAAGGAATACGGCGTTCCGGAGCTTGCACTCTGGGAGGAATACCTTGTTTACGCGACCATGATGGGCATTTCAAAAAAGGTCTGCGAAGAGTTGAAGATGGTCTATCCGCAGCTGAATGACGACGGCTACCTCAACACGAACTTTGGGGGCAGCTACATGTACTACATGTTCGGCCGTTCTATCGGCATGGGAGGATTCAGCCATGTCGGCAATNNCACCATGAGCAACATCAGCACATCCGCAACACGGCTTGCCAATCCCCCGCCCACTGGTGGGGGCGGGGGTTTCGGCGGTGGTGGTTTTGGCGGCGGCGGCTTCGGAGGAGGCGGCGGCGGCTTTGGCGGCNNTCTTTTTACTCTTTATAGCTGTTGAAGCCCCGCCATAGGCGGGGCTTCAACAAATAATATTCCAGTTTATATCAGACTTGGCTGGCCTTATATTCCTTTGCCGCGCCGACCAGGCCCTTGAAAAGCGGATGCGGACGGTTGGGACGGGATTTAAATTCCGGGTGGAACTGGGAGCCCAAAAACCACGGATGTTCCGGCAGCTCCATCATTTCCACGATATGGTCGTCCGGTGATTTTCCGCAGAAAACAACTCCTGCCTTTTCAAACCTATCACGGTAAT
Source organism: Ruminococcaceae bacterium UBA2656 (assembly GCA_002359465.1). Classification (GTDB taxonomy): domain Bacteria; phylum Bacillota; class Clostridia; order Oscillospirales; family Acutalibacteraceae; genus Caproiciproducens. Next base: position 102,675 of record DENA01000013.1, read on the forward strand.
CGTTGTTTACTTCAAAGCGGTGACGGTGACGTTCGGAAATAAGCGGTTCATTGTTGTAAAGCGCGGCAGCCTTTGTACCCGCTGTCAGCTTGCACGGATACTGGCCCAGGCGCATCGTACCGCCAATCTGCACGACATCCTTCTGCTCAGGCATCAGGTCAATCACATGATTTTTGCTCTGCGGGTCGAATTCCGCGGAATTCGCATCTTCAAGACCTAGGACATTGCGTGCGTATTCCACAATGGCAAGCTGCATTCCAAGGCAGATACCAAGGCATGGCACATGGTTCACTCTGGCGTAATGAATCGCCGTAATCATGCCCTCAATTCCCCTTTGACCAAACCCGCCGGGTACAATCACGCCGTCCACACCAGCAAGAATTTTCGTAACATTGTCCGTTAAAATTGTTTCGGAGTCAATCCATTTGATATTTACCTTCACGTTGTTACCGATTCCGCCGTGGGTCAACGCCTCCGCGACGCTCAGATAAGCGTCATGCAGTTCAACGTATTTGCCCACAAGCCCTATGGTGACGCTTTCCGTCAGGGACATGGCCGTATTGACCATGGCAATCCAATCGCTCAGATCGGCGCCGGGCGTGTCCAGTCCAAAACGCTTGCAGACAATGTCATCCAAACGCTCCTCTTTCAGTGCAAGGGGAACCTGATACAGAAGCGGAAGGTCAAGGTTCTGAATCACGCAGTTTTCATTGACATTGCAGAAAAGTGCAATTTTCTTTTTAATATCATCGCCGACCGGCCTTTCGGAGCGGAGGACAATAATGTCCGGCTGAATACCGATGGAAAGAAGTTCTTTCACACTGTGCTGGGTGGGCTTGGATTTGTGCTCATGGGAGCAGATCAGATAAGGAACAAGGGTAACATGGATAAACAGGCAGTTGTTTCTGCCGACTTCCGTGGCAAACTGGCGGATAGCCTCCAGAAACGGCTGGCTCTCAATATCGCCTACCGTGCCGCCCACTTCAATGATCGCTACGTCAATATTATCTTTCCCTTCATAAATACGGGACTTGATTTCGTTGGTAATATGGGGGATAACCTGAACCGTTCCCCCGTCGTAATCGCCGTTGCGCTCATTTTGCAGCACATTCCAGTAAATTCTGCCCGAAGTGATATTGCTGTTCTGGGTCAGGTTTTCATCAATAAAGCGTTCGTAATGGCCAAGATCCAGATCTGTTTCCGCGCCGTCGTTCGTAACGAAAACCTCTCCATGCTGAAACGGGTTCATTGTTCCCGGGTCAACATTCAGATAAGGGTCAAACTTCTGTATGGTAATTCTCAATCCCCTGGCTTTGAGTAAACGCCCCAAAGAAGCTGCCGTAATTCCTTTTCCCAGTCCAGAAACAACTCCGCCTGTTACAAAAATATATTTTGCTGACATAGTTACCCTCCATAAGCACTTCAATTTACTGCCGCTGCAAAAAACAAATTAAATTAATTATATCGCCTATTGCATTGGCTTGTCAATGCAGTAGGCGATAATAAAACGGTTATTTTAAAATTTGAAATAATGTGCCAATAATCGACTGAAATTTCTTTCCGTCCTATACAGCATGCATAAGCAATAAGCGGTTTTATAGGTGCCGTTTACGGCCGGTATTTTTCTATNNTATCGGCTTTTTTAATAGTAACCGCCGTGGTCGGCTTGCTTTTTTCTCCCTGGTCATTTTCGGAAACAGGTACCGCTGCAATTTTATCCACGACATCCATTCCTTCTATCACCTGTGCAAAAACGGTATGTCCCCGTGCCACAATACTATACGCGCCGTCCAGATTCGGGTTTCCGCCTTTATCGTTATAAAGCTTTTTATACGTATCGGTAACCTTATCCATATTCAGAAAATAGGTGCCGTACTGCTGCACAAAGGCGTCCGGATACTGCTTATATACATTATAAGCCTGCTGGTAATCGTCCCAGTTAATCGCTTCGGCGTTCCCCTTCTGATTGATAAAAAACTGGCTTCCGTTGGTGTTTGGCCCGCCGTTTGCCATGGAAACAGCCCCGCGGATATTGACAAGGTTGGCGTTGAATTCATCCTCGAAATCTTTACCCCAAATGCTTTCTCCGCCGTTACCGTTCCCCTTGGGGTCTCCGGACTGAATCATGAAATCATTGATCACACGGTGAAAGGTCAGTCCGTTATAGTAACCTTTTTTAATCAGCCCTTTAAAATTTTCAACCGTCTTGGGAGCAGCCTCCGGAAAAAGGCGGAGCTTTATCACACCCATGCTGGTGGTCAAAACGGCAATCTCCTCCCCGTTGGCGGGCTTTTCAAGCTGATAGCCCAGCTTTTTGCCGTCGTCAGGCTTGATTCTGCCATCCTGTGAGGCGGCTTCTGCCGAACTGACGGCCTGGGAAGAAGCCGAAGCTGACGATGAAGCCGTGCTTGCGGCGCTGCCGCCGGAACATGCGGCCAGATTCAGCATTACGGCGCAAATGGAAATGAAACCAATTATTTTTCTGCTGTACTGCATTGCGTAATAACTTCCTCTCGCGGGATTGATTCTTTCCCGTTTCTATTTCAAATTGCTATAGACTATATTTTATTATATCAGGCGATAATATTCAAGCCGAGAGAGGATAAATTAACAATTTAATAATTAACAAGCATAGTATTACCTATTCATTTTAAGCATATAGATAAGCGAAGACAAAAAGGAGGTAGGAAAATGTTTGATTACTATCCTGAGGGTTGGATCATCGATACACCCGAAAACCGCGCGGCAGTCCTGAACATTTCCGCGCTGAACGATGCCTGCCGGGATGGAAAAATTTTGGAAGGACGCGCGCTGATTTGTGACAGCTCGCATAATTTACTGGTCGATTTAGGATGCATGAAGGGTGTGATTCCACATGACGAGGGCGCTTTGGGAATCCGTGAGGGTACGGTACGCGACATTGCCATCATCTCCAGGGTCAACAGGCCGGTATGCTTTACCGTGACGGGTTTTCAAAAAGATGCGGAGGGACATTTGACCGCCATGCTTTCGCGACGGATCGCGCAGGAAAAGTGCATGTCGGAATATGTAAAAAAACTCGTTCCGGGGGATATCATCAATGCGCGGGTAACCCATCTGGAAAGCTTCGGCGCTTTTGCCGATATCGGCTGCGGAATTATAGCGCTCCTGCCAATTGACGCCATCTCCGTTTCAAGGATAGACCACCCGCGTGAACGGTTCACGGTGGGCATGGACATACGGGCTTTGATAAAATCCGTGGAAAACGGACGCATTACCCTGAGCCACAAAGAGCTGCTGGGAACGTGGGCAGAAAACGTAGCCATGTTTAAAGCCGGAGAGACGGTAGCCGGAATTGTGCGTTCCGTTGAGCCCTATGGAATATTTGTGGAGCTTTCCCCCAATCTTGCCGGGCTGGCGGAAGCAAAGGAGGATGTTATTCCCGGGCAGCAGGCAAGTGTTTACATAAAAAGCATCATTCCCTCGCGCATGAAAGTAAAACTCGTGATTATTGACACGTTCGATTATACCTACCGCCCATCTGCACCGAAATATTTCTTCAGCGGCAGCAGAATCGACCGGTTTGTGTATTCCCCCCCAGACAGCGAAAAGGAAATTGCAACGACTTTTACACCTGAATAAGGAAGCGAATCAGGCCATAGGCTGCAAATGCCCGTGGCCTGATTCTTACTAATGCGATCCGTTTCGTTTGAATGCCACAATTCTGGCCGTCAGGTCCGCCAACTGCTCCGCTTCCTCTGGAGAAAGTTTGTCCATTATAATTGAAATTTTTCTGATGGCTTCATCCTTCTTTTCACACTTTTTGGGGCAGCTGAAATCAAACAGTTCCGACAAAGAAATATTCAATGCCGTCGCTATCTTATTGAGCGTATCTATCGTAGGGCACTTCAGGCATCGCTCAATATGCCCTAAAAACGCCGGATCCAGACCGGCTGAATCTGCCAATGACTTTTGACTGAGTCCCGCAACTGTTCTCAGATGTTTGATCTGCTCCGCGGTTTTCTGCATGATTTCCATTTTTGCCTTATCCATATTTATCACTGTCCCCTAACCCTTTTAGTCACATTTTAAAGCGCATACCGCAATGATTACTAAAGGTATCCGAATAAAAGTGACTATAAGTATTGAAAAAATGTTTTTTTTCGCGTATACTGATAAAGGTATTTATTGACAGTATATTGACTATTATGAAATATCAATCAAATAGGGATGACAACAAAAATAAGGGGATTGATAAATGAAATATTTTTCAGGCCATATATATTAGTATTAAAGCCGGCATTGTCATGATTCTGTACACTGAGAATATTAGGATACCGGGGTCAACCAAAAATTCGCGAATAAGTTAAAAGGGATGAGAAAATGTTAAAAAATGTAAAGATCGGTAAAAAACTGATCATTACTTTTATAATCGTCGCGATTGTTTCCAGTATAGGCGGCATCGTGGGTGTAAATGTAATGACCCGTCTGAATGCCACCTACAGCAAAGCATTGCAGGATTATGGTTTTGCGCAGGGAGATATAGGCCTTTTCAATACGGAATTCAACGAAGGCCGGACACTGATCAGAGATATCATTTTCAATACGAATGCGCAGAAATTGCAGACAAGCGCCGATGAACTGGACAAGTCAAGCAAAGATCTCGACACCTATCTGACAAATATGAAAAGAGGTATGGTGACAGCAAAAGAACTGGGTTACTATAATGACATTAAAGACAACATGACAAAATTCGCGCAGGTCCGATCCGAGATTGTCGACCTTGCGAAACAAAACCAAAATAACAGGGCTTCCGCGCTGATGGACAGGGCGGGCACCCCTCTTTCCAACAATATCAGGACAGCCACCGAGTCCCTGATCAGCCTCAAAACAGCTACCGGGAGCACGACGGCAAACGACCTTTCCCGGCAGACACGGATTGCAAGCTTTACCATTGCCGGAATTATTTTGATCAGTTTTCTGATTTCTATTGTAATCGCACTATGGATTTCAAGCAGTATCAGTAAACCGGTTCAGGAGATGGCAGACGCCGCGCAAAAGCTTGCCCAAGGGGATTTAAACGTTCAGATCAACGTAAGCTCCAAGAACGAAATCGGTCAGCTGGGGCAAGCCTTCGCCAAATCCGCATCCTCCATCCGGGCCTACATATCCGACATAAACAATATGGTCAGTGAAATGGAGCGCGGTAATCTGACCGTGGGCACCGATCTGGAATACGTCGGCGATTACGCAGGTCTGAAAGATTCAATTCTAGGCATTCTCGCATCCCTGAATCATATCTTCGGCCAGATCAATCAGGCGGCGGAACAGGTTGCCAGCGGCTCAGAACAGGTTTCCAGCGGCGCGCAGGAGCTGGCTCAGGGAGCCACGGAGCAGGCAAGTTCCGTAGAAGAGCTTTCGGCGAGCATTTCCGAAATATCCGCCCATGTAAAGGACAACGCAGAACATACTTCCAACGCAAGCAAATCCGTGGCTGAGGTCAGCAGGGAAATAGAAACAAGCAATCAGCATATGGACGATATGATTCAGGCCATGTCCCTTATTAATGAATCCTCCGACCAGATCGGAAAAATCATTAAGACAATTGAAGATATCGCATTCCAGACAAACATCCTTGCGCTGAACGCC
>DENA01000013.1:108328-118829 GCA_002359465.1 Ruminococcaceae bacterium UBA2656
ATGTCCAGACAAACTCGGCAACCGCTGAGGAGAGCGCCGCCGCAAGTGAAGAGCTGTCCGGGCAGGCTCAGGTCCTTAGAGATCTGGTCGAAAAATTCAAGCTGAACCATCAGTTGGCCGGTTCGGACTTTCGCCAGCCGGGAATATCCGAAAAAACGGATTACGAGGTATCCGGCTCAGGGAAATACAAAGAGCCTGAAATATTGATTCCGGCAACAGGAAAATATTAACCTACCGATTAAAAAAATCATATTTATTATTGTCAAAGAATACACATGTATTCTTTGACTTTTTTTAACGAAAGCGGAGCCGCATACAGCAAACTCCGCCTCCATTTACAGCAGCCCGTTATGATACAGGCTGCTTTTTTTCCTGAAGCTTTAAAATATGTGCATCCAGAAGCTGTTTAAACAGATCATTTTTCCGTATATGGCCAAGCATGTCCGTATATTTAACCGACTCATAATACTGGCTCTGCCTTTGTTGCTTTAAATACTCAAGCGCTTCTTCCCTTCCGTGCTGTTTCACAAGCACATCGGCTACTTTAATCGCATTCATGGCGCTGTAAGGCTCCAGACGGTATGCTTCCATAAAGTTAAACAGTGCGGCTTCAAGACGGCCCAGCCCCTCCTGTGCCCTCGCAAGGTCAATCAGCACAGAAGCGCGCTGCGCTGCTGCGTAGTTGATTGTAATTCCGTCCTCAACCTTGATATGGCTGGGCAGTTCATTCCAGCTGGAAGTGTGCAGGTACTCGCCGGCATAGCGAACCGTTTCATTATAATATTTTTTTCCAAGCCAGCTGTAAGCTTTCTCAACCAAATAGAGCTGCTTTGGGGTTTGCAAGTCACCGCAGAGTTCAATGACCTTTAAGAGAATTTTTTCCCGATCCTTGATTTCGTCTCTCAAAGCGATGGCTTTTTCCTCAAGCGACCGGCGGTGCGGCACAGTTTCCCCAAGCACAAAGAAAAGCGCCGCCGCCAAATCCGAATTGTCTTTTTCTAATTCTGCCATTCATATTCCCCACTTTTTAAATTAATAAAAGCAAATATTTTAACATTCCTTTAAAGATTCAGCCTCTGCAAAAAATCTCTTACTTTCTCGGCCCGCAGACTGCGCCGTTCATCGGTCGTAAGTTTTTTCCCGCTGTAAAACATAAGCGTGGCAGGCTGTACCTGAATGGCCAGACGGTTGATCTCTCCATAATCAATCGGGCCGATCAGGCCTGTGGCAACACCGAACCGGACATTGGAAATCAACTGCATAAACTCATCGTTCGCCATCATGCGGGCGCTCTGCAAAATAGCCAAGGAACGGCTGACGGTATCCTGAATTTCCAGATTCCCGGCCAGTTCTTTTCTGGAATCCCGCTCCTGTTCGATCAGTTGCATGGCGATGCTTTGAAGATTTGCGATAGCCTCCTGTTCAGACAGGCCGAACGTTACACGGTTGGACAACTGGTAAACAGCACCTTTCGGTTCCATGCCGGACCAGAAAGCGCCGCGAAGCGCGAGCCCGAGCTTTGAAAGATTGGTGGAAAGCCTTGCTATGCCTCCCCCTTCCCGCAGCGCCGGAAGATGCAGAGTCAGGGACGCGCGCATCCCTGTACCAAGATTGACAGGGTTCTGCGTCAGATAGCCCAGATTTTCATCAAAGGCAAAGTGTAGGGATTTATCCAGAATATCATCCAGTTTGTCCGCTCTTTCAAACGCTTTTTCCAGATTGAGACCCACCTCCGAGGACTGAAGGTGAATATGATCCTCTTCATTCACCATCATGCTGACGGATTCATCCTCGTTTACGAACAAACCGCGCCCACGACAGTCGGCTACAAAGTCAGCGCTGATCAGATGGCGCTCCACAAGGGAAACCGCTTCAGCTTTAGACATGCTTTCCAGATCCATAAAACGGAAAAGGCGGGCCAGAACTTCATTGCCGTTAATTGCCCCGACCACCCTCTGCTCAAGCTTCTGCCGGTCGGTACGGCTCATTTTAGCGGAGAAAGGAACATCCCGTAGATTTCGGATAAGATGAATGCGCGTGCTGATTACGACATCCTCCTGAAACCCGGTGTCCAGATTATTCATGTGCCTTCTCCCCCTCCAGTTCTTTAATCCGGTCACGCAGACTGGCGGCGTGTTCAAAATTCTCGGCATCAATTGCCTCCCGAAGCTCACGGCGTATCAAGCTGAGCTGCTCCTGCGGCCTGTTCTTTAAAGCGCCCCCGCCCGGAACCTTTCCGCAGTGTTTTGTATTGCCGTGAATACGCTGAATCAGGGGAATCAGTCTGTCATAAAATGTATGATAACATTCCGCGCAGCCAATCTGCCCGCTGCGCATGATATCATCAAAGGTGGAACCGCAGCATTTGCAGCGGACCGAATCGTCCAGTTCAGCTCCGCCGAAAAATCCGCTCAGCAGGCTGCCGTAATTGCAGCCCAGTCCGGTCAGAAGATTTCCGTACCCCAATTTTTGTGCGCATTCAGCGCAAAGGGAGTACTCCGTCAGTTCACCGTTGATAATGGTTTTAACATGTGTGGTAACCGGATTTTTCCCGCAGAAATCGCACAGCATAGAATCACCCCGTAAGATTGTTAATCATAATATAATATTACTATTAATTCATCATGAATAGAAGATAGAAAAACACCTTATTTTTTGATCAGCTCCAAAAAGAAAAATTTGTAACACGTTTTGTTCCTATGCAATATTATATACTGTAAACCGAAAGGAGGCAAACAATTATGTGTAACAACAATTTCTTTGGTGGTGGCAACTGCTGCTGGATTATCATCCTTATCGTTATCCTTTTAGTATGCTGCGGTGATAATGACTGTGACCGCAACTGCAACAATGGATGTGGCGGCTGCTAATCGCACAAAAAGGGCTGCGAGTAAAATCGCAGCCCTCATTCTTTATTTATGCAACTGCTGCTCCTTTGCCTGTAACAATGCAACCGCCAGCTGATCTGGACAGGAGGTAGACTTAAATCCACATTTAATGCCCTTTAGACGCCGAATTGCTTCATTGGCCTTCATTCCCTCAACAAGTGCGCATATTCCCTTGCCGTTTCCGTTGCAGCCGCCGATAATCTTTACTGATTTGACCGTGTCGCCTTCAAGATCGACATCGATTTCAGAGGAGCAAGTCCCCCTTGTCTTATATTGATACACCAAATGATTTCACCCGCCAACCTATTTTTTCAATCGTACTTTGATTTTCTTCAACGCATCCAACTGACCGTCCGGCGTTACACAGGTCCCGACAGGCATGGTAACCGTGGTATACATACCGTGAAAATCGGTGCCGCCCGTCATCACCAGGCCATATTTCTGCGCTGTGGCAATAAAGCGTTCCTCGTCCCCCGGTTTGTTGCGGGGATGCCAGACCTCTACGCCTTCAATTTCATGATCCTTTGCAAGCTGCTCCAGCAAATCATAACTGTCGTATTAGCCGGGATGTGCCAAAACCGCAACGCCGCCGGCATCGTGTATCTGTGCGATCACATCATGAACGTCAGGATAGCGGACGGGATAATAGGCGAGCCCCGTTTTGGAATTAAAGAGCTTATGATATGTTTCGCCGAAAAAGTCATTCGAATATCCCGCATCAATCAGAGCGTGCATAATATGCTGCTTATAAATATTGGTGCTTCCCTGCGCCCTGCGCAAAACCATTTCAGCGGTGATGGGATACAGCCGCATCACCTTTTGAATCATAATGCAGGAAGCGCGGCGGCGGCTGTCGCCGGTGCGCTTGCACAGGCCCTCCAGCCGGTCTGTGTTTTCGCAAAGGTAGCATAATATATGCGCCTTGCGTCCGGTAGAAGGATCCGTTGTTGAAAACTCAACTCCGGAAATAACCTCAACCCCATGCCTGTCCCCAAAAATCTTTGCTCTGGTCGATCCCGCAAAAGTGTCATGATCAGTGACGGCAATCGTGGGGATACCATGCGTTTTGGCAAGTAGAACAACCTCGTCGATACCAACCGAACCGTCGGACATTTTGGTATGACAATGCAAATCTGCGGCCACTTAATCACCTTCCAGTCTTAATCATTTCAATCATTACAATACTATTATAATACATTATCATGATTAAGGCAAATACACACTTTATCTTAAAAGTTTTTCCGGCGTAAAGGAGCGCGCCGCAACAAGCCAGAGCAAAAGGTCGACTGCCAGCAAAATCGCCGCAATGATCAGTAAAATGAGCGCGTTAAGCTGAAAAAGGCCGGTAAACTGTCCCACAAAAAGCAGCACAAGGGGTAAAACGATATATCCTGAAGTTTGGACGGACTCCATGTAACTCTTGCTTCTTCCTGAAACCAGTACCATGAAAACGACCCCGAAGACAGTAATGCCGGGCGCAAGTAAAAGCACGAGCACAAGCCAGTTCCAGTTCAGAAAAAACGGCATGTGCAGAAAAATATCGCCCGCCGAAATAACGCACGCAAAAACAACAAAGGAAATGGCTGTCGTGATTCCGGACAGGAAAACACAACTGAGCACCTTGGCCTTGAAAATGGATTTGAGGCTCAGAGGAGTTAACAGCAGCGTCTGAATGGTACTCCGCTCTTTTTCACCCACAAAACTGCTCGCGGCCGAAACACTCGACGCCATCAGCGGAATCATCAAAAAGAACATGGGACAGACCACATTTGTCATAATGTAGAACATGCCCTGCTTGACCGAAAAATACGCCGCTTCCTTCGGCAAAAGCTTCATCATCTGGTCAATGCCGTTCATCTGTTCGCTCGGTATGAATACGATCATGACAAGGTACATGACCGGCAGGAACAAAACCATGATCAGCGGTACGACGATGATGGTATTGCGGGCCATTTTGGTATTCCAGATTTCTCCGAAGTCCTTATTTACCACAGCCTGTTCGGCTGACGACAGCAGTTTCATTCCGCCACCTCCTGATGTTCCACATATTCGAAATAAACATCCTCCAGCGTCGGTTTGATCAAACGCGCTTCAAAAACATCATGCCCGGACTCAATTACCTTTTTCAGAAGCTTCGGCATATCCTCTTCGCGCTGAAGCTCTGCCTGCCACCAGCCGTTGTCGGCGTCAAATCCTTCAAGGCTGTCCCCTTCGGAGAGACGGAAACCGGCCTTGACACGGCAGCCGATATCGCTGCAGAGGGTTTCAAGGTTCCCGCCCGCGATCAGGCGGCCTTTATCGATAATCCCGTAGCTGTCACAGATATCCTGTGCGTAGCGGAGCTGATGGGTACAGAGAAACACCGTTGTTCCGGTGTTGTCTGCGAGCGCCGCAATCATGGAATTGACCGTTTGGGCAGATTCCGGATCCAGCCCGTTGGTCGGCTCGTCCAAAAAAAGCACCTGCGGCCGGTTGACCAGCGCGCGGGCCAAAGAAAGGCGCTGTGCCATGCCGGTGGAATATTCGCTCAGCTGTTTGTCACGCGCATCCCACAGATCAAGCTGTTTTAAAAGCTCTGCCGCACGCTCGTTGCCCGCGTCGCGGCTCATTCCCGCCGTTTGGGCAAAAAACAAAAGGTTCTGCATTCCCGTCAGCTGGCCGTACATTCTGGCGGTCTCCGTCATGACGCCGCACAGCCGGTGCACATCGCAGGGGTTTTTCACCGGATGCAGGTCAAGCACCGTACATTCTCCCTGCGTCGGCTTCAGCAGCCCGGTGAAAAGTTTGACGGTCGTCGTTTTTCCCGCTCCGTTCGGGCCTAAAAATCCGAACACGCTGCCCTGCGGAACAGTCAAAGTCAAATCATTGAGCGCATTGGTTTTACCGTCATAGGATTTTGTAAGGTTCTTTGCACTGATTGCATACACAGGCAGTCCCTCCTTATCCCTATTCTGGGGAATTTGTGTCCATTTTAATCTTAGAAAAATCATGGATATCCCGGATGTTTTCAATAATACCGCGATTGTCCGCGGCTGCCATCAGCCTGCTGCGGTTTTTCAAAAGCTTCTGCATTTCCTCCACACCGCCGGGGCCTGCCACGCAGCCTCCCTCGCACGCCATGCCCTCGACAAAGTCCTCCTCCAGGCGTCCGGCATTCAGGATCATCAGCGTCTTTTTACATTCGGCCGCCCCGTTGCATTTTACGCAGGTAAACGGCAAATCAAAGTTTTCTTCCTCCAGTGCCTGAACGACAGCGCCGGAAACACCTCCGCTCTGTGCAAAGCCTTTGCCGGCGCGGCTTCCGTCCTGCTCGTTTTCCGCTTCCTCCAACACGTTGATTTCCCTTGCGTTAAACAGAGCCTGAAGTTCTTCAAAGGTCATTACATAATCAGCGTTATCCTGTACTTTCTGAATTTCAATTTTTTTTGCAACACAGGGGCCGATGAACACAACCTTGCTGTCGGGATGCTGCGCTTTTATGTAGCGGACGGTCAGCACCATGGGTGAAGCGGTATGGGAAATCAGCGGAACCAGCTTTGGAAAGTGTTTTTCAATCATCTCTACAAACGCGGGACAGCAGGAGGTAGTCATCTTCCGCTTATTTTCCAGCGCTTCTTTAAGCTCCTGCGCCTCATGGCAGGTGGTTGCATCCGCACCGAGGGAAACCTCCAGCACATCTGTAAAGCCCAGCTTTTTGACAGCCGACTTCAGCATGCCGACATTGGCAGCGCCGAAATGCCCTTCAATGGCAGGGGCGAAAACCGCATAGACCGGCTTTTCCGATTTGATATCTTCAATTACGCTGACAATGCTGGAACGGTCGGTTACTGCGCCGAAGGGGCAGTTTTTCGTACAGGCCCCGCAGTTGATGCACCGGGAATAATCAATCGCCGCCCGCTGGTACTCGTCTTTTGTGATCGCCTTCACGGGGCAGGCCCGTATGCAGGGACGCATCGTATCGGAAATTGCATTATACGGGCAGGCCGCCGCGCAGCGGCCGCACTCCTTGCATTTTGCCGGATCAATGTACGCGCCCTTCGGCGTGATGGAAATTGCGCCGAACGGACAGGCCGCGTGGCATTTTTTCGCAAGGCAGTGCTGACAGTTGTCCGTTACGTTGAACCGGTTGATCGGACAGCCCTCGCATGCCGCTGGGAGAACCGCAACGATATCCCCGTCCTCCTGTCCGGGCAGGTTCTTACCGCGCGCCGAGATGAGGCGCTCCCGAATGATCTCCCGCTCACGGTAGACACAGCACCGGAATTCCGGCAAAGGCCCGGGAATGATTTCATAGGGAATTTTGTCAAGGTTCTCCTCCAGCGTGCCCTCGTACGCATATTGGGCGACCTTGGTCAGCACTTCGTATTTTAACTGTTTGGCATCGTTATCATATTGCATGAATTATAATCCTCATTTATTTAATAGTAATACTTCTCGACTGTTTTTCCAAGCTGCTGCAAAATGCCGCAAAGCTCTTCAATCAATTTTATTTTGATACCCAGGTCTGCCGGAAGACCTGGATTCTGGTGCGCCGGATTAATCGCCCTTCCGATAAAGACTTTCAGGTCCGTGCATTCCTCCAAAAGGATTTTGGCAAGCATTGCCGCGCCGTTGGGCTCATCCAGAATATGGAAGTAAAAGGAGTCGGCTTCATGGGAAAGATAGTCCTTCAAAATTTCCACTGTCCGGCTCAGGGTCAGAACGCCCTCCGTCACAAGGTTAATTCCGTCAATTTTCCCGGTCGGCGGAATGTCCGGATCCGCGTAATGGATGGTAGTCTCAATTTTCCGGTTCAAAACCCGCGACACAATATTGGCGCTTGTTCCGCCGCATACAATCCGCTTTCCCGGAGATGTCATAAAATCGTGTACAAGGCGGCTGTCGTCTTTTTTGCTGACCGGCGGACCGGAAAGAAGGTTAACCATACAGCGCGGTGTAATTTTAAAAATCAAATCGGTGCAATCATCGCCGGGCTTTCCAAGATAAAGCTCATTGACAGCCTGCGACAGTGAAACCGCAAGCCGCGGCGCCGACGTTTCCTTCAGCGTCGTCTTGGCGAGCCATGAGGAAACATTTTCCCAGTTCCACCCAAAATTGAGTGCCTGGCCGACTCCGGCATAAACAATGCCGTCGCTGATGAGTGCAATCACGTCTCCGGCATGGACGGTAAAATGGCTTTCCTTTACGGTCTTGTCGGCACACTCTTTTATTTCCGAGCAGTCCTCCAGATCGATCACCCTTCCGTTTCGCACAAAGATGCAGGGCGGATTGTCAAATTCAACCAGGGAAACATCGCCGCTGTCGGATATTTTAATAACGCTGAACGTGGAGTATGCCAACTTGCGCACATTGCAGACGGGCAGCGTCTTGGCGATTGTCTCTACAGCCTCCACCAAAGTCGCTCCCTCTTCAAGCATGGTGGAAATAATGCTGCTGGTCAGGGTTGAAAGAATATTGGCCTTTACGCCGCTGCCCAGCCCATCCGCCAAAACGGCGACGGTAGCGTCCTTTGTACGCGATATCAGCACCTTATCGCCGCACAGTTCTTCCCCGTACTTGTTCAGGCTGCGATACGCAGTGTCAACATGCATTTTCATTGTTCATCACCGTCAAATACAATCATATTTTTAAGTTTGGTAAGCGTGACTTTCGTTTCCGCCGTCGTTTCGCCAAGCAGGCTCGCAATCTGCTGCGCGGCGACCATTTGCTTGTCAATGACCTTTTGGGCCATCTCCATGGTATCGCTGCGGAGTTTATACTTATTTTCCATCTCTGTTTCCTCACGGGTAATGTCCTTATAAATCCCCATGGCGATATTTTCTTTCGCAATGTACACAATGGTCTGCATAACCGTAATGCCGTATTCCTTTAAATGCACTTTTTTGTCCGGAATGGACTGCTTCGTATCGAATACATACTGAAAATCAGAAGAATCCATAATCTCATAAATGCATTTCTGCAAAGCCTCATGGCGGGAAACCTTAAAGGCTTTTTCCGCCGCGGCGTTGAATTCAATAATATTCAGTTCCCTGTCAATGATAATGGTAATATTCGGCGTCTCTGTCAGAACACAGTTGGAAAGAGATTCGGCTCGCTCCTTCATATACGGCATGCACATGGTCAGCTCGGCTTTGTTCTGATACACCGCCACCGCCTTGTCGCGGCAGGTCGGGTAGCCGCAGGAACCGCAGTTGAGCTCGTCCTCCGGCGACTCTTTTCCAATCTTCGCCAGAATCATGCGAATTGTGGCTTCATCCGGAATATCCTCCCGGACGGAACAGTCTACGAACTGCATGCCCATCGGAATCTGCTCCGGAAGGCCGGGGTATCCGCCGAAGTCTTCACTTGCGTACTTTCTGACCTTAATAGTGGAGGAAAAGCGGGACGCCGCGTCCCTGTTTGAAATAGGGCCGTTGATACATCCGTCCTTGCACATATTGATTTCAATAAAACAGTGCCGCAGATCGCCGCGTTCCAGCGCCCTGCAAAGGTCGATACATTCCACGGAACCGCTTACGCTGAGCATTTTCCAGTCGCCCGTGTCGCCCATGGAACGAAGGGAAGCGATAATTCCATCCGTAACCGGGTACATCCGCAGAATTCTGGAGCTGGGATTGAGAAAAGAAGCGGGCTGCGCATCGTTGATTACAATATGTTCCGCATCAAACCATTTGGCCAGATCATCAAAGGTAAGTACGGCGTCCACGTCGTTGTTGTGACGGATATCGGCAGCCTCGCCGATTTTCGCGATGCATGGCCCGACAAAGATCACGCGGGTGCCGTACCCAAACGTTTTTTTCAAAAGCCGGGCGTGCGCAATCATCGGCGACACGACGGGAGCCATCTGGCCGACTAAGGACGGGTAATAATGCTCAATAAGCCTGTTTGCCGACGGGCAGCAGGTCGTGATGATGTTTTCCATCTGATTCTGCTGAATCAGACGGTGGTATTCGGCCGTAACATAAGCCGCCCCCATACTCGTCTCGGCTGCGCCGTAAAAGCCAAGGGTCTTTACGGCTCCCGCGAATTTCTGTACATTGTCAAATTCAAAAGAGCCCAAATAAGAAGGCGCCACTGAAAGAATGACTTTGGCGCCCGTTGCAATCATTTCCTTTACGGCCTCCACGTCGCTGTTCAGGGTCTTTGACNNTCCAGACAGGTTCCGCATAATATGCAGTTCCGTTCAATAATCTGGGCCTGTGCATTTTCTACTTTAATGGATTTAACCGGGCAAACCTTCACACACTTATAGCAATTTTTGCAGTTTGCCGCCTTTAACCCGATAATCCCCATTTGATTTCCCCCATTTCCGCTTTTATCAGTTACTTTATTCTGGTTAAAATTTCATAGTTAAAAAATGATTCCGTTTCATTAGGGGTAACGTTGAACCTTTCATTATCAACACAGATGCACACGCCGTTTTTTGAGCATTCACCCATGCAGAACGACCCCTTGAGCGTGACTTTGTCATCCAGATGATGAAATGAAATCAATCTCTCAAAAATTTTGATGACGTCGCGCGAACCTTTTAGATGACAGGAGCTTCCTATGCAAATTGTAATTTCCAAAGTTGCCATCCTCTCATTATAGCGATTTCAAAAATGCAGTGGAAT
>DENA01000013.1:118994-120711 GCA_002359465.1 Ruminococcaceae bacterium UBA2656
TTTCTGAGCATCCAGTTGGTTAAAAAATAATATGCGGCTCCAAAAACGGAGACATAAACCAGCATTCCCAGCAATACATACTGCACCGCCAGAATCTGGTCGGAATTGGCGGCTATGTTGAGCCATTGAAAATAGTGAGACATTTTTCCGCCGAACGATGTTAAAAGGATGGAAGAAATGATTTGTTCTATGATTCCAAAGCCCAGATAGGCGCCGATGCCGAGCAAAATCTTATGCTTGGAGCTCATATTTCCCACCGTAATCGCCGCATAAATGGTCAGCGTCTGGCACAGGACTGCGGCGACCGCCAACAGCAGGACTTCAAAAACGATGTTATAGCCTGCAGGGCCAAGTTTGTTAAACGCGGGAATAACTTCGCTGAAAAATCTTTGAATTCCCACAATGGTCTTTTCATTGACCGCCATTACAAAAATGGATATTGCAGACACGAGAACGCTTAGAACCGCCCACATTAATGTAACCAGCATTTTACAGTCAATGTGGCTGTGAATTTTGACCGGCAGCGTAAAGGAAAGGTACCCTTCGTCGGACAGCAGATTTTTGTTGTACCGCTGTATTGTAACGACCAGTGTCATCACACAGATGCCGACAATGATGACGACGAAGACCGACGCGGAAATGATCTGCGGAATTCTGAGATAATCGGCGTTCACCGCCATAAAAAATTTATTGATCAGTGCAAAGACAATTAAAAGCGCGTACATAGGCAAAAAAATTCTGGCGGTTGCCTGTATCTCATATTTTAAGAGCTTCCTCAACATTTAAATACCTCCCTGAACAGCGTATCCACGCTCTTATTCTCTTTTTCCCGAATGTCGTCGACCGTGGAAACCAATACAATGTTGCCCTGATTAATGAAAATAACTTCGTCCAGTATTTTTTCAACATCGGCAATCAAGTGCGTGGATATAAGAATCGTCGCATTTTCGCTGTAGTTGCTGATAATCGTGTCAAGAATATAGTCCCTTGCCGCAGGGTCCACGCCGCCGATCGGTTCATCCAGCAGATAAAGCTCCGCCTCGCGGCTCATGACCAGAATCAGCTGTACTTTTTCCTTAGTCCCCTTGCTCATTGTTTTCAGTCTGAGCGCGGGATCAACACCAAGCCGCCGGAGCATATCATATGCCTTCTGCTTATTGAAGTCCTGATAAAAATCTCCGAAAAAATCGATGATATTGTTGACATTCATCCAATCATTCAGATAAGTCCGTTCCGGAAGATAAGATACGATCTTTTTTGTTTCAATGCCCGGCTCCATGCCGTCGATCAGGATTTTACCGCTTGTCGGTGTAATAAGGCCGTTCGCCAGCTTGATCATAGTGCTTTTCCCGCTGCCGTTGGGGCCGAGAAGCCCTACAATCCTGCCTTTCGGCACAGCCAGATTGACTGAGTTCAGCGCCAGGCATCCGGGGAAAAACTTCACCAGATTTTGGCATTCCAAAATGTTCTCCATTATTTTTCCTCCTCTGCTGTCCTCTCAAGAAGAGAGATTGTCTGCTGCCTGTCGTAGCCAAGATTGCTCATGTTTTCAATAAATTCTTTAATCAGCCCCTGAGCCAGACTGTTCTTTGTCTTCATAATGCTCTCCACATCCTCTGTTACAAATCTGCCGCTTGTGCGCTGCGAATATAATAAGCCGTCATTTTCAAGCTGCGCCAACGCGCGCTGCATCGTGTTGGGGTTCACAGAAGCTTCG
>DENA01000013.1:120763-150750 GCA_002359465.1 Ruminococcaceae bacterium UBA2656
AATTATAGCAATTACAAAAATTCATTCCGCTGCATTTTTGGAATTGCCATGTTAAAAAACAAAAAGCGCCGGGGAAAGTTCTCCCGGCGCACGAAAGGCGATGCGAATGATTGTAAAATACAGACTATTTCCCATGTATGGAGGAGGTTCCTTTTTCACAGAGATAGGTGCTTTCCAGATCTGCAAGATGTAATTTAACGGCAATCGGATATTTTTGCCATGCGACGCCGATGGAAAAGCTGCCGCCCCGTACGGATTCATCGAAACCGCCCATGTGCCATCGGATGGCAATCGCCTCGCTGGTTTTCAGGCGCATAAAGCGTTCAATCAAAAAGACTGATTTTTCGCCGTGTCCGTAAGGGTAACTGTCCTCTATCGAGTAATAGGGGCGTTTCTCCCACGCGCCGGTTTCTTCGTTCTTCACATTGCGGGTGCCCTCTTTATAAAACTGCGCTTTGCATACATCATGCAGAAGCCCGCAAATGGCAAAACTTTCTTCATTGTCCGTTTCCGCATTGAAATGTTTACCCATCATCACATGGTAGACGCTGACGCTGTGCTGGACAAGCCCTCCGAGGCAGGCACAGTGAAATTTCGTGCTGGCAGGCGCGGTAAAGAAATCGGTGGTTTTCAGCCATTCCAGCAGCTCCGCGCTGCCGGCACGCGTTATTTTGGATTGATATATTTCTTCAAAGTCTTCCTTGTAGCCCATTATGAATGCCCCCATCTATGCTGTTATAACAACTCCAATCAAACCGTAAAATCCGCTTATGGCAATTTCAAAGCGGATGTTGTCTCCCCCGCCTAAGGCGGGGGAGACAACAAAATTCATTCCACTGCATTTTTGTAATTGCTATAATTTCTGAATGTCACAATAATTGGAAATGTGTGAACTTATTATATCATAGAAACAGTGGCATTTACAGTCATAAATCAAACTTCTCAAAATTTGCGGGTAAAGATATCGCTGTGCTCAATCAGGCTCTCCACCGTATCAAATCCGAGCCGATGCAGAAGCTCAATCACATATGGATTGTCAATCGGGGTCTGATACGCAGCCTCCTCGCCGTACTGGTTTACATTTTCGCGGCCTTCCTCGCGGGGGATCAGCGCTTTCGGCCCGCCGACGCATCCGCCGACACATCCCATTCCCTCGAGAAAGTTCGCGTCGATTTTACCTGCCAGCAAATCATTGATCATTGCCTTGCAGGCGGGAACTCCGTCGGCCTGATGGGCGCGGACGGTAATTTTACGGTCCGGGCTGAGCCGTTTGGAAGTCCTTTGGACCGCCTCGCTCACGCCGCCGCTTCTGGCGTAAATCCTGCCGGCACGCGAAGAGTGGTCGCGTTCGTCTTCCGGCAGCCCGGCAAGATCTAATTTTGCAAATTCAAAGACATCCTGCATCTCCTGAAAAGTCAGAACGAAATCCGTGGAGGCGGAAACATCCGGTTCACGCGCTTCGGCTTTTTTTGCAATACAGGGCCCAATGAAAACGGTCAGCGCCTCGGGATGAAGGCTTTTAATCGCGCGCCCGCAGGCAACCATGGGAGAAACCGCCCCGGGAACATGCGGCATCAGCTCGTGATATACTTTGCGGATCATGGCAATCCACATGGGGCAGCAGCAGCTTGTAAGCTGAAAATCGGTTTCCTTTACAATATTTTTGTTGAACTCGAGTGCTTCCTTCAGCGTGAGGATATCCGCAAAAAGAGCTACCTCCACCATGCCGGCAAAGCCAAGCTGTTTAAACGCAGTGCGAAGTTTCCCCGGAGTAACATCCTTGCTGAACTGGCTGATAAAGGCCGGAGCGATCATTGCGTAAACCGGCGCTTTTGCGTCGTGTACGGCGGCAAGGGCGGGAAGAATGTCGCGGCTGGCCGTCAGCTTTTTCGCCTGACAGCTGTCGATGCATGCGGAGCAGCCGACACACAGATCCTTATTGATTTCCACATTGCCCTTTTCATCCCTGTACAGCGCGTCAAAAAGACATTTCCCTTCGCAGGCCGCCTGCGAACTGTCGGAGCAGGTACACTCGCCAATACGGATTACAGGCGCGTATTGTTCCGGATTTAATAAGCAGTCCAGATGGTGAGGATCAAACTCCTCTTCCCTGATTTTTTCGAGCTCCTGGGGTGCTTTGTTTTCTACAGAAGCTTTTACCAGCCTGTCGTATAATTCATTAAAAGTAGTCATGTTTTTCCCTTCCTGTCTTGATTTAGTGTGTCCTCAAGATAAAGTTTCAGTCACTCATCTCTTTTTGTAGTTCCTTCCGGCAAAATCATAACACATAGCGGTTTTTTTGAAAAGAGATATAAAAGCTTTTATACATTATTTTCCAGTAAATTTAACTAATTATTTTCATCCATCCTCCGATATAAGATTTACAAATATTTCAGCAGTGATGAAGCAACAGATTGGAGGTGTGAAATAAAAAATTGATTGAGAAATCAGAGAAGTCCCGTCTGCCTCCGGTCGCATTCAGAAGATCTATTCAGCCGAGTGTATGGTGTGCTCGCAGAGTATGGATGCAAACCAGCTTTCCTCCGACTTCTGAATTCAGGTAACGCTGCAAAGAGATATGGAAATCATAAGGAGGACAAAAAATGATTAAAAACATGAAAATCGGTAAAATCCTGATGCTTGCTTTTTTAATGGTAGCGCTTATCTCCAGTATCGCCGGAGTTGTCGGATTGTTGGTTATGATGAATATAAGCGCAAACTACAATGCCGCCCTGACAAATTACGGCTTTGCACAGGGAGATGTGGGGCGATTAAGCGCAGAATTCAATAACAGCCGCGCGATTATCCGCGACATTATTATTTACACGGATGAAGACAGCATCAAAAAAACCGCCGAAAAGCTGGATACATCCTTGGCAAACGTGGATAAGGATCTGGCAAGCGTACAGAAAACGATACAGAATGGCACGGAAAAAGGCTATTATGACACGATTACTGAAAATATGACTGCTTATAAAGCCTTAAAAGACCGTGTTGTCACACTCGCGAAGGAAAATAAAAACGCGGACGCCCAGACACTGCTGATATCGGAAGGGAGTTCCGTTCTGGAAAAAATAAGCTCTTCCATCGACGCATTGCTGAATGCTAAAACGACAGCGGGCAATGAAATATCCGCAAATCTTTCCAGGCAGAAAAGCTTTGCCATGTTCGCCATGATCGCCGTCATCGCCATTGCTTTCCTTATTTCTCTCCTTATCGCCATAAAAATTTCGAGAGACATCAGCAAACCGGTGAAGGAAATGTCTGAGGCCGCCAAAAGAATGGCGGAGGGCGACCTAAACGTGGAAATCGACTTCCACTCTAAAAATGAAATTGGCGAACTCGGAGAAGCTTTTTCAAAATCGACCGCATCCATAAGAGCTTATATAGCGGATATCACCAAAAATCTGGGCGAAGTGGAACACGGCAATCTAAACGTAACTACCGAGCTGGATTATATAGGCGACTATGTGGATTTAAAGAATTCCTTTTTTGGAATCCTTGCTTTTTTAAACGACACCATGACTCAGATCAATCAGGCTGCGGAACAGGTCGCAACTGGCTCCACGCAGGTGTCCGACGGCGCACAGTCGCTTGCGCAGGGCGCAACCGAGCAGGCCAGCTCCATTGAAGAACTTTCCGCTTCCATCACTGAAATTTCAGCGCAGGTAAAGGACAACGCATCCAATGCCGTGAATGCGAGCAAAAATGTCCTTCTGGTCAGTTCCGAAATAGATACCAGCAACCGACATATGGAGGAAATGCTCAGCGCAATGACGCAGATCAATGATTCTTCCAGCCAGATTGGAAAAATCATTAAAACAATTGAAGATATTGCTTTCCAGACAAATATTCTTGCTCTGAACGCGGCTGTGGAAGCGGCGCGGGCGGGAACCGCGGGAAAAGGCTTTGCCGTGGTCGCAGACGAAGTCAGAAATCTGGCAAGCAAAAGCGCGGAAGCGGCCAAGAACACCACTTCATTAATCGAGAACTCAATGAAGCAGGTGGAAAGCGGTGCAAAAATTGCCGACGAAACCGCTAAGTCGCTTCTCCGTGTAGTTGAAAGCGCAAATGTTGTTACGGAAAACGTGGAACATATTTCAAAAGCATCCGCTGCACAGTCGGATGCCATTGAGCAGGTCACATTAGGGGTAGATCAGATTTCAAGCGTAATCCAAACCAACTCCGCTACGGCCGAAGAAAGCGCCGCCGCAAGCGAAGAGCTTTCCGGACAGGCCCAGACAATGAAAGCGCTGGTGGCAAAGTTCAGACTGAAGGAGCAAGGGTATCAAAGTCAGGCCGATCTTCCGGCGTTCATGGAAGAAAAACAGCCGGAGCTGTATTCGGCGGGCGGAAAATACTGACAGCAAACTTAAAATCCCCCTGCTTACATGACTGAAAACATGCAAGCAGGGGGATTTTTGTCGCGTGTCATTTGCCTAATCCGGATGCAGGTTTTTAGAGCGGACAGAAACAAAAACGCTCCCCACATTGTGAGGAGCGCGAGTTGTCCGCAGGCTCAGCCTGTGCTGGAGCTACTGGTCAGAATCGAACTGACAACCTGCTCATTACGAATGAGCTGCTCTACCATTGAGCCACAGTAGCATCAATGACATATAGACTGTCTAATTTGGAAATACTATCTTCCGGAGGAACATACCGTACAGCTAACTTAGATATTATACAAAATCAAAATGCGAACGTCAAGGGCTAATGCAATTATTTTCTGCTTTCCCGATTATTTTTACGTGAATAAACATCACGTTATTATCGTGACACCCTCATATAATTATATAATTTTGATTAATACAGGCTAACGGACACTTCTGCATAAAGGTGGTGTGACCTATTATTGAAAAGATTCATATAAACGAAAGGCTTCGTGAACTTCGTGTAAAAAGCGGCTACACGCAGGTTCAAATTGCAAAGATATTAAATATTGACCGCTCAACCTATTCCTACTATGAAATTGGGAAAACAACACCTGATATTACCGTATTAATGACCCTGGCCAAGGTTTTCAACATTGCAATAAATGATTTACTTGCCGATGAAGGGACACCGGAAGCAGTAGCGGACGGCGGAATAAAGTCCAATTTTATTTATAATAAAAAGAATACAAGCCATATCTACGAGCTCTCAAGCAACGAAAAAATCCTTGTCGGCATCTTTCGCTCCTGCAGCCCGGAAGAGCAGGAGGAAATATTAAACAATCTGAAAGATGTCATAAAAAGATGATTGGAAACCAACAATCCGGATTGAAAGAATTTCCGTTGTGTGGTAGAATAATAATTAGTGCACGTGTTGAGTCAAAGCTAAGCCTGCTCCGGCAATTGAGGAGCGTGTTTGCTTTGGCTTTTTTGTGTAGAATAAAATATCTGCCGGAGGTGCTGTTTATGGATTTTGACGCTTTTACCGGGGGGATTGAACCGGGCGGACTTCGAAACAAGAATGAAATACGCATTTTAATTTGTTATCTGCTGTCAAGTCTGGATGCGCCGCTTTCAAAAAGCGATATTTTAAATATTATTCAGGACAACGGCCTGGCAAATTATTTTGAAGTTACCGACGCGCTTGCAGAACTGACCGAAAAGGGCAACGTCATTGTAAGCGGCGAAAAAGATGAGCTCTGCTCGGCAAGCGGTACCGCACGCATGATTGCAAAGCAGCTGGACACGGCGCTGCCGCCCGTCGTGCGGAATAAAGCGGTTGCCGCCGCCATCAATCTGCTGGCACGGACCAAGCGCGAACGCGAAAACAAGGTTGAAATTGAGAAAACCGCGCGCGGCTACAATGTCATCTGCCATATTTCCGGCGGCGACATGGATTTGATGAACTTTACCCTGCATGTACCGGACCTGTATCAGGCAAACATGGTAAAGAACAACTTTCACCACTCCCCGGAAAATGTTTACCGCATGCTGCTTGCGCTTGTCACCGGAAACAGCGAAATGGCCGCCGGTATCCTGAAAGATCATACTGCGGCGCTGAAATGACAACAATAAAAGGCGNNCGCCTTTTATTGTTGTCATTTTATAATCAGATTCAGAAGCAGCAGCATGGTCACCCCCGGAATACCGGCGGCACCGGAAATTCCTATGGTGAGCGGACTGAGCGGCAGACTGACCCCGGTAAAAAAACCGGTCAGATTAACCGCAGCAAGCGCGCAAAGACCCATGATGACACCGCCCGCCGCCCGCTGTACAGGTTTTTTCGCTTTGACGATAACCTGAATAACGACCAGAAGCGCAAAGACCCCGCACATGGAAAGGACGAGAATCAGATTGGGCAAAATCACACCCCCGTTTCCTTGCATTTGAAAGGAGTACAGCTGATTCCCCGCTGTTTTGCCAGCCTCAGCAAATATTTGTAACGGGAATGAAGCTCTTCACGCTGAAAAATACAGGCATCTATCAAATTTTCATCACATTCAAGCTCAAACCAGCAGTCGTTGCAAGCGATCAGACGGCAAACTTCTTTTATTTCTTCGATTATTTTATTTTTATCTTCGTTTTCCTGAACGGCTGCGCAATCTGTGCGCTGTACCAGTTTTAAAACAGATTCCATACTAACAGCTCCGCCTTTCGGTTAATATTATGTTAGTATGATGGTCAAATATGCCAAAAATTATACCAATCTTTCAATATTTTGCCAATGACCGGGGCTTTTTTATGGAAATAAACGCATTTAAAGTTCTGTATTCACGGAAGTGTCCGGAATAAAGTCGATTCTGCCGCTGGCGACATCCGCGGCGACTACTTGAATAGCAAGCGTCTGTCCGATGGTAAGCTTATCGCCGGTATTTTCGTCAACCTGCGTTATGACGCCGTCAAAACGATATTTTGCTCCTTCAAAGCTGTCAGCCGGCACAAAGCCCTCTACGGAATTCGGCAGTTCAACAAAAACGCCGCGCTGCGTAACGCCGCTGATGATTCCGGTATAGGATTCGCCGATATGCTGGGTCATATACTCCGCCATATAGCAGTCCTCCGCACTACGTTCGGCCTGCATGGCGCGGATTTCCGCCGCGGAAGAATCAGACGCCGCGGCGTTCGCAAACGCCAGATAGCGTCTGTTCAGCTCTTCTTTATCCTTCGTTTCAAGCATGGCGGAAAGGATTCTGTGGATCGCCGTGTCCGGATAACGCCTGATCGGAGAAGTGAAATGGCAGTAATCCGCAAGCGCAAGGCCGAAATGCCCGATTGGGCTTGTGTCGTAGCGCGCTTTCGCCATCGTCCTCAAAAGCTGATGAGAGATCACCTTCTGCGCCGGCGTTCCGTTCGCCTGGTTCATGATATCGGCAAAATCGGCGGTGGTAACGTCCCCCTCATGTTTCAGGCTGCGCGGGTTCAGGCCGAGCGCGCCCACAAGCTGTATCAGATTATTCACACGCTCAGGGTTTGGCTGTTCATGCACACGGTAAACAAACGGTATGGCATTCGCCTTTGCAAGCTTGGCGGCAGCCTGATTGGCCGTAATCATCAGCTGCTCGATCATTTGCTCGGAAATTCCGGTGTGCCGGGGTTCCACGTTGATACACACGCCTTCTTCATTCAAGGTAAACTTGGATTCGGTGCTGTCCAAATCTACCGTGCCCTTCTGTACGGAACGCGTCTTTAACACATCGGCGAGTTCTTTCGCCGCATTCAGGGAACGGATAACCGGCGCGTATTTTTTCTTTAATTCGGCATCGGCTGTCTTTTCAAAAAGCTGATTGACTTCCGAATATACACCGCGCACCTTGGAACGGATCACGCTCTTTTTAAACTGATAGGAAAGAATTTCACCGTGCTTGTCCAGTTCAACAACGGCTGAAAAAGTAAGCTTGTCCTCCCCTGCATTCAGCGAGCAGACCCCGTTGGAAAGCTCTTTTGGGAGCATGGGGATGACGCGGTCGGCAAAATAGACGGAGGTTCCGCGCTCCATTGCCTCCGCGTCGATGGCGCTGCCCTCCCTGATATAGTGGCTGACATCCGCAATGTGAACGCCGAGCTTGTACCCCGCTTTGGTTCTGCTGACGGAAATGGCATCGTCCAGATCCTTTGCGTCTGCGCCGTCAATCGTGCAGATACTTGTCTCTCGCAGGTCAAGCCGTCCTTTCAAGTCCTGCTCCGTGATCGGCCGAGAGGCAATCGTCTTCGCCTCCGCAAGGACTTCATCCGGGAATCTGGTTTTTATCCCATTTTGGTCAATAATGGCATCCGCGCATATTTTCGCACTGCTCGACTTCCCGTAAACCTTGACAATCCGCGCCGAAAGCATGGAGGTACGCGGTGTACGGAAAATTTCCGCCTGAATTTTATCCCCGTCCCTCACGTTTTTTGCGGAGTCTTTTTCTACCGGAATATGGTAACGGATCGCGTCGTCCGGAATCATTTCGCACAGTCCCCTGCCCCGGCTGAGCGTACCGGTAATTGTGCGGCTGCTCTTTTCTGAAATTTCGTCCACATAGGCGCTTGGCCCTTTGGGACTCTGCTTTACATGATCCAGTAAAACCGTGTCGCCGATAAAGGCTTTTTTCAGGTTGTCGGCGTGAATAAACATGTCCTCGCCGCCGTCCGACGGACGTGCAAAAGCAAACCCCTTTGAAAGCGATACAATTTTCGCCTTCACGGTTTTCTTTTCCTCCGAAAGACGGACGCGGTGTTTTTTATTAACGTCGACGGCGCCTGCGTCCCGCAGCTGGTTAAGCGCCTGATAAAAGCTTTTGGTGTCCTTCACCTTCAGCTTTTTTATCAGCCCGCGGGAAGTGATGCTCTGCGGGTAGTGCTGCATATACTTTATAATTTTACTCTTTAATTCTTCTAACATGGTTCCTCCAATAAATTTTTCGTTTACTGTATCCCCCGCCTGCGGCGCAGGAGACAGTAAACCTGATATTCCGCTCAAATTTACAAGCCGTTGTAGTCCGTGCTGTCACTCCGGTTAAAAAAAGCCCCGCTTTGACAAGCGGGGCTTTTATCATTCAAGTTACTTCACAAAGAACATGTAAGCGTTAATACCGATTACAAGTACAAAAAAGCCGATTGCAATAACTTTTGTCCACCGGGCAAGGAATGAATCTACCGAGCGGGCCTTATTCTTGGAAAGAAAGGTGTCTGCACCGCCTGTAATTGCCCCAAGTTCCTGCTGATGGCCTTCCTGCAAAAGAACAATAACCGTTATAGCAACTGAAAATATTAATAAAACAATACCAAATATGATTTCAACAGCTGACATAGCGCACCTCCGAAAATACTCATTAACAACTTAATTATACTAACACATAATGTGCGCTTTTGCAAGCATATTTTATGTGCATTCGTAAGTTTTATGCATATAGAAAGACCAAAAGGGCAATCTAACAAAGGACTTGTCAAAGCGTCTGCGTTTGCCGCTTTGACCTGACCCGCCGCTGAACTGCTATTGGCTTTTCAGCGGCGTTTTTTATAATTTCAGCTGCTCGCCCTCCGTCTCTTCCGCGGCGGGCATAGAGCCGGAAGCAGGAATGTTTTTACGATAGCGGTTCGGGTTGACAAGCATCCCCTCGCTGTACTGCTCCGCCTTTAAAAGACGGCTGCCCTTGCGCAGCGTCATGGCAGCGACCCCCTGTGTGCTGCGCGTGGACTTGCTGGGAATCGCGTCGGTATGCACCAGAAGCATCCGACCCTGAAGCGAAGTCAGTATAAATTCGCAGTCTTCTTTTACATACGCAATCCGCACCGCGGGCGATTTATCACAATAAGCACCCAGAAGCTTGCGGCGGTTTGTTTTTGTGGCATAGGCGGACATGTCCACCTTAGCCGCTTTCCCGTTTTCAAAAAAGAACAGCATATAGCCATCATAGTCATGGGTGAGCACCATGTAAACCGCGTTTTCACCCTCGTCCATTCCCAGCTTTGCCGGGATATAATCGCCCAGTACGCTGGCCTTGGTATCACTGAAATCATTTGCTTTGGCTTTATACACCTGGCATTTGTCGGTGAAAAACAGCAGGTCGGCGGAATTGGTATCCTCAATATGCTGGATGACCACATCGTCCTCTTTCAGCTTCTGCTCGCCGCTCATGCGCAGGGATAGCGGGGTAATTTTCTTAAAATAGCCCTCTTTTGTAAAGAAGAAGTTCACAGGATAATCCGCCACCTCTTCCTCGCCGGAATATTCTTCAATCTCGTTTTGATAGATCATCATGGTCTTTCTGGGCTGGCCATATTTTTTGGCAACGGCGTTCAGCTCCGATATGATGATATTTTTTACCTTGGATTTGCTTTCAAGAATGGACTGCAGCTCTGCAATTTCCTTTTCGAGCTGGTCAATTTCCTCCGTACGCTTTAAAATATATTCCCGGTTCAGATGGCGCAGCTTGATTTCCGCAACGAATTCAGCCTGCGTTTCATCGATTCCAAAGCCGATCATCAGGTTCGGCACGACCTCGGTTTCCTCTTCCGTACGGCGGACAATGGCGACCGCCTTGTCAATATCCAGCAGAATCGCCTGAAGGCCCTTGAGCAGATGCAGCTTGTCCTTCTTTTTCGCCAGATCGTAGAAGGTGCGGCGACGGACACATTCCACGCGGAACGCCGTCCATTCCTCCAGCAGCTCGCGCACACCCATTACCTTCGGCACGCCCCCGACAAGGACGTTGAAATTGCAGGAAAAGCTGTCCTCCATAGGTGTAAGCTTAAACAGGCGCTGCATCAGCTTATCGGGTTCCACGCCGCGTTTCAAATCGACGGTTATTTTCAAGCCGTCCAGTCCGGTCTCATCTCGTATGTCGGAAATATCCTTTACTTTCCCCTGTTTGACAAGATCGACGACCTTCTCGACAATGGCTTCCACCGTTGTCGTGGGGGGGATTTGTGTAACGTCGATACAGTTCGCGCTTTTATCGTAAGTATAGCGGGAACGCACACGCACGCTGCCGCGCCCGGTGCGGTAGATTTCTTCAATGACGTTCCGGTCGTAGATCAGCTGGCCGCCGCCCGGAAAATCGGGAGCCAGCAGCGTAGAGGCAACCTCATGCTCCGGGTCGCGCATCAGGGCGATCGCGGTCTGACATACCTCGCTCAGGTTAAACGGACAGATGGAGCTTGCCATGCCGACCGCGATACCCGTGTTCGCATTGACCAGCACGGACGGAAAAGTAGCCGGAAACAGTGTCGGTTCCTTCAGCGTATTGTCGTAGTTGTCCACAAAATCAACGGTATCCTTATCGATATCGCGGAAAAGCTCCTGACAGATATCGTCCAGACGGGCTTCGGTATAACGGGAGGCCGCCCAGGCCATGTCGCGGGAATAGAACTTTCCAAAGTTGCCCTTGGAATCCACATAAGGATGAAGAAGGGCTTCGTAGCCGCGGCTCAGGCGCACCATCGTATCGTAAATGGCGGCGTCGCTGTGCGGATTTAGTTTCATGGTTTGTCCGACGATGTTCGCGCTTTTTGTACGCGCGGAACCGAGGAGCCCCATTTTGTACATGGTATATAAAAGCTTGCGGTGGGACGGTTTAAAGCCGTCAATCTCGGGAATGGCCCGGGACATAATCACGCTCATGGCGTAAGGCATATAGTTTTTTTCGAGCGTGTCGGTAATCCGCTGTTCCACAACCGCGCCCGCGCCTTCGATGACGCCATGCCCGCGCGGCACACCCGCCTGCTCCGTTCTTTTTTTAGGCATTCTGATTTACACCTACATTCATTGAATTATTTCAGTATTCATTTTTCCGGCGGCTAACTGACATCCGCCGAGTCGATATAGCTGTATCCGTTTTCCGCAATATAGTCCTTGCGGCCGCTCAGATTATCGCCGAGCAGAAGGTCAAACACCTCGCTGGTTCTGACCGCATCCGTGGGCATCACCTTGATCAGACGGCGCGTCGCGGGATTCATCGTGGTCAGGTTCATCATGTCCGGCTCATTTTCGCCCAGTCCTTTGGACCGCTGAATAACAAACTTTTTCCCGTTCAACTTTTTCAGCACTTCGTCTTTTTCCCGTTCCGTATAGGCAAAATAGGTATCGTCCTTTGTGGTCACTTCAAAAAGCGGGGATTCGGCAATGAAGACTCTGCCCTCTTCAATCAGCGTAGGGGTCAGGCGGTACAGCATGGTCAGGAGCAAAGTACGGATCTGAAAGCCGTCCACGTCGGCATCGGTGCAGAGAATGATTTTGTTCCAGCGCAAAAGCGAAAGGTCGAAGGACGACAAATCCTTGTTGGCCTTCGATTTTACCTCAACGCCGCAGCCAAGTACTTTAATCAGGTCGGTGATAATATCATTTTTGAATATTTTGTCATAATCCGCTTTCAGGCAGTTCAAAATCTTGCCGCGAATCGGCATAATGGCCTGAAAGTTTGGGTCGCGCGCCTGTTTGCACGCGCCGAGAGCGGAATCGCCCTCCACGATAAAGATTTCCCGCTCGCTCACGTCCCTTGTCCGGCAATCCACAAATTTGGCGACGCGGTTCGTGATGTCCATATTGCTGGTCAGTTTTTTCTTAATATTCAGGCGCGTTTTTTCCGCGTCTTCACGGCTGCGCTTGTTGATGAGCACCTGCGCGGCAATCTTATCCGCGTCCGCAGGGTTTTCGATAAAATAAACCTCCAACTGGTGGCGNNAGCATCTCCGTCATCGCTTCCTGGATGCCCTTATTGGTAATGGCCTTTTTTGTCTGGTTTTCATAGGAAGTGCGGTTGGAAAATGAGGAAATAATCAGCACAAGGCAGTCCTCGACATCTGCAAAAGTGATTTTACTCTCGTTTTTATTGTATTTTCCCGTCTGTTTCAGATAGGAATCAATCTGATAAACAAACGCGTTGCGCACCGCCTTGTCCGGCGCGCCGCCGTGCTCCAGCCAACTGGAGTTGTGGTAGTATTCAATGAGTTTATTGCGGTTGGAAAACGCCACGGCCACATTGATCTTTGTCTTGTACTGGGGCTTGTCCGCGCGGTCACGCACCTTGCGCTCCGCCTGCCAGAACTGGACGGGGGTAAGGGAATCCTCTCCCGCAATCTCTTTGACATGGTCGGCGATTCCCTGCTGATACAGCATTTCCGTTTCTTCAAATCCGGCGGATGTCTGGCTGCGGAACAGAAAACTGATGCCGTCGTTGACAATCGCCTGACGGCGGATTACGTCAAGGTAATACTCCACCGGAACATTGATGTCGGTAAAAACCTGCAAATCCGGTTTCCAGCGGATAATGGAACCGGTATCCTTCTTGCTGTACGGTTCTTTTTTCAGTCCGCCGATATTTTCCCCGTGCTCAAAATGCAGGGTGTAGCGGAAACCGTCGCGCCGGACCTCCACGTCCATGTATTCCGAAGCATACTGCGTGGAACAAAGCCCAAGGCCGTTCAGGCCAAGGGAGTACTCATAGCTTTCGTCGGAATCGTTGTTGTATTTGCCGCCGGCGTATAGTTCGCAGAACGCAAGCTCCCAGTTGTAACGCTGTTCCTTTTGGTTGTAATCGACCGGACAGCCGCGACCGTGGTCTTCCACCTGAACCGAATTGTCGCTGAAACGCGTGAGAATGATCTGCTTGCCGTAGCCCTCGCGCGCCTCATCGATGGAATTGGACAATATTTCAAAGATGGAATGTTCGCAGCCCTCTATTCCGTCCGACCCGAAGATGACAGCCGGACGCCGGCGCACACGGTCGGCACCTTTCAGTGAGGAAATGCTTTCGTTTCCATATTCCGTTTTCTTAGTCATATTAACATATCGCTCCTACATCTATTCACTGGTTTTGGAGTTCCCGTTCCGCTGAACAAGCAATGATATCTGCCGCGCGGCGGAATCTTCCCATATTATACGCATATGCCCCGGACAGCAAAAGGGGAAATGTGGCAACATTCCCCCTAAATTTTTATTCTGCTGTAGCGCCGGAAAGCGGTACTCCGCCGGGAAGTTCTTCCGGAAGATCAGGTTTTTTCTCCTGCATCATCTCTTTGAACTGTTCGCCGGTCATCTTTTCGTTTTGATAAAGAAATTTGGCCACTTCGTGCAGCTTATCCATGTGTTCCTTTAAAATGCTTTCCGTCCTGTTGTAGGCGGTCGTCATCAGGCTTTTGATTTCCTTATCAATAATGGACGCCGTCTCCTCCGAATAGTTTCGGATATGGCCCATATCGCGGCCCAGGAACGGCTCGCCCTGATCCTGGCCGTAGGTGATGGGGCCAAGCGCATCGGTCATGCCGTATTTTGTAACCATGCTGCGCGCAAGCTTTGTCGCGCGTTCAATATCGTTGGAAGCACCTGTTGAAATATCGTCAAGAGCAAGCGCTTCGGCAACACGGCCGCCAAGCAGCACCACCAAGTCCTCCTGCATCTCCTTGCGGGACTTGTAGGAACGGTCTTCGGTCGGAATCTGCATGGTATAGCCGCCGGCCATTCCGCGGGGAATGATGGAAATCTGGTGGACGGGATCCTGCGTGGGGCAAAAATAAGTGGAAACAGCATGGCCGCCCTCATGATACGCGGTCAGGGTCTTTTCTTTTTCCGTCATCACATGGCTCTTTTTCTCGGTGCCGACCACCACTTTAATGGTCGCTTCCTCGATTTCCTCCATGGTAATGGCTTTCAGGCTTTTTCTGGCGGCCAGAAGCGCCGCTTCGTTCAGCAGGTTCTCAAGGTCTGCGCCGGTAAAGCCCGCGGTGGATTTTGCGATGGTTTTCAGATTGACGTCCGGCGCAATCGGCTTGCCGCGTGCGTGGACCTTTAGAATTTCCTCGCGGCCCTTGATATCCGGATACCCGACCATGACCTGACGGTCAAAGCGGCCCGGACGCATCAGAGCGGGGTCGAGGATATCGGGGCGGTTGGTGGCGGCAATCATGATGACGCCTTCGTTCGCGCCGAAGCCGTCCATTTCCACCAGCAACTGGTTCAGGGTCTGTTCGCGTTCGTCGTGCCCGCCGCCCAGACCGGCGCCGCGCTGACGTCCTACTGCATCAATTTCATCAATGAAAATAATGCAGGGAGAATTCTTTTTTGCCTGTTCAAACAGATCGCGCACACGGGAAGCACCGACACCGACGAACATTTCAACAAAGTCAGAGCCGGAAATTGAGAAGAACGGAACGCCTGCTTCNNACCGGTACCCGGAGGGCCAACAAGCAGGACGCCTTTCGGAATACGCGCGCCAAGCTCGTTGTATTTTTTCGGGTTCTTTAAAAATTCGACGATTTCACGCAGTTCTTCCTTTTCCTCGTCGGCGCCTGCCACGTCGGCAAAGGTGGTTTTGCGCTTTTCATCGGCCATCTGCTTGATTTTGGCTTTGCCGAAATTCATCTGCTTGCCCGCGTCGCCCATGCTGGTGTTCAGACGCTTCATCATAAACCACCAGAACAGAACCATGATTCCGAGGGTAATCAGCATGGGAAGCATACTGGCAAGCCACGAGGTCTCCGCCGGATGTTTCAGGTTATAGGTCATCAGGGCATCCGGATGATCTTTATCATACTGGTCGACATAAGTGCGGATATCATTGTAAAGCAGCTCCGCGTTCGGAGCAACGTAAGATATCTGCGTTTTGTCCTTAAGTTTGATGATCATTTCGCCGCTGCCCATATCCATGGAGTATTCCGTGACCTGCTGGTCTTTAAAATAGTGCAGGATATCGGAATAATTATAGGTCTTTTGCGGCCTGTTGCCGTAAATCATGGCAATCAGAATAAACAGCAAAATAGGTACTCCTATAAACAGTCCAATATTTTTAAGTGTTTTTTTATTATCCAAATGAAGTTCACTCCTTACTTGAGTCGCTTTATACCTTCCGGTCAGCTTTTTTCGTAAACCTCCGGTTTCAGAATTCCCACAAACGGAAGGTTTCTGTATTTTTCATCATAGTCAAGGCCGTAGCCGACAATGAATTCATCCGGAACCACCGTTCCGGCGTAGTCTGCTTTTATGTGGGCCGTACGCCTGTCCGGTTTGTCAAACAGGGTGCAGACCTTTATGCTTTTCGGTGAGCGGGATTGCAGCAACTCGAGTATGTAGCTTAGAGTCAACCCGCTATCAAGAATATCTTCAACGACCAAAAGGTCGTAGCCTTCCAAATTAATATCCAGATCTTTAATAATTTTTACTACGCCGGAAGTCTTTGTTCCGGAACCATAACTGGAAACGGACATAAAATCAATGCTGCACGGAATGGTAATGGAACGCATCAAATCGGCCATAAAAACCACGGAGCCCTTCAGCACACTGACCATTAATAGGTTTTTATCCTTATAGTCCTCACTGATCTGTTTGCCAATTGTCTGTACGATGTCAGCAAGC
This sequence comes from Ruminococcaceae bacterium UBA2656, assembly GCA_002359465.1. Taxonomy (GTDB): domain Bacteria; phylum Bacillota; class Clostridia; order Oscillospirales; family Acutalibacteraceae; genus Caproiciproducens. The sequence goes on from DENA01000013.1 coordinate 137,021, forward strand.
TGCTCCTCGCTGAATAATACCGACTGAATATCATTTCTCATGTTTCGAACTCCTTAATTATTATTTCCGCTATATTCTGAGTATCTTTGGTCACACAGGCCCCCTGTGAAACGCCAAAGCCCTCTATCCAGATGATTTCCCCACCGCTTTCAAGCATTGCGGTATTGCCGCGCAGAGACGGCGCAAGCCCCGTTTCATTGAAAAGCTTCTTAAGGCTTTTGGTGACACCGCGCCCCGCGGGGCGGAAAGTATCGCCGCTGCGTCTGTTTCTAACAGAGGTAATACTAGATATTGTATCATAGTTAATTAGATTATTAAATAACAATTTATTAAATTTGCGGCATTTTTCTAATTCTTTTCCGGTCAGTTTTACGATCATGAGCGTTCTTCCGTCCGGCAGAACGGTTGAAGGCGCGCAGAACGGCACGTTCCACTGCTCAAAAGCCGGCCTTTGAGCAACGGCAATAGAAAGAGTATTGCCCTGTGCGGTGCATTGTATTCCTCCCGCGACGGTAACCGAACCGGCACCCGCACGCACCATTTTTGAAACGGCCTCAATGTGGCGGCTTTCCAGCCTGACCCTGCGGACATTCTCCACACCGGCGGCAATTGCCCGCGCAAGAACGGGGCCGGGCATTTTCCGCAGCCGGTCCAGGCTGTACCCGCCCGGGCAGACGGCTCCCGCGAGCTGTTCCCGCGCAAGGGAAGTCAGATACGCGTCGTCCTCGCTCAGGCGGCCGGTCATGGCAAAGACAGCCGATTCAAACGCGGGGTTGATTTCCCTTAATACGGGGACAACGCCAAGCCTGATTTTGTTCCGTTCGTACTCTTCTTCCAAATTCGTGCTGTCCGTTACATAATGCAGCCCGTAATGCGCGCAGTAAGCTTCCACCTCGGCGCGCGTAATCCCGATGAGTGGGCGCACGATGTTTTCGCGTACCGGCGGAATCCCACGCAGGCCGCGCATACCCGCGCCCTTTGCCAGATTCATCAGAACGGTTTCCGTACTGTCGGACAGTGTGTGCGCGGTTGCAATTTTGCCGTTTGTCCCGGAAAGGCTCCTGAAAAAATCATAACGCACATTGCGGCCGCACTCTTCCACGCCTTCGCCCTTTTCCTTGGCAAGGGCCCGCACATCGGCGTGCAGAATTTTCAGTTCCACACGGTTTTCTACGCACCACCGGGAAACGAAGGCCTCGTCGCCGTCGGCTTCTTTTCCGCGCAGCCCATGGTTAATATGCGCCGCTGTCAGATGAATATCACGGGTTTCGACATATTTTAAAATAAAATGAGCAAGCGTCAGGGAATCCGCGCCGCCGGAAAGGCCGACCACAACGGTACAGCCCGGAGGCAGCATGTTCCATCTGACGATTACTCCTTCAATCTTTTTTTCAATATTTAAGATTTCACTGTTCATTGCGGACAACCTCCTGCGCCGTAAAACGCATGAACTCACCCTGCCAGTGCAGAGGAACCGTTTTGGTTTCGCCGTGACGGTTTTTTGCAATAATGCATTCCCCGCTGTTCCGGTCGGCGTTTTCATTCGGCGTTTCCGCATCCTGATAGTATTCCTCACGGTACAGAAACAAAACAATATCCGCGTCCTGTTCAATGGAACCGGAATCACGCAGATCCGATAAAACCGGGCGGTGGTTGGTGCGCTTTTCGCTGTCACGGGCCAGCTGGGAAAGCATGAGAACCGGCACATTAAGTTCCTTGGCCATAATTTTCATGTTTCGGGTAATTTTTGAAATTTCCTGAACACGGTTGTCGTTTTTACCGGCGGCGGACATCAGCTGCAAATAATCGACTACAACCAGGTCAACGTCTCTCAGCCGTCTGATTTTCGCCTTCATTTCCCCCACCGTAATGGACGGATTGTCGTCAAAATACATCTGTGTCTTGGAAAGGACGTCTCCCGCCTCAATCAGGCGTATCCACTCGTCCTCGCTCAGTTTTCAGGTGCGCAGCTTGGTGCCGCCGACCATGGCCTCGGTGGACAGCAGGCGCGACGCCAGCTGCTCCTTGCTCATTTCAAGCGAGAAAAAGGCAATCTTTTTGTTTGCCTTTACCGCCGCGTGCCGCGCGATGTTCAGCGCGAAGCTGGTTTTTCCCATGCCTGGGCGCGCACCCAGCAGGATGAAGTCGGAGCGGTTCAGACCGGTGATGGTGTCGTCCAGCTCCTTGATGCCGGTCGGAACCCCTTTGTAAAGGTCGGCGTCCGGGGAATTCAGCAGGTCTAGCCGGTCAAAGGTCTGCACAATGATTTCATCAATGCGCTGAAGGCCCTGCATATTTTTCCCGCGCCGGATATCAAAAATGCGCTGTTCCGCCGAATCGAGCAGGGTGGCCGCGTCGGCCGAGCCCTCTGAAGCTTCCTCAATAATATCGCGCGAAGTGGTGATCAGGGTGCGCACGTCATATTTGTCCCGCACAATACGGGCGTAGGATTCCACATTGGATATGGAGGGAACCAGCTGCGCAAGCTGAAGCAGATAGGTTTTTCCGCTCGCCTCATCAAAGCCCGGAGTTCCCTTCAGCTTTTCCAGAACGGTGACAAAGTCCACCGGCTGGGCGATGGTAAACATCTCCAGCATGGTGGAATAAATCAGGCTGTTGTTCGTCTGATAAAAATATTCCGGCCGGGGCAGAATCTCCGCCACACGGTCCAGACAGGAGGAATCCAAAAGGACGGCGCCCAGCACGGACTGTTCCGCTTCGGGGCTGAAAGGCAGGTTCAGCGCACTGTACCCGCCTGTTACCATGTCATCCATACCGTTTCCTCCCTGCTGATGTTATTCCTTTTCACCGACCACGGCGAAAATCTTTGCGGATATGCCGCTGTGAAGCTTTACTTCACATTCATACGTACCGAACGCTTTAATGTCGGCGTTCAAAATGATTTTGCGTTTGTCAATATTGACCTTATAAGACCGCTTGAGTTCTTCGGCAATTTCCTTCGACGTGACAGAACCGAAAATTTTGCCGCCCTGCCCCGCCTTTGCATACAGCTTCACGCTTTTTCCGTCTATCTTTTCAGCGGTCTGTTTGGCGGCATCAATTTCCGACTGGATTTTGAAAGCCTTTGCTTCGGCGGCATTCTTCAATTCGTTCATTGCCTGCGCGTTTGCCTCCTTGGCGAGCTTGCGCGGAAAAAGATAATTGCGGGCGTAGCCGTCGCTGACATTGATCAGCTCCCCTTTTTTGCCGCTGCCTTTTATATCTTCAAGCAGAACTACCTTCATTGATATTTACCTCCATTATATAAATTGATTATTGAACTGCCTTTGCCATCGTATCCTGCAGCACCGCAACGAGCTTTTCACGCGCCTGCCGGACCGTGACGCCGGTAAGCTGAGCGCCCGCCATTGTCAGGTGTCCGCCGCCGCCCAAAGCCTCCATAATCAGCTGCACGTTGATTTCACCCAGCGAGCGGGCGGAAACATTCACGACACTGCTTCCCGTTGGGAAGAGTACAAAAGAAGCGTTGACGCCCTGTATGGACAGCAGCTCGTCCGCCGCCTGAGCCGAGGTAATGCGGATATCGGGAAATTCATGGTCGGCGGAGGCAATTGCACAGTCGCCCAAAATCTCAGCGCTGGAAACAATCTGATATTTTGCCTTGTAGGTGTCAATCGTGTCGGAAAACATGCGTTTTACTTCCACCGTGTCCGCGCCGCGCCGGCGGAGATATGCCGCCGCCTCAAAGGTACGGACACCGGTTTTGAGCACGAAATTCTTGGTGTCCAGCATGATTCCGGACAGCAGCGCTTCGGCTTCCGCCTGGCTGAGCGTGTCGTCGCCGATATACTGCACAAGCTCGGCCACCATTTCAGAGGTGGAGCTTGCATAGGGTTCATGATAGAAGACAAGCGCGTTTTCGATATGCTTGACCATCATGCGGTGATGGTCAATGATAACCACGCGGGAAACTGCGTTTAAAAGCTCCGCGCTTTCAGCGAATTCCGGGGAATGGGTGTCCACGACGATCAGAAGGGTCTTCGGCGTTGTAAGGGACATGGCTTCCATGGGGGAAATAAAAATCTTTCCGCCGCCCAAAGCCTCCATGGAATTAATCAAAGGGGATGCAAGGCTCTGCGCGCGGTTAACAACCACAAAAGCAGGCTTTTTCAGCGCCTTTGTCACTGCGCTCCACATGCCCACGGACGCGCCCACGCTGTCCAGATCGGAAAACTTATGCCCCATAATCAGCACATTGTCGCTGTTTTTAATATGGTCGGAAAGTGTTGCGGCAATCACGCGGGTGCGCACCTTGTCACGCTTTTCAACCCCTTTTGAAAGGCCGCCGAAGAACTCGTATGTATCGTCCTTTTGTTTGACGGCCACCTGATCTCCGCCGCGGCCCAGAGCCATGTCAAGCGCTTTGCGCGCCCATTCCTCGCTTTCCGCAAGGGAATCCGCCCCGCGCCCCACGCCGATGGAAACCGTGGCGCTTCGGCGTTCCCCCGCTTTGATCGCGCGGATGGCGTCAAGAATCTGAAAACGCTTTTCAGCCGCTTCGCGGGTATGGGCTTCATCGGTCAGGATCAGATACCGCCCGCCGCTCAGCCTCTTCAGAAAGCCGCCCATGCTCTGCGCCCAGTTTATCAGGGCGCTTTCCACCTCCGAAGCAATGCGGGAATCCTCGCTTCCGCTGGAATCGCGGGCAAGCTCCTCCCGGTTGTCAAAGCTGGCAAGCGCGACAACCGGGCGCCGGTCGATATATTCGCGGTTGATTTCCTTGTAATACGTGTCGTCCACGAAATAAACCATACTGCCGTACCCTGTTTTTGCAGCGTAGACAGTGTAATGCCGGTTCGCAACGGCAATGTCCGTTCCGCTTTCGGCAATGATCTGGTTCACTGTTTTGGGATAAATAAATTTCAGGATATTTTCCCCGCGGCATTCGCGCTTGACGCTGACTTTCGCGGCAAAAGCGTCGTTGACCCAGATGATATCCCCTTCTTCGCCAATGACCGCAACAGGCATTGTAAATTCCTGAAGCGCACGGTACTCCTCGCCGGACAGTATTTTCTGGGCGCTTTTCACCGCTGTGGACACATGCGCCTTAAACCGTTCCGTGGAAAGCATGACAACAATAACGGAGCCGATGGAAAACGTCATCTCCACAGCGAACAATATATGGCTGTAAAAATAGCTTATGCTGGCCATGATGAGCATAACCGCTGTAATTACAAAGAATACCGGCGAAGACACCCATACTTTTCTCTTCAAAATGATTACCCCTTCAGCACTTAGACTTCCATAATAATCGGAAGAATCATTGGGCTGCGCTTTGTACGGTCATAGAGCATACGGGAAAGCTCATCCTTGATTTTTGTCTTGAGTGTTCCCCAGTCATGAATATTATTGGCCGAGCAGGTCTCCAGAACATGATCGACCAATTCCTTGGCCTCTTCAATCAGCGGTTCGGATTCACGCACATAGACAAAACCGCGCGAAACAACATCCGGGCCCGAAACAACATGTCCGTCTCCCTGGGCGATGGTGCAGACAACCACGATGAGGCCGTCCTCGGCAAGATGTTTGCGGTCGCGAAGCACAATGCTGCCCACATCGCCGACGCCAAGGCCGTCCACAAGTATTCTGCCGGCCGGAACAGAGGCAAGTTTTTTCATATAGTCCTGATTCAGTTCCAGAACATCGCCGATATCGCCGATAAACACATCGGAGGCACTCTTTCCCATGGCGTAAGCCAGTCCCGCGTGCTTGCGCAGCATCTTTTGCTCACCGTGAACGGGGATAAAATATTTGGGCTTTGTAATGCCCTGCATCAGCTTTAATTCTTCCTGACACGCATGACCGGAAACATGCACCTCATACATGGATTCATATACGACCTCGCATCCGCGCTTCATCAGCTCGTCAATCACCGTGCCGACCGTCTTCTCATTGGCGGGAATCGGCCGCGCGGAAATGATGATAAAGTCCCCGGGGCCTACCTCCACCTTGCGGTGGTCGGCAAAGGCCATGCGGGTCAGCGCGCTCATCGGCTCGCCCTGGCTGCCCGTGGTGACCAGAACAATTTTGTCCTTCGGATACCGGTTAATCAGATCAAGGTCGATTAAAACGCCATCCGGGACCTCCAGATAACCCATCTCCACGCCGATGCCCATCACATTGAGCATGCTGCGCCCGGAGAGGGCAACCTTGCGCCCGTACTTGACCGCGCAGTTGATGATCTGCTGGACACGGCTGATGTTGGAAGCAAAGGTGGCGATGATGATCCTGTTATTTTCAGCCCGTTTGAACAGACGTTCAAAGGAATCGTTGACTTTACTTTCCGTCATGGTGTAGCCGGGCCTTTCGGCATTGGTGGAATCCGCAAACAGGGCCAGCACACCTTCCTGTCCAAGCTGTGCCAGACGGCCGAGATCAATCATGGCGCCCTGCGCGGGTGTGCAGTCGATTTTAAAGTCGCCCGTGTGGACAATCGTGCCGGCGGGCGAATGAATCGCCAGCGCGACCGCGTCCGGTATGGAGTGGTTGACATGGATCAGTTCAACCGTCATGCAGCCGAGTTTAATCTGGCCGCCCGGGTGAACGACATTCAGCTTTACTTTATTGGACAGGCCGTGTTCTTTGAGCTTGCCCTCCACAAGACCGAGGGTCAGCGGCGTTCCGTAAACGGGCAGGCTCACTTTCTTCAGAAGATAGGGAATCGCGCCGATATGGTCCTCATGGCCGTGGGTCAGCACAATGCCGCGGATTTTATCCACATTGCGCTCCACAAAAGTAAAGTCCGGCAGAACAAGGTCGACACCGAGCATATCCCCGTCAGGGAAAGCCATGCCGCAGTCGACAATAATCATATCGTCTTCACACTCAAACAGTGTAAAATTCTTTCCGATCTCATTTAATCCGCCGAGAAAATACGCTTTAATCGACGGTTTTTGCCGGCCGCCTTTGCCCCGCTTGCTCTGCTGGCGCTGGTTTGCCGGTTTTTTGGGCTGCTCTGTTTTTGGCTGCTGCGCCGGTTTGGGCTGCTGGTTAAGCTGTGCAAGCACCTGCGGCGCCTTTGACTGGCCCTGCTGCGACTGCTTCTGAGGCTGGCGCCTGCGCCTAGGCTGTTTTGGCTTGGCAGGCTGAGCCGCCTGGGCGGGCTGTTCGGGTTCCTTCCTCTGCCCGGCGTCTCCGCCAATCACCTGATCGGCAGGCTTCTGCACCCTTCTTCTGGACGCCTGCTCCGGCCTGTGTGCCGGTCTTTGCGGCGGCACCACCTTTTGATAAAGAGAGGAGCGTCCCTCGCTCACAGCACCGGTGCGCGTATCCGCCGTTTCCTTAAGCTCCGCGGAATTTGTTTGATTTTTTTCCGTCACGAAATAACCTCCATTGTTCATTAGGGTGCAACCAATAAAGTCCGCCGGCAAACGGTGCCTGAGCGGGCATGGCGTATCCCTGTTCATTTTTTGCATCTTTTACACTGCGCGGGCAGCTGTAAAAAGACGTCAGTCTTAACCGCAAATGCATGCGGTTACAAATATATTTAATGTCTAAATATAATGCAGTATTAAAAATAAATCCGGACACAAATATCGTTCTAATTGTACCTTGATTCGTAATTGCTGTCAAGCGATTGCGCCGCTGGTCGGTAAATTATATTATGGCCAAAAAAGGAATTCCTAAACCAAAGTTAACATTGTTTGTATAAAGTCGGTATGATATAATGAAAAAAATAATTTTAGTTAATACTAAGGGATGATAAAAATGAAGCGGGTCGAGATATACACAGACGGCGCGTGCAGCGGAAATCCGGGCCCGGGCGGCTGGGGAGCCGTGCTGCGCTACAATGGCACCGAGAAAGAGATCAGCGGCGGTGCGGCGGACACAACTAACAACCGTATGGAGTTGAGCGGGGTTATTGAAGCGCTCCGCCTTTTAAAAGAGCCCTGCGAAGTGCTTCTCTGCAGTGATTCCAAATATGTATGCGACGCGATTGCAAAGGGGTGGGCAAAAAGCTGGCAGAAAAATAACTGGCGGAAGTCCGACAAAAAGCCTGCCCTGAACGCGGATTTATGGGAGGCGCTGCTGGCGCTTCTTGATGAACACCGTGTGACGGTCCAGTGGATAAAGGGACATGCCGGTCACCCGGAAAATGAGCGCTGCGACCGTCTTGCCGTTGCGGCGATAGAAAAATTTAAATAATCTGTTTCAGCCTATTGAAATATATACCAAATTGGTGTATATTATGTGCAGGACGTACTCCTACAAATTTAATAATATATTAAGTAAAGGTGATAACATGGCACGTTTTATTTACGCGGATAACGCCGCTACCACTCCTGTTTCAAAATCCGTTCTGGAAGCGATGGAACCCTTTTACACCCAATATTACGGCAATCCGTCCAGTCTCTATTCCGTTGGCCGGGCGGCAAAAAAGCCGCTTGAGCAGGCACGCGAGACCGTTGCGCACTGCCTTGGCGCTTTGCCGAATGAAATATTTTTCACCTCCGGCGGCAGCGAGGGCGACAATTGGGCGCTGAAGGGCGTTGCACACGAACAGGCGAAAAAGGGCAAAAAACATATCATTACTTCAAAGTTTGAGCACCACGCAGTTCTTCACTCGTGCGAGGCACTTGAGAAAGAGGGCTTTGAGGTCACCTACCTTGACGTGCACAGCGACGGCCTTGTAAGGACTGACGAGCTGGAAGCAGCCATCCGCGAAGATACCGCCATTGTTTCCATCATGTATGCAAACAATGAAATCGGCACCATTCAGCCGATTCCTGAAATCGGTGCGATCTGCAAAAAGCACGGCGTGATCTTTCATACCGACGCAGTACAGGCCGTGGGCAACATCCACATTAACGTGAAGGAACAGAACATTGATTTGCTGTCACTCTCCGGCCATAAATTCCACGCGCCCAAAGGCGTGGGCGCACTGTATATCCGCAATGGCATCAAAATGCCGAATCTGATCGACGGCGGGGCACAGGAGCGCGGACGCAGGGCCGGCACGGAAAATGTCGCCGGGATCGTCGGGCTGAGCGTCGCGCTGAAAGAAGCCTGCGGCAACATTGACGAACGTGCGAAGCGCCTGACAAAGATGAGGGACAGGCTGATCGACGAAGCGCTCAAAATCGAACGCTCCTATATCAACGGCGACCGGGTAAAACGTCTGCCGGGCAATATTAATATGTGTTTTGAAGGCATTGAAGGCGAATCGCTTCTTTTAAGCCTTGACCTGAAAGGCATCTGCGCTTCCTCCGGTTCCGCCTGCACTTCCGGTTCCCTTGACCCAAGCCATGTACTTCTTTCAATCGGTCTTCCGCACGAAATTGCGCACGGTTCCCTCAGAATTACCTTCAGCGAACAGAATACCGAGGAAGACGTCGATTATATCCTTGAGGTTCTGCCGAAAATTGTGGCGCATCTCCGTTCGATGTCCCCGCTCTGGGAAGAAATTATCTCAGGGCAGAAAAAGTATTCACAGAAGATTTTTTGATTTTAAGATATAAGAGAGGTAATTAATATGGCATACAGCGAAAAAGTTATGGATCACTTTGCAAATCCGCGCAATGTCGGTGAAATACCGGATGCAAGCGGTATCGGTGAAGTCGGCAACCCGAAATGCGGGGATATTATGAGAATGTACATTAAAGTTGACGGCGACGTGATTAGTGATGTAAAGTTTAAAACCTTCGGCTGCGGCGCCGCGATTGCGACCAGTTCCATGGCGACCGAGCTGATCAAAGGTAAAAAGATTGAGGACGCTTTAAAGCTGACAAACAAAGCGGTTATGGAAGCACTGGACGGACTTCCGGCGGTGAAGGTGCATTGCTCCGTTTTGGCCGAGCAGGCAATTAAAGCTGCTGTTTCGGATTATTATAAAAAGAAGGGCATTGACCCAGCCCCGCTCGTCGGTGATATTCCGGAATGCGAATCCTGCGAGTGTGACCTGCATTAAAATGAAGCACAACAGCCCCCGGCAGCGAAGCCGGGGGCTTTGTTTTATGAGGCTGGCTTATATCTTTGTGTAATTCCGGCTGCAGTCTTTCTGGACTGCCGTACAATTGAAAATCTTTTGAATATGCGGATACAGGAAAAGCCCATATCAGTTAAAACCGGTATGGGCCTTTGTTTTGTTTGCCTGTCTGTTAAAAGCGCATCTTTCGATTAACCAGGCTGCCTATGTCATTTGACTGTCGTACGCTAATTTATTTTGTCTTGATCGGCGCCGCTCCTTCAAGCCTGGTAAAGAAGCGTGGTTCCGGCAGAACATGCTCCGGCTTCGGCAAAGCGATTCCAAGCGCCTCTTTGAGGACGTCCTCAATGGTCTCCACCGCGATAATCTGAATTTTCTCTTTCACTTCGTCCGGGATATCCTTCAAATCCGACACGTTGTCCTTTGGAATCAAGGCTTTCGTAATACCCGCGCGTTCCGCGGCGAGCAGCTTTTCCTTCAGTCCGCCAATCGGGAGCACCGTGCCCCTCAGCGTGATTTCACCCGTCATTGCAAGTTTGGAATCCACCTTTATGCCGGTAATCAAAGAAGCAAGAGCCGTAAAAAGCGTAACGCCTGCCGAAGGACCATCCTTCGGAACGGCGCCGGACGGCACATGGATATGGATATCCTTTTCCTTGAACTGTATTGCGTTGACCGGCAAACGGGATTTCAGCAGGCTCAGCGAGATCCTTGCGGATTCCTTCATAACGTCTCCAAGCTGGCCTGTCAGGATGATCTGGTCGTTTCCGGGCATTTCCGTCGCCTCGATGAACAGGATTTCCCCGCCCACCGGCGTCCACGCCAGGCCTGTGACCACCCCGGGAGGATTCATTTCCTGAGCGACATCGTGCCTTGACATTTTGCTGCCCAGAATTCCTTCCAGATCATCGGGTTCAACGGTATAGGGTCTTTCCACATCTCCAAGGACAATTTTTTCCGCCGCTTTCCTCGCTATGGAATCCAGCCTCTTTTTCAGTCCCCTGACGCCGGCCTCCATGGTATAATCAGATATCATCTGATGAAGGGCTTCATCGCTGATATGTACGTCATTCTCCGTCAGTCCATGTTCTTCAAGCGCTTCCCGGATTAAATGATTTTTCCCGATATGGAATTTTTCGTTGGAGGTGTAGCTGGAAAGCTGAATGACCTCCATACGGTCCAGTAAGGGCCCCGGAATGGTCTCCAGGCTGTTTGCGGTCGCTATAAAGAACACATTCGATAAGTTGTAGGGAAGGTCAAGATAATGGTCCGTAAAGGTATTGTTCTGCTCCGGATCAAGAACCTCCAGCAGCGCGCTCGCGGGGTCGCCGTTGTAGCCGGTCATCAGTTTGTCGACTTCATCCAGAACCATGACCGGGTTCATTGTGCCGGCCTTTTTAATGCTCTGGATAATACGCCCCGGCATTGCACCGATATAAGTCCTGCGATGACCGCGGATTTCGGCCTCGTCACGAATCCCGCCAAGGCTCAGCCGGATGTATTTCCTGCCCAGCGCTTCAGCAATGCTGCGCCCAAGGCTGGTCTTTCCCGTTCCGGGAGGCCCCACATNNGTGCGAGCTGCTGTATGATGCGGTCCTTCACTTTCTCAAGGCCGTACTGCTGCTCATCCAAAACGCGCCGGGCCTCTCTGATATCCACGGGTTTCTCCTCTTTCATTTCCCACGGCAATTCAACAAGCAGATCCAGATAATTCTGAATGACGTTATAATCCGCGCTCGCGGGATTCTGACTTTCCAGCTTGCTCAGTTCTTCCAGTGCGGCCGACCGCACCTCGTCCGGCATATGCGCGTTTTCAATTCGTGTTTTGTAATCCTTTCCTTTTTTCGCTGATTCCGGTTTTCCCTCATTCAGTTCTTCCTGAATTGCCTGGAGTTGCTCCCGCAAAACTGCTTCACGGTAATTTTTATTGACTTTTTCGGAAAAACGCTCCGACATCTCAATCTGAAGCTGTATTTCTTCTTTATAGTGCAGAAAATAATCAATAAAAGCCAAACCGCGGTCTTTCAGAGAAGATGTCTCCATCAGAGTATACTTCTCCTGCCTTGAAAAAGGAAGGAACTGGCAGATATATCCGATCAGCACATTAAGGTCTTTGATTTCGTCGATCGTTTTCATAATACCGTCTGTGTTTCTGAAATTCGATCCCACCTGATGGGAAATATTTTGAATATAATTTGCCATTTCCCTTTGACTGTTTTCGTTCAAGTCAATCACTTCCGGAATGGCAGTCGTCTTTCCGGTTATGATACTTTCGCTGATCATAAGGTCGGATACTTCCACCCGGGTCAATGCTTTTACTTTAATTAAATAGCCCTTTTCGCCGGAAACTACGTCAAGAATCTGAAGCGCGGTTCCTATTTGATAGAAATCCTCCGCCTGTAACTCTTTTCTTTCACGCTGCCGCTTTAACGGCAGTGCCGTGATTTCCTGCTGTTTGTCCCGCAGCACAGACAGCTCTTCTTCACTTAGCCGGCTGAAACCCAACGGATAGGTCATTCCCGGTAATAATACAAGATCTTCGACTGATAATATCATAAAAATAATCCTTTCTTTTTATAAATGAATATTCGTTTATAAATTTTGTAAATAAAATAAATATGTATGTTGCTTGCGTCTCAATAGCCTTTAATCAATGCTTTCTGAATAATTGCAATCAGTTCATCCAAACGTTCCATAGCCGTAGCTTCTGAATTACAGCCTTTTACAGCAATCGTTTTTACAGGAGAAAACAGAATAGCGTATAAATTATCATTGTTATAATCATTGAGAATTTGTTTTCTTTTTAAATCTGTCAGGAGCTGATTCAGATTTCCCGGCCCTTTCATAAAACCACAATTGGCCTGAAGAGCGGGGCATGTGCTGAACTGTTCAATAAAATGAAAAATTTCCTTATTTTCAACAATGTACGAATAATAGCTGCGAATGAGTTCCTCAATAATTTGTTCCCCGGCCATATTGGGATTTAAACATTCCAGCAAATACTGAAAGGTGTCTTCCGTNNAGATACCCCGGCTGCCCGCGCGATTTTAGAGATTGACGCACCCTGAAATCCTTCTTTTAAAATCAATTCAACAACCGCGGTCTTAATGCACCTCTGCTTTTCATCATCCTTTTTCCTCATAAGCACCACCTGGATTTTCTAATTAAAATTAAGGGTTATTATTATAATAAATGATCATTCACTTATTGTCAAGTATTGTTTTTTTATAAACTGTTAATATTTTATGAAGGTTCTAAGACAAAATCGGACGGACACATATTAGAATCCGCCCGCTCCAGTATCATTTACGATTTTGTTCTGTCGCTTCGCTGTTTTGCTGAAGCTGTCACTCGTACCGCATCATTATCATTTTTAAGATATTCCGAATTGTTTATGACCTCATCAGACCATCCCAATTCTTTCAGCATTCTTCTGATTTTCTCCGATATTTCGTTTTCCATTATGATTCATTCTCCAATCAAAATTGATGTGCTTTTATTATGGAGATTTCCGGTGACATTCTTTTGTTTTCAATATGAATATTGCGTGATTACAAAACATTCCCATATGATGCAGCCAATTCATGAGTTCTGATCTGCTTATTGACGGAAGGGTTCAGAGGCAGTATAAGCTTATCAAGTTATTTCCGCAATAACTTACCGCTTGCACTTTAGAAGCGCTTACACTGCAATTACACATAAAACAAAAAGTACCCTTTGAAGGGTACTTCTGTCTTGGTGGGCCATCAAGGACTCGAACCTTGGACCGACCGGTTATGAGCCG
>DENA01000011.1:0-698 GCA_002359465.1 Ruminococcaceae bacterium UBA2656
TTCCTGTCATCCTTACCGATATCAAAATGGTTTGGGGGTCTTTGTTAGTAAAGATGAAATGCGCTTTGTTTCAAATGGTGATGCCAAGCATGATATTCTTAATACTTTCAGCTCCGGTCAGCTTTCGGGATTTGTATTAGCATTCCTTTTTTCAATGAATAAGCAATATATTATGAAATCAAGAGATGACATCGGGTTCATTCTTGTAGACGATCCAGTGCAAACTATGGATGACATCAATATATCTTCGCTTATAGAAGTTTTGCGTAACGATTTTTCTAACAACCAAATAATCATCTCTACTCACGAAACAGATAAAGAAAACTGTATTCTATATAAGTTTTTAAAGTATAACTTGAAAGGGCAATCGTTTAATGTTAAGGAAAAGCTATATCTCTAATGCAATTTTAGAAATCTTGTAGTGCATCTATTTTGACCTAATGACACATAGAAGAAGCCGCATGGGTGCTGAAAATTCAGTGTTCATGCGGCTTTTGTTGTTTTTGTGCGGTTCTATGAAAGACTCTAAAAGACCTATGCAGGCACTTTTATATGGACTAAATGTGGACTAAATTCTCTGTGTTTTCACCTGATTATTAGAAAAGCCAGCCGTATTACTCGACTGGCTTTATTCACTTTATGATCATTGCTAATATAGCCGCTGTTAATCCTTTATTCAAGTTTTTCTCTGTAGTGAA
>DENA01000011.1:792-21624 GCA_002359465.1 Ruminococcaceae bacterium UBA2656
CGGCGCCGGGTTTTCTCGATTTCTGCCGCAAGAAGCTGGCATGCCTTTTCACATTCAGCCAGACGAAGCATATCCGGAAATACATCGGAAAGGGATTTTACCGCTGAATCAAGGTCACCGGAAGTAAAGGCATATCCGTAGGAAAAAATGTCGTTAGCATCCGAAGTCCTTGTTTTATACTGATATTTCGGTATTTCCACGCTCATTACATTTTGGGTCTCCACTTCCAGGGCAACCTCCTGCTTGGGTGTCATAAGCGCCACATTGATTACTTCGTCCGGCATGACGGAACGCGCAAGCACAAAATTCCGGTTAGCCGCCGCGANNCCCGCTCCACTTTCTCGCGAAGAGCCTTGTTTTCACGTACAAGGTCAAGAAAACGGCGCATCAGTTCATCACGCTTATCTTTCAGCAGCTTATGCCCGCGAATCGCCGTGACCAGCTTTTTTTTCAGCCGGGTAAGCTCCATTCGTGTGGGATTTACGTGAACATTCGCCAAAAGCAAACACCTCCTTTGAAAACGTTGACGCCGGATGGTTACTTGCCGTAGTACTGGTCAAGGTATTCATCTTTAATCCTCTTTAATTCACTGCGGGGAAGTATGGAAAGCAGCCTCCAGCCAATTGCAAGCGTTTCTTCAATATCCCGGTTAGCATGGTATCCCTGGGAAACATATTCTTTTTCAAATTCATCGGCAAATTTTGCGTAAAGCCGGTCAATGTCGGTCAACGCGGCCTCGCCCAGAATCACCATGAGCTCCTTAGCTTCTTTTCCGCGCGCATAAGCCGCAAACAGCTGGTTCATTGTGTTTGCGTGGTCGGCGCGTGTTTTGCCCTCGCCTATCCCCTTATCCTTCAGTCTTGAAAGCGACGGCAGCACGTCGATGGGCGGCGTAACGCCCTTGCGGTACAGTTCACGGCTGAGAATGATCTGGCCTTCCGTAATGTATCCGGTAAGATCCGGAATAGGGTGTGTCTTGTCGTCTTCCGGCATGGTAAGAATGGGGATCAGCGTAATGCTGCCCGGCTTCCCCTTCTGCCTTCCCGCGCGTTCGTAAAGAGACGCAAGGTCGGTGTACATGTAGCCCGGATATCCGCGTCTGCCCGGCACTTCCTTTCGCGCGGCGGAAACTTCGCGCAGGGCGTCCGCATAGTTGGTGATATCGGTCAGGATGACAAGAACGTGCATGTCTTTTTCAAAGGCGAGATATTCCGCGGCGGTAAGCGCCATTCTGGGCGTTGCGATCCGTTCTACGGCGGGGTCGTTTGCAAGGTTCACAAACAATACCGCACGGTCAATTGCGCCTGTTTCGCGGAAACTCTCTATAAAGAAATTGGACTCTTCAAATGTAATACCCATTGCGGCAAAAACAACGGCAAACGGTTCGGAGGTACCCCGTACCTTTGCCTGCCGGGCTATTTGAGCGGCCAAATTTGCGTGCGGCAGGCCGCTTGCTGAAAAAATCGGCAGCTTTTGTCCGCGCACCAGCGTATTCAGTCCGTCAATAGCGGAAACTCCGGTTTGAATAAATTCCTGCGGATAATTCCGCGCGGCGGGGTTCATGGGAAGACCGTTGATATCCATACGGCGATCCGGCAGAATTTCCGGCCCTCCGTCCATCGGCCGGCCAAGGCCGTCAAACACGCGGCTCAGCATATCCTGCGACACGCCCAGCTCCATGCTGCGTCCCAAAAAGCGCACCCGGCTGTTGCTCAGGTTGATTCCGGTGGAGCTTTCAAACAGCTGCACCAGTGCGTTTCCGCCGTCTATTTCAAGGACTTTGCAGCGGCGTTTTTCTCCGTCGGCAAGTTCAATTTCACCCAATTCGTTATAGTTTACATTTTCAACGCCCTGTACCAGCATCAGGGGGCCGGCCACTTCCTGTATGGTTCTGTATTCCTTCGGCATCAGTACTCCTCCTTCTGCTCAAGGCTTTGGACTTCTTTGTGCATAACCTGCAGAATATCCTTGTATTCCTGCTCCATACGATCCGCAGGCACATATTTAAAACGGCCGATGCGCTCACGCACAGGAAGGGAGACCAGCTTGTCAACAGAAACACCCCGCCCGAGCGCCCCTACGGACTCACTGTAATAATCCAGCACAAGCTTCATCATGGTGTACTGTTTTTCCAGCGGCGTATAAGTGTCTACTTCATGGAAAGCATCCTGATGCAGAAAATCTTCACGGATAGAACGCGCGGCTTCCAGCTTTAAGCGATCCGGCGCGGAAAGGGCGTCCATACCGACCAGCTTCACAATTTCCTGCAGTTCGGCCTCCTCCTGAAGCAGCCGCATGATTTGGCTGCGCTGCTCCATCCAGTCAGGGTGCACAT
Organism: Ruminococcaceae bacterium UBA2656; assembly: GCA_002359465.1. Taxonomy (GTDB): domain Bacteria; phylum Bacillota; class Clostridia; order Oscillospirales; family Acutalibacteraceae; genus Caproiciproducens. The sequence goes on from DENA01000011.1 coordinate 3,128, forward strand.
GGGAGTTGAACCACTTTTCCATCGTATCCACATAAAGGGAATAGCTGGTCAGCCAGTTGACCGCTGGGAAGTGCCTGCGGTACGCCAGAGCGGAGTCAAGGCTCCAGAATACTTTAACAATGCGGAGCGTCGCCTGCGAAACCGGCTCTGAAATGTCACCGCCGGGGGGTGAAACGGCGCCGATCACCGAAAGCGCACCTTCCCTCGGTGTGTGTCCAAGGGAACGAACCCGGCCCGCGCGCTCGTAGAACTGTGCCAGCCGGCTGCCCAGATAAGCGGGGTATCCCTCTTCACCGGGCATCTCTTCCAGACGGCCGGACATTTCACGGAGCGCTTCCGCCCAGCGTGAGGTGGAGTCCGCCATGAGCGCCACGGAATATCCCATATCGCGGAAGTATTCCGCAATCGTTATGCCTGTATAGATGGAGGCTTCACGGGCGGCAACCGGCATGTCGGAGGTATTGGCAATCAAAACGGTACGCTTCATCAGAGAATACCCAGTTTTCGGATCCTTCAGTTCGGGGAATTCATTTAATACGTCCGTCATTTCGTTGCCGCGTTCCCCGCAGCCAATGTAAACCACAATATCCGCTTCCGCCCATTTTGCCAACTGATGCTGAACAACGGTCTTTCCGCTGCCGAACGGACCCGGAACCGCGGCCACGCCGCCCTTTGCAATGGGAAACAGGGCGTCGATGACACGCTGACCTGTTACAAGCGGCATTTCCGGCGATAGCTTTTCCCGGTACGGCCTGCCGACGCGGACCGGCCATTTCTGCATGAGCGGCACAATATGTTCCGCCCCGTCCGCGGAGCGCACGCTGGCGACGGTATCTGTTACGACATAGTCTCCTTCCGCAGCGCTCAAAACGGTTCCGCTCACGCCGTTCGGAACCATAATTTTATGTGCCACAATCTCCGTTTCCTGCACGGTGCCTAAAATATCCCCCGGAAGAACCTCGTCCCCCTGATGAACGCAGGGAACAAAGTGCCATTTAACGTCGCGCTTGAGGGCGGGGATTTCCACACCGCGGTGCAGATTGTTGCCGGAAGCCTTCATGATATCGTCCAGCGGGCGCTGGATGCCGTCAAAAATACTGCCGATCAGACCCGGCCCAAGTTCCACGCTCAGCGGAGCGCCGGTGGATTCAACCGGTTCGCCCGGGCCCAGACCGGAAGTTTCCTCATAAACCTGAATGGAGGCGCGATCCCCGTGCATTTCTATAATTTCGCCGATAAGCCGCTGGCTGCTGACCCGCACAACGTCGAACATGTTGGCGTCACGCATTCCTTCCGCAATGACCAGCGGCCCGGCGACTTTGCGAATTGTTCCTTTACTCATATTGTCACCTGCTCTTTTCGTTTTCATCGTTAAAGATAATGTCGGAACCAACGGCCTGTTCCACCGACTTACGCACATGCGCCATTCCGGCGCCTGTATTCCCTGAAACGCCGGGAATCGGGATAATGGCCGGAACAAACTGCGCGCGGTATCGTTCAATTTCCGGCTCCAGCGAGGCGGAAAGCGCCTCCGTCATATAGATGACCGCATAACCGCTTTCCGCCAGCCGGCGAAGCTTTTTCGCGGCTTCGGCCGGATCGGCGGTGGGATAAATATCGAGTCCAAGGGCCGCGAAGCCGTAAATACTGTCACGGTCGCCCATTACTGCTATTTTATACATACATTTCCCTCAGCCTTTCCCGCACGGATTGCTCCGGCAAATGATTCCGCTTACCGGAAAGGATCATCCGCACCGCACGGATTTCGTTTTCCCTTGCAAGAAGATAAGCCGCAAGAGGGCCGATGGTCAGCGGATTGTATTTTTGCGGGCGGATAGCCTGCATCATCCGGTTGTCACACCAGCGTTCAAACGCGGAGACCGACTCCCGCAGGGCGTCCTCGGCATCCGCATACCGGGTGGAACCAAGATACCGGTATAATTGCTCTTCTCCCTGCGCGGCGGCCTGCGCCAGTTCCTGAATATCCACGGTATCGCACGGTGCCAGCGCACGAAGAATTGTCTGCATTGTTTTCCCGACTGCATAGGCCCGCACGGCAATTTTAATGTCTGCGGCGGCGACCGTCAGCTCCGCGTACTCACGGATAAGATCACATTTGGATGCCTTGCCCGCGTCCCTCACAGCCAAAAGAGACGCCCGGTCCACAATAAAATCGCAAAGCTGACCGTCTCCGGTATGAAGGAGCGCGTCAAACGCCTCCTGCGCGGGAGCGCGCATCGGTTCAGGCAGCAGCGAATAATCCCGTTCCCGGACGGCGTGTAAAATTGTCTGTGTTTCCACCGTCCCGCCGTCCAGAAAAATTTGTTCCGCTTCCACGCTAGAATACACGGTTTTAATGGCGGCCTTCAGATTGTGATAATCATTCGGATATAAAAACACAGAAAAGTCGGACAGGTTATCCAGCAGTTCCCTCAATAAAGCCCAGGTCTTTTCCCGCTCCGCCTCCAGTATTTTTTCCGGGCTGTCGTAGCTTTTTGCGTCGCCCCATCCCCTGCTGTGGAGCAGGGAAAGGCATTCCTCCTCGTTTTTTGCGGAAAGAAGCTGTTCCAGAGCCTGTGCGTTCAGCAGGGATATTTCCTTTGAGCGGATGCGCGCCACCGCATANNACCGCATAAGCGTACTGCATATCGGACATCTGATCATCCTCCTTCAGCTTTTTAACGGAACAGCAGTTCATTAACCCGGTCCGTCAGCCGTTCGCGCTCCGCTTCGAATAAAGCGCCGAAGGAACAGTTTTCTTCGACACCGCCATATACTAAAACAAGTCCCCCGTCAATGTCGCGGGTTTCGTCTGAAACCTTCAGGGAACCGCCCTTTTCCTGAAGCGCTTCCTCCAGCTTCGCATAAAAATCCGCAGGCAGCCGGCTGCGGTCTTTCGGAGAAAAGAGGATTTTCCCCTCCTGCGGCAAAGCCGACCTGGCCGCCAGCTTTACAATCATATCGAAATAGGCATCATCCGGAAGCACAGACAGATTCTGACGGGCTTTTTCTATGATATCACGGATCAATTCCTGTTTTGCCTGTAAAATTTTCCGCCGTTTCTGCAGTTGTGCCGCGGACTGCGCCCGCTTCAAAATTTCCCCCGCGGTCTCTTTGGCACCGCGGCTTATTTCATCGACCTGCTGCGCGGCCTGCTTTCGGGCTTCTTTTTCAATAGCGGCCGCTTCATCTTCCGCCGCGGAAACAGTCTGCTGTGCGGCAGTCTCCGCTTCGTCCAGAATGTTCTGAACGATTTTCTCTAATCCTGTCATTGATAAGTACTCCCATCAAACATTGATTCCGCCGATCCCGGATACCGCAAGAATGGAAACCAGCAGCGCAAGAATAGCGTATGTTTCTACCATTGCCGGAAAAATCATGGCTTTGCCGAACTGATCCGGGCGTTTGGCAACCAGACCGATGCTGGCAACAGCCGCACGAGCCTGCCGCAGCGCGGACCAGTAACCCACAACCGCAATAGGCAGACAGGCAAGAAAATAAAGCAGCCCTTTCGCAAAAGATATCTGTGCGTTGCCGCCCAGAACACCGATTTGTGAAAGAGTAATAAAAGCAACCAAAAGGCCGTAGATGCCCTGTGTGCCCGGAAGAAGCTGAAGAACAAGCACCTTGCCGAATTTACCGGGGTCTTCCGTTACAACGCCGGCGGCGGCCTCACCCGCCAGACCGACACCGCGCGCTGAACCTACCCCGGCCATCAAAGCCGACAAAACTGCACCGAGCAGAGCAAAAACAATACCCATTTTATCCATTTTTATGTTCCTCCTTGAATTTGAAATATTTAGTATTTACGGTAAACGGACGAAATTTCTGTCCGCCGCCGGAATAAAATTTACCAAAAAACTCCACAAACTGCAAACGGTTGGTATGAACATAGGCGCCGAGCAGGTTGATGCCGATATTCATGGTATGCCCCAAAAGGAAAATGACAATGAAGGCTACCGCGCCCGCCGCGCTTCCGCCCATCATGCTGCCCATCTGATTAATGACGGTGGCAATAACGCCGGTGGCCAGTCCGAGCGCAAGCAGACGGGAGTAAGACAGCACGTCGCTCAAATAGCCTGTAATATTGTACAGGCTGTACAGTCCTTTCAGGATTCGTTTGAACCAGTTTCTTGATTCGCGCCCCCCCGTCAGTATAATGCCGATTGCGGATGCAATAGCGACGTAGGAAGCCGCGCTGGTCAGCGTCGGGGGCATGGAGACGGAAAAACCAGCGATATCGGCAAATATTTTTTGACCCATAAGCAAAACAATCAAGCTGATAAGAAGCACATACCAGAATACTACGTCGTACACGACATCTTTATATTTTTTAGCGCGCGCAAGTTGATAAAAATTCATTGCAAGGCCGGTAAACAGATGCGCCAGACCAACAACAAAGCAGAACATCAGCATCCGCATCGGCTGGTTCAGCGGTGCGAACCACAGCGGCGGAATGGTCAGATGAGTGCCGAAAAATGTTTTTGAAACCACATCCACCACATCGCCGAAATAACTGCCGAACATAACGCCCCAGAAAACAGTGGAAATTCCGCAGAAAAAGAACATTTTCAACGTGTTGCGCATTCCCTTTTCCATATTTTTAAAATGAAGAAGGCAGAATCCGCAGATGCCCGTCAGCAGAGCGCCGTAGGCGGCATCGGAAAGCATCATGCCGAAAAGCACATAATAAAAAACCGACATTACCGCGGTTGGGTCAACCTCTCCCTTTCCCGGCAGGCTGTAGCTTTCCACCACGGACTCAACCGGTGCTGCAAAGCCGTTATTGCTCAGCAGGACGGGTACGTCTTCTTCCTCGGCAGGGGTTTCAAATTTTACTGCCACAGGGAAATTGGCGGTCAGTTCCTCCTCCAGCGCAGAGGCTTCCCGCTCCGGCACATATCCTGTGAGGACAAAGGTGCGGCGAGCTTGAGTCAGGCGACTGATAATTTCATATTTTTCAAGCCGCATGGTATAGTAATCCAGCATAAATTTCAGGTCTTCCCGCGCTTCGCTCCGGCTCTTAATTTCGTCCTGCGCCAACAAAGCCTTTCGTGTTAATTCTTCTACGGTATCCTGCAGCTTTTTCAGCTGTTCCGCGGGCGGTACGGGCGGCGTAACGTTCGGTTTCGCATATCCCAGTTCCCGCAATCGCTCCTCCACTTCGTGTGCTGCGGTACGCATGCAAAGAACCATCACGCATGTCTGTTCCGGAGAACTGCTCACTATTTCTACAGCAACGGCATCCGAACCGGAAAAACAGAACTGTTCCTCCAAAGCCTCCTGATCTAATCCGGGAGGCAGTATGCCAATGAAAGCCGCTGTCTTTTTGCTGCCGGAATAATTCAGCGGCAGATCAAAGCTTTTCCACGGCATCAGCGATTCCATTTGGATTTTTAATTTTAATATTTCCGCCTTGCTTTCTTCCATTTCCTGTGCAAGGGAGCTTAAACGGTAAGCGAGCTGCAGCATGGATTCTCTTCGTTTCTCAAAGGAATCATATTGCTCCACCGTCGTTTCTGTTCTTCCTTCCAAAGCCGAAAACAAGGACTTTGGCTCCGGGGCGCCGCGATTCAATANNTTATCATTAAATCAGATTAATTCCGTCAAAACAGCCTGCACCGCCTGCGATTCCTTCTCTTTTACCAATAAGCGCAAAGCTGAAATTTCCTGTTCGGCCTGTTGAAGCGATTGCTGCATGACGGATTCCTCCTGCCGATGCGCCGTTTCCACCTGCGCCAGCGCTTCCTTCTGCGCCTGATCGGAACTTTCTTCCGCCAGAGCCGAAGCCCTCTCTTTTGCGGAATGAATGATCTCTGCTGCTTTAGTGGAAGCCTGCTGTTCCAGTTCCTGTGCTTTTTGCTCAGCCTGCCGGATGGCTTCCACTGCCTGGTTTGCCAATTTATCACCCCCAAAAATCAACTCTGCCAGTGATTTATCTTCATACGCGTCATTCTGCGCAGGCAAAGGTGGCACATATAAAGATTTCATTAAGATTTATAATAAACGAAAATTAATTGTATTTCAACGAAAATGTCTATATTTATAGATAAAATTAATAAAAATATTATAAAAAAATAATCTCAATATAAAATTGAGACTGCATAATACATTTTAGCAATTACAAAAATGCAGTGGAGTGAATTTCGTTATCTCCCCTGCCTTTGGCGGGGGAGATAACATTTGTTTTCCAGTTCTTATTTGAAATTGCTATAATTAGCTTTTGCGAAGTAGTAAATTCAACATTGCAACAGGTTATTGTAACCATAATTACTTATCTGTAACTGGAACTCCTGGAAATTGAAGTCTATAATGGAACAGGTGAAATCGAACTTATACTTTTAAAGAGAGATGTAATGATTTATGAAAAAACGGGCGTTTTTTTGCATCGGAATGGCTGTTCTGACGGCGCTTGCGGGGTGCGGGAAGGCATCCACTGAAAAGGCGGGCGGTAAAGTTGCCTCATCAATCGCCGTTTCAGCCTTGGATAATTCTTCAAATACGGCCGAAAGCTCCGGTTCCATTGCGAAGGCTTCATCGCAGATGCCGGAAACTTCCGTCACGGTCTCTTTGGCGTCTCGAGTGGCCTCTTCCTGTGCACCTTCGAAATCTGACCAAACGTATTCCATTCGGATGGTTTCAAGCCGGTACAGCAAAAACGGGGTCGATCTTAAAGCAGAATATCCGCAGCTTGCGGGAAGCAAAAGCAGATACGCAGGCGTGAATTCGCAACTTGAGAAAGAAGCGCTTAGCACCATCCACCTCGTCCAGGCGAACGGTGTGACGGCCGGCACATCTTCTGAAACGGTTGGCCGTATTGAACACAGCTCACCGGATTTCGTCAGCGCGGTATTCGAAAATTCCTATAAGACAAAAGAAAACACACACACGTTTCGGGCGCTCCGAACGGTGAATTATGATTTGAAATCGGATAAGGCCGTTACGGAAAAAGACTTGATCGTAAATAATACCGCTTTGTACAAAGCGGCGGACGCGGCCGTAAAAAAGCAGCTTTCCAAAGAGCTTCAGGTATATTTCACCCCGCAGGTTTTAAAGGACAGTTTGAGCCAGGCCGAGTTTTATTTCAAAAAGGACGGAATAGTCGTGAGTTTCACTGTGATCTACACGCTGGGCGATCATGTTGAGATTTCCATTCCGTATAACGAAACGCAGGACTTTCGTACAGACAGCTCCATTTGGAGCGATTTTGAAAAATGACAAAACAATCACGCTATCTTCATAAAGCTTTAGCCGCTCCGTTTGGAGCGGTTTTTTCTCGGCAAATTCATCCAGCCATCACTATAAATTCACAATACATAAATACACTGGAAACATTAAGGAGGGCTGTTACATTGGAAGAACAAGTTTCTTTTGTATTTATGTACATACTGAATCATCCCATTCAGATTTGTATCGCTGCCATGGTCTTAGGCTCTTTGCTCGGAGTAATTAAGGCGAACAATATAATTTCTTTGTAAGAAAGGTAAAGTATGTATTTTTGAAGAAAAAATCCCATTGGAAGTTAATCCGATGGGATTTTTCTTTTAAATCAAATAATTATTATTTCTATTGGCTGCTTCCAAATTTTACTGTTCCTCTACAATGTAATCCTTTATTTTATGCAATATCTCCTTATTATCGGAATGTATATTTAACTGAAGCGGTTTTGATAAATCGATACTAAAAATTCCCATAATGGATTTAGCATCTATAATATGCATTCCTTCAATAATTTCGCAGTCTATGTCCTCTTTGCCAAGAATAGAAGTAAACTTCTTTACTTTTTCAATGCTATTTATCAGTATTTTAACAGTAATCATAATCTGTTTACCATGCCTTCTTATTGAATTGTTTGACCTTTATCGTTAGCCCGGTCAATAACCTTCTGTCTGAAATTGATTACCTGATGCTCATATTCCTGATTCATCAAGCTGGACTTAATTAAAAAATCGGCAGTTGCTTTATTGTTTGCTATCGGAATATCATAAACCTGCGCAATTCTTAATAATGCTTTTACATCCGGGTCATGAGGCTGCGCCTCCAACGGGTCGGAAAAAAATATTACAAAGTCAATATTTCCTTCCACGATTTTGGCGCCAATCTGCTGGTCTCCCCCAAGCGGGCCGCTGTTATAACCCTTGACCGGAAGACCGGTTCTATCGGTAACCATTCTTGCCGTTGTCCCGGTGCCGCATAAGAAGTGGTTCTTTAAAACATCTTTATTTTTTTCACACCATTCAATCATTTCTTTCTTTTTCCCGTCATGGGCGATTAATGCTATATTTTTCTGTTTTCCAATGGTAAAAGTAATAAACTCATCATTCATGATTTTTCTCCCGTCTTATTTTTTTCATCGGCTCACTGCTTATTCTAAAATTGTTTTATTATTTTGGTAAAGAACCGATTATGGTAGTAATTAAATATAATTATTATAGCAGATTGCACATTTGATTTCAAGACAGCCTGCGGCCATGCGTGATGCTTAATTAAGTACACGCATGGCGGATTCCTCCGCAAACTGATGGCTGTACAGCGAATGGTAGTAGCCGTGCCGGAGCAGCAGTTCTTCGTGCCGTCCCTGCTCTACTATTTTACCGTCTTTTACTACCAGAATCAAATCTGCATGACGTATTGTGGAAAGTCGGTGGGCGATCAGGAACGAGGTGCGATCCTTCAGCAGATGGGAAATCGCCGTCTGAATAAGCTGCTCCGTCTGGGTATCAATGGACGAGGTTGCTTCGTCCAGAACAAAGATCCGCGGGTCCGCCAGTACCGCGCGTGCAAAGGAGATCAGCTGCTTTTCACCGGTGGAAAGTCGGTCCCCGCTTTCACCCACGCTGCTTTCGTAACCGTTGTCCAGCTTATTCACCACCGTATCGGCACTTACGGCTTCCGCAGCGCGTCTTACCTCATCATCAGCAGCGGTCAGCTTTCCGTACCGTATATTTTCCATGACGGTTCCGGAAAACAGGTGCGGATTCTGCAGCACGTAACCAATGTTGCTGTGAAGCCAAAGCTGGCTGCGCTCGCGGTAGTCGCGGCCGTCGATTAAAACCCGGCCTGAAGTCGGCTCAAAGAAACGGCAGGCAAGGTTTACCAGCGTACTTTTGCCCGCTCCCGTTTCGCCTACAATCGCGACGGTGGTGCCTGCGGGAATTTTCAGACTGAAATGGCTGAGCACATCTTCATTTCCGTCCGGATACCGGAAACTCACGTCGCAGAATTCAATCTCACCCTTAATCGGCTCCCAGTTTTCCTGTTTTGGATGAAACGAATCTCCGTACTTCCCAATTACCTCCGGTGAATCCACAATATCAGGTTTTTTCTCCAGCAGTCCGGCTACACGCTCAATATTCGTCTGTACGGAAATAACTTCCGAAAAATTGCGGGCAAGCTGCTGAATCGGTTCGAAAATTCCGACGGCATAAGAGGTGAACGCGGATAGTGTGCCCAGCAGCAGAACATGCTGCAAAACCATATTTCCCCCGCGCGCCAGCACCAGAGCCGTGGCGACAGAACTCATGAGGAGGACCAACGAAATATATACGGCGCTCAGTCGGGCGGCCCGTATAGAGGAAACCCTCATATCCTGTGTTATTTCGGTAAAATCGTGGTGATTTTTTTCCTCAATCACCAAAGTTTTTGATGTTTTGGCGCCCATAATGCCTTCATTGTATGCCCCGGTAATCCGGGAGTTCGTCTTCCTGACCCGGCGGTTCCAGTGCAGGATACGGTTCTGAAAATAAAAAGTGAGCAGCGCAATCGCCGGTACCACAAGAATGACAATTAGCGCCAGCTTCACATCCAGTACCAGCATGGCGGCGAACACGCCCAGCACATAAGCCGACGACCAAAGGATGTCAAAAAGGTTCCATGCCACCAGACTGGAAATCCGGTCTGTGTCGTTCATTACCCGGGTCAGGATATACCCGACCGGCGTTACGTTATAATACGAAAACGACAGTGTTTGCAGATGAACAAAGCATGCTCTCTTGAGGTCACGCCCAAGATTCATTTCAATCCGCATGGAACCGCGGGTAAAGAAAATCACGCTCAATGTCTGCAGCAGGATGACAAGCACATAGGTCAGCGCGAAAGGTACCAGACCTTCCATTGTGCGCACCTGAATAAAGCGGTCGATGGCATACCGCTGAAACAGCGGAAGCAAAATATCAAATAAGGCGCAGAACAGGTTCAGGACAAAAACCATCAGCAGTGTGCGCCGGTACGGCTTTAAATAGGGAAAAAGACTTTTCCAGATTTTTAAATTAAAAGCGGTGCTGTATTCCTGTTCATCATAACCCATTAACCTTCCTCCTTCTCCAGCAGCGACCGGTCGTCGCTGCTCATCTGAATATCATAGATACTTTTATAAATACCATTGTGATGAATCAACTCTTCGTGTGTACCAAGATCTTCCATCTTTCCATCGTTCAGCACCAGAATCCGGTCGGCCTGCATCAGGGTCGTTATCCGGTGTGAAATAAGGATGACGGTCGATTTTCCGAGATTCTGCTTCAGCGCCGCGCGAATCTGCGCGTCCGTCTCCGAATCCACGGCGGAAAGGGAGTCGTCGAACACCATGATGGGCGCCTGCTGCATCAGCATACGGGCAATCGCGACCCGCTGCTTTTGTCCGCCCGAAAGGGTCACTCCCCTCTCCCCCACAATCGTGTCGTAGCCGTCGGTAAAATCGTCCACCGCATTGTCTACACAGGCAATTTGGGCGGCGTGGCGCACCTCGTCCAGGGATGCGCCGGGTCTTGTGGCACGGATATTCTCTTCTATCGTCCGCGAAAACAGGAACGGCTCCTGAAGAACCATCCCAATGTTTTTACGCAGCCAGGAACGCTTGATTTCGGCAATATCCACGCCGCCTACGGTAATGCTGCCGCACTCGGGCGGCAGGTCGTACAGCCGGTTCAAAAGATGCATCAGCGTTGATTTTCCGCTTCCCGTTCCTCCCAGAATAGCAAAGGTGCCGCCGGAAGGAATCGTAAAATTGATGTCTTTCAGAACCGGTTTCTGGCCCTCGTAGCTGTAATTGATATGATGGAATGCAATGTCTCCGTCCATCGGCGGCTGCACTGCATCCGGAACATCATGCTCTTCTTCCGCGTCCAGGATATAGGCCACACGCTCAATGGAAACGCCGGCCTTGCTCATTTCAGACAAAATCCTTCCCAGACCGCGGACAGGCCAAACGAGCGTTGCGTTATAGGAAACAAACGCCAGAAATTCACCGAGCGTGATGGTTCCACCCACAGCCTCCATGACACCCATGACGATGACCGTAAGGATTTGTAACCCGGTAATCAAGTCTCCGATTCCCCAATAGGCGCTCAGCAGGCGGCCCAGCCGAATCCACAGGCCGGCAAAGCGGTTGTTGCGTTTATCAAAGCGTTCAATTTCATACTGCTCGCGGCCAAACGCGCGTACGACCCTTACCCCGGTCAGGTTTTCCTGTACGGTGGAGGACAATTCCCCCTCGGCTTCGTCTGCCAGACGAAACCGTTTGGCGATTTTCGAATAGAAAATCCCCGAATATGCCGCTACGATAGGAATGAATGCAAGGGCGACCAGCGATATTTTCACGTTCATGGAAAACATGATCATTAAGGACACAATAATCAAAAATACGGTACGAAACACTTCCAGCAGCTGATTGCTGATAAAGTTGCGGATTACATCCACATCGGATGTGCAACGCTGGATAATTTCACCTGTTTGCTGCTGGTTATGCCAGGAATACGGCAATCGCTGAATGTGCCCGAAAAGGCTGTCGCGAAGAGATTTTACAAAAGATTCCGAAGCTTTTGCCACATTCATGCGGCTTATGTAATTGCAAATACCCGACAGAACCGCCACCAGCAATATGGCGGCTGCGGACAACAGCAGGCTGTGTGCGGGGTCACTGCGGGCTTTCTGTATTGAAAAAAACCGTTCCGTCCATCCGGGCAGGCTGACGGACTGCCCGCCGATTACAAAGTCGACCGCCACGCGGATGATCTGCGGTGTGACCGCATTAAAAGCCGTATTCAGCATGGCGAAAATCAATGCGGCGATAAAAAGCCCGACGCTCCCTTTTAAAAAGTTCCAGACCAGTCCGGTTTTCTTCATTCTTGAACTTTGTTCCTTCATAGTATTCATCCCATTTCAACAGTATAAAATAAAAAAGCACCTCTGGTAATCAGAGGTGCTTTTGCCCATGGTATTTACGCCTGTTTTGGCAGCAGGGCGCAAAAAGCTATCCGTAGAATGCGGGCAAAAACACTTCCAATTTAAATCCTATATCCGAACGACCGCCGCTGATTGCAAATTTGCCATTGTTTTTCATCTTTGCCCGCCTCCTTTCATGTTTTAAATCACAGTGCTTTCAGTATAACCCGGTATCTTCGAAATGTCAATAATAACCTGTTTAAATTTGCTGAGAATGCAAGGTTTATCAATTGAAAGCGTATGATAAACGCTGCAGAATAGGTATAATACTATCCAGCGTTTTTCAGTTCAAGCATCAGTTTACCCAAAAAAGATGCTATTTGATTTCTGTCGGATATTGTTCCATATAAATTAACACTAAGCGTTGCTTCATTATCAAAAGTCGAAATAGCCAATTGAAAATACGGAGGATACTTTATCGAACCGGTCATATAAGCTCCCGTCATTTCTGCTGTTCCAAAAACAAGCTGTTTTTTGTCTAATATACTGATGTTTGTAAAAGCAGTCGGAGTAAATCCAGCTGTCCTGAAAACGCCGCAGCGAAATGCAGGGTATGGTCGTTGATCTTTTTGACTTTAAAGAGATGCTGCAAAGTATCCCAGGCTTCCACCGGATATCTTAATAAAATTTCATAAGACATGATCCTTCTCTTTTCAATCAGGATTCCGAAAAGGGATAACGAGGCTTTTCGGAATAAAACATACCCCTTTTGTTATTCCAGTATACCATACTGTCAAACCAAAGGGGTATGTTTCTTTTTAAATGATTATAAACTTGGGTAATCTGGCTGAATGGAATTTAAGCCAGTGCTTTTAGCTGTGATACAAATGATGACTGACGATTCGCTTAAATGTTGCGCGCAACCTCATAAGCATCCCAAATTGCGTGAATAATATTTTTTACTTCACGGGAATCGCCGATATTGTAAACCGGGATGTTCAGGCCGGACAGATCCTCCTGCAGGTTTTTCTCGCTGCGGTAGCCGACGGCGACCAGCACAGTGTCCGCAGAAATCTCTTTTTCTCCGTTTTCGTTTTCGACGGTTACAGAGCAGTCTCCCACTTTTGTCACTTTCGTCTTGCGGTAAACATCCACCTTATTGTAGGGCAGCAAATCTTTGAGCATATCATAATTCATAAACGGCATGCTGTGGGGACCGCCGAGAATATCCGGCATCATTTCCACCACGGATACTTTTTTGCCCTGCTGTGCCAGCCAAAGTGCAGTTTCACACCCGACCAGACCACCGCCGATAACGACAATGTTGTCCCCGGCCTTATATTTTCCGGACAGCACATCTGTTGCTGTAAAAATGTGATTTTTGCCCCCGAAGTCAGGCACGATGGGCTTGGAACCGGTCGCGGCAACCACTGCATCCGCCCCGGCAGCCTCGATAAAAGCACGATCTGCTTTTGTGTTCAGCCTGATTTCCACTTTCAGTTTACGCAGTTGTGTCTCATACCAGGAAATCAGCCTGCNNCGCCCAGGCGGTCTCCGGCTTCCACCAACGTCACCTTATGGCCGCGCAGGGCGCAGACACGTGCGCTTTCCATACCGGCCACGCCGCCGCCGATTACAAGTATGTTCCTTTTTTCCGCCGCGGGAGTCAGTCCGTAAACAGCTTCACGTCCGCAGGCAGGGTTCNCCGCGCAGGAAAGCGGAAGCCCGCGCGCAATACGTCCCATACAGCCGTCGTGACAGGACAGACAGGGACGTACATCCTCAAGATGATCTGTTTCGATCTTCTGTACCAGGTATGGATCGGCCAGCAGCGGACGGCCATAGGAGACAATGTCGCAGCAGCCGTTCAGCGCATCCATCGCGATTTCGGGGTCATCCAGACGGCCTGCTAAAATGACGGGAACATCGACCGCTTCCTTAACCCTTCGGCCGAACTCGCGGTACATACCGCCTTCAAAATACATCGGCGGATGGTTCCAGTACCAGGAATCATAGGTGCCCGCATCCACATTCAAGCTGTCATAACCGGCTTCCACCAGAATTTTAGCGGCTTCTATCCCTTCCTCATAATCTTTGCCGACCTCGGTGAATTTCTCTCCGGGCAAAGCTCCCTGACGCAGCCCTTTCATAAAGCTCTTGACACTGAAGCGCAGCGAAACCGGAAAATCTGTACCGCAGACTTTCTTAATTCCCTGAACAATATCGGTCGCGATCTTAAGCCTGCCGCGGAGGTCCCCGCCGTATTCATCCGTGCGTTTATTGAAAAAGGCAATGGCAAATTGGTCAAGCAGGTAGCCCTCATGCACCGCGTGTATCTCGACGCCGTCAAACCCCGCCTCTTTCGCAACCGCCGCACCTTTGATGAAGCTCTGGATCAAAGCTTGAATTTCCTCTTTGGTCATTGCACGGTGCTGTTTGCTGGGATCAAACCGGTTCTCATTGTCCGAAGGGGCAATGGCCTTTTTGATCAGGCCCGGTATGGCCGAGCGCCCTAAACCGCCTGTGATCTGCAAAAAGATTTTCGCGTCATATGCATGAATTTTCTCTATCATGGGGATCGTGGATTTACAGAACATCAAAGGGTTATAAGTCGGGCAAGGCAAAGCCTGTTCGGGCATTTCGCTGTAATCCGCGGCGCAGATGCCGGTGATAATCAGGCCGACCCCGCCTTTGGCGCGCTCTATGTAATAGTCCTGCGCTTCGCGATTAAAGCCGCCGTTCACATCGGAATAGCAGACGAGTCCCATCGGGGCCATCGATGTCCGGTTCTTGATCTTCAGCTTTCCAATGGACACCGGCTCAAATAATTTTGCATATCTTGGATTCATGAATATTCCTCCCTAATAAATTTATTTTATTATAATTTATATACCGACACGTACTGTTCCGTCCAAACAGATTTCCACTTTGTCTCCGTTGCTGACGGCCTCGAGGAACTGATCCCCCAAACCGTCCACCGTGATAATTTTTTTATTTTCCCAGATATCGGCAAGCAGAACACCTGAAATAGCCAGAGATTCTGCCGTATGCGAAAACAGCATAGCCTTCGGTTCGGTACCGAGAGCAGCCACCGACTGAATGATCATTCCTGCCGTAGTGGAACCGACCACCTGAGGAATGCAGAGAATTTCTCCCGTAAGCTGTTTTCCGAAAAATTCACTGTTGCTCTGGTCGACGCAAATAGATGGTTTTTGTCCTTCCGTCAAACTTTTCCAAAAAGAGGCAAGTACGTTGAAACCGGTATGGGAAACCAGTGCGCTGCCCTTCAGTTCGCCGGGTATGACCGCACGTCCATGAAATTCTT
Organism: Ruminococcaceae bacterium UBA2656; assembly: GCA_002359465.1. Taxonomy (GTDB): domain Bacteria; phylum Bacillota; class Clostridia; order Oscillospirales; family Acutalibacteraceae; genus Caproiciproducens. The sequence goes on from DENA01000011.1 coordinate 18,612, forward strand.
TCATTACTGCAAACCTCCTCTTACGACTGCCCGGACCAGATCCGCGTCATCAACATAACGGGAAACGGAATATGTCCGCAATTTATTGGAATTGGTGATCACCCGCTTAGCGGAGCAAAGTGGGTTGGACATATACATAAGCGGACAAATATAAGTCAGATGTGCGCCTGTAGCCATCAACCGGGGATAATACTCCGTCTTTTCAAACTTCACACACACATCGGGAGCAGACGAGATAAGGGTCGGAATCGCAACTTTTTCTTTTCCCTCTTCTTTTAAGGCCTTTTCCAGTGTTTCCGTCCATTCACAAAGCTGGACGAAAGAGCAGTGAGGGCAGCCAATAAACGCCAATTGCGGAGGTTCGTCGATTTCCTTCCACATGATCGGATATGAATTCACAACACGCTCCAGTTCCGCATCATCAATGATGTATGTTTTTGCGCCCGGCCGAATGAGGTCTTCCCCATAGTCCTTCGCCTCCGGCGTAAGATTTTCCACATGATACAGGCCGACCGCGCCGTTTGAAGCGGTTGCCGCACCCATATCCTTCAGGTAATCCTTCGCTTCACTGGTTAATGTGGTCCCAAGGAATTTGTCCAGCCCTTTAATATAAGGAACCTGTTCCAAAACCTTCATTCCGATAGCGCTGCCAAGCACCTGCGGCCGCGGTATCTTAGCGGTTCTGACTTCAATAATCCAGTCCGCTTTACGACCTTCATCTGTGAGAAAGCCGAACTTCGGCGTTTTTCCGATAATGCCGCTGAACAGTTCCATCACGCCTGAAGTCCGGTTGGTTCTTGCTCCTATGACGGAATTGGCATACACCACCGCGGAGGATTCAGCCCACGCCAGCACATCGCCGCGCTTTGGAATATTTCCAACCTCATCAAAATAGCAGGCGCAGCTGAATGCGTTGTTATTCTTTAAACCGATTTTTTTGAGGATGCCCTCGTAGTGATCCTGGTCTGCATAAATCTGATGAAAAATCTGTTTTTCTTTTTCACTTACCTCCACATTTTCATAATCCATTGGGCGGGGATCCGCCGTGAACGGCAGCTTGGTCTTAATGCCTTCCGCCACATACTGCTCCATAATTTTATATAAGGGGCGCAGTGTAGGCATACCAAAGGAACAAACCATGTGGATTGGGCCGTCCAGGGGAATCAGACATTCCGCATTATAAGCCTCCCCGTAACGAACCAGTGTTTCCATTGTTTTTCGCAATGTTTCTCCCTGACTGCCGTGAAGAATATCTGTTTCTTCCGGAGTCAGCTTCATTTTGACTTTTACCATTCATTACACCTTCCTTTACATGCTGAAATTCACAGAACGTAATTCGCCGAACTCTGTTCTTTGTTATGATAATATCATGACATAATATGTTTTTCAATATTAAAAAATGTAGAAATCAATAAAATTTTTTGTGTATTTTTAACCATTGCAAAATAAAGGTAGCAAAAAATCGTGTAATAAGATTAATGATTTCCATCATGGAGTTTTCGTGATATAATAAGAAAATTAAAAAGTGATACGATAATCCTTGATTATAGCAATTTCAAATAAGAACCGGGATAACGAAATCCATTCCGCTGCATTTCCGGAATTGCTATAGGAACAGGCTTCAGGAAAGGTGTTTATTGGATAATATGACTTCAAGACAAAAGCAATCGAGAAAAACCGAACTGAAAATTGTACGGACCGCTCTTTCATTAATGAAGGAAAAAGGCTATGAGAACGTAAGCATCCGGGAAATTTGTGACGCCGCCGGAATTTCTACAGGAGCCTTTTATCATCATTTCAAATCCAAAGAAGAAATGATAAAAATCGGGTTTGGCAGCTATGACGAATATCTCGCCGGAGTTCTGGAAACTTATGAAAACCCGGATCCTTTGGAATTTCTGCGCTTTGTGCTGTTGAATCAGACGGAGTATGTGATGAATGAGACAGGCTGCCTGACAGCGGAGCTTTACCGGGCGCTGCTTTCCTCTAATGACAGATATGCGATCGGAAAGTTCCGGCTTTATTACCGCGTGGTTGCGAAATATGTTGCGCTTTGCCTTCGGGAAGGAAAATTTACGGCGCCCTTGTCTGCAGATTATCTAACCGAATTGTTGATACGCATTATCCGGGGTGACATTATCGACTGGTGTCTGCATGAATATTCTTATGATCTGATGGAATTTGCCCGGAAAGATCTCGATGTTGTCTTCGCCGGAATTTGCGGAGGAACAAAATGAAATACAATGTCGATCAATAACAGAAAAGGGCGGAAGCAAAAGCTTCNNTTCCGCCCTTTTCTGTTATTGGAATGGTAAGCCCTACGCTTCCATCGCTTCGCTGAAGAACTTGTTGTGTACCGCCGTGACAGCTTTATCCGCATCGGAACGGTCAATTAAAACGGAAATCTTGATCTCACTGGTAGCGATCATCTGAATGTTGATGTTCGCTTCATACAGCGCTTCAAACATCTGAGCGGCCGTACCGGGGTGCGTCTCCATTCCGGCGCCCACAATGGAAACCTTGGCGACATTTTCATCGTATACCACACTGGTGGCGCCAATCAGTTCCACATAGGGGTTCAGAATATCAATCGTTTCCTTCAGGTTCGCCTGGCTCACGGTAAAGCTGATGTCCTTTGTGCCGTTTCTACCCACGGATTGGAGAATGATATCTACATTAATATTTTTTGCGGAAAGCTTGGAGAAGATTTTAAAAGCAAGGCCCGGCCTGTCGGGGACGCCGATAATCGAAATGCGGGCGACATCCTCGTCTTTTGCAATACCGCTGATAAGCATTTTTTCCACTTTAGTAGCCTCCTTAACAATTGTGCCTGGTTTTCTAGTCATACTGGAAAGGACTTCGAGCTGAATACCGTACTTTTTTGCCATTTCAACAGAACGGTTGTTAAGCACCTGCGCACCCAAAGTCGCGAGTTCAAGCATTTCATCATAGGAAATGTAGGCAAGCTTTCTTGCGTTTTTCACCTTGCGCGGATCAGCTGTATATACGCCCT
>DENA01000011.1:21648-38992 GCA_002359465.1 Ruminococcaceae bacterium UBA2656
CATCACCGCCGCGATCGCCACCGCGCTGGTGTCTGAACCGCCCCGGCCAAGCGTCGTCATATCGTTATAGCGGTTAATGCCTTGAAATCCCGTAACAATTACAATATTTCTTTTGTCCAGTTCTTTTTTGATACGGTCCGGCACCACCCGTTTAATTCTGGCGCCGCCATAGGCCGAGCTGGTATAAAACCCGGCCTGCCACCCCAAAAGGGACACAACCGGAAAGCCCAATTTTTCAATCGCCATTGCCAGCAGAGACGCGGAAATCTGCTCGCCCGAAGTAAGAAGCATATCCATTTCTCTTTTGGATGCATACTGATTGATTTCTTTTGCCTTTGCAATTAAATCGTCTGTCGTATCGCCCTGTGCGGACACGACAACAACAATATCGTTGCCCTGTGAATAGGTTTTTGTAATGATATCCGCAACATTATAAACGCGTTCGGCGCTTGCTACGGAACTGCCGCCGAACTTCTGGACTATAAGACTCATTCGGTTCCATCCCCCATATTAAAGTAAAAAAGTATAACTTCTGTTATTCAATTGATATCTGCGCGCCGTCGGAATCCGTGTTCAGAACTTTTATCTCCCAGCCGGAAATGCCCTTCTCTTCCAGATGATTCGACGCATACCTTGCAAAAACTTCCGTATCGGCCGCGTCAATCATGGAGATGATCGTCGGGCCGGCACCGCTTACATAAGTACCCAGCGAACCGAGTTCGTAACTGAGGCGGAACACGTCATCCAGATGACCGATCAGGCTCGCCCGGTAAGGCTGATGAATTTTATCCTGTACCGCTACGCGCAGATTTTCAAGCTTTCCGGAAAAAAGCGAAGCCGCCATCAGCGCGGACCTTGAAAGATTGTAAACGGCATCGCTTCTGGAATATTCCGTCGGAAGCACGGAACGTGCTTTTTCGGTTTTCAGTTCAAAGGGCGGAATAAACAGGGCAAAACGAATTTTTTCAGAAACGGGAACACTGACGCTGTAAACCCTGTCCGCTTCTATGGCGGAGGCGGCCAGCCCTCCCTCAATGGCCGGAGTGGTATTGTCGGGATGGCCCTCAATTTCAGCCGCGAGGTTAATCAGCTCCTGAACGGAAAGCGGGCCGCCCAGAAGACGGTTCGCACCCAGAATCCCCGCAACAATGCACGCCGAGCTGCTTCCCAGACCGCGCGCCATCGGGATATTGTTCAGCTGCACAATTTTCAGTCCCGGCAGCTTTCGGCCACATTTTTCGTAGACCTGCTTTGCGGCCCAGAAAATCAGATTGCTGTCGTCGGTCGGCACCTGTATGCTGTCCTTGCTGGAAATATCAATGGTATCGGATTCCTCCATCCAGACCTGATTATACAGATTCAGCGCAATTCCAAGCGAGTCAAAACCGGAACCAAGGTTCGCACTGGTCGCCGGCACTTGAATTCTTATCATATCATATCAACATCCTAAAATTGAATTTACAGATCCCCTATGCGAATCGTATTCTTTACGCACACGCCAAGCGTTTCCAGTTCGGCAAGCTTCGCGGCAATTGCTTTTTCCTGCATGATATCGGTCACAAAGGCGATTTCGCCGCCCGCCGCTCTCTTGCGCGAGAGGCGGGTCACGCCGCCGAAGATTTTGTTGATGTTTTTAAAGGCAATATCTTCATTGTCCGTTTCCGCGCGGACAAACATGGCCACATCATTCAAAAGGTAATCTTCCACATAATCTTTTGAGCCGTCTTCCCAATAGAGATATTTTCTCGCTTTAAAATGCTTTACGCAGTCAATAACGTCGGCAACAACCGCGCTCGCGGTCGGAAGCTTTCCGGCGCCTTTCCCGTAAAAAACAACATCGCCCGTCGAATCGCCGCGCACCATAATGCCTTTGAACACATCGTCCACATTGGCAAGCTTGCTGTCGCGCGGAATAAACATCGGGCAGACAATAATCTGAAGCTTTCCATCCCCCATCATCTTTACCTGGCCGATCAGTTTGACCACACCGCCCCACGCAGCCGCATACTCAACGTCCGCCAGCGTGATTCCGGTAATACCCTCGGTGTGCACCTGTTCAGGATAAACGTGTTTCCCGTAGGCCAAAGAGGCGAGGATACATTTTTTACGGCACGCGTCATAGCCCTCAACATCCGCGGCAGGATTCCGCTCCGCATAGCCAAGCTTTTGCGCCAGCGCCAGAGTATCGTCAAAAGTCATCTGCTCACGAATCATTTTCGTCAGTATAAAATTGGTGGTGCCGTTTAGTATTCCCGCGATTTCCACCACATCATTTGCCGCAAGACACTGACTGATAGGACGGATAATCGGGATTCCCCCGCCGACACTCGCCTCAAACAGGAAGTTCAAATTGTTTTTCTGCGCGATTTTCAGCAGCTCCGCACCTTTGGCGGCAACCAGTTCCTTGTTGGAGGTAACCACACTTTTTCCGGCTTCAAGACAGCGTTTTACATACTCAAAGGCCGGTTTTAAGCCTCCCATTACTTCCACCACAATTTTAATTTCCGGATCGTTCAGAATTTTATCAAATGAGTTCGTGAATTTGTCTGCAAACGGGCTGCCGGGAAATTCACGCAAATCAAGAATATATTTTATATTAATTTGCTCTTTCGCACGTTTGGCAATATTTTCCACATGATTGGTCAAAACCTCCACCACGCCGGAGCCGACTACGCCATATCCCATTACAGCTATTTCTACCATATGTAGCACCCCTTACTATTTCTACTGATCTCTGAAAAAATTATAATAAACACTTTAACAGTTTACCACTTTTCAGCGCGACATTCAATTTGCAAATTAACCGAAATGCAGATGCCCGGAAACAGGCATCCGCATAAATATGACATACGATTAACCGACAGGAACCACCGAATGCGCCGAAGAGCGGCCCGGCGGATGCTGCTTGTCCGGATGAGAGCTTCCGCCGGACGACGGGCGCGACTCCGCCGCCGAGGAGGTAGCCGGGGATTCCGACGAGGTTTGAGAGCTTTCTGTTGACTCGCTGCCGCTTGAAACAGCACTCTCGCCGCTTTCCGTACCCGACACCGCCGCCTGTGACGAAACGGAGGAAGCGGTTCCCGCATGGATTCCGTCACAAATTGCCGGCATATTATTTTTGTCGTACCAGCCAATCTGTGTGTCCTTATCCGTCGCAGGGTTAGCCAGCAATCCTGTCACCGTACAGAAACGTGCTGAAACTACATTGGGATCGTAAGTAAATTTTGATTTTTCTTTATTTTTCAAATACGCCGACATAATTGTTTTCCAAGTGGTAGCCGCAAAGGTTGTATTGGTTAAATGCGCCGGCGTTAAATAGCCTGTCCAAATACCGGCGACCGCATACGGTGTTCCGCCGATAAACCAGCTGTCTTTTTCATCGTTGGTTGTACCGGTCTTGCCAAAAACCTCCCAGCCGCTGATGGCGGCGCCCCGTCCGGTTCCATGGGCCCCTGTTATTACATTGTTCAACAGGTGATGCATAATGGAGGAGGTGGAGGAGCTGATTGCCTGAGTCGCTGTTTTGTTCCGGTTGTCCAGAATCACGTTGCCGTCGTGGTCATCCACATGATAGTAGGTGTAAGGCGGATAGTACTTACCGCCATTTCCGAACATCTGAAAGCCCGCCGTCATTTCCCGCACGGTAACGCCCTCGCTCAAACCGCCGATCGCCATAGGCGCACGGTTGTTGTCCGCAGGAAGCAGGCTGGTAAAGCCCAGCTTGTCTTTCAGAAAATTGAAACTGACATTCGGCGTAATCGCATTCCCAATCTGTGCCGCACTGGCATTGAGGGAACGCTCCAGCGCCCACGCAACGGGAATCGGTCCCCAGTATTTTCCACTGGTGTTTCCGGGTCCCCAGTTTTTCGGGCCCGAACTACCGTCGCTGAACCAGTTTGGCAATGGGTTGTCATTAACCAGAGAAGAATAATTATATTTACCTAACTCAATTGCCGGACCGTAAACCGCCAGCGGTTTAATGGTGGAACCGGGCTGTCTTTTCGAGTCCGTAGCCAGACTGAAAAGACGGTTGCTCTTCTTTTCGCCCCTGGAGCCGACCGTGGCAAGCACACGGCCCGAATAGTCCATGGCAAGATAGCCCGCCTGCAGCTTTTTGTTGCTGCCGAAGACTTTGTCCGACTTCAAAGTGTTTTCCGCAATGGTCTGCATATCCGTATCCATTGCGGCGTAAATTTTCAGACCGTCATGATAGATCATGTCCACAGCTTTATCGCTGGAACAGTTGTAATGCTCCATCAGGTCGTTTTTTACATCTTCAAACAGCGTGTCCACATACCAGTTCCAGATTGGCATATCATCAACGATATTTTCGGCTTTTTTGCCTACAAATTTCATTTTCTCCGACTCTGCCATCGCGGTTTTGTACTCCGCATCGGTTATCTGTCCCTGATCGTGCATCTCCTTTAACACCGTCTGCTGACGTTCCCTGTTCTGGTCCGGATGAACCAGCGGAGAATACTTTGTGGGGTTCTGCGTAATGCCCGCGATCGCCGCACACTCCGCTATATCACAGTCCTGAATATTCTTTCCAAAATAAAGGTTCGCCGCGGCCTGAACGCCGTTGCTGCCGCTGCCGAAGGGGACGACGTTGAGATACGCGGCAAGAATTTCCTCTTTTGAATATTTTTGTTCCAGATTCAGCGCGCGGAAAATCTCCTTTACCTTTCTGGTAAGGCTTACGTCCTTATCCCCCGTTACGTTTTTAATCAGTTGCTGCGTAATCGTGGAGCCGCCGTAGCTGCTGCCTTTGGAAAACAGCGTAGTTACCGCGCCAAATGTCCTCCTCCAGTCAACCCCCTTATGTTCCCAGTAGCGCTTATCTTCAATGGCAACAATCGCATCCTTCATGGCTTTGGGTATTTTATCGTAATCCACCCACACCCTGTTTTCGCTGCTGTACAGACTCTGATACTGCACCGGATTGGAACTGTCGTCGTTCGGGCCGTTAACATAAATGAAGCTTGTATAATTAAGCTGCAGCTTATGCAGATCATAATCCATCGACTCATCCTTCAGGCTGAGAACAAACGAGACCAGTGAGATAGAAACAATCATACCGGTAATGAATATGATGGTTAAAACCGTAAAAAGGCTTTTTAAAGCAATCCGTCCAACGGACCTGGCTGTTCCGCCGTCTTTCCGCCTGTTTCGTGAACCGACATATTTATTGATATCGGTTTTCCTCATCGGGAACCACCTCCTTCGTAAAAAGTTAAGTATCCTAACAAAAAAGTGAATATTTTTCCAATATTTTCAAATAATACCAGTGAGGTGATCTATTTGAAAAAAAGCTGGATTGTGCTGCTGAGTACGGCTGTCATTATTATCGGAATGCTGATCTGGGGAGTTTCTCAGACGAAAACAAATGAAATTCCTCAGCTGACAAGCTCAAATATATTCAATAATTCTACCTCAAATGAGCCTTCAAGTCAAGAAAACAGCGAAATTACAACAATGGCAAGTAAAAGCAGTGCTGTAACAACCTACACGGTTAAGGAATATGAAGGGCATATCGGGGTCTTTTACAACAATGAAGATACCCCGTATCAGGAGATCGATGTCGAGGTTTCATCGCTTCCAAAAGCCGACCAGACTCTTTTAAAAGATGGAATCCGAGTGACGGACGTCGACCGTCTGAACAGTATTATTGAAGATTATGAAAGCTGAAACAGCTGAAAACGTCAGGCGTTCCACAAGGACAGGCAACGCTGGACGGCCCGCCGACTGCCGATATTTTATCCCGTGACGAAAAAGCAATACAGGAATGATTTACACGAAATTTTGTGCTATAATTGAAAACTGAAAATAATAATATTGTATTGTGAATACAGGAGGCAGCTATGGATTGTTCACCTTTTGTAATCGGTGTAGCCGGCGGCACCGGTTCAGGAAAAACAACGCTTTCGACGAAGCTGAAACAGGCAATCGCCAACGACGCCATTATTTTATCGCATGATTTCTATTACCGGGCGAATACCGACATTCCGTTTGAACAGCGCGTCAAAATGAATTATGACCATCCCAAAGCATTTGATACCGATTTGCTGGTGGAGGACGTCAAAAAGCTGAAAAACGGACAGGCTATCGACCATCCTGTCTATTCATTTGTCACCTATATGAGAACCGGCGAGACCGTACATGTGGAACCGACGCGTGTCATCATTGTTGAGGGAATTCTGATTTTTGAAAATAAGGACCTTCTGGATTTAATGGATATAAAGCTATTTGTCGACACGGACGCGGATATCCGGCTGATCCGCCGTCTGAACAGGGACGTAAAAGAGCGCGGCCGCAGTCTGGACTCTTTTATTTCCCAATACATAACGACAGTAAAACCGATGCATGAACAATTCGTGGAACCCAGTAAAAAAAACGCCGATATTATTATTCCACAGGGCGGGGAAAATCCGGTGGCCCTGCACATGCTGATTGACCATATCAAAGCACTGATTCATCCGACGGACGAAGTTTAAATCAGTTAACACAGAACGCTCCGCGGAAAATTCCGCGGAGCGTTCTGCTATGAAAATGTAATCAGATATCGGTTGTAACAAAGCCGATCGGGCGGCCGCCGGAAGCATTCAGGCGATGGAAGGAATTCTTGAATTCATGATAAGGAGTCGAGCCGTATTTTGCAACCATAATGACGGAACCAACAAGCCTTGCGATCGTATCGGCGTCCGGATACTGTGCTTCGGAGGGAGTATGGATAATCAGGTAATCAAACCGGGCTGAAAGCTCCTTGACAAGTTCGCTGAATTTCTCGGAAAACAGCAAGTCGGCAGGATTTGCCGAAAGATCGGAATCAGAACCGGAAACAAGGCTTAACCCTTTGACCGGGGTTTGGGAAACCGCCTGTTCCGCAGACAAAGAACCTTTCAGAACGTCCTCCAGGGAATGCTGCGGTTTTGCATTCAGCAGCTTGGCAATCCCGTTCCCGCGAAGATCCGCGTCGATTAAAAGAACGGTTTTCCCTGAAAGAGCCAGCGCGCTTGCCAGACCGACCGATACGTCCGCAGCGCCGTTGCGCTCGCAGACATCGGTCACAAGGAAGCTGTTGCTGCCGGACGCGCAGTTGACTGCCGCAGCCCGCAGCTTGCGGAAGCTGTTTTCCTTCTTTTCGCTGCCGCCCTTCAGCGGCACCGTTCCAAGCAGGGTGGTGTTCAGCGCTTCGCTGACATAGCGGCTGTTGCGGATGGTCTTGTCCGTCAGCACAACAATAATACCAAAGCACACATAAATGATAAAACCGATAATCAAGCCTAAAATGCCGGCCTTAAGCATAACGGATTTATTAGACTGAGGCTCAGCCGGAATTGCCTTGTCACTGATGACCGCCGTCAGCTTTGGCGACGGAAAACCGCGGGAAAGATTTTCCCCGAGAACCTGCGCCGCCATATTGGCAATACGGTCCGCCATTGCCGCGTTTGGAGTACGTGCGGTCAGCTTGACAACCGGAGCCGTATTCACCTGAACCGCACCGATGGAAGTAATCTCGCTTTTATCCATGCCAAGTCTTTCGGCAGTCTGTGCAATCAGATCCTTGCCGGTTGCAATAGAGAGCGCGGTCTGCACCCTGCTGTTTAAAATACTGGTGTACTGAAGCCTGTAGTCTGTCTGCGCATCCTCCGGTATTTCGCACGATATGATCATCGTCGTATCACAGGAATATTCATGGTGGACAAATTTGAGCGGCATCAGCCCGAACACGATTCCAAAGACAGCCAGAACAATAATAAACTTCAGAATGTTCCTTTTAAAATATTCTATTATTTCCGAAAAGCTTACGAAAAGTTCCATATTTAACCTCCAAATAATAATCAGTTTTATTTTTGTGAAGCACCGGTAAAATCAAGAACCTGCTTCATAATCGTTTTCCAGTCATAATTTTGTTCCGCGAATTCGCGTTCCTTCTGCGCAATTCCGGGATCTCTTCGGCAGCGCTGAACAAACTCGATTACCTCATTCATGTCGACAGGTGTTTCATCATTGGGCAGCCTGAGCGCAAACGGTGTGTTACGGCCGATTTTCGCATCATCGTAGGCATACAGAAAGGGAAGCGCGGCGGCGCAGTATTCCCGCGCCTTCAAGGAAGAACAGGCGGTCAGGCCTCTTCGGTAGCAGCCCAGCGTGGAAACGCCGACGTCAACCGTTCTGTAAATATCGGAAAGCTCCTTCCCCTTTTTAAACCCGCAAAAGGTCACGTTTTCGGTCAGGCCGAGCCTGTCCACCAGAGAGCGAAATTCCGGCATTTCCGTGGCGTCGCCGCCGACCAGAACAAATTTCAGCGCCGGCCCGTCCGCCGGCTTATTTTTTTTGTAATCGCTCATCCCCTGCAAAATACGATCATAACCCTGCCACCAAAGGGTGCCCGCCACTCCGAGAAGCACAATGTCTTTTTTGGTATCCTCGCAGTGCGGGACGGGCGATATATTGTCGATATTGATGCCGTTGTCGCCGTTCATGGCTCGGACTCCAAAAAAGGAATCCGCCTGATTGCCGTATAAAACCACCGCATCCGCGTATTGTTTGAGCTTCATACCGGACAGCCGGTCGCCGACAACCGTTACGGCTACCTTCGCGGCGGTCACCGCACGGGTTTTCAAGGTTTTAGCATATTGAATATTGCGTATATAATCGGATAAGTAAGGATAATTCGGGATCTCAACCACAATGGTTTTCACCTGATTTTCCCGGGCGGTTTTACAAATCCGGATCATATCAAAGCTGATGCGGTCAAGGCGCATATAAAGAATATCAAATCGATGCATCCGAAGATACTCGCCGGCAATCCGGGCCAGCTGCTTCATGATGCCGGCGGAAGGGTCAAAGGTTTTTGTCATCGGTTCAGCCCCGAAGAAGCGAAACGTATTCCCCTGCCACATGGAACAGGTTACCTTGTAACCCAGTTTTTCAAATGCGCTGACCTGACCTTCGATTTTATTCTTTACACCCAGATACAGCGGCGCATCCTCCTGAAAAGTGAGATACATCAGTTTCATTGACAGATCTCCTTATAAAAGTTCTGGTAATTTTTCTGAGCATTGAACTTTTCGGCCCAGATTCTGCGCGCGTTGCGGCACAGACGGGCGTACTCCTCTTCGGAAAGCCCTTTTAATTCGCGCAATCTGTCCATAAGCTCATCCGGTGAAAAGTCCGCCGACAGCAAATATCCGTTTTCGCCGTTGTACACCGCTTCCCGGGTACCCCCGACATCGGTGGCGATAACGGGAACGCCGAAGGAACTGATCTCCATAATGGAAACCGGAATTCCTTCACTGGCGCTTACATTGACAAAAGCGGAAATATCGTTGGTGCGGTAATAATTCATGATTTCAGCATTGTCCATCTGCCCTTTCCACTCCGTACAGACGCAGGCGGGCAGTTTCATTGCCATTCCCTCAATTTCCTCTTTAAGAGGCCCGGAGCCGATGTGCGTCCACAGGATAGGGAAATCCGCTTTTTCGAGCGCCAGCACAATCAGATGAAGGCGCTTGACCGGCACCATAAAGGAACACGATACAATATGCAGCCCGTTGGTTCTGCTGCCGTTCTTTTCCCCGTGATCCGCCGTGCCCAAAAAGGCGGGGCTTATTTTTTTTGCATAGCAGGGATACCGGCTCTGAAGATATTCTGCGCCGGAAGCGGAACAGGGCAGCACACGGTCGACACGGTTCAGCAGAAATTTGCGCATCGGGAGATAGTTGTATTTTGCAAACTCATCGTAGAGATCAAAACGGTGTGCTCTGGAAACCTGTTTCACCTTTTTGCCGCGCTTCTTTAGATCATCCACGAGTAATACACCCGCGGCGGCGGCATCAAAAAGCCAGTAGCTGTAAATGGTGACCTCGTCGGCTGAATCAAGCTCCGGTATTTGGGTCAGCGCCGTATAAATTTCATAGGCACGTTTCATAAAGAAAAGCATCTCATGCGCTCTTTGGGAGGTAAACGAACCGGATTTCATCATGCCGTACAGCTCGCTTCGTACAAAAGGCCTTAACAACAACCCTGCGTAAGCCGATTTTCCGCCCGGAACCGTCCGCAGCGGGACACAGGAAATAAAATCAGGCAGTTTCTTTGTAAGCTTTGAGTCTGGTTTTAAATTGCAGGGACAGATCAGAACCCGATCATATCCACTGATATAGCTGACCTCGTTGAGTAAAAATTCCTCACCGTTGTCATAGGGGAATGACGTTGTCAGTAAAAGCAGTAGCTTCATGGCTGTTCCTCCCATGTAAACCCTCTGGACGGGGCACCGTCAAGCGAGCGCACGTGCGTGCCTTTTGCAATCAGCAGCGCCCCGACATAAATCGCCGCGAAGAAACAGATGTATGTGATATTAAATACCTCCGTAACCCACAAAAACGCAAAGTTACGCGGAATATATACAAAGTTCTTAATGGCAATGAGTCCGAACGCAATAACCACCCACGAATGGGTCAGCAAAGAGGAGAAAAAGCGGAAAATAACGCCTACCATTACGCTGATCAGGAACACCCCTAAAATACCATAGGCAACGTAAGCCTCGGCCACATAGGAGGTACCGAAGCCACCGCCGCTTAAATATCTGGCCGGGTCAACCATATAGGTCAGGATATGTCCGAAATTATGGGTGGTCCGGACAAACTCGGAATTCTGCACTTCGATGATCGGAGCCAGCCCAAACAATGTTCTGGTAACGACATTGTTGTGAACAAACATTTCAAACGGATAGAATAAATACAGGTACGACGTGGACGAATCAAATAAATTCATGTGGTTTACCGTCTGAACAACAACGCGGAAGCTGGCGCCCTGCGAATCAAAAAAGCTGACAAGCATTTCACCCAGTCCTCTGTCCGTATTCAGCCCCGCGCGGATTAAAGCAAGAAGCTGCAGCAGGTACATGGCAATAATACCGAATACGCCGGCAAAAGCAACCGTTCTCTTTTTCAGGACTCTTTTGTCCTTTCGCAGCAGGGAATCGCGCATAACAAAGTATGCCACCAGCATGAGCGCTTCCGTTACCATCGTATTTCTCCTCCCCGTCAGCAGGGAGGAAAGCATATAGACCCCGTAAACGGCAAGCGGCAGCCTGATCTGCTTCTTATCCGGCAGAGTGGCAAGAAAAACCGCAAACGCAGGCACAAAAAACATGGAGAGCCGGCTGACAGCCGAAGGGATGCTCGACGTATTGGTATAGGAGCTGAGATACCCCTTTCGCAGTACAGCCAAGCCCGAAGTAAAAAGAATATAAAAGAACGGTATGGAGCTTACATACAGCACCACTTCACTGAGTCGGCGGATAATGGGATTCAGCTGATTCCGGTTGACGGCATTTAGCCTTTTTTCCGGTAAAATCGTTTCCCTTCTGTAAAAAAAAGGTCCCACGGCACGGTAAGCCGTATAAACGAACAAAAGCGACAGCGCGACAATCTGAAGGGCCTGAAACAGCTTCGGATAATCGTCTGCCTCCAAAAGCAGGAGCAGCTTATGGTGATAACCGAACCAGGAAGTATACACGCGCCCCAGAAGCAGGACGTTGTAGGAAACCACAAATATCAGAAGGGGTAAATCGCGCCTGATATGGGAAATCAGGCTGGAGAATATGGCAATATTCATCATGATAATTGCAAAAAACAGCACATCAACGGCAGTTTCCCAGAAACCGCCGCCGAACACCGTCATCAAATTTGCAGTGAGCATCAATACTATCGCAATTCCAAAAAGGATGGTATCTCTTATAAAATCGGAGGTTTTAATTTTCAGCATTGGCACACTTCCCAATCATACTTATGGCAGTTNNTCAAATAAGAACCGGAAAAACGGATATTATCTCCCCCGCCAAAGGCGGGGGAGATAACGAAATTCATTCCACTGCATTTTGGAATTACTATAGTGGTTATTATAACATGGATTTCACGGTTTTACCAATTTAATTTGATCTGCGGCTGTCGGTAAACGCAGCGTCCGGGGTGACATAGACGGTTTTGTAATTCACATAAATCACCATCCCGGGCTTTGCGCCCTGCGGCTTGCTGACATTACGCACCTCCGTGTAATCGACGGGGACTTTGGAGGAATCCTTCCCCCTGCTGTGAAAGGCGGCGAGCATGGCCGCTTCATAAACCGCGGTCTCGGTTGCCGCGCGCCCCTGCGTTAAAATAACGGTGTGCGACCCGGGAATATTTTTCGTATGGAGCCAGATATCGTTATTATTTGCCTGTTTCATTGTCAGACGATCGTTTTGCCGGTTGTTGCGGCCCACCAGTATCGGAAAGCCGTCCGAGGAAACAAATTCCATAGGGCCCATGGGCGCGGGCTGCTTCTGCCGGCCCCTCGGGGCGCGGATATAGCCCTGATCGATCAGCTCGGCGCGTATTTCCGAAAGGTCGCGTTCCGTCGCTGCCCTGCTGAGTTCCTCAAACACCGTGTCGATATAGCTGAGCTCCTGCCGGGCTTGCTGGATCTGAACCGTCAGTATTTCCTCCGCGGTACGTGCTTTGCGGTATTCTTTATAGTATTTCTGCGCATTCTGTGAAGCCGACAGCGCAGGATTTAATTTCACTTTGATAAGAGGCATCGCCTCCTCGTAAAAATTCTGCAGCTCTGCAGAAGCGGCGCCTTTTTCAATATTGTAAAGGTTCGCGTTGATCAGGTCGCCGCATATCCGCAAATCGTCGCGCTCCGCACAGTGCGCAAGTTCCGCCCGCTGAAGGTTAATCTTGCGGCTGAGGCGGTCGGAGGTGGTCGTTAAAATGCGGAGCAGATCCTGAGAGCGCACCCGCATACGGTCAATCCGGTCTCGTTCGTCATAAAACGCGTCCAACAGTTCGGAGAAATCATCATACGGCTTTACCACTGCTGTCAATCCGTACTGTTCGATATTCACAAAGGAAAAATCCATCGGTTTCTGCGTGGGGCTTACCACCATGTACGGTTTTCCTTCCGTATTTTTAACGGTGTCCGCCATTCTGCTCAGGAAAAAAGCAAATCTCTCCCACTGCTGTCCCGTCATCGTTTTTGTACTGACGTCGTTCCCGTGTCCGGTCAAATGCTCCAGTTCGCGGCAGACAATCGGAGAAACGCCCTGCAGGGTGCTTAGAACAGCTTTGGAAAGCGCCGTATCCGAGGGAATCTCCTGAATCCGGTCGGTGATTTCCTGCACGGAAGCGGTTAACAGGCACAGCTTGTCCTGCGGCGGCGGCACCTGATAGGTCAGTCCCGGCAGCACAAGGCGCTCCGAAGACATTTCTGCGTCCACACGTTTTAACGCGTCAATGATTTTACCTTCCTCATCCACAAAAATAATATTGCTGTAACGCCCCATAATCTCCATGACAAGCGTCAGGCGAATTTCGTCGCCCAGCTCGTTGAGCGCGTCAAAATCAAGGCAGAGCATCCGTTCCAGACCGGGCTGGCGCACCGCCGAAAGGCGGGCGNNCCCCCCCCCCAAGGGGGGGGCGCCCGAAAGCTTCTTGCGCAGAAGCATGCAGAGCATCGGCGGGACTTTCGGATTCTCCGGAACAAAACGGGTAAAATGAATTCTCGCGCTGTTCGCCCTCGCCGACATCAGCAGCTTCAATGTATCCCTGTGGGTGCGCAGAGAAAGAACCATTTCCTCCCTGTTTGGCTGATAGATTTTATCCACTTTGGCGCCGATTGCGCGCTCCTCTATCTCTTTTTTAATATGATGTAAAAACGCTCCGTCAAGAGCCATTAATATTCCTCCCGTAAATGCACATTACAGATATTTCGCCGGACTGTGCATCTGCTTTGATTTCAAAAAGCGAACGCCCGGAAACTGTTTTTCCAACTTTTCCAAAAGCGGCTGAATCACAATATCCTCCGTATAAAAATGCCCTGCGTCGACAAAAGTGATTCCCATATTTTCAGCGTCAAGCAGGATATTGTGCTTGCTTTCGCCGGTTACAAACGCCTGACAGCCGTATTCCGCCGCCGCATACACAAGGTCGGCGCCGCCGCCGCTGCAAAGGCCCACCCGTGTAATCGTATGTTTTCCGTCCGTATAGCGCAGTCCGTCGCAGCCCAGAGCTTCTTTTACAAATCCGGCAAACGCGGCGGGAGCGTATTTCCCGGCTGTTTCCCCAACCAGCGCCTCCGGCAGACCGGAGTTTTCATATTCGCTGAGCATGCGCACATTCTGAAGCTGCAAACGCCCGGCTAAACAGGTATTTACCCCGCCCGCCGCCATATCCAGATTGGTATGGGCGCAGATTGCCGCAATGCCGCATTTCGCCAGCAGATACGGTACGGAACCGGCATCAAGGCTTTTCAGAGGGTGAAAAATCACCGGATGGTGGCTGACTATCAAACCTGCCTTCAGCTCACGGGCCTCACGTACCACCGGCGGCGTAATATCAAGCGACAAAACAGCCGCAGACACAGGTGCCTCCCTGTCCCCGACCAGCAGGCCGGGATTGTCAAAGCTCATTGCCGACCCGAACGGCGCAAAGCTGTCAATGTAATCATAGATATTACCGGCACGAATCATTCTGCCGCCCCTTTTCTGTTTTGATCTTTATTTGTTCCACCGTATGCAAAAGCGCGGCGGCTTCTTCCGGTTTGCCCGAAAGAGCCAACCCGCCTGCCTTTTTTTCAAGGCTGACCGCCACCCGGCGCATATATTCGCGGTTGTCCTCCGTTTTTGCGTCCAGCATTCCAATATAGGGATACAGTTCATCGGTATTCACTTTCTCAGGAGCGTACTGCACCTGCATAACCGAATAGGCATGGCCTTCTTCCACAATCGCCTGCTCACGCAGAACCGCAAAACCTTGCTCCGCAAGGAAAGCGCGGAGCCGGGGAACGGACGTCATCGGCTGTAGAACCAGCCTTTTCCGTTCATCCTTCAGCCACGGCGCGCCCGCAACAATTTTGATAATCATCTCGCCGCCCATTCCGGCGATGACAATATCATCCACTTCAACGGACAGGATGGCGTCCAGGCCGTCCGACAGGCGCGTGGAAACAAGCTCCTGCACACGGTAGCGGCTGATATTCTGCTGCGCGGACCGCAGCGGCCCCAAACGGATGTCCGCCGCAATGGCCCGGGATACAAGCCCCTGTTTTGCCAGCCAGATCGGCAGATACGCATGGTCTGTGCCGATATCCGCCAGGGCCGTGCGGGGCCGGACCATGGAAGCGCAGAGCCGAAGTCTCCCCCCTAGGGTAAATAAAGGATGCAGTCCCACTACGCACACTCCTTTGCCGAAATTTCGCCTACCAGTTTCATAGCCCGCCTGCAAGCGGCAACGGTTCCCATCTGTGTCAAAGTGAGGATGACCAGAGAAACGGACAGCCAGACGGCACTGCCCGCGCTGAGCCGGTCTATCAGCATAATAATAAAAATTCCGGTACATCTTCCGGTGGCCAGAAAGAGCTCTTTCTGTGCAAAGAGTTCGGGACGCAGGCCCTCCGCTCCCGGCAAAATCTGCACCGCGTCAAGAAACGCCCCAAACGACGAGTTGACAATAAATCCGGAAAAGAAAGAGTTGACCACCGTATAAGCAATCAAAATAAGCGGGTTCATAATCAGACAGCTGATAACCCCGAAGATGAGAAGCGCGGATACCGCAACCACCATATAGCGGATTCTGTTCGGACCCTTGATTTTCCTGCTGATAATAAGAAACGAAATCACCGCCATCAAGGACGATAAAAAAGTATTGAAACCCACCAGAACTTCACTTCGGATCATCTGGTAAAGCAGGATGCTTAAAATAAAACTGAAAGCGCCTTCACGGATTCCCTTGCACCCCTCGCTCAGCAGCCCGAAAAGCAGAACCCGGTTTTGAAACACAAACCGAACCGCTTCTTTATGCCGCACCTGTTTATTTTTATTCCGGGGTTTCGGCAGCCGCATGGCACCGATTGCAGTAATCACCGCAATCGCAAAAGCGAGCCCGAACACGGTCTTGTATCCTGCTATGCCGCCAATGCCGGAAATCATGGCACCCGCTAAAAAGGGAACGATCGAGTTAACTGCCGAGGTAATGATACTGATAATAGCCATACCGCTGTCACGATTCCCCAAATCAGTGAACTCCGTGAAAAGCTGAGAGTAGCTGAGCCAGTAAAACGCGCTGGCAAGGCCGCTCGTACTGCCCAGCAGCACAACATAATCCGCCGCGTGCGTATTGAACAGAATCAGCTGCAGATACAGGATGTTAAATCCCAGTATTCCCAGCACGGACACAATGCCGGAATGAAACCGGTGCGACACTGCCGCCGAAAAAAACATTCCAACCGCCGTACCGAAAAAATTCAGGCAGTTATAAATCAGGACAATGTCCATATCTCCCGTCTGGTTCATCAAAAAAGTATTGATGAAAACATTCGGAAGGCCGTTAAATATAATAAATTCCGTATGAACCAAAAGAAACTGATAATATGCCGAGCCAAGCGAATCACCGCCTACGGCCCTGCGGAGATGTTCGGTAAAAGATATCTTCGGCATAGTTCCCCTACACTTAAGAGCCGCCCGGCAACTTGATTGCCGGGCGGCTCATTTCAATTTGTAATCATGATTCCCGTCAGAAATTTACAGCGGAATAAAATGCCTTATTTTGACGCAATATGATCGTTCAGTTTTTTCACCATGGCATCTGGATCCACTCCATGCACCATGCAGGCCTGCTCAAGGGTTTCACCGCGGGACGCGGGACAGCCCAGGCAGTGCATGCCCATTTCCATAAAATAAGGTGCCGTGGTTTTGTCAATATCGAGAATATCACCGATAATTGTATCCTTTGTTATAACAGCCATTGTTTGAATCCTCCAGCTTATTGATAGATTTCTCCTATATTATAATACCCGTGTCCAAGCTTTGCAATACCTTTCTATTTTTACGCAAAATTAAATACCCCGGAAATAAATCCGGGGTACCTGGTCACGAATAAGAAATATATGCTTATTCTTCCCTCATCTTTGCAAAGCACTCGCTGCAATACACAGGACGGTCTTCACGTGGCTTAAAGGGGACCTTTGCTTCTTTGCCGCAGCTGGCGCAGATAGCGGTATACATCTCGCGCTCCGGTTTAGCAGCATTTTTACGAGCATCGCGGCAGGCTTTGCATCTTTGCGGCTCATTTACGAAACCCTTGGAAGCATAAAATTCCTGCTCGCCGGCGGTGAACACAAATTCAGCGCCACATTCTTTGCAGATGAGAGTCTTGTCTTCGTACATTTAATTTACCTCGCTTTTGGATTAAAGATATTTGCCCATAGACGGATTTGCACCGACGCCTTTGATTACCAACGCTCTACTTAAGCTACCTGGGCATATGAAATTAATATACTAAACTAAAGCAATTGCTTTAGT
>DENA01000011.1:39043-105893 GCA_002359465.1 Ruminococcaceae bacterium UBA2656
CGGAAGATTTTTACGGCTGGGCGCCGGGGGGGAGGCCATAATAATCCGATTATTAATACAAACGCCGGCATACGTTTTGAAACCGGCTTTGCCGGCCGAGTCATAAGTACGTGCCGCATTTAGCAGGCCCAAAAGCCCTTCCTGACACAAATCATCAGCTTCCAGCATTGTGCAGCGAAACGGGGCTGCCTTCACTCTGATAAGCGACATATAGCGCGCGGTAAGTTCAACAAAAGCATCTGAATTTCCGCCGCTCACAAGGCAGGCAAGCTGACTGTCGGTATAATCTGCCATTTTATTAAAATGGTTGTTATCAACCAAGCCCAACACCTCATGGCTTACATTAAATTGAAGACTGCATATATCATACCTCATTGTGTCTATTAAGTCAACAAATATTTTGCTTTTAAAGCTAAATATTTGTTTTATTTAGTTAAATTTTATAAAAATATTATTTTTATCGGGTAATGTTTCCCTTACTTATTGCTAATGAACAGAAACTTTCAACAGAATCTTCCCTTTATCCGCAGAGTGACACGAAAAACGATCATCGTTATTGATTCTGACGCATGTCGCTCTTTTTTTCCCGTCCTGCGGGAATCGGCAACTGCCGCATCAGCGCGGCGCGCGTTACGGAAGCCTTCCCGTATTTATCCCGTACATGCTCCATACGGTCTTCCAGCTTTTCCATTTTTTCATCGCGCAGAATACTGTGGAAAAACGAGGTCTGCTGCATTTCGGATTCAGGCAGAAGGGCAAATCCGCTGATGCCGAGCGCACGCACAGGGCAAGTCCAGTGATAGCCGTTCAAAAACATTTCTTTTGCCGCACAGGCCAGGTCCATGGTCAGCCGCGTCGGAACCTCAAGCTGCATCTGATGCTGTGAAGCATGCAGGCGGTTGTCTTTGACGGAAAGCTGAAGACCGGAAGCGATCAGCCCTGCGTCCCGCATCCGGAACGAAATTTTTTCGGCAAGAAACAGCAGCACCGGCCAAACCTCATTTATATCGAAAAGGTCATGTACGCAGGTGATGCTGTTTCCAATGCTTTTAGGAGCGGTATAAACCCCGTTGGGCAGAACTTCGGAACAATTAAGGCCGTTCGCGTTCGTCCACATATCATATCCCGCTTTGCCAAAGGACGAAACCACATATTTGGAATCGGTGCGCGCCAGATCGCCGATTGTTTTAATTCCCATCGTACTCAGGCGTTTCCCCGTAGTCCTGCCTACGCCGAGAAGCGCATCCACCGGAAGCGGCCACACCTTTTCCCTGTAATTTTCCCGGGTAATGACAGTCATGGCATCCGGTTTTTTCATATCGCTGCCGAGCTTGGCAAACACCTTGTTAAAGCTGACTCCGACCGAAACCGTCAGGCTAAGTTCCAGTTTGACCCGCGCGAGTATTTGTTCCGCAATTTTCTGTCCGGTTCCGAACAGACGGTTGCTCCCGGTAACATCCAGCCAGCATTCATCAATTCCAAACGGTTCCACCTGATCAGTATAGCTGAGATAGATTTGTTTTACCATATTGGAAAAATAGATATATCTGTCAAAATGGGGGGGAACAACAAGCAGGTCCGGACATTTCTTTTTCGCCTGCCAGACCGTCTCCGCCGTCCTGACGCCGAACTGTTTTGCCTGTTCATTTTTTGCCAGAACAATTCCGTGCCGGTCCTCCACGCTTCCGCAGACAGCGACGGGCCGGCTGTTGAGTTCGGGATGGTCCCGGCATTCTACAGAAGCAAAGAAATTATTGAGATCACAGTGCAATATACTCCGCTCCATTTACTCGATTCCTCCCCCAAAAAGCTTTTTAATTGGTATTGCAACCTTAACTGGAATTGCTGTAGCAAGAACAATTGTTCATATTTATTATATGCTAGAACATGCGTTCTGTAAAGGGTATTCTAATAATTCCCAAAAACGCAGTGGAATATTTCGTTATCTCAGTTCCTATTTAAAATCGCTATAATAAAGGTAAGAATTGCCAACACAATTCGACAGGAGTATAATCATTTTATAAAATTAAGGGAGGGATGAGGATGGTATCACGTTCCTACAGCATGGGGCTGTATGGTTTGGATGCCTTTATTGTGTCGGTTGAAGCCGACATCAGCGTCGGCCTGCCCGGCTTCGATGTCGTCGGCCTGCCGGACGCGGCGGTGAAAGAATCCCGGGACAGGGTGCGTTCCGCCATGAAAAACTGCGGGTTTCAATTCCCTGTTCATAAAATAACGGTCAATCTGGGTCCCGCAGACAAACGCAAAGAGGGGCCGATTTATGATTTGCCGCTCTGGGTGGCGCTGATGAAAGCCAGCGGTCAGCTGGCCGCGGAACTTGAGGACAGCGTATTTATCGGCGAGTTATCGCTCACCGGGGAAACGAGGCCCGTAAAAGGGATTCTTCCAATGGCGATTAAGGCCAAGGAAGCGGGCTTTCAGAAGCTTTACGTACCGGAAGCAAATTCCGCCGAGGGCGTAGTCGTGGAGGGACTCACCGTTTATCCTGTGAAAAATCTGGAAACGCTGGCGATGCATCTGACAGGGCGTGCGGAAATCCACCCCGCCGCGGCAGAACCGGATGTACGGAAGAATAATGTCCTACTGCCGGATTTTTCGGAAGTGCGGGGGCAAAATGAAGCCAAACGCGCACTGGAAATTGCGGCGGCAGGCGGTCACAATGTACTGCTGATCGGCCCGCCGGGCTCCGGCAAAAGTATGCTTGCAAAAAGGATTCCATCCATTCTTCCCGATATGACATTCGGGGAAACGATTGAAACGACCAAAATTCACTCTATCGCCGGCACAATTCCAAACGGCGCTTCTTTAATTACATCCCGTCCATTCCGTTCACCCCACCACACAGTATCTCCCGCGGGCCTGTCCGGCGGGGGAAATATTCCACACCCCGGAGAGATTTCGCTTGCGCACAACGGGGTTCTGTTTTTGGATGAACTGCCTGAATTCTCCCGCAGCGCTATGGAAGTCCTCCGCCAGCCGATAGAGGATGGGAAAGTGACAATTTCACGTGTCAACGGCACGATTTCCTACCCCTGCGCCGTGATGCTGGTCGCCGCGATGAACCCATGTCCGTGCGGTTATTTCGGGCATCCGACCAAGCCGTGCACCTGCTCCTCCAATGCTGTGTCCCGTTATCTTTCCCGAGTGTCCGGCCCGCTTCTGGACAGGCTGGATCTGCACATTGAAGTGCCGCCTGTGGAGTTTGACGAGATCAGTTCGCAGGAAAAGGCGGAAAGCTCATCCGTCATTAAAGAACGCGTAAATACCGCCAGAATGCTGCAAAACGAACGTTTTAAGGGTACGCCTGTGACCTGCAATGCAAGGATTACGCCGGATATGCTCCACGAAGTCTGCCGGCTGAGCGACTCGGGGCAAGAACTCCTGAAGAAGGCGTTTGAAAAGCTCGGACTTTCGGCCAGGGCATATGACCGTATTCTGAAAGTTTCACGAACCATAGCAGATCTGGATAAAAGCGGGGAAATTGAACCGCGGCATGTCGCCGAAGCGGTGCAGTACCGCAGCCTTGACCGGAAATACTGGACAAAAGAACTCTGACAGAGAAAATCCCTGTGGCCGGTTACAGTCGTACGTCCACAGGGATTTTCATATATTCAGGTATTAGTATTTACTGCCCTGACTGCTTTGGGGAACAAATTCAGAATCACTTTTTGGAGCTGTTTCCTCCGTCTGAGCCTGTCCTGCCGTGTCTTTCAGCTTCAGGAACGCCAGCGACTCCTTCAGCATCTGAGCCTGGCCGCTCAGTTCCTCACTGGTTGCCGCGCTTTCCTCGGCAGTCGCGGAGTTTGTCTGCACAACCGCGGAAATCTGATCAACGCCCAGCGTAACCTGATTGATGGAAGACGCCTGATCATCCGAAGACTTTGAAATTTCCCCGATTAAATCCGTTGTCTTTTTCGAACTATCAATAATTTTGTTTAGCGAATTTGCGGTTTCATCCGCAATCTTCTTACCGTTTTCCACCGCCCTGATGGAGCTTTCAATCAGTTCTGTGGTATTTTTCGCAGCTTCCGCGCTCTTGCTTGCAAGATTGCGGACCTCATCCGCAACAACTGCGAATCCCTTGCCCGCCGAACCTGCACGGGCTGCCTCAACCGCGGCATTGAGTGCAAGAATATTGGTTTGAAACGCAATATCCTCAATCGTTTTAATAATTTTCCCAATTTTCTGCGAAGAATCGCTGATGTCCGCCATCGCTTCCACCATCTGCTGCATATGCATGTTTCCGGTTTCCACTTCGGTGGAAGCGTCCAGCGAAAGCTGACTCGCCTTCCGGGAATTACTGGCGTTATTATTGACCTCGTTGGCAATTTCCGTAATGGAAGCCGACAACTGCTGGATGGAGCTTGCCTGCTCTGTCGCGCCCTGCGAAAGAGCCTGCGCGGCAGAGGCGACCTGACCGGCGCCGTTTGCAACCTGATCTGCCGATCCGTTAATATTCGAGAACACATTGTTCAGGTTGTCAATAATAGCAGTGAGAGAATTTTTGATGGATATAAAATCGCCTTTATAATCTTCCTGTACCTCAATGGTGCAGTCTCCCATGGAAAGACTGTCCAAAACAACCGCAATTTCGCCTATATAGCCGGTTAATATTTCAATTGTATTGGAAAAAGTTTCCGCAAGAGTTCCTATTTCATTTCCGCTTTGTATAACAGGAACCTCCGAATGCAGATCGCCTTCCGCCAGTTTCTCAATCCGCTGTACAAGGCTTTCAATCGGCTTGGCAATTGGGCCGGCTATCCTGAAAGCGAAAACAATGGACAGAAGAATAAACAGAATCACCAGCCCAATGGTAATGCCAATTGAAGCGTAGTAGCCGCTCATCATCTCACCTTCATTGGCGCTGACGCCGAACGACCATCCGTCCGTATTCGGAATCGGGGAGTAACCGATATGCTGTTTTACACCATTAATTGTAACCGTACCACTCCCCGTTTTACCGGCTATCATGTTTTTCACAATGGCCGCCGATCCCGCCAAGGAGCTGTCCTCCTTGGCTTTGCTGATATAATTGACAAAATTGTTCACATTGCTTCTGTCTTTATGGGCAATAATTGTGCCGGTCTTATCTACAATAAACCCATATCCCGATTTACCAATCGTTATATCATCAATCATTTTACTGAAAGTGTCACTTGATAAAGACGCATAGACGACACCATTATAACTGCTTCCATTATTTACTTTAGCTGCAGCAAGCAGAATAACGCTGGCATCGGTTTTTCTGATTACAGTGCTTGAAATGTAAGTCTGTCCGCTCCGTGCCATTTTAAAATAGTCACGATCGCTGATATCAGTACCGTTTGTGGTTTTACCTTTTGAATCAGCAAGATTAACATCGACAAAGCCATATTGTTTACTGAGTGATTTAAGTCTTTCTGTTCTGGATGCCTGAGAGAGTGTTTCATCCGTTATTTGCTTATCTGCCGCAATGGCCTCCACTTTCATCTTATAAATATCAATGGCATTCTGCACGGCATGGTTATAAGCAACTGAATTTGCATTTACCAGTGAAACCATATTACTGTTGGAATTTGAATAAAGTAAAAAACCGGTTGCCACACCACAAACAACACTGATTGCTACTGCCAGACTCACCATTCCAAAGAGAAGAGTCCGTTTCAGACTTTTCTTTTTTCTTACTTTTTCTCTGACCTTCCTCTTTTTGTCCTTTTTCACTTATACCACGTACCCTTCTAAAGTGTTTTTGCAACCATCCAAGCAAGAAAAGTAAAGCACTTTTTCGCGGCTGCAATAAACAAGCACTTTTCTCTAATTATGTATATCGACAGTTGTCGACAAAATTTAATTAAATTAAACAATCTTTTTCACTTATAATAATTATTTATTTAATTTTTGGATAATAAGTCTGGCAATGGACTGGCAGGGCGCCTGCTTTTCAACTGCGCCGATGTCGAACGCAACCATCGGCATCCCATAAACGACACAGGACTGTTTGTCCTGTCCAATCGTATAGCAACCTTTATTCCTCATCTCCAGCAGTCCGGCGGCGCCGTCTTTTCCCATTCCGGTCAAAATAATTCCCATGGCATCCTTGCCGGCTGTCTTGGCAACAGATCGGAACAGGACATCCACCGATGGACAATGACCGCTGACTTTTTCCCCGGCAGATCACTTTACATAATATCCTTTAAAGTCCTTTTCCAGGGTCATATGCTTGTCACCGGCCGCAATCAGTGCCTGCCCCTGCTTTACGCGGTCCCCGTTCTGCGCTTCCAGAACTGTAAATTTACAAATTTTATTAAGCCGGTCCGCGTACATTTTTGTAAAACCCACAGGCATATGCTGAACCACCAGTATCCCCGGTATATCTTCCGGAAGCTGCCGCAGAATTTCAGCGGTGGCCTCTGTTCCGCCCGTGGACGCTCCGATGGCGATGATATGCTCCGCCGCCGTACCGTTTCCGGACAGAACCGGCATGGGAAGGGATGCGGATGCCACGGGTGATGCGTTTTTCTTTACCTTTGCAGAAGCTGCAATTTTAATTTTAACGCATAGTTCCTGGCAGAAGATTGAAAAATCACTGCTGTTACGCAGATTCGGCTTCAGTACAAAATCTACCGCCCCCGCGCTTAAAGCTTCAAATATTCCAATATTGAGAGAGCTGACAAGGACCACCGGAACCGGATTGACAGGAATCAGCTTTTTTAAAAAATCCGTTCCTCTCATGTCCGGCATTTCGACATCCATTGTAACGACATCCGGTGACAATTCCTTTATTTTTTTCTCCGCTTCAGAGGCATTGGCGGCGCTTCCGATTATTTCAATGTTTGCGTCGCTCAAAAGCGCTTTCTGCAGAGCCGTTCTGAAAAAGAGAGAATCATCAACAATGAGGACTCTGATTCTTGAATTAATCGGCATGTCTATATGGATCCTTTCTGATAGATTGACGGTTCTACATATAAAAATTTCGAGGTATCCCTCTGCACTGTTTCAGAATGACCGATAAAAAGATAGCCGCCCGGCTTTAACACGTCATAGAACTTGTTGATCAGTGCGTTTTTGGTCGGCTGATCAAAATAGATCATAACATTTCTGCAAAAAATCAGATCAAACGGCTGACGAAAAGAAAACGGCTCCATAAGATTCATCCTCTTAAACAAGACCTGGCTTCTGACTTCTTCCTTCAGTTCAAAAAGGTTCTCCCCCTGGTTGACAAAATACTTTTGCTCCCATATTTTTGGGATATCCTTCAGGGATTCCACACCGTACAATCCGTTTTTTGCGGCTTCCATGGCTTTCAGCGAAATATCCGTGGCAAGGATTCTGTAATCCCAGCTCGTCCTCTTCAAGCCGAAATAGTCCATCATGGTCATGATGGCGGTATACGCTTCTTCCCCCGAAGAACACCCGGCGCTCCAGATACGGATGTCCCTGCGGGTGTTGGTCCTCTCCTGCAGAGGCAGGATCGTGTTTTTCAAAAACTCGAAATGAGCGGGCTCCCTGCAAAAATAGGTATGATTGGTGGTAAGCTTATTCAGCATCGCAGTGATTTCATCGGATTTATTCTGCTTTACCAAATCAAAATATTCCGTAAAGCTGTTAAAGCCCTTGCTGATTAAAACGGACTGCATCCTCGACTCTATCAGCTGTCTTTTATTGGTCAGATTAATACCGTAATTGCCTTTGATATAGGTCACGATATCGGTGAATTCCTTATCGGTCAAACGTATCATCGTTTTCCTCCACGAACTTCGTCTGCGCTGTAAAACGTCAGTTATTATTATAGAGATTCAGAATGTCAAGAATGAGGCTGATACTGCCGTCCCCGAGAATGGCACAGCCGGTGATGCCGGTTTCCTTCACGTTGTACTGGTTGAGGTAAAGCGGCAGTGATTTTACAACAACCTGCTGTTCGCCGAGCAGGGTATCTGCAAAAATGCAATATGCTTTCTCATGTGTCTCCACCAGGATCACAATCCCGCTGCTGATATCCGTAATCTCGGTTTCTATGCCGAAAATCTTATGCAGCCTGAGAACCGGATAATACTGGTTGCGGACCATAATGATTTCGTGCATGTCGGTGTCGTAATGGATGCTGGACTGATCTACTTTAAAAGACTGCCGGATATTATTGATCGGAATGGTAAACACCGTATCGCCGACGGAAATTTTCATTCCGTTCACGATGGCCAGTGTAAGCGGGATTTTAAAGAGGATTTTGGTTCCCTTTCCAACTTCGCTGAGCAGGGAAACATCACCGCCCACCTTTTCCACATTCTTCTTTACGACATCCATTCCAACGCCTCTGCCGGAGTATTCCGTCACGACGTCATTGGTTGAAAATCCGGGCATCAAAAGGAAATTATAAATCTCCCTGGTGGAATATTCTTTTTCCGGCTTTTTCAGCAGGCCCTGTTTCTTCGCCTTCTGCAAAACGGATTGCTTATCGATCCCCTTGCCGTCGTCCTGCACGGTAATCAGTATCTCGCCGCCCGTATTCTGGGCGGAAAGCGTAATCGTACCCTTGGGGGATTTGTTCGTCTGAGCACGCTCTTCTTTTGTCTCAATGCCGTGATCCATGCCGTTGCGGACCAGATGCATGATCGGGTCGCCGATATTGTCAATAATGGTCTTGTCCACTTCGGTGTCCTCACCGATCATAACCAGCTGAACATCCTTATCCAGCTTTTTGCTCATATCACGCACAATGCGGTTCATTTTCTGAAATACGCCGGAAATAGGAACCATCCGGATGGACATGACGATTTCCTGCAGCTCATCCGTCAGTTTGCGCAGCTGCCGGGACGCCTTGTTAAAGTTATTGTCCACTTCTGCGCCGCTTTGGGAGGAAGGTACCGTTGTCACCATGGATTCGGTAATAACAATTTCACCCATCAAATCCATCAGGTTGTCCAGCTTGGAAAGGTTGACGTTAATCAGGTTCTGTTTAACGGCGGAATGGACTGCGCCCGGCGTTTCCTGACCGCTGTGCTCGCTTTCCGCGGAGGCGGTTTTTTCGGCGGATTCTGCTTTCGGCGCATTATCCGGTTTATCCAAAACAGTATAATTTTTGGTGTAGACAAAATTCTCAATGATCTTCAGCACACTCTTCATACCCTGCTGGTCTTTAAAGGATATGAGAAAACCGTTTTTGATAATTTCATCGGCGCTGGCGGGATTTGTTTCTATATCCTGCGGCTCATATTGGATATCCTGATAAATATCCCTGACCGCATTGATCAGCATGACGGCGCGCAGATTTTCCATCTCTGTTTCCTCATCAAAAAACACCCTGACCGCATAAGGATAGTCAGGATCCGTGCGGACGGGAACATCGGAAGCCTGCACCTGTTTTGAAAATTCTTCCGCGGGGATGGATTGGGACGGAACCGCAGTCTGGGCGGGAACCTGAACCTGGGACTGCACTTCGGTGCGTTCCGGTTCATTTTGAGAAATCTTTTTCAGAAAATCATTAATTTCCTGCTCAAAAGTGCCGATATCTGTTGTGAGCGGCTCGTTGTTTTCAACCTTTGATACTTCGGCTTTAATGAAGTCGCTTGAGCGGAACATCAGATCGAAAAGTTCCGGGTTGTACTTTTCATCAATACCGTTTTCACGTACATAATAGAATATGTCTTCCGCCTTATGCGAAATGGTCATTAAACTGTTAAACTGCATCATTGCAGAAGATCCTTTAATGGTATGCATGATTCTGAAAATCTCGTTGATGCTGTCCGTATCAAAAGCATTCGCTTTTTCGCAGTTAATTAAAATTTCATCAAGATGCTCAAGCAGATCATTTGCCTCAAATAAATAAACTTCCAGCATAGATTCCATATTGTTATCCATTAATATTTCACCGCCTAATTATACTTTATAGTATATATATCGTAACGAATTTCATAAAATTAACGCCAAATTATATTTTCGAGGTGATTTTATGCCCGATAACCTGAGAATTACCACACCCGTTACAACAAATGAAAGCATTAATAAAATTCCTTCTGCAAAACAGCCGGATTCCATGGTACCCATCGACCCTTCCAAAGTTCTTCAGCCAAATACCGACAAACAGGGCAACCAGAACAGCAGTTTTGATTTTTTGCTGAACCGGAATTCCGTTTTCAGTAAATTTCTGGAACAGCTGGGCGAAACGCCCGCGCTTTCACAAACTTTACAAAAAATTGTGTTTGAAACCTTTAGCCGCTCCGAAAATATTCGTGACAGCAGGCCCGTCACCCTACTGATGAAACAATTTTCCGCGGCAATAAAAATGGAGCAGCCGGCTGATATTTTAAAAAATCTTATGATTCAGGGCAGCAATCGCACAAAATTTTCAGGACCGGTATTCGACGTTATGCGAAATCTGATGAACGAATATCCGGACAGCGGTCTGGAAAAGCCGCTGGGCGATTTTCTGAAAGCCTTCGACGGATATTTCTCAACTCCTGAAATTACTTCGGCAATTGAAAAAAATCTTAGTACCCTTGTCCATCAGATTCCCCGCCCCTACAGCAAACAGCTGCAGGAACTGGCGGACCAGCTGATGACAGACCAGCCGGTCAACAGTCTGGACATGAATCTCACGCTTTTAAAAGAGAAAATCATCCCCCTCTTGAGCAAATATGTTGCTTCCACCAATGACTTTGGCACGGCAAGAGACAGCATTACCCTTCTGGTACATAACATCGCCCGTTTAAACATCAGTTCCCATCAGGAAGTTGTGGACAAATTTTCTTCGCTTCTCGACTACTGCAAATACGAACTGAACCTGCCGGACGACAAAATGAATCAGATAAAGTCCATGTTTTTGAAAAGCGTCACCGAAGCTTCGCAAAAGCCGGAGAACCAACTGTATGATTCCCTGATGAAAGTTCTTTCCGAAAATCTCCGTCAAAGCTCCTCCAGCGTAAGTCAGTCGCTTTATAAGGACACGGTTTTATCCCTGCTGCTGGACAACAGCGTCTATATGCCCTTTACCCATCTTTTACTTCCGGTAAATTACAACGGACGGTTTATGTTTTCTGAAATCTGGATTGAAAAAAACGATGACGGCGGAAAATCCTCTTCAAAAGAAAGAGGCGGGGGCCCCAAACCAATCCGGCTTTTCCTGACGTTCGATATTAAAGCGCTGGGATATTTTGAAGCTTCCATTGTCCTTTCGCAGGAGAAGGCCGACGTTCAGATGAACTGCCCGCCCGCCCTAATGAAAAACAGCCGTGAAATAAGCAGCCGTATTTCAGAAATATTTGCCCAAAACGGCCTCTCCGCGCAAAGCATTGAATTCCTGCAGGAAAACAGTCCAAGCGCGGAAAAACGGATTCTAAAGAAAGTCTACGAAAGGAAGAATGTAATCGATGTCACAGTATGACCGGCCAAACCATGCTGCCGCTTTACGAT
This sequence comes from Ruminococcaceae bacterium UBA2656, assembly GCA_002359465.1. Lineage (GTDB taxonomy): Bacteria > Bacillota > Clostridia > Oscillospirales > Acutalibacteraceae > Caproiciproducens. The sequence goes on from DENA01000011.1 coordinate 50,450, forward strand.
ATTCGCAGGACTCCCCCCACAGCGCGCCGATTGTCGTCGCTTCCGGTTCCGGTTATATTGCGCAGAAAATCATAGAAGTCGCACAGGACAACAATGTACCGGTTTTTCATGACGACTCCCTTGCCTCCCTCCTTTCCCAACTGGAAGCAGGAACAGAAATTCCGCCTGAACTGTATCAGACGATTGTGGATATTTATGTATACTTTTTAAATTACTCTGCCGACAAAACGGGGAAAGGAACCGCGCCTCCGCCAAGCAGCCCCGGAACCGATTCGCCGGCAAGCCCGGAAACCGCAGAAAAAGTTATATTTTCTGAATTATGATGCTAATTATTTCAGAATTAAGCCGATATATATTAATAGAGTTTTTTATATGACTTCGTGACTGCGCTGTCAAAATAATGCCGGGATTGGCAGCATGAAAACATCTTACCGAAACGGCAGCGGTAGAAATGGTGATTAAAATGGCAGAAGAAATAACAGTAAAAAATAACACCTCGGCCAATGAGAATATTTCGACGGAAAAATACCTTACTTTTTTTATTGAAGGGCAGTTGTTTGCAATTCCCAGCAGTCAGGTGGTTGAAATTATCCGCATGCAGTCCATCACCTTTATCCCGAATTTACCGCCTTTTATCATCGGCGTTATTAATTTAAGGGGAAAAATTGTTCCTTTGGTGGACATGAGGCTGAAATTTGACAAACCGAAAAAGGAATATGACGACCACACAAGTATTATCGTGACTGAAACCGGTGACTTGGGTGTCGGGTTCATTGTTGACAATGTAAATGATGTCACAAACGTTTCAAAGAATCAAATCAGCGACACCCCAAGATTTGCAAAAGACACAACAAACAATTTTGTAAAGGGAATCGCCACGCTGAACGAAAATGCGGTAATGCTTCTGGATATTGAAAAAATACTTTCAGACGGGAATGAAGCGCAGCTTTCCATAAAATAATTCTGCCGAATATTTGTTGTTTTGGAGGTACCTCCCGATGTATCCGATTTCCAAACAGTATCTGCACTCGCCCTGCGAAATAAAAACGCTTACGAATGAACTGCTCACCACGGGAACGATAAGCGATATTTTGCACGGATCCGTGCAAATCGCAAACAGTTTTGATATTCTGCCGATCCTGCACTGCAACATGCCGGTAAAAATCAGCGTTTACAATCAGTCTTTGGGTTTTAAAGTGCTGATCGGAAAGGTTTTTCTTTCCACTTCGGAAATGATGCAGATTACGGATATACAAAGTCTGGCTGAATTTGAGCGGAGAAGCTTTTTCCGCCTGAAAGTCAGAATTCCAGCACAGGCAACCATGCTTCAGGGGGATTCATCGCCTGAAGACAGGGAAGCACGCGTGTTTGATCTGACCGTGACGGATTTGAGCTTAAGCGGCGTATTCATCACCACAAGGGAATACCTTGATATTGGGCAGTCCTTTGTCATGACGCTTAACCTTTACGACATGGATATCGTATTCAGCTGTCAGGTTCAGCGGGCGGAGCCGGTCGATTATTCCTTTAACGGGTACGGCTGTTCGTTTCTGGATAATTCGACCCGCCAGTTTGACCTTCTGTGTAAATTTATCTTTGAAAAGCAGAGGGAACAAATCAAAAATTCACGCGAAGAGAAAAGTTGATCAAAGCAAAATTTTTATTTAAATTTGATGAATGGGTGATAAAAAATGGAAAACCAACAAAACCTGATTTCAGAGGAAGAGGAAATTGATACAAACGAAATGAAGGGCAAATATCTGACCTTTTGGACCGACAAGCAGCTGTTTGGCGTTCCGATTTCAGATGTGGTTCAAATCATAGGGAAACAGGAGATTACGCCTATTCCCGACTCCCCCGCTTACGCAAAGGGCGTTATCAATCTGCGCGGCGATATTATCCCCGTCATCGACGTGCGTCTGCGGTTTAAAAAAGAAGAAGTAGAGTATGACGAGCATACCTGTATTATCGTAACGAAAATTGAAGAAAATCATATCGGCTTTATCGTGGACTCCGTCGATGAGGTCACAACTATCGGCGATGAAAATATTTCACCCGCTCCAAGAATGTCCAAAGATCACACCACCGCCTATCTGACCGGTATCGGTAAAGTGGAAAACAAGGTTGTTATGCTTTTGGATACCAGTAAAATTTTAAACGAAAAAGAAATTGAAATTGTAAGCAATGCCGCAAAAGCACAATAAAAAATCTTAAATTTACAGGGATGGAATAAGACTTCGGTCTATTCCATCCCTGTTTTTTCTGCTTAATGTAATTTCAGCTCTCCGCCGTCGTGACGTCACAGATATTTTCTATCACGATATTCTGTACGTCACGCTGCATGCACAGGTCCAGCAGAACATCCGGTTTATTAAAAAGGCGGATAATCGGTCTGGACGGATTGTAATCGTTCTGCTTTACGATAATCGCAATTTCACCATTGCTGAGCTTGACGCACGACCCAATCGGGTAAGGGGCGACCTTGTTCAGAAACGCCCTGACAATTGCAAGGTCAAAGGCAACGCCGCTTGAGCCCATTATATATTCAATCGCTTCCGCCGGAGTAGACGGTTTTCGGTATGGTCTGATTGAAGTTAAAGCATCGTAAACATCGGCTACGGAAATAATTCTTCCGAATAAAGGAATATCATCGCCGGAAAGTCCGCTGGGATAACCGGTTCCGTCATATTTTTCATGATGTGTAAGGACACCGGCGCAAATCGTATTATTCGCCAGATGGTGTTTCAAAAAAAATTCCGCCCCTTTTGCGGGGTGCTGCTTAACAATATTGAATTCTTCCTCCGTCAGCTTGGACGGTTTTGCGATAATGGAAATAGGCACCGCCATTTTACCGATATCATGTAAAAGGGCACACAGTCCAAGGTCGTACAAATCCTGTGTTTTCAGGCCCAATTCCAGTCCGATGGCAATGGAGAGAATGGAAACCCCCAAAGAATGATTATAGGTATAATCGTCATACAGCTTCAGGTTGGCAATACTGATTTTAGCTTCCACATTACACTTTAATGAATTGACAAGTTTTTTGGAAATATTCATCGTCTGATTGATGCTGCTCACATTGATTTTTTGGGCTACCTGATTAAACATGTCGTATACCTGGTGAATATTCGTCAGAGCTTCCAACCTCAGTTCCCTTTTAACCGGCTGCCTGACATGCGTTGTGATTTTAATTCTTTCTTTTTCCTGATCGGTATGAATATAGGCACCAAGAATATCGAACTCATGAAGCTTTTCAATGTATGCCTGTGTTAAAATCTGTCCGCATCTCAACATGATAATTTTTGAAGTGATGCTGTTAAACAGATAAATATCTCTGTCCAAAACCATTCCTGCTTTTAATTTATTGATTGGAACAAAAGTCATATCCCATACCATCCCCTTTGTTTCAAAACTTAAATTCACATCAACGTTTATTATCATAACATATTACAATATATATCGTCAAAATAAATTACTTCATTACAGAGAATTTTATGATCTTTTATCTTTTTACTAAATATTTTGTAATTACTGTACGATATATAAAGCAAATAGGTTTTTTGAAAACGATGTTTTTCTGTCAGGAGGTAAATCATGATCAGTACAGCATCATCCCAAATTGCATCTTCTTTAAATGCAACTTCTACTTCTTCAAAACGCCTGAGCGGTTTGGTCTCCGGTCTGGATACGGACACCATTGTAAAACAGCTTACTATGGGCACCCAGAATAAGATAGACAAGCAGGGGCAAACGAAGCAGATTGCCCTTTGGAGACAGCAGTCCTACAGGGAAGTCACAAAGGCTCTGCAGGAATTTCAGACGAAATATTTTTCGTCCAGCACAAGCAGTTCCAGTATCCTGAGCGCAAGCTTTTTTAATTCTACATCCATTAAAAATACTTCTGCTTTCCTGAACGTCAGCGGAAGCGCAACCGCGGCTAAAAATATGGTCGTAACCGGAATTTCACAGCTTGCCCAACAGGCAGGTTTTTCTTCCAAGTATAAAGTGTCAAATGAAACGATTTCCGGCGTTGTCCGCGAAACCTGGTCGCCAAGCAATGTTGCGGGAAACAAAATTACCATTAACTATGATGGCAAAGACTATGAAATTGATCTTGACGGTGACTTTTCTTTTAACAAAGGAGACAGCATCAGCAAAATTACGGACGCCTTAAACGAAAAGATTGAGAAAACCACGGGGCTTGCCGGAAATGTCGAATTTGGTGTGAACAGCGACGGTAAAGTCACTTTGGCAAAAACGGGTTCTTCCACTGCGGATATTAAGATTACAAGCGGAACAACAACCTTGCTTTCCGGTTTAGGGTTGTCCACCGTAACGCCAAACGGAAATGTTCTGGAGGGCGGCGCGACAAATCCGGACGATCTGTTTAAAAACACGCTGACTTCCGGCTCCACTCTGGACGTTAAAATCGACGGCAACACCTATACACTCAGCATTCCGGCCGATACGGCTATTTCCTCCGACATTACGCTTGGCACCAAAAGCGTACAGACGGTACTGGACGAAGCGATCCGTTCCAACACCGATCTAAACGGCAAACTGAAAGCTACCGTCGGCACCGACGGCGCCGTATCCTTTACAAAAGCAGACGGTACCACGGATGGTTTAAGCATCACCGGAGGAAGCCAGAATCTGCTTCAGGGCCTTGGTCTGAAGCAGGCGGACGGTTCCATCAGCACTTCCGGTACATATGACCGCGAAAAGCTGGTAAGCAGATACCTGGGGGATTCCCTTTCCGGTTCCACCCTGACGGTCAGCCTTGACGGAGTGGACAAATATATTACCTTTAAGGACAGCGAAAAGAGTCAGTATTCCACCCCTGCCGATTTAGCTACCTATATTCAGAAAAGCCTGACGGCATCATACGGCAAAGACGCCTCCGGCAACGATAAATTTCAGGTAACCGAATCAGGCGGAAAACTCTCCTTTAAAGCCGCGAGCGATACCTCAGTTATTTCCATTGAATCCAGCGACGCCTCTGGAATTTTAGGAAAGAACGGGGCTCTGAACATTTACGCTGGGGAAACAAACCGAATTAACACCAACAAGGCTCTTGAAGACGTAACGGAGAATCTGAACGGCGCAAATACGCTTACGGCGTCTGCCGACGGTACATACGGAATAACCATTAATGACAAGACCTTCACCTTTAAAAAGACAGATACGATTGATACCATTCTGAAAACCATCAATAATGATACGCAGGCCAATGTAACCATTGCTTATTCAAACATTAATGATACTTTCAGTGTAACTGCAAAGAACGGAGGCAGCGGCAGCCGGGTGGACATTGCAAATGTCGGTACCGGTAACCTTGCTACCGTTCTGTTTGGCGGGACCCTGCCGACAAAAGACGCCAGTGGCAACTATATTGAAAATACGAGCGCATACACGCTGCAAAAGCCGCAGGATGCAAAAATGACGGTAAGCTTCGACGGCAATGCGGCAAACGCAATTGAAATTACCAGAACAGAAAATAAATTCACGCTAGACGGCGTAGATTTCGAACTTCTGTCCAAGACGGACACCACAGTCTCCAGCAGCACCCCGATCAAATTTTCAGTAGACAACAAAACAGATGACCTGTACACGAAGATTAAGGGCTTTGTTGACGATTATAATGCAATTATTAAACTTGCCAATGACAAGGTCAACGAGCGAAAGGATACAGATGCAACTTATGCTCCCCTAACGGACGCACAAAAGGAAAGTATGAGCGAAACTCAGATTACGAACTGGGAAACAAAGGCGAAAAAGGGCCTTTTACAGGGAGATTCCATTCTAAACAGCCTTAGTCTTGATCTGCGCCGCTCCATGACGGACCAGGNNGCAAACGATTATTCCGCCAACGGCCAGCTCACAATCGACGAAACCAAACTGAAGGATGCCCTAAACAATGATCCCGACAAAGTTGCCTCATTGTTTACCAGCGAAGACGGCATTGCAAAAAAGATGCAGGACGTCATCAACAAAAACATCAAGACCTACGGCGGTGACGGAATTCTGATCGCAAAGGCCGGCGTTGACAACAGCACCACCGTTGACAACAGCGCTCTGACAAAAACCGTTACAGACTGCAATGCAAAAATCAAGGAATTAAAAACATTGCTTGAAACACAGCAGGAGCAATATTATGCTAAATTTACTAAATTGGAGCAGTATTTAAGCACCATGAATTCGCAGGCCTCCCTGTTTACAACCACTACTTCGAGCTGATAACCCATAGAAATTAATCACGCAGGAGGTTTAGAATGATGCCGGTAGATCCTATTATGCAGTATAAGCAACAATCNNTCCAAAGGGGAACAGCTCATCACTCTTTTGAATGAGGCGTTAAAGAATCTTCATTACGGTTCCATTATGCTGAAAGATAAAAATTACGCTACCGCTCAGAAATGCACAGAAAAAAGCAAAAAAATTTTCAGTTATCTTTCTTCTGTTTTAGACTGGAATTATGAAGTTACAAACGATCTATATCAGTTATACTATTTCTTCAACCAGCAGATTATTAAAGCGGAAGTAAAACGAGACGCCGCTGTTTTGGACGAACTGGTGCCACTGGTTGAAAAAATGCGGGATACCTGGGAAGAAGCCGAAAAGCTGAGTCATATGAACAAATAGAAAGCAGGGTGTGAAAACGCCCCGCCTCTGCGGAGGGCTTATGTCAACAGAAAATATCATTGCCTGCCTCGACCAGAAAATTATTTTACTAACCCAAATATGGGATCTGACCAAACAAATTGAAACGCGCTGCATGCAGGCCGATATTGAATTGGATAACTTTCTGGAACAGCGCGGCGTATTTATTACGCGTATCAATAAATGCAACGGCCTGATTACCCGTCTGACCCAAGAACTCCCGCCGGAACAGCAGGAACGCATGGTACAGCTTCTGCAAACTGAGGTGGCGGAGGAAAACTGCGGCAGTGAAGAGGAACGGCACATCCTGCAGCTTTCCAGAGAGTGCCAGGCCATTCTGCATAAAGCGGCTGTGCTTGACCAGTCAGCCCGAAATAAAATTCAGGCGCAGTGCGATGAATTGAGAGAGAAAATCAATCAGGAACGTCGGACAGAAAGCCATGAAAACATGTATAACAACATTAAGTAAAATCATAAAAATACACAAGTAAAGGCTTTCTTTCAACAGGATTGAGAGAAAGCCTTTACTTGTAATCAGCTTCTGATTAATAAGTTTTAATACCGTTGGAAAAAGATTTGACCACCATTTTCCCGTCTTCCGTATAAAAATAGACTGTCCTGCCATAATTCAGCCCCGTATCCTCCGCACATATTCTGATTTGAAGTTTGCTTAAGGTGTTTTTAACCTCCAAAACATTCCTCTGACCGATATTGCCGAAGCTGGAATCACCTGCAACTTCAAACATCTTCGCCCCACCTGCAATTTTCGCTGTAATCCGGCGGCGGTTACAGCCCGATTTTTCCATTTGAAGAATCATTTCCGGGATGCAGGTGTCGGCAAAGCGGAGAGGATTTTCTTTGGGATTGTTAGCAGGGAAGATTGGCAGCATAATATGTCCCAACCCCCCCACTTTCATGACCGGATCGTATAAACAAATACCTACACAGGAACCCAGCGCATAAGTAACAAGCGAATCCGCACTTTTGACAACCTTCATATCCGATATCCCGATTGTAAACATTTCACTCATAATTCAATACCCAATTTCTCCATTAATCTGTTTAGGGATTCAATCGAAGGAACCAGCAGCATATTCGCAGTAACATTATCTTTTCCGCTTAAAAAATCGTCTTCAATAAAGATAATTTTATCTGAAACAGAACCCATCTCGATTGCCGGCACACTCAAAATAGCGCCAACCATATCCACCGTAACCGCCGGTACGGTGGTTTTCATATTCATGGTGGAAAGAGTGCCAATGGAACCTGTATACGCCGAGATCATGATATTCCCGATCTCTGAAATGGCGGAAAGCTCCATATCGGATAATTTGTCACAGCTGACCTCTTGAACACCCAGTAATGACTTAAGCACGGATTTTGCAAAATCCTGCTCAATAATGAACATCATGATTCCCTCAATGTCACCCCCAAGTTTTGACAGGATGCCGATTACCACATTTTCCGGTCCGCCAAGCATATTCGCCGCATCGGTAATATCCAGAATTTTGACAACCGGTGTCGTCATATCCACTTCCATGTCAAGCATTTGGGAAAGTGAAGTGGCGGCATTCCCGGCACCGATGTTTCCAATTTCTTTTAACACGTCAATGTGCATTTCATTCAGCTGTTCAAGATTTTGAATAGACATCATAACTCCATACCGCCGCACATCGGCCGGGAAGAACTAAGCATCCAGTATGCGGTTTTATTTGGAAGCTTATAAAACCAATGAAAAATCAAGGCATGTCGGAAGGCAGAACCGGCGCGAAGACAATGCCTTCCGGGCCTGCATAGAACTTTGTATTGCTGTAATCGTTGTTAATATTGATGTTGAATGGCCCAATGGTCATTTTCGTACCCGTATAGACAATGCTTGACCCAACAATTTTATAATCGGACAATTCGTTTCTGGTTTCTTTCAGTTCTTGGATTTTCGCCTCTATAGCTTTCACTGCTTCGCCGAGCTGAATTTTTTTCATAAGAGCGGCTTTTATAATCAGATTCTCTCTTCCTGTATCATTCTTACTGTTTAAAGGGGACTGAGCAGTTAAATCTGCAAATCTTTTTTGAAAATCCTCTAACTCGTTCTGGGCCTGCAAACGCTTTTGTTCCAACTGTTCCGCATTGTTTCCTTCTTTGCCGATTGTAAGCTTATCATCAAGTTGTTTTGACTGAATCGCAACCGACGTGGTAGTGTAGGCAGACGTACCAATGTTTTTTACAACAATTTTTTGTCCGGCCTGATAACTTCCGCCGATTAAGGAAGCCTTGCGTCCTTTCAAAATAATGGAGCCCTGCGCGGTCGCCCGGCAGTTCATCAGGATATCCGCATAAATATCATTTTCAGAGATTAAAATCGCATTTTCAAAATATTTTCCTACAATGTTTCCGCCCGCTTTTAAAGTACCCTTCCCCATTCCGTTCATGCCGTTTGAGATGGAGATGGTTCCCTGCGCTTCTATCAAAGCCCCTTCAGCCATTCCGCGGATAGAGATATCTTTTCCCGCCTTGACGGAAAAGCCTTCTCTCACGTCCCCCTGGACTACGACAGAGCCTATTGCATTAATGTTTCCGGAGGCGCTGTCAACATCGCCGCGAACATAGAAAACATCACTGACATTAATGACGGACTTTTTATACTCAATGCAGCCGTCTACACCCGCAATCAGGCTGAGGCCATCCTCCGAAACAACGGTATTGGTTCCCACTGGGAGCACCGGAAAACGGCCCGCTACAAAAGGAACCACACGGCCAAAAACATCCGTCCCGTCAGTGCCCGCCCCCGGCGGTGTAATTTTGCATAAGACGACGTCTTTTTTGATGTTTTTCACCATGTCCAGATCGCGGAAATCAATCGTTCCGTCTTCTCTTTCCTTTGGCTTATATTCCGTGTTGGTATTGAAAAAATATTCTATAAAACCATCTGTACCATCAATGGGGCGTATTCCCTTCGCGCAAATCACTTCGGAATAAAATTTCCCGTCCTGACAAAAAGAGCGGACTTCTTTCTCACAAATACCATAGGTGATTCCTTTTTGCGTCAAAAAACCGCTGACATCCTCAAAAGTGACCGCCTGACCGGAATATGCCGGCTTGATTCTCAGGTAAGCCGCCATATTGTCTGTGGATACCCTGACGTCAAACTGGGGCGGCTGTTCCTCGTTTGTTTTGCTTTCTGCATCAACAGCCGGAGAATTAAGATGCATTCTGCCAATATCAGAATCCGTATTCATTTTCATCATTCCCCCCAAAATATCGCCTGACATTTATTTTATCTTAAAGAATTTACAGTCTGCATAATTTCATCGGAAACCTGCACCAATTTCGAGTTGAACTGAAACGCCCGCTGGAGTTCGATAACAGACGTCATCTGGTCTGCTACATCTACTGCGGAATCTTCCAAATAGTTCTTTTTCATTTCCGGCTCGGCAACAGCGGTCGCCGCTCCGGAAAGATTGCTTAATTTAAAACAGGTATCCCCTTCCCGGACAAGCCCGTCTTCATTCTTGACAGAAAAAACGCCAATCGCCGGACTGTCGTTTTCACTGTTCATGGCAATCGGCTTGCCTCCTGCATCCAAAACATAGCCGCCGTCCGAAGAAACAAGGTAGCTCGTACCGTTTTCTTCCGAAAGATGAAAACTACCGTTGTGGGTGTATTTTACTTCGCCATTTTTTTGCACGGCAAAAAAATTATTGGAATTTATCAGCGCATAATCCAGAGGACGGCCGGTCTGCCTCAGGCCGCCTTCCGTAAACAGGGTATCAGTCTTTTGCAGCTTCGTCCCGTGCCCGCTTTTCAAGGGGCTGTCAGCTCCTTGCGCCGCATGAATATTGGTGTAAATCAAATCCGAAAATGTTGCGCTGGAGGGCTTATAGCCGACCGTTGACACGTTTGCAATATTATTCGCCGTAACATCAACCCCCGACTGCAGATTAATCGCGCCGGCAGCCGAGGTGTAAAAAGAACTAATCATCTTAAGCCAACCTTTCCTGAAGCAAATTACAATTTCCCAATATTGGTAACAGCATTCGACAATACCTGATCATACATCTTAATTGCCTGGGAACAGTTCTGTAAATCGCGCTGGGCTTTCAGTGCATCCGTCATTTCCTCGGCCGCATTGACATTGGAGCCTTCGACCGTTTTCCACATAATCTTCGGATTTTGAATAAGAGTCGCGGCAGCGCCTGCCGACGTATACATTCCTTCGCCGGCAATTTTCAGGTTGTTATAACCGTTGAAATTATAAAGCGCGATCTTATTGACATTTTTTCCGTTCACGGCTAAAGTCCCCTGTGTATCTGCAGAAAACTGGTCGGTCCCGATTTGAATGGGGCCGTTTTGCCCCAAGACGCGCCCGACATTGTCCAGGACAAGATACCCGTCCGCATCAACATTAAAGCTTCCGTTGCGCGTATAGACAGTTCCGTTTTTACCCTGTACGGCAAAAAAGCCTTCGCCCTGAATCGCAAAATCAAGTGAGCGTTCCGTATTTTTGAGTGTCCCCTCGGAATGAATGACATTTGTTTTGTCCGCCACGGTAATCAGGCTCATCCTGCCGATCGGCGTTTTCTCCGAATCGACGCGGTTAATCATCATACTGCCGAACGTGGAGGCGGTAACTTCTTTCTTTTTATATCCCGGTGTTTCTACATTTGCCAGATTATTGCTGATGCCAGTCAATATTCTGCTCTGCGTCAGCATTCCGGAACCAAGCGCGTAAAATCCTCTGACCATGGTCTTTTTTCCTCCTGCATTCTATTGATTCAGGTATTCCGCCAAAGATTTCTTCAGCTTTCTCAATGCGCTGGAATGAATTTGCGATACTCTGGAATCACTGATTCCCATTACGTTCGATATTTCTTTAATTTTAAGCTGTTCCTTATAGTACAGCGAAATAACAATCTGTTCTTTTTCATTCAGCTGTTCGATATCCCTAGCAAGCACAGTTTGCAGTTCCTTTTCCGCTACAACCTGTTCCGGTCCATGAATAGAATCGCCGGCCTGACTGATCTGGATATTTTCAACGCCTTTTTCATAAATCATTTCTTCAAAGGACAGCATATTCAGCACACAGGTTTCGGTCTGCATCTTTTCGTACTCCGGCAGGCCGACCTCCATATAATCGGCGATTTCCTGGTCGGTAGGATTGCGGCTAAGCTGATGGCTGAGCGTATTTTCCGCCTCGCTGATATTTTTTGCGATGCGTTTGAGCCTTCTCGGGAAACAGTCCTGCTTGCGAATATAATCAATCATAGCGCCGCGCACCTTAATGGAGGCGTAGGTTTCGAATTTCACTCTTTTTTCCACATCAAATTTTTCAACGGCATCCAAAAGAGCAATCAAGCCTTCATTGACGATATCATCCATATAGTTGAAATACTGGTAGCGACCGACTGTTTTTAAAGCGATGCATTTCACGATATAGCTGTATTGAATAATAAGCAAATTTCGAAGATCAGTGTTTCTGGTCTGCTGGTATCTGACCCACAAATCCACTACTGACATTTGCTCCGTTTCCGTATTCTTCATTGCAGCCGCCCCTCCTTTCAAGCATAAAATTTACTGTATATTTTATTCCAGCGTAACATTGGCAACCGCCTGAATCTGGACATTGGAATTCAGCTCGTTAAACGAAAGAACCACCGCGTTGGGGTAAAACTGTTCCAGCATTTTGCTGAAATAAATTCTGACCAGCGGGGATGTTAAGACAATCGGAACATTGATGACATCCTTTACCTTTGTAATACATTCCATCAGCTTGGACACAATTTTCTGTGTTGACTGCGGGTCAAGCGAAAGATAAGTACCCTGGTCGTTTTTACTGATGGAATTAATGATGAGCCTTTCCACCTCGCTGTCAAGCGTAATCACCCTGATCTGGCCCCCATCGGACCATTTTCGGGTAATCGTACGCTTTAGCGACTGCCGTACATATTCGGTTAAAACCTCCAGATCGTGAACCGTAGACGCATAATCGGAAATCGTCTCCAGAATGGTTTCCATATCCCTGATGGGAACCCCCTCTTTCAGCAGATTACACAGAACTTTTTGAAGCCCGCCAAAAGAAATCAGATTGGGAATGACATCATCCACAACGGTTGAGCCGGTTTTTTTAATATTTTCAAGCAGCTGGTTCAAATCCTGCCTTGACAGCAGTTCATGCGCATATTTCTTAACGGTTTCAGAAAGGTGCGTCACAACAACGGACAGCGGATCAATTACTGTATAGCCATAGATTTCAGCCATTTCCTTCTTGTCCCTGGTGATCCATTTGCTGGGAATACCGTAGGCCGGCTCAATGGTCTCAATGCCATCAATCGTACCGGTAAGATTTCCCGGGTCCAAAGCCAGATAATAGTCAACCAAAATTTCGCCGCGGCTGACTTCCTCGCCTTTAATCTTGATGACATACTGATTCGGGTTCAACATTCCGTTGTCCCGTAATCGAACGGCCGGGATGACGATACCCATCTCCACAGCAAACTGTTTTCGAAAAGTAACCAGCCTTTCAATAAAACTGCTGCCGCTGTTCTCATCAACAAGCGGAATCAGGCTGTAACCAAATTCCATTTCTATAACGTCGATTTTTAACAGATCATAGATATTGTCAATATTTTTGAAGTAATCCGTGTCATTGGGCTGTTCAGCCGCAGCATGAGCCGATTCGGCCTTCTCAGCCACCGCAGCGGTAAGCTCGCTCCGTTTTTTGAGGCTGAAACCGGCAAACAGCAGGCCCGCCGCTATCACCAGAATCTGCGGGACCGGCATACCCGGAATGAAGCAGAGCCCGACCAAGGTAACCCCGGTGATAATCATAACAATGGGCTGGGAAAAAAACTGCCTTGAAACATCCATGCTCAGACTGGAATCAGACGCCGCACGCGTTACAATCATGCCGGTCGCTGTTGAAATCAGCAGGGCCGGAAGCTGAGAAACAAGGCCGTCGCCGACCGTTGCAATGGAATAAACGTTCAGAACATCCTGAAAAGAGCTGCCTCCCTGAACCATACCGATTACAGTACCTGCAATAAAATTAATAAAGGTAATGATAATGGAGGCGATCGCATCACCTTTTACAAATTTGGTGGCGCCGTCCATAGCGCCGTAAAACTCTGCCTCGCGCTGGATATCCATCCTGCGCTGACGGGCGGCCGTTTCATCGATCAGGCCGGAGCTCAAATCCGCGTCAATGGCCATCTGTTTTCCTGGCATCGCGTCCAGTTTGAATCTTGCGGATACCTCGGAAACCCGTTCGGCTCCCTTCGTAATAACCAGAAAATTTACAATGACGATGATAAGAAAGATAATGAAACCGACAACGACATTGCCTTTCAGGACAAAGCTACCGAAGGTTTCAATAACCTGTCCGGCTTTTCCGGACTGGGTAAGAATCAGTCTGGTGGAAGAAATATTCAGCGCCAGACGAAACAGCGTGGTAATCAGCAGCATGGATGGAAAGATGGAAAACTGGAGCGCATCTTTCACGTACATGGTCATCAGAACAATCATAACGGATATCGTAATATTTATGATAAACATCATATCCAGCAAAAAAGGAGGTAATGGAATGATGATAAATCCGACAATGAGAATGACAAAGATTGCTACTATATTGTTGAGGATCTTCAATATCACCTCATCTCCTTTTTCAATGAATATACCCATGCCATAATCTCGGCGAGGATTACATAATATTCTTCCGGAATTTCCCGGTTGACTTCAACCGATTTATACAAAGCCCTTGCAAGCTGTACATTTTCAGTCATGGGGATTTTATTTTTCTCTGCTATCTCTATAATCTTCAGCGCCATGTAGTCCTGTCCTTTGGCGACAACGATCGGGGCGCTGTTTTTTTCTATATCATATTTAAGCGCTACGGCGAAATGGGTCGGGTTCCTTACGATTACATCCGCTGTGGGTACCTGCTGCATCATCCGCTGCATCGAGATCTTACGCTGCCGTTCCTTGATCTGCCCCTTGATCTGCGGGTCGCCTTCCATTTGCTTGTATTCTTCTTTAATTTCCTGCTTGGACATCTTGATATTCCGTTCGTATTCCCACCACTGGTAGAGGTAATCAAAAGCGGCAATTAAAATAAACACCATGGAAAGCTGAATGACGATATCCATAATGGAATTCATAATGAAAATGACGGCGTCAAAAACGTCTTCAAACATCAACTTTGTAAAATACTTTGCTATATTCATAAACGAGGAATACAGGATATAAAAAATAATGGAAATTTTGAGCATCGCCTTGATCAGTTCCGTTATGGAACGGAGAGAAAACAGCCGTTTCATTCCCTGAATGGGGCTGATCCTGGAGAATTTGATTTTTAGATTTTCTTTGGATATTTTAAATCTGGTCTGTGCTCCGGCCGCGATCACACCGACCGCTATGGCGGTGAGCATCACAGGCCCCGCCAATAAAAAGAGAGCAATCAAAGCATCTTTTGTAACATCCATCGCAAATTCCGAAGAAAGCGCCCGAACCGTCTTTATGTATGCAATGTATTTGGAAAGAAACGTTGAAAGGTAATGATACATAAAGGGAACCGCCATTTTTAAAACAAGAAAAAGAGCCAGAATGGACAGTGCGCTGACTACATCACTGCTTTGAAAAATATTGCCTTTTTTGCGTTCATCTTCCCTTTTTTTAGGGGTTGCTTTTTCTGTTTTACTGCTGTCGGCTGCCATATCATCCCCCCTAAAGAACAGATTTGAACGGAACCGAAAGCTACAGCAATGTCTGAAACACCTGATTGATATTGTCAAACATCAGCAAAATCAGCTTTTCAAGAAAAGATGCAAGCGGCGGCGCCATAATAATAATGATAATAAAGCCAAGAATCACTTTTAGCTGTATATTAATTACGAAAACATCGATTTGAGGAACAGCCCGCATCACCAGACCCACAGCAATTTCGGTAATGAGCTCTGCCGCAAGAACGGGCAGCGACATTTTAACCGCATACACCAGAATAAGGGAAAACATACCGACAAGCTGCTGGAACATTTCCGGTTCAAACCGGAGGCTGCCGTAAGGAACCATAACGCACAGCTTGATAAAAATCTGTATCAGCGTCAGGTGGCCGTTTACGGCGAAAAAAATCAGGATAAACATGGTATTGATAAACGAGGCGGAAAGCGGCATGGACACATTGCTTTGGGGGTCGTAAATTTTTGACATGGAAATGCCGATCTGCATGTCCATGTTCTCACCGCTGATCAGCATGATTGATAAAAACAGCTGAATGACATACCCCACCGCATAACCGATCAGAAGCTCTTTCAGTAAACTGAAGGACAGGACAAGAAATGAAGAAATTTCAATGCTCTGGGCCGGAACAAGATGATAGGAAAAAACGGCCAGTATCATGGTAAGGCCCACTTTAACAATTACCGGAAGATTTTTTCTGCCCAAAATCGGGTTAAACATAATGCAGCCGGACATTCGCATGAAAATGAAAAGCAGAAGAGTAAAATCATAATTCAATTCCATATTCCGTTTATGACCACACCTTCCCGCCGTTCTGGAAAAAGAGGTTCCCGTTAACTTAATTTTGTTATCATGGTAAAGATGTATATCGTAAAATCATTCATTGTTTCCATCATCCAGGGCCCTAAGATCACCAGAATCAACGCAATGGCCACCAGTTTGGGAACAAAGGTGAGGGTTTGCTCATGAATTTGTGTGGCTGCCTGAAAAATGGAAACTACCAGTCCCAGCACAACACTGACAATCAGAATGGGGGCCGATAACTTGAGTGCCGCAACCATTGCAGCCTGTAAAACCTCTGTGATTTCCGATGTTGTCATGGTCGCACACCTTTCAGACGATTTTTGAGCGGCAAACTACATATTGAAGCTGACAGCCAGCGTTTTGAACAGGAGGCCCCAACCGTCCACAAGCACAAAAAGCAGCAGTTTGAACGGCAGCGAAATCATTGCCGGAGGAAGCATGATCATCCCCATCGACATAAGCGTGCTTGCCACAATCATATCGATAATCAGGAAAGGAATAAAAATCAAAAAACCGATTGTAAAGGCCCTTTTCAATTCACTCGTCATAAACGCGGGAATCACAACCGTAATGGACAATTCGTCAACCGACTTGACCGCCTTAGCCTTTGAAAGGTTGATAAACAGATTCAAATCATCTTTTTTAGTTTGCTTGAGCATAAATTTTTTCATTGGGACGGCCGCTTTATGTAAAAACTGTTCCTGCGTGATTTTTTGTTCTTTATAGGGCTGATACGCCTGCGTGTTCACTTCGTTTATAACCGGATTCATAATGAAAAGAGACAGAAACAGCGCAATGCCGATCAAAACCTGATTCGGAGGCGTCTGCTGCAAACCCAGCGCGTTTCGCAGGAACGACAGCACGATAATGATTCTGGTAAAGCAGGTCGTCATAATCAGGATGGAAGGCGCAAGGGCAAGAACGGTGAACATCTCAATAATTTCAAGCGTGTCTACCCCTTTTCCGTTCACGTCCACATTGACGGACGCGGCGGAGGCATTGAGCGGAAGCAGAAAAATCAGTACCAGAGAGATTGTGATCAGAATCAGAGCCTTTTTTCCGGCTTTACTTTTTTTCTTTTTTGTCTTCGGCGTCGTCAGTTTTGTTGGCTCTTCTGAAAAATGTATCACTCGTTTTCACATCCCATCTGCTTTTCAGCGTCGAATTCAAAACATCAAGAAAGGTATCCTTTTGCAATGGCCCGGGGATGTTCAATTCCGATTGATCCAGTTCTTTAAGAATCTCGATATTGTTGTTCGCAAAGCCAACCAAATAGTACTTTTTGCAAACTTCAACAATAACAAGCCCCTTGTCCTGCGTTAAGGCCACGCGCTCCACGACCCTGATATTGCCTGACTTTGAAACATTGTTTACCCTGTTCGCCATAAATTTGCTGAACGCGTAACAAAGATACAGCACAAAAACGATCGCAATCAGTGAAAAAAACAGCGGTAAAATATCAGAAACAAAACTGAGCAGCGGCAAAGCGCCCAAAGCAAAATTCAACACGGTTCCTCCCTAATTCAGCTGAAGCGTTAAGCCCCCAGAATCCCGTTTACGGTTTTCATAATGCGGTCCGGTTTGAACGGCTTAACAATAAAGTCTTTTGCTCCCAGTTTTAACGCCTCAACAACCATTGCTTCCTGTCCCATGGCGGAACACATTACCACCTTGATGTCTCCGTCCATTTCCTTCAGATGCTTCAGTGCTTCCAAACCGTCCATAACGGGCATTGTAATATCCATGAGAATCAAGTCCGGTTTTTCCGCCGCATACACGCTGAGTGCCTTTTCCCCATTTTCAGCTTCGACAATTTCCGTATAACCGTTTTGCTGCAGGGTATTTTTAATCATCATTCTCATAAAAGCTGCATCATCGACCAACATAATCTTTTTACTCATTTCTGTTCCTCCTAAAATACACCTTACGGCGTTTTAAATTAATTTCATTATTTCATTATTGCTTAACACTTCTGTTATCCTCACGCCATAAAAATCATCTACAACGACAACGTCTCCCTTGGCTATCCTTTTGCCGTTAACGAAGACGTCGACCTGCGAGCCGGCCTGTTTATCCAATTCCACGATAGTTCCCGAAGTAAAATCCAGGATATCTTTAATCGGTTTTTTGATGCGGCCGATTTCAACAGTAATTTGAAGNNCATGCTCAGGTTATTGTTCTGGTCGCTTGTGAGCACCGCGTCGTCATTGTCAAAGCTTTGGTAGGAAATTCTTCCGACATTATAGTTCTGTTGCTGCGGCTCCGGCCTGGCAGTCGGCTCAGGTGCCGATGCCGGTGGTTCCGGCCTACCGGCGGCCGGCTGAGACGCTCTTGCCGGTTCCGGACGCTGCACCGGCGGCGGCGACTGCTTTATCGGCTCCGCCGGTTTTTCCTCCGGGGCAGACGGCCCAAAGCTGAAAGATGAAATCAGTTCCTTTGCGAGGCTGACTGTCATCAGACTGATAAATTCACTGTTAACCAAGTCCCCGATCATCAGATTAAACTTAACGGTGACAACATCTTCCTGATCGTTAAAATATTTGTTTTTAAACTGCTCTGAATTGTCAATTTGAAAGGAATTCGGCGGTGAAATGTTGATCGACATGTTCAGAAACTGGGAAAGCGCCGTGGCGGATGCGCCCATCATCAGATTCATTACTTCACAGATGGCACCTATACTCATCTCATCCATTACAAATTCCTGATCGGAATAATCGGTATGGAGAAGAAGGCCGACAATTACCTTTACATCCGATTCTTTCAGAATCAGGATATTTCTTCCGCTCAGGCCGCTGACATAATTGATTTCGACCGCAACAGCGGGCTCCATCGATTCAAAGTGGACCTGACTGGAAGGCATAATCTCAACATGCGGCGTCGTTATATTGACCCTTTGCTCCAGCATCTCTGAAACAGAAGTTGCGGATGACCCTAAGCTGATATTCAGTATCTCCCCTATGGCATCAATGTCCATAGCAGAAAAAGTTTCTTCATTATTTGGCTCCATAGAAATCACCTTTCATCATTTATTGAAGAGATTTGTCAATTTTAACTGCGTATTTTTTCTTTTTCGTTCCTACAACGCCTGTAAACCACGGCAAATCCTCCACTTCCAGAACAATGGAATCATTATTAACCTGAGTGCTGAGAGGAATAATATCACCTGCCTGCAAGTTAAGCAATTCTCTCAGGCTGATTTCTGTTTTACCTAATACCGCACGAACCGTAAGCGGGGAGCTTCTCAATCCATGCATAATATCCTGCTTTCGCTGCTGCTCCACCATCGGATCATCCTTTTTGGGCAATTTAACATACTTGGAATTAAAAATACGAAACACTTCCTCCAACGAAGAAGCGGGCAAACAGATATTCATATTTCCCTTCAGGTCTTCAATCGTTATTTCGATTGCAATAATTGCGACCGCTTCATCCTGCTGTATCAATTGAATTAACCGGGAGTTGGTTTCAATCATATCCAGCGTATGGTCAATTTCAATATAATTGCTCCATGCATTGTTTAATAGAGGTGAGACCTGTTTAAACAGATATTCCAGCAGGGAAAGTTCAATATCTGTATAATCTCTTTCAATCTCATAGCCCATTCCATTACCGCCCAGCATACGGTCCATGATAGAAAAGGATATGGGGCGGGACAATTCGATTAATATCTGCTTGTCATCGATTTTGTTTTCTGTGTTATGCATTCCGAAAATAGCCACCAGGATGGAATCTCCCAAAGCATTGTTAAATTCCCGGTACTCTTCTTCTTCAACCTGAATGATTTCCATCTGGCAGGAAGATCGGAGCATTCCGCCAAGCTGAAGGCTGGTNNAAAAGCTTCAGCTGCTCCCTTGTAAATTTTTTAGGCGACATAAAGTCGTATTCTTTTACTTTAGGAGCCGTCGATTGTTCTTCTATTTCATTAAAATCGACATGACCGCTTTGCAAGTTTCCCAGCAACTCGTCAATTTGCTTCTGTGACAATACTTCTGCCATAAAACCTCCCATTCCCCGCATTTAATAATCAAAACCAAAACGCATTTTCATGCATTCCTATTTTACACGGAAAATTTAATGCTGTTCAAATCAATCATTTGCTGCTTGCAGTGCTTTTACTGCTTGTCGATTGAATATCTTTATAAACCTGATCCAAAACCGAACTGACCTTACCCGATTTGGAGATATAGATTTCCACTCTTCTGTTTTTCGCTCTGTTGGCTTCCGTACCGTTATGCGGTACAATGGGGCGGTATTCCCCATAGCCCTCTGAAACCATTTTTGCCGGATCGATTATATTTTTCAACTGGACATACAGTAAAACATTCTTAGCCCTGTCCGACGACAGCGCGCGGTCAAAAGCCTGTGCGGTAGCAGTCGTTGAATTCCCGGCACGGGCCGTATGACCATAAAAACGAATTTCACCGATTTGATCAGGAATATATTTTATTCCGTTACAAACAAAGTCCAGAATTTTTTTTCCGTCATCGCGCAGTTCTGAGCTGTCCCCATTAAAAAAAATACTGTTTTGAAAAGTCATAAAGGTATAATTATCGCCTTTATGTACCTGCACGGAATCCTGAAGCCCATTTTTTTTGACATAATCATTTAAGTATTTATATAAACTGTCAAAATCGGTTACTTCCGTAATATCACCCGAATTACCTGCGTTTTGTGAAGCAGCACTCTGGGCTGAACTGTTTTCGCTGTCACCGGCATCAAATTTATCACCGCTGTTGGGGTTTGTCGGGTTTGTTTGTATTGCCTGTTCCATGGTCGCGGTCGCCTGTTTATTCGTGGAAAATGCTTTTACAAGCTTTTGCCACTTACTGGCATCCATAGTCGACATGGCAAACAGCATCACAAAGAAAGTCAGCAGCAGTGTTACCATATCCGCATAGGTATCCAGCCAATTAGGCCCGCCGCTGCCGGGATCCGCTTTTTTTCGCGCCATTTTCTCACCCCTGATCTTTAAATTAACATAGCTGATTTTTATTTACTTTTTACGTCGTTTTGACTTTTTTTCCTCAGGAGCGTTCTCTGGAGCACTCGAACCCTTTCCGCCGGATTCCATCCTCTTTTTCTCACAGACAAATGCATTTAATCTTTCCTCAATATGCTTTGGATTGTCCCCCGCCTGAATTGCCATAACGCCTTCCATGACAATTTCCTTGCACACCATTTCTTCATCGTGCCGCATATGTAATTTATGGGCTAAAGGGGTTAACAGAAGATTGGAAAGCATGGAGCCGTAAAAAGTGGTAACCAAAGCCGTGGACATGCCCTGAGCCATCTTTGTTGCTCCGCCATCAGCATTCATATCCATATTGGCAAGCATGTTAATCAGACCGATCAGGGTTCCTATCATACCAAATGCAGGGCCAAAGGTTGAAAACTTTTCATAGAACTGCCAGCCGTGCGAGTGCCGGTCTTCCAGTCCGTTCAGTTCATCTTCCAGAATTTCTTTTACCTTTGCCGGATCAATTGCATCGACGATCAGCATAATGCTGTTTCTAAGAAAGGGTTCTTCCTCCTGATTAGCCTTGTCCTCAAGGGAAAGGAGCCCTTTTCGCCTTGCTTCCTGCGCAAAATCCACGATCTTATTTATGTACTGCTGAGGATCGTACTTATTTCGCTGAACGATAATTCTCATATGCTTCGGAATATCTTTGAAATAAGTGATAGGAAAAGCAATAACGGTAGCGGCGATCGCGCCGCCAAAAGTAATTGCCATACTGGGGACGTCGATAAAGTTCTTGATGGTAGACCAGACAACTCCGGTAGAAGGGTCAAAAACGATACCGAAAACAACCAGCCCAAGACCGACTATCAGCCCCACTATACTGGTAAAATCCACACAAACACTTCCTTGCGTTAAAATTACAGATAAAGGAATCTATTATTAAGCTAATCCGTTAGCTTAATCGCATTCTGATATATCTGGCGGTTGTAATGAATTATTTTCTGGATGATATCCTGCCTTTCCTCCGCAACAAGGAAATACTTTCCGGTGGTCAAAGTGATTTTTGTTTCCGGAATGCTTTCAATTGTTTCAATCAGATTTGGATTTAAAGCAAAAGAAACGCCATTTAAATTGGTAAGATTGATCATCTTATCATTCCCCTTTTTTAACTAACTGACCGTTCGTGAAGCCAAAACGGCTTCACGAACGGCAGAATGTGGAGTTATCGCTTCAAATTAACAAGATTCTCAAGCATTTCATCACTCACTGTAATAATTTTCGAGTTCGCCTGAAATCCCCTTTCGGTTACAATCATCTGGGAAAACTCGTTTGCCAGATCAACATTGGAAGATTCCAGCGCTCCGGTAACCAGACCGCCCGCAGTGGCGGTGCCCGGAGCATACCATTTGATATCACCTGTGTTGCTGACCGCTTTATAGTAGGATTCCCCCTGCTGGGTAAGGCCGGCAGGATTCGCAACGCTGGCAATCGCTATGGTGCCTATAGTATAAACTGTTCCACCCTTTTCACCGGTAATTTTACCGTCGCCGCCGATAGTGATATTTTTATAGTCGCCATAACCCGAAACATTAATTGGTGTGGGCTTTGTGGTACCGGCGTCAGCCGGGGCTCCGCAGACAATTCTTTTATTGCCGTCTACCAGATTTCCGGCGGCGTCAAAGCTCATTCTACCTACACGGGTATAGAGAAAATCGTCGCCGTCTTTCACCACAAAATAGCCTTCGCCGTTGATATAGCAGTCCATACCGTTACCTGTCGTCGCCATGCCGGAACGGGCATTATTCACATCCACTGACGCAGCGGTAGCGCCATAACCGACCTGGGAGGGATTCGCGCCGGCAATAGTACTGGCAGTTCCATTGGAAGATCCTGAAATCGTCTGATAATACACGTCGCGATACAACGTACTGGAGGCTTTAAACCCATAGGTGTTAACGTTTGAGATATTGTTACCGATCACGTCGAAACCGGTCTGGTGCGCTTTCAATCCGGCTACTGCGGAAAACATTGCTCTCATCATAAGTTTGATCTCTCTCTTTCTTTTTGAAACCGTATGAGCTTCTCTGTCAGTCAAAGCTCAATAACTTCCTCAAGAGGTCCAGTTATAGAATTACGGCTCCGTCAATATTTGTAAATACATTGTCGGTCATTTCCTGGCCGCTCATGGTTGTAACCACCGTGCTGCTGGGCACATTCACAATAAATGCGGTTTGCCCATTTAAAATCAAAGCATCCTTGATCCCCTTGGATTTGGCCTTTTCAACAGCACCGTTAATCTGAGAAACAAGCTGCTGGGAAACCTGAATGTTCCTGGAATCCATTCGCTGCAGCGCGTGTTTGGAAAAGGTAAGCTGTTGCTGCTGTTCAATGGATTTCCGGAAAAGCTGTCCAAATTCACTGTTGCTCTGATCTGCCGCATTTGTCTTCTGGGTATTTGCTCCGACAGGAGGTACCGTGTAATTTGGATTGATAAGCGAGGAATAGCTTTTTTTAAACTGAATATCGTCCATGACTTTGCTCCTAACTGTATGCCCTAAGAAATCTATGCGGTTGTCTTCCCGTCGCCGGTTCCCGAACCTGTGCCGCTTGTGTCGGTCGGGGGCGTCACCGCATTGGGATTCACAACTTCCATAACCGACGATAGATTATACGCCTTGCCGTTTACGACAATCGTGTTCGAACCGGATGCAAAGTTGATACTGTCAACCACGCCTGTAACTTCTGTATATTTTCCGCTGGAGTCATAGCTTGCGACCACTACCTTCTTGCCGACAAGAGACGCGCCGTACTGCGCATAAGTGATTTGTGAAAGATCCTGCATCGCCTGCAAAGAAGAAAACTGAGCCAACTGGGCAATGTATTCCGTGTTGTCCGTCGGATTCATCGGATCCTGATTGGTAAACTGCGCGGCAAGCAATTGCATGAAATCAACCATGCCAAGCGACGATCCCGTACTGACTTTTGGGGCTGAAGAGCCGTCGGATGCTGAGTTTTTACCGGATGCGGAAGCAAGTGCGTAGGAGTTAATCTGATTGGTAATCAATGACATGTCTCCTTTCCATAAAATTTTTACAGCGGATAAGCCAGCTGTCTGAGCTGCTGCATGACGGAAAGAAAATCGCCGGTGCTGATGCCGCTGTCCGTTGAACGGATTCTTTGATTACTGTTGTTTTGATTTTGCCGCTGTTCTTCCTGCTGCTGTTGTGCCTGACTCTGCTGATTTTGCTGGTTCTGCTGGTACCAGGCCTTTTCCTGAGCAGGTTCTAAAATTTGCACCGGCTGGTTGATGGTTGTCTGCAAAAACGATCGAATATCGGAGCTGTTCTCCATCAGCATGCTCTGGGTTTTGGGATTGGACGCCTGAACGGCCACGGTAAGCACACCACTCTGCATAGACAACTTAACGGACACTTTTCCCAAATTCTGAGGATAAAGATCCATCTGAAATTCAGGCTTTCCCGCTTTATAATTGAGCAGAATTTTGTCGGCAACCTGATGGCAGGTGGTTTTCGCGGTATCTGACGAAGCATCGGAAATTTTAATAACAACATTACCCGTCTGATATAGATCTGAAAAACGCGCCGTATTCTGGCTTTGGCCGGAGCCGTCCATCAGAATAACATTTTTTTCATCAGGAAGAGAGACATCTCCGGGTAAAGTCTCAAGCGCAATTGCTGTGGAAGACTCATCTGTGCCGCGTTTCACCTGTGTTTGGGGCAGATTCTGCTGCACTGGTAGAATATTCGGCTGCATCTGCGCCGCGGTCTGAGGAGGACCGGCTTCCGGACCCTCAGTCTGACCGGTATTGTAAACAACTGAAGGATCGTTTGCCACAGGAATCTTTGTATCTGACGCGGGAGAAACCGGGGTGCTTTGCTGTTCCGAGTCTGGAACGGAAATTTCCTGCGCACCGGCTGCGTTTACGGACGGGGCCGCATCTGCCATCGTTCGATAAAACACAGAACCGGTTGCCGGGGTATCCGATTTCGGCTGCTGTACCGCATCCGCTGTCAAAAGCGGGGCTGTGGCTGTCTTCGTCTGAACCTGTTGAGCGGCTGCCTCAACGCCGGCTGCGGGCTGTTGTACTGTGTCTACCGACGGAAGCAAATTTGTCGGTATTGTCTGCGGCTGAACGCCGGAAGCTTCAAAAGAAACGGGCGGAACCTGAGCGGCCGGAAGCAGCTGAACCAGAAGAGAAACATCGGCTGTGCCGGTCGGCTGCAGATTCACTGTGGAAACGGCCGTTCCGTTGCCGTTTTCCTTCTTTTCATCCTTAACAGGGCCCGGCTGCGCCGTACTGTCTGAAGTTTTGCCGAGGGCCGCCGTCCGCATCAGAGATTCAAAGGCGTTTGTACTGTCCTTTGTCCGGGAAGCCTTGGTATTTTGCGGTGCTGCTGTACGTGTAATTTGCTGTATCATACTTTTCACCTCCTTATCAAAATATTCTATCTATCCATTTAACTTATAAGCGATTAAAAAGCGCCGCGCGCCTGACCGACATATTCATCCATTGCGAGTTCCTCATTTTTCTGAACCTGCTTGATATATTCGGTCAACTGCTTATCCCGCAGCTTTTCCAATCCGGAAATTTCGCTGTTCACGGCTATAATATCTGTTTTTTTCTGAGCAATGATATCTAAAAGCTGCTTTTTCTGATCGATTAATTTCAGGATTTTCTGATTGAGCGTATTAAAATACGTTTTGTAAATGAGCATGTCGCTTGTGTTCAGTCCTTTTTGCAATTCCTCAACCATCCTTCGGTTGGTAACGGTGAATTGATCATTAAGGGCGTCTATTTCCTTTTCTAAATCCATCAACTTCATCTGCAGCAAAGCAAGCTCATTTTTCTTGATGTCGAGTGTCTGCTGTTTAAAACTGAGAACTTTTTCTAACGAAAACACAAACTTTTTCATACTTACAACTCTTTCATCATATTGAGGGTCTCTTCAAATGAAAAGCTTTCATCGGTTCTCTGACATAAAAAAGCATTGATTTCATCTATCTTTTTAACCGCTTCGTCCAGCTTGTGGTTCATGCCGGGCTTGTAAGCGCCGATCGAAATTAAATCGTAGTTCTGGTAATAGACGGAAAGAAGATTCCTGATTTTCGCGGCAGCCTGTTTATGTTCTTCTGTAACAATATCATTCATGAGTCTGGAAATACTCGCGTTCACGTCAATCGCGGGGTAATGGTTCTTATGCGCAAGGGAGCGGGTCAGAACAATATGTCCGTCTATGATGCCCCGGACGGTGTCTGAAATCGGTTCATTGGTATCGTCCCCCTCCACCAGCACCGTATAAATACCGGTAATGGAGCCTTCTTTGAAGTTTCCGCTCCGTTCCAGAAGCTTGGGCAGTTCGGCATAGATGGAAGGGGTGTAGCCCCTTGCAATAGGAGGCTCTCCGGCCGCCAGTCCGATTTCCCTCTGTGCCATTGCAAATCTTGTCAGGGAGTCCATCATCAGCAGGACATCCTTGCCCTGATCTTTAAAATATTCGGCAATCGCGGTGGCGACCGTCGCGCACTTGACACGGTACATGGCCGGCTGGTCTGAGGTTGCAACAACCAGAACAGAGCGTGCCAGTCCTTCTTTCCCAAGATC
This sequence comes from Ruminococcaceae bacterium UBA2656, assembly GCA_002359465.1. Lineage (GTDB taxonomy): Bacteria > Bacillota > Clostridia > Oscillospirales > Acutalibacteraceae > Caproiciproducens. The sequence goes on from DENA01000011.1 coordinate 77,224, forward strand.
TTTTTCAATAAACTCGGTAACTTCCCTGCCTCTTTCACCGACAAGAGCGATTACATTCACGTCTGTTTTGACATTTTTTGCAATCATTCCCATCAAAGTGCTCTTGCCTACACCGCTTCCCGCGAAAATTACCATTCTCTGCCCTTTGCCGATGGTCAACATGCCGTCGATGGTCTTGATTCCAAAGCTCAGGCGTGCGCTTATTCTCGGCCGTTCAAGCGGATTGGTGTAAGCGGAATCGACATCGTAATACTGTTTGACATTGAATTTTCCCAGACCGTCAATCGGCCTGCCTGCGGCGTCAATCGTCCGGCCTACCAAAAAATCCCCAACCGGTACGCGTAGTTTTCTTCCGGTTGAACGGACCAGGCTGCCTGGGCCGATTCCTTTAATATCGCCGTAAGCCATCAGCAGAATATTGTTGTTTTTGAACCCGACCACCTCAGCCATAACTGTTTTATCATCATTGGAGTTGCGGATGATACAGATATCGCCGACATTTGCTTTCAGTCCAGTCGTCTCTATCATCATGCCGACAATGTTTTTTACTTTCCCCATATAACAGAGCGGATTCAATTTTTCCAGAACATCGTAGGCGCCTTGAAAATCCAACATTCCACGCTCCATTTTATAAGATTTAGCCATAACAGTCATATTTGAAGTGCATGTTTAATTGTATCCATTTGCGTGTTCATTCCCGCATCAATCATCTGATCGGGCATTTCAATAATACAGTCGCCGTCGTTCATATTGGAGGAAACTTCTATTTTAATATTGTCTGAGACATCGCAAAGTGCCTGAACGATCGACTTGTCCACACTTTGAAGAAGTGTTTTCGTATTTTTAGGGACCAAAATCCTGACCCACTCCTGATTGCGATAGGAATCAACCGCATTCGTTATAATGGACTGCATTGCTTTTTCATTCATGCTTAATTCCCGTTTAATGACCTTTTCCGCTATGGCAACGGCTAATTTTTTAATATCCGCTTCATATTTTTGTAAGATTTCGGATTTCATGGTTTCAACTGTCTCCAGCATCTGAGAAAGCTCCGCGGCAGCCGCCTGATTTTCTTCTTCTGCTTTTTTCAGGCCGGACTGACAGCCTGCCACATAGCCTTCCCTGTAGCCGAGCTCGCCGCCTTCCCTTTTACCTTCCATAAATCCCCTGCCATAACCTTCCTCGCGGCTTTGTACCAGAAGCTGTGCGGCTTCCAGATTCATCTGCTCGGTTGACTCCTTAACCCTGTTCATACTGTAATTCTGAGCGGCTTCCATGATTTGCTGCGCTTTCTGAAAAGCTTCGCTGACAATCTTTCGCTGCTGGTCATGAATATCCTCAGGAGTTGAATTTGGTACATTCTGAATGCTCCCGTTGTTTGCAGGAAAAGCACTCCCGTTTTTAACAGTGACACATTCGGAGGCCTTGATAACGTTAGGCAATAACCTCATCCTTTCCGCCCTTGCTGATGACTAGCTCGCCTTCGCTCTCAAGACGCCGGATAACGCCGACAATACGCTGCTGCGCTTCTTCGACATCCCTGAGCCTGACATTGTGCGTAAATTCCAGATCGGACTTGATGGTTTCGGTTGTACGGTTGGACATATTTTTGAAAATAACGTCTGAAACTTCCTGATTGGCGCCTTTGAGTGCAAATACCAGATCTTTGGAATCCACTTCGCGCAGAAAGCGCTGTATGGACATGTCGTCCAAAACGGTAATGTCTTCGAAGACGAACATTCTCTTTTTGATCTCATCGCACAGCTGTGCGTCCTTGCGCGTCAGCTCATCAAAAATATACTTCTCGTTGGCGCGGTCCATGTTGTTCATAATGTCTGCAATATAATTGACGCCGCCAAATTCCATGAAGTCCAAAGACATAAGCGAGGAAAATTTCTTTTCAAGATTGTTTTCCACAATTCTGATAATCTCAGGGGAAGTGCGATCCATGGTGGCAATCCGCTCCACAACGTCAAGCCTTTTATCTTTTGGAAGTTCCGCAATAATCATGGCCGCCTGATCTGCTCTTGCATAGGAAAGGATGAGCGCAATGGTCTGTGGGTGCTCGTTTTGAATCATCGCCATCAGATTTTTATAATCGGTTTTTCTGATGAACTCAAACGCTTTGGTCCTCAGCGACTTGGTAACGCGTTCCAGAAGGGAAGACGCCGTCTGCGCACCGTATGCCTTTTCAAGTACATTTTTCGCGTATTCCATGCCGCCTTCGGTAATAACCTTCTGGGTAAGACAAACCTGATAAAAATTTTCAAGGATTTCTTCTATTTGTTCGGCAGACATATGGGACATTCTTGCGATTTCATAGGTCAGCTGCTCCACTTCGTCTTCTTTTAAATATTTATAGACTTTTGAAGCATTTTCAGCTCCCAATGAGATAATGACAGCGGCAGCTTTCTGCTGCCCGTTCATCTGGTGATTAGCCATCACTATCGTCTCCTCTCAGCCATGCCCTAATCAGTTGAGCGGCAATTTCCGGATTCTGCGACGAAAAGTCCTGAATTTCCTTTGTCAGCGCTTCTTCCTTAGAGGCCTTCTCAGCCCGTGCATCTTCTATCGCCTTCAGTTCAACAGTCTTTTTCTCTTCCTCCGGTGCTTCCGGATTCTCCTCGACGAGGCGGGATTTTAAGGAAGTTTCCTCCTCCGGATTTTCCTGACCTTCCAGTTCTGCAAGCTGACTCATTCTCTTCTTTTTACGCCTGCGTGCAACGATCACTGCAACAACGATAACAATCAGCAGAGTAAGCAGTGCAGCTCCGCCAAGCACGAGAATTGTGTTCAACGGAAGCAGGCCGGATGCAGAAGCGTTTGCAGGCTGAACAGCACCCGGGAAAACACTGTTGTAGACAGCCACCTTTTCGGGCTTAATGGCGGCAGCATAGGCAGCAAGCTTTGCAATCTCCTGTTTCTGTGTGTCACTCATCTGTTCTTTGTTTACGGCGATGGAGATTGTCATATCCTGAACGCTTGCAGCATCACCCTGGATCTGCTCCTTCACCTGACTGACGAGATATTTGTAAGTCTCAACGTCCTTTGTGTAAATTGTATCGCCGTTGACGGTGACGCCCGGATAGGTTGTGGTTTCCGTGTTGGATTCGGTACCGGCGGCCCCGCCTGTTTTTTGGCCGCCCGTCTCCTGCTCTTTCTGGGTATTGGACTCGTTAATAACGCCCTTGTTGTCCTTGGTAGCCGGATTGTAAGTAATAATCTCCTGCACTTTTTTATCCACGTCCATAATGCTTTTGGCAGTTACCTTTACATTATTTTCGCCAAAAACCGGGGTTAAAACTTTCAGGACATTCTTTTCAATATCTTTTTCATATTCATTTTCAATAGTCAGTTTAAACTGTGAAATGTTTACCTGGCTTCCCCCGTCGGAAGCACTCAATTCATTGCCGGTTTTCGTGTCAATGACCGCAACGTCATCCGTTTTTAAATTGGGTACGCTTTTTGCAACCAGCTGCTTGATACCGTTCACCTGAGAAGATTCCAGCGTTTTCCCCGATGCAAGCGTTACCGTAACGGAAGCAGTGGTCGCTTCCGCGTTTTCATCCCACGCATAGCCGCTGCTGTCCGGTACGCTGATTGTAACATTCGCGTTCTGGATGCAGTCCAGTGTTTTAATAACAGCTTCGAGCCGTTGATTCAGCTGATATTTCTCTATTGTTTTCTTTTCGAAATCAGTTGACATGATATCAACATTTTTGGTGAAAAAATCATAGTTCGGCGCTGTTTTTGGATGCCCCTCGTTGGCAAGCTCCATCCTCAGTGCATTTTCCTTGTCCTTTGGCACAGAGATGGTGCCGTTATCCTCTTTATAGCTGATATTCCGATCCCTGAGCTCGTTCATAACCTCAACGGCTTCTTCATGGTCCATGCCCGGATAAAGTACCACATACGGCTGTACGTTCAGCAAAATACCCGCAATAACGGAAATCAGCACAATTCCGCCAAAGACGCTCAGAATAATTATTTTTTTCTTTTTTGTTAAATTACCCCAAAAATTCACAATGGGATCTATGTATTTTTTAATTTGTATGTTCATTGTTCAACCCGCAGTCACCCTTCCCAAATGCTTTGCTTTAAACGCTCATTCTCATAACTTCGTTATACGCATCCAGAGCTTTGTTGCGCAGTTGAACCAGCATCTGCACGGAAAGGGTTGCTTTTGTAGAAGCAATGGCAACATTATGTAAATCATCGGACTGGCCGGTGGTTAGTTTATAAAGTTCCTGATTCACGTCGGCATTGGTTGCTTTTACATTTTCAACGGCATTCCGGAAAAGATCCTGAAACGGAACTCCCGCAGACGTTCCGGAAGGAGATGCTTTACTCAGGCTGTCAAGATCGGAGATTGAATTGATTTTCTCTATCGGTGTTATCAGCAATTTACGTTACCTCCCCAACTCCAAAGCTTTTACCGCCATTCCCTTTACGGCGTTAAAGGCTGTTAAATTTGCATCGTAAGCCCTTGTCACGGACATCATGTCAAGAGTCTCCTTAATTGGATCCACATTCGGCATCATCACATAACCCTGATCGTTCGCGTCCGGGTTGGCCGGATCATACACGGGGGTAAAATCACTGGGGTCCTCAACAATTTTTGAAACTCTTACCCCTTTCTGTAAACGGTCTGATTCATTTCCATTCATCTTCTCGTCAAGAATATGACGGAACGAATTTTGCTCAACCGGCTCATAAACAACCATTTTTCTGCGGTAAGGCCCGCCGTTTTCGGTTTTGGTTGTAGAGGCATTTGCAATATTTTCGGAGATTACATCCATGCGAAGCCTGCTCGCAGTAAGGGCCGAACCGCTGATATCCAGTGAATTCAAAAAAGCCATACTGATTCCTCCTGATTTTTTTACTATAAACAGGTATTAGGATTTTCCATCCGTGATCGCATATCTCAGACGTGAAAAATAGTCTGAAAGCTCGCGCAGGGAGTAATTGTAATTGATCTGCGTCCTTGCAAGCTCAATATTTTCTTTTTCGGCATCCACGTTATTTCCGTCTAACCTTAACGATTCATCATCCGATATACTGATTTGAGGAGTCGTGTTCTTAATCTGATTAATCAGGCTGCCGCTGCTCTCATTATTTTCCGACATCAGTTTTTTCAGCTGATCCTCAAAGCTGACGGATTTGCTCTTATACCCCGGAGTTTCAACATTGGATATGTTATTGGATATTTCCTGCTGCCTTATCCATAGGCCATCCAGGTCTTTGTTTAGTAAATTAGCCGAAACGCTGTTGAACCAATCCAAAATTATCCCTTCTTCCACAAATTTGGTCACGAAATATCCATATAATCAATGAAGTGATTTTGACTATATAAATTTTGTGACCAAACCTATAAACAACAATTATTGTTTTATAACATATATTTTACCTAATTATATATGCAAATAATGACAAAAGTCAACTGAAAATTACCGGATTCGAGACATTTCGGATATATCTTTGTATAAATTTATATAAATTGCTAACGTAATTCCTATATGGAAAAAGTTATTTGTAAATTAAGGGGATTCCATCTAAATATTTAAGAAAACATGCCGATAATTTCAACAGAGGTGAATATGATGATGATTAAAAATATTGATTGCAATTTCAATTATATATCCAAACCCTATTCCAGCAAGCAGCTGAATAAAACCGATGCCGACACCACAGCTGCGGGGACCGCGTTTTCCAGCAGTATCAGCAAGGTGTCAAATACTTGCAAAATGGATAAAATTGAAATATCACAGCACACCGCAACCAGCACCCANNCTATTGCGGAAACCAAAGACAAAATTCTTGCAGATTTAGAGAAAGATAAGGACGAGCAATACATCAGCAACATTAAAGAACAGCTGAATACCAGACAATATGCCGTAAATCCTGTAGAAATCGCAAAAATAATGCTGACAAACAGCAACGAATAAGGAAAAAGCGCAGACTGAATGATCCAAAGGACAGGTGACATATATTATGATGGACAAAGAACTGGCTGAAAAGATTCTGAAGTTTTTACGCGAATATCTTGATTTTTATAAAAGTTTCCTGCAACTTGAATCCGAAAAATACGATGATTTGACATGCAATAACATCAAATCAATCGACGAGCGTGTAAAAACCGAAGAAGTTTACATGCTGAAATCCAGGGGCCTTGAAATAGAGCGCGACAAGCTGGTCGCCCAAACCGGCAATCCGAAAGCCACCTTCCGTCAGCTGATTCCAATGTTTGATTCTTCCCTGCAGCCGCAGGTACAGGAAATCTTCGACGAACTGTCACAGGTAATGCTGAATTTAAAGGAAATAAATCTGAACTGCAGCAAGCTGACGGAGTTAAAGCTGCACAGAATAAAAAACGATTTGAACAAATTGAAAAACAATCCGGAGCTTCAAAAGATTTACTCCTCAAAAGCAGAAGAAGGATTGGCTCCCAAAAGTATACTATCCAGAAAAGTTTAAGGAGGAACGCACATGTCATCAACTTTTTCCGGGTTCTATGTAGCAAAAAGCGGAATTCAGGCTGCCCGGGCCAATCTGCAGGTAACCGGCCAGAATATGACAAATGTAAATACCAAAGGCTACACACGGCAGCGCGTGGACTCCTACGCAATTGCCTCAAGCGGCAACGGCATGCGCTACGCATCCGGTGAAATCGGCATTGGCGAAGGCGTATACTGCAGCGGAGTAAGCCAGATTCGGGATCCGTATCTGGATATCCGGTACCGCACGGAGCACGCCAAAACCGGCAAAACCGAAACTCAGCTGGACACCCTTCAGGATATTGACAGCATTTTCGACGAAACAACAAAAGACGGTATCAGCGCCCAATTTGCGGATCTGCTCAAGCAGCTGAAAACTCTTGGCGCTACTCCGTCCGACTATAATCTTGAAGGCATTGTAAAAAGTTCCGCGCAGCTGCTTACAAAAGCGTTCAACACAGCTGCAAACAAATTAGCGGAAATAAGGAAGCAGCAAACCAAATCGCTTGAAAAAGATGAAATTACGAATGTCAATAGTCTTCTAAAAAACATAGCGCATCTCAATGAAGAAATTAAAAGTTCAGATATCTCCGGAACCTCCGCTTTGGAATTAATAGATCAGCGCAATACAAAGATTGACGAACTTTCGAAATACGCGAATATCAAAGTTTCTTCCAAAAATGTGGATGTCGGCTCCGGAAGGTCTGTTACAGAACTCCATATTGACCTGGTTTCCGGCGATAAATCATTTAATCTGGTTTCAGACAATAAATTCAGTTCGTTCGGTATGACAACGGACGCCGGTACCGGCTACGTTACCATGTCTCTGAAAGATACCGACGGAAACGCCGTCCAGGCAAAAGACGCCGATGGAAATGTTATGAATGACGGAGGCGGCATCCCGTATACCATGACAAATGCGGATTTAACGGAAGGAACTTTCAGCGGATATCTTACCATGCTGAATGAAAAGGGAGAATTTGACGCTGCCGACGGGACCGAACGCGGAATCGGCTATTATGAAAATGTTTTGAACAAACTTGCGGTCAGTTTCGCGGATACGATGAACACAGCGAACAGCACAAACCCACCCGCCAATGACAACAAGCCTCTGTTCTCCACAACGGACGGCAAGGCTATGGCGGCCGGAAACATCTGCCTTTCAAACGAATGGAACACATCCACCAGCGCTTACATAACGAATACGAAACAGACGGCGTCTGCCGGCGTTGACCCCAAGACTTTGGGCGATAATATTCTGTATATGGTTAATCAGCTGGGGAAGGACACGACCTATAAAACAAGCAGTGACAACGCGAGCGGAAAAACCCTTTTCACCACCTCCATTGAAGCGTATATTTCCGATGTTTCCGTTTCTGTTCTTGGCCTTCAGGAAAAGGATATTACCCAGAACGACACATCTTACAATTCAACCCTTGACGAAATTAACACGCAAAGGGCTGCTTTTTCCTCGGTGGACGTAAATGAAGAAGGAATCAATCTGATTATGTACAATCAGTCACTGACCGCTTCTTCCCGGTTTATGACCACATTGGATGAAGCTATGGATACCATCATTAACAGAATGGGCATTGTGGGTAATTAACAACTTTCGGTAAGGAGGATTTCACAAGATGAGCATGAGAATAACAATGGGCATGGTTATGAGTCAATATAATAAAAATTTAAATAGATCATTAAACTCGCTCAATGAAGCAAACCTGCGGGAAATTACTCTGCGGAAATTCAATAAGGCGTCGGAAGATCCGTTTTCCGCTTCCAAAGCTTACCGGCTCAGACGCGAATATTTAAGAAATGAGAGCTACCAAGGCGATCTTTCCGACGCGGCTGATCAGATGCTTCTGGCGCACACGACAATTCTGGATGTTAACAAAACGCTTACACAAGCAGGCTCGGGCGAATGCCTTAAGGCAATTTCCGACACGATGTCGGATACCGGCCGAAGCGCGATTGCAAAAACACTTCGCGGGCTGCAGCAAACCTTATTGTCACAGCTGAACACCCAATTCGGCGATAAATATATTTTCGGCGGTTCCAATACAAGCAGCGCTCCTTTTACAGTCGGTTCCAAAGGGAATTTACTGTACCGAGGCATTGATGTGGACACCGGGGAAATAGAAGCCGGCTCAACATTAAGCTATAACGGCGCCCAGATCACGCTTGGCGACAAGCAGTTCAACGGCTACAAGATTCAGGTGACTACCGCGGCCGGCGCGACTCCGTCCGTTTCCGCCGACACCGCTTCAAAAACATTGACTGTCAATCTGGCGACCGGAGCTAAAAACAGCGATGTGCTGGCGGCACTAAAGGCATCCCCAAGTTTAACCGCTTCGGATAACCCCTCCGTCACCTTTGATCTTTCAAAGGCTGCCATGTCCGGCGACATGAACAGTCCGGTAAACACCGCTCCTCAAACAGCTACCGCAGCCAGTAATATTGGCGCAACGGACGCAGACAGAAAGCTTGCTTTCCAAAAACTCATGGGCGAGCAGACGTATGTTGATATCGGAATGGGGCTAAACTTCGACAGTACCGGTAAAATTAATGACCAAAGTGTTTTTAATTCCTCAATACCCGGCATTTCTTTTTTAGGCTGCGGTACGGCAGACGGCACCCAAACCGGGGTTTCGAACAACCTTTACAACCTGTTGGGCCAGATTGCGGACAAGCTGGACGGAGGAAGCAAGCCGACCGGGTTTACATATTCCTATAAGGACGTGAAGCCTTATATTGATAATTTTAATAAGCAGCAGGACGTATTGCTTAATAAAATGACCGAAGTCGATGCAAAATATACCTTTCTTACCACTACGCAGAAAAATCTGGAATCCATCGGGGATAAAGTCCTCGAAAAAATCGACAGCACCGAATATGTTAAATTTGAAGACGCAGTCACGGAACAATTGAGTGAACAAAATGCGTACAACGCGGCTTTAAAGGTGGGCGCCCAGATTTTGCAGCCGACATTTCTTGACTTTATGAAATAACATTCGACGATCAGACGAGGTGAGGTAAAATGGAGCAGTTATTAGCGATAACAAATGTTCCAATTTCATTTGAACTAAAAATTCATAACGCGAAGCTGGAAGTAGCGGATACCTGCACCAATCAGGGCATTGTAGACTTCACCGACTTAACCCCTTACAGGCCAAAGCTGTATATCGATACGCATGAATTCAGGAATAGGTCAAGGTACAAATCGGGAACACGTACGGAGTACAACCGGCAGTCCGCCTATGAAAATGAAATTTTTACATCCATGAACGATACAGCCGATCTTTTAAAAAAGGGGGAAAGTGTGCTCATGAATACAAAAAGCGAAACAAGTTCACTGGGCAACATTGCTGTTCAGCATATACAGCCCACAATAGAAAGCACGATCGGTATCCCCTCTTGTCCTGTCGATTTTGACTGGGACACACAGCAGCTTTCCGTTCAGTATGAATCGGACAAACGGAATTATGACTGGCTGACAAAAAATAAACCGAAACTGAAATTCACCCCCGCAAGCGTGGAATTTCTCGTAAAGGAATATGCCCATGTGGAAATCAAGTATCTGGGCAAGCCCCAGTACGTTCCGCCGTCCGCAAGCCCGGACTATCAGCCGCCGAAGCTTGATGTGACCGCATAATGAAAACGGAATCAATACAGCCGCCTTCGGGAGGCTGTTTTTTCTCACAGATAAACGCTGAAATAATTAGGAGGACGTTATGGATACGAATTACGCAGAACTGCAGAACACGGAATCCGGCCGTCAAAACATTATTCATTTTGACGAAGGAATTTTAGGCTTTGAAGGCGTCAGAGAATATCTTCTTTACCACGAGGATGAGGACGGAATCATCTGGAACCTTCAGTCCGCCCATTCTGATATTCCTTCCTTTGTTGTAGTGGACCCCTACCCTATTGTCAATGATTACAACCCCGTGTTTTCCAAGTCTGAGCTGGATTATTTCGGGGAAACCGACGCGGAAAACCTTTGCATCCTTGTTGTAGCCGTAATCAAACCGAATCTGAGTGAATCCGTGATCAACCTGAAATCGCCGATTGTCATCGACGTAAACAGCAAAAAAGCGAAACAGATTATTCTGGAAAATTCAGACTACCCCATCCGATATAAATTATTCAGCGATAAAAGATAGGAGGGATTTCCGGTGCTTGTCATCAGCCGAAAAGTCTCCGAATCCATTATCATTGGGGACTACATTGAAATCATTGTATCCGAAATCAGCGGCGACCGTGTCAAGGTCTGCATCAACGCGCCAAAGGAAGTCCCGATTGTGCGCAAGGAGCTTTTGGAAACCCGCGCACTGAACGAGGAAGCCAGCGTTGTACCCCAGAAACAGGCTCTGGAACAGCTGAAAAAGCTGCTGAAATAAATTATAATATATTTCTTTCCAAAAATATACAAAAATTTTGGGAAACTTACGAAAACCCCTAAACTTTTGCAGAATCATACCGAAATATCAGTTGTAAGCAAAAAACAAAAAGGTGCTTACAATGTATACTTTGTTTTTAGTTTCTGCCGCGGCAGGGCCCGCCGGAGCGGAAATCCCATCGCACAGCAAAGAACATGGACGTTCTTTCAAAAAGGCGTGAATGGCGTTTCGCCGCACGTACTAAAACAAAATTCAGGAGGAAAAAATTATGCGTATTCAACACAACATCGCTGCTTTAAATGCAAACAGACAATTAGGCATCAACAACAACGCAGTCAGCAAAAACCTTGAGAAACTGTCTTCCGGTTATAAGATCAACCGTGCCGGCGACGACGCCGCAGGCCTTGCAATTTCTGAAAAAATGCGCGGCCAGATCCGCGGACTGGATCAGGCAACCAACAATGCCAACGATGGTATTTCCCTTGTACAGACCGCTGAAGGCGCACTGAACGAAACCGCTTCCATTCTGCAGAGAATGAAAGAGCTTGCTACCCAGGCTTCCAACGGTACGTACCAGAACGCAGTTGACCGTGATAACATCAGCAAGGAAGTTACTTCGCTGAAGAGTGAAATTGACAGAATTTCTACTTCTACCAATTTCAACAAGATCAACCTTTTAGACGGCAACCTGAAAGACTATAAGGCATCAACTACAAATATTGCCAATGTTACGGTAACTTCACCGGTTGCAACTCCAAGTACAGCCGTAGCTACTGTTGGTCTTTCTGGAACTCCTGGCGCTTCATCTGTTGAAATCAAGTACTTTGATGGTAAGGAACTTAAAACTGCAAATATTGACTTTACATCTACTGGCGTTGCAGGAACCAATCAAACAGCATTCAGTGACGCTGTTGCTTTAAACACAGATTTGGCATCTCTTTTCAATTACGATGCCTCTACACAAACCTTTACTTCAAAAGCGACAGGTACAGATGCGCCCCAGATTATGTCCATCGCTAATAAGTCTGGAGTTTCTGGCGTAACACAAGGTACTCTTACCCCCGGTTCAAAGGGAACAGAGACTATTAATTTCAGTAATGCCGCTGCTATGCCTACTGAAGGGCAGACTTTAACTATTGCTGGTAAAACTTATGAGTTCCGTTCTGCAGCAACAATCAATTCCGTTTCCGCTGGTAATTCAGCCGTTGTAATTGATGAAATTGGTGCTGATGCTGCTGCAAAGAAAGATAACACATTCCATAATTTGGTAAATGTTATTAATTCCAACTTGGGAGCAGGCGCTGCAACATATACTGACGCTACTGATATAATGACAATTGACGCCAGCAAGCTGGGCGGAAAGGGTCTTACCCTGCAAATCGGCGCAAATGTTTCCGCTGATCAGCAGGTTTCTTTAAGCATTGGCGATATGAGTGCCAAGGGCTTAGGCATTGATAAGATCTCTGTTGCAACTCAGGATGATGCTAAAGCTGCAATCAATACGATTGACGATGCAATCAACCAGGTTTCCGGCACAAGAGCTGATCTTGGCGCACTGCAGAACCGTCTTGAGCACACCGTTACCAACCTCGGCGTAACAAGCGAGAACTTAACTTCCGCTGAAAGCCGTATCCGCGACGTTGACATGGCTAAGGAAATGATGGAAATGACCAAGAACAACGTTCTTGCTCAGGCCGCTCAGTCCATGCTTGCTCAGGCAAATACACAGCCGCAGAACGTTCTGAAACTCTTACAGTAATTTATTTACAGCATATACTTCATTTACAAAGCGCCCACGGACGAATGTCCGCGGGCGCTTTCTTTGCGTTATATTATTCGTATAGTGACTCGCTTTCGGCGGCGCTAGTTCCGCTTCTCCGTACCCCCGTTAATGAAAACCACAACGGCATCGTATCACATAAAGGTGTTTTGGGGATACCTGTGGGTACAGGGGGATTTTATGGAGCTCTCCCGCCGGGAATTCAAAATCCCCCTGTGCGTACTTTGCCTACTTTCGGACAAGATCGAAAGTAGGGGGCTGTCAGGCGAAGCCTGGCTGGGGGAGTCCGTTCCCCACTCCCTTTAGCTCAGCCCGGCCGCGGCATTGGGATAGGTGTAATTGTACCGGTTATATTTTACCGCTTCATAATCGCCATAGTTGTAAACGTTCACTTCACCGAGTCTTCTGTAGAACAAGCCGGTATAGAACTTGCCGCCCGCCTGATTCCAACGGATTAAATCTGAGCCAAATGCATTGGCGTTGGTGTAATTCAGGTCATGGGTCAGGGAATCGGAGTTGGACAGATTGATATAACCGGAATTGACCCAGCCCGTGCTTCCGTCGGAAAGCTGCACTTTATACCAGCCGTCCTTCATATTGGCAAAGCTGCACTCGGTCACAGTCAGTGATGTCCCGGACAGGACGCTGCAAACTTCCGCCCCGCCAATGCCGGGCTGGTCCCTGACAATGGTATCCTTCGTCACCGTCGCCACAAGCGTCTCCCCTGAGAAAAGCGACGGCGGAACAACCGCATTCTTCATAATCCTTCTAAAATCCATCTCCGAACTGCTGTTAAAATAGCCCGCGCCGACATTATAGGCAAAGCTGATCAGACAGTCGGCCTGATTCTGGCTCATCAGGAAATGGTTGTTCTGTATCATTTTATTGAGATCGGATGTATAGGAGGAATTATTGATTTTATTGACCAGAAGCGACCATGCTTCCGTTTCCGTCATATTGTTATAGAATACCGCGTTCACGCCGAATGTACACCCGTAACCAATGGTAGGCACCTGGTTCGACGTCAGCTGATCGGCGTAAACGGTGGAGCTGTAGCCTTCCCATTTCGCAACCAAAGCTATCATCTGGTCGCTGGCCCTGCGCTCTTCACCGGAGGTCGTGGTAAAGTCCTGCTGCGCGGAAACATACGCGTTGGTGGTGTAGCCGGACGAACTCATGCTTCCGTTCTTCGATGACAGCGCGGTAAAGGAATAGGTTCCGGCCGCGCTGAAAGTCGTTGTGGCGGTCCATTTTTTCGTATAGGTATTCAGCTGGGTTTCTTCCGTGCAGGAATCGGCATTCAGCGATTTTCTGCTGCCGTCCGGCATCGTAATGACAAACTGTACGCCGTCGCGTGTAGTATCGGTAACCGCGGTTAACGTCACCGACGCACCGGTGCTTGCTATATTCGGAGAAGCAAATGCGGTTTTTACCGGTTCCGCATCGGTTACGGTTATATTGCAAGCAGCCGTATACGTTCCTGATTTCGCGGTAATGACCGTTGAACCGTTTGACACGGCATATACATATCCGTTGGAAACCGTGGCCACATTGGGGTTGCTGCTGGTCCAGCTCACATAGGTTCCGCTCGGCGAAATACGCGCCTGAATATACAGCGTCTTCCCTGCCGGAATGCTCTGAGAAGTCGTGGAGAGGGAAAGCGCGGTGGTATTCGTCACATCATCGGAATAATGAAGCTGAATAAATTCCGAACTGACATAGCCCGTAACGCCGCTGGCGGTTTTGACCTTTGTCCAGGATGAATTCGAGGTATCCAGCACCGTAAGACTTGTATTTTTCGGCAGATTTGCAAGAATTTTGCCGCTTGTATCCGGCGTCTCCCTCAGGCGAAGCATATCGGCCGTCACGCTTGCACCGGTAATGGTATGCGAATCCGAGCCTGTGTCTGTACCGCCCCCGGTGTCAGTGCCGGTACCTGTGTCGGTTCCGGTGTCAGCCCCCGTATCCGTGTCTGTTCCTGTATTGGTACCCGTACCGGTCTGCGTTGCAGAGATTTTCAAAAACTCTTTGCTGCAATAGCCCTCTTTACCATCCGAAGTTTTGATTTTCGCCCACGCCGAATTGGAATTATCCGTTACAGTAACCGTCGTGCCTTTGGCAAGTGTTACAATAATGCTGAAACCGGAGCCGGCGCCGCTGCGCATATTCAAGGAAGCGGTGGTCGTCGCAGTGGAAGAGGCAGGCGTACCCGCAGAAGGTGTTGTATTGGTGGGCGCTGTCCCTGTTGAAGTGCCCATTTTCAAATATTGTTTGCTGCAAAAGCCGGCTTTGCCGTCGGAAGTTTTAATTTTTGCCCAGACCGAGTTGGAACTATCCGTTACGGTAACGGAGACGCCTTTCGCCAGTGTGGCAACAATCCCGTAGCCGGTTCCCGCGCCGCTGCGCACATTCAAAGAAGATGTCGTTGTCGCCGTACCGGCAGCCGACGTTCCTCCGGAGGCCGGTGAATTGGAGGGTGTTGTCCCCGTTGAACCGTTTATTTTCAGAAACTGTTTGCTACAATAGCCTTGTTTTCCGCTTGAAGTCTGTACCTTGGCCCATTGCGCGTTGGAGTTGTCCAGAACCGTCAGCGTAATTCCTTTGCTGATCGTCAGTGTAACCTTATAGTTTGTGCCCGCGCCCTCACGCAAGTTCAGGTAATCTGTCGTAATCGCCGTAACGGATGAGGTACCGGAACCCGCCGATGTTGTGCCCGAACCGGACGATGCCGTTATTTTTAGAAATTCTCTGCTGCAATAGCCCTGCTTTCCGCTCGCCGTCTGTACTTTTACCCAGGCGGCGTTGGAATTGTCTATCACCTTAACAGAAGTTCCCTTGGAAAGGGTAACGATGATCTTGCTGGATGTTCCTGCTCCTTCACGCAGATTCAGCGACGCCGTCGTTACGGCTGCTGTTCCAGAAGCTGTTGAGGATGCATAAGAATTATCAGTAATAGTACCGGATATACTAAGATACTGTTTGTTGCAATATCCTTGTTTGCCGCTGGAAGTCTGCACTTTAGCCCATGTTGGGTCGGAAGCATCCAGTACCGTTACGGCAATGCCTCTGCCCAGCGTTAAAATAACCTTTTTATCCATACCTGCACCTTCGCGCAGATTCAAATAATCCATTGTTTTTGCGGTCGATGCCGCCACAGAAACGACCGGCGGGAATGTCACCGAAACCGCCGCAGCACAAATGAGCGAAATTGTCCCTGTTACAATCCGCTTTGTCAGACTTTTCAATTCATTCACTCCAATTATGTAATATTTATTCAATTCAGATCTACAGCAATATTGTAAAATAAACGAGATTTTTTCTATCGGGCGTGTTTCCCCTACCGCCTGTAGCGTAGGGTGAAACATTGTAATGAATTTCCGATTGCTATAACTGGTTCGATTATACCCTAAAAAGTGGCAATTATCAAGTTAATCCGCTAAATGTTAACATTTTCCACCGTTTTTGCAAAGGGGTTTTTATCATGATCTTACAGAATTCCTCATCACCATTTTTCACAGAATAAATTTCTTGTAAGGATTGACATTATCAGTAAATTATGCTATTTTTATATTGAAAGTTAGCTTTTGCTAACCTTTAGGCAAATGAAATATAAGGAGGAAAATCAATATGTCTGATTTTCGTATTAAAAATATTTTGGGTCGGGAGATTCTGGATTCAAGAGGAAACCCCACGGTTGAGGCTGTGGTGACACTGAACGACGGCACTGTCGGAAAGGGATCTGTCCCGAGCGGGGCCTCCACAGGTTCATTTGAAGCTCTTGAGCTGCGTGACGGGGATGCCTCACGCTACGGTGGAAAGGGCGTTACAAAGGCAGTGGAAAACATTAACACCGTGATAAACGATGCCCTCAACGGCTGGGACAGCACCCGCACAGCCACCATTGACCGTAAGTTGATTGAACTTGACGGCACAAAAGACAAATCGAAGCTGGGAGCAAACGCTGTTTTAGCCGTCTCGCTTGCGGCGGCAAGGGCCGGTGCAAACGCGCTCCGTTTGCCGCTTTACCGCTTTATCGGCGGTGTAAATGCCGANNATACTGAACGGCGGCGCGCACGCGGCGAACAACGTCGATATTCAGGAATTTATGATTATGCCGGTCGGCGCGTCGTCCTTTCAGGAAGGCCTGCGCTGGTGTGCAGAGGTATTCCATAAACTCGCATCCATATTGAAGGAAAGGGGCCTTTCCACTTCTGTCGGCGACGAGGGCGGCTACGCACCCAATTTAGACTCGGATGAAGAAGCGATTGAACTGATTCTGGAAGCAACACAAAAGGCGGGCTATGTGCCGTCAAAAGATTTTGTTCTCGCGATAGACGCCGCCTCCAGCGAATGGAGATCGGGCAGCGGATATTTCCTGCCGAAGCATCATACATCATATACGACCGACCAGCTCATTGCTTACTGGAAAGATCTGAGCAAAAAATACCCAATCCGCTCCATAGAAGACGGACTGGGTGAAGACGACTGGCAGGGCTGGGAAAAACTAACCGAAGAACTGGGCAATAAAGTGCAGCTGGTTGGCGACGATTTGTTTGTCACCAATA
Source organism: Ruminococcaceae bacterium UBA2656 (assembly GCA_002359465.1). GTDB lineage: Bacteria > Bacillota > Clostridia > Oscillospirales > Acutalibacteraceae > Caproiciproducens. Next base: position 94,463 of record DENA01000011.1, read on the forward strand.
CGGAAAGGCTGAAAAAAGGTATTGGCCTGCACTGCGGAAATTCCATTTTAATCAAACTGAACCAAATCGGTACGCTCACCGAAACGATGAATGCCGTGAAGATGGCCCACAAGGCAGGGTATACGGCGATTATATCCCACCGCTCCGGTGAGACGGAGGATACGACGATTGCGGATCTTGCCGTCGCGCTGAACGCGGGGCAAATCAAAACAGGGGCTCCAAGCCGCAGTGAACGTGTTTCCAAGTACAACCAGCTGCTGAGAATTGAAGCAGATTTGGGAAACAGCGCTTATTTCCCCGGAATCAGCTGTTTTGCTGAATGAAAACGGCTTCATCTTAATATTGTAGACAGTTATGGCTCTTCATAACGGATTTCCAGGATGATGCATGAAGCAAACGGATAAAAGCTGTTCCAATAGGTTCGTCCAATGGAATTTACCTGATATCCTAAACTCTTAAGAAGTTTGGCAGCCTCATATCCAACTTTTTTATCAAAAAACCTGATTATAACAGTCTGCATGCGATCACCTCAATAAAAGAAATGGACTCCTATTAAGATATTCTGTAAGCTGTTATCTGTTTCATGTACCGATACCTAGCAATTTAAGATTTTATAACAGCAAATTCCCCTGCCGGCCACAGAGAACCGGTAGGGGAATTGTAATTTAATTAAGAATCTGACTCTTTTTCAATCTGTATTCTTCTTCGTCTATTTCTCCGTTGGCAAACCTTTCGTTCAGAATCTCAATCGCTTTTGGCGTGATTTTTTCATATGCCATATTATAACTTCTGCTTTGGTTTGTTTTGTATATAAAATATACGATCATCAATGTAACTAAAATAATACCGATCATCATAAGAATATGTGGGCCTCCAAACCCGTAACCGCTGATCCCATAGCTTCCGACGCCAAATCCATGACAGAACANNCCTCCTGTATTTTGCTTTACTATAACATGTGATTATGAAGATATTATGTAGACAGTGTAAAGCTTTTTCCGTATTTTTCAGCCAGGAACGCGAAAATAACGTACAGTTTTCATCTGGCATACATATATTGTTATAAGCATTTTATTTTATTAAAAAATGAAAGGAGAGAATTCGGAATATGACAACCGCAGAAAGGCTTCAAACATATATTAAAGCCGAGATGGGCGATGCGGCACTTTATAAAGAATTATCGAAAATTGCGCCGAACGAGGATGACCGCAAACTGCTGACAGAGTTTTCCAATGACGAACAGTCACATGCGGATGAATTTAGAAAAATTTATACCATGCTGACCCGCGAGACCTACAACCCTGAAATCCAGCCGCCCGTAATCACGGATTCCTACAGGAACATCCTGCGGGAAAGAGTGATTGACGAAAGCGGAGATTTTAGAAAATATGGAGAACAATATATTCATACCCATATGAATAACGAACTGAAGGATGCCTATTACCGCGCAAGGACGGATGAAAATGTGCATGCGCTTCGACTGTTATACATGCTCAGCAAATAGATGTTCACAAAAACTCACCGGCCCTTTTGACGGCCGGCGGGTTTTCACGTTTGTAGTATACGATCAGTTCAATTGAAGTTATGAGAGTGTAATGCTGCCCGATACGATCGGCAGATTTGCGTAGTTTGCATCCGTCAGGGCAATGGTTCTCTGCGCCGCAAGACTATTTATCGTATGCGTCGATTTGAAATTCAGCGATACCTTTCTTTGAAGTACAGCCGTGGTATAGCATTTCATTTTTTGAATTAGTCACTGATACCGTATAGAATAAAAAATCACAGTTATTCGGCAGGCATTTTATAATGACTCTTCCTTCATGTTCTTTCACTGCAGCACCCCATTTGAGCCGTCATTAATAACAGGTTATGATGAAAAAGAGGTCTGCATGAATTTGACTTATTCTAAAAGATTGCTCTGTAGCGTCGATGTCCGGACAGTATCCGTTACACTTGAAACATTTACGCTCTAGCTCACGCTTTCGCACAGGCCCGTACACGCTGCTGAAGCGATTGCCGATGCCCTGCCTCTTAATCACAAGCGTACATGACAAAAAGAATTCAATATATAAAAAGAAACCCAAAAAGCCAGCAATAATGCAGCTTTCCAGATTTCTTAGTTGGTGCGTGAGATGAGACTTGGGCGGTACAGTACCAACCCGCGTTCCGCGATTCCCTCCATTTACCCTTGCGGTATAATGGGATTCCTCTATCTCCCGACTTGCTCTGACTTCAAGTCTGGATACATCCCCTGCACCAAAAGAAAAAATANNTGCGCGAGACGAGACTTGAACCCGTCAAAGTGACTTTTGCAGGTGTTAGCATATTGAAAAAATGTAGGTACAGAGCCAAATCTTCAATTTCCATTTTTGTGAAATTTGGTCCATAAAAGCCTGTTTTTGCAGAAATAAGGACCAAATAAGAACCATGAATTAGACAATAATTTCCATGTACCAGTTTGAATAACAATTTTGCAATAATTTTATAATATGCTTATTTCCACTTGGTCAATACAATATTTTCCATAAATCTTGACATTCCGACTTTTTTTGCGTTTAATTATTATTGAGGTGGATTGAACTATGAGTGCACTTTTTATTGTGTATTGCGCAGTAATTGGCATTTTAGCAGCTACATTGATTATTCTGATATCCAACAAGGTTAGTAGCAAAAGGTTTGCTTGTACCTTGTGCTGCCTTCTAGGAATGGTGGTAGCCGTGACAGTTACAATACTTTTTGTCCATTTAGGCGATTCAGTTAGTATAGGGGTGCTCTTATAACAGAGTTATACATTTTTCCACATTAGGTAAATATGCAATCGGGGAATAAGAAACCCACCGAGAAACTATCGGTGGGTTTCTATTATGGGTAAGTCCACTTAAAAAAATTATATTGGGAAACAGGTGATTATCGTGTTGGAAATTGCTTTATGCGATGACGATAAATATGAATTGGATAGGCTTAATACCACGATTTTAAAGTACTGTAAAGAGAAAAGCATTAAAGCAAATATATACAAATACTCAACAGGTGAAAACCTATTGCATAGTGCAAAGCGATTCCAAATTATATTTCTAGATATAAAAATGGGCCAAATTGACGGAATCGAAGCCGCTAAAATAATACGGGCAAATGATAAGCTTGTAAAAATAATATATGTAACAAATTTCTCGAATTATCAAACAGATGCCTTTACCGTAAGGGCTTTCGGATATGTAACAAAGCCAATTACATACGAAATGATTAGTAAACAGTTAGACGATGTAATGGCATATTCACGACTGGAAAAGGATAAAATCACTTTTACTTTTGATACAAATATCGGGATTAAAACATTAAACATTGATGATATTTTCTATTTCGAATATTGTAATCATAAGATCGAAATTGTTACAATAAAAAGGACTTATAAAATTACGGATAGCATAACCAATATTATAAATAACTTTAAATCATATGGTTTTTCAATGCCACACAAAAGTTATGTAGTAAACTTACGTTATGTGTCTAGTATAAAAGGTTATGATGTACAATTAACGAGTGGAGATTTAATCCCAATCTCACAGAAAAGAGCAGTAGAGTTTAAAGCTGACTTTCATTCTTATTTAAAAAGTAATTTTAATATGTTAATGAGAGGATAAAAATGATGGTAGATAATATAATACGGATTTTGTCTTATATTATATCATGCACAATTGGTACTATAATCATATATGACTTTATGGAAAAAATGTTTAATTCACAATGCTATATAAAACGCTTAAAAATAGTCATATTTGTTATTTTTACAATATTGTGGTTTACAATAAATCGTTTGGGTTTCCCTATGCTGAATTTAACGTACTTTGTTAGTTCGACTCTTCTAATCGGGATTTTTCTTTATAATACAAAACGCTTTGCGCAGATTTTGCAGATTTTCACTTTTATTATCTCTTATGCGGCATGTGACATTATAATATCTTCAATACTTTCGGTTATCAATGGTTTTGTTCCAATATTAAGCAATAACTCATTAGTGTTTTTGTTAAATGTAATTATAGTCGAAACATTTATGGTTGTTTTTTGTAAATTTCTTATTATATTTTTTAAAAAGCAGAGCATTTCACATGTTTACAAAAAGCAGTACATATTTTTAGCTGCAATCCCAATCTTTAACGCTATTGTTCTCTACGCAGTATTAATTTTGGCTGAATTTAAAACCGATCAGAACGTTACCCATCTTATTATGACGTTAATGGCAGTCATATCATCCGTACTAAATATCGCAGTCCTTTACTTTTTTGAAAACATATCAAAATCTAATCAACTAGAAAATGATATAATTTTAATGCGTCAACGTATAGATATGCAATACAACTATTATCAACAATTAGAAATTGAGTACAATAATTCACAAACAATTATGCATGATATAAAAAATCATCTTAAAGTACTCGAAAGGCTTTATAATTCAGATCAAAAATCAGAAGGCCTTCAGTATGCTCAAAAAATATCTAAGATAGTTGAAGAATTAGGAATGAAATTCAAATGCAATAGCCAAATACTCAACATAATTGTGAATGAGAAAATCAAGATATGTAATATAAACAAGATTGAATTTATTTATTCAATAGAAAATTTAAGCCTCAGTTTTATAGACGACATCGATATTACAGCAATTTTTGCAAATCTGCTGGATAATGCAATTGAGGCATGCAAAAAAATAATTAATCAAACCAAACAAATTGAGCTTCGTGTTTATCAGTTTAATAATATGCTTATTATTAATTTGATTAATTCTGTTGATAGTGTTCCAGTGCAAAACGAAGGAAAATTTGTTTCTAGTAAAAAAGATCATAAGGCAATCGGTTTATCGAACATCAAGGCATCCGTTGAAAAATATGATGGAGATATGAATATAGAAATTGAGCAAGGTAAATTTTCTGTTAGTATTATGTTTCCAATAAAACAAGAAGCTAATTAATATTTTTGTATATAAGCAAAATGTCTGTATTTTAGTATAAAAAACTGTAAGTTAGTCGAATGTCATTGAAAAATGTTTTAAACTTCTTATAATTATGATTAATTAAAATTACTAAGGAGTGTTAAAGATGAAAAGCAAAAAAAGCATCCAGATTCAGGCATTGAAATTGGTTTCAAAAGTTGCTATCTATGAGGCTCGTAAATCAGCGAATACATCTTGTGTGGCATTAGCATATCAACCGAAACTTCCTGATGCAGCAAAAAGGCTTAGAAAATTTTAATGCTACTTAACAATTTTTCCAACTGGATCATTAAAGCCTCGAGTAAGGGCGGCTTGATTGCAGAAAAAGATGAGGAAATCTACCTTTTTGGTATTGAAACCGCTCTTCTCAAACTAATTCATTTTTCCACTATGCTGATAATCGGTTTATGTGCTGGTAAGTTATTAGAGACTTTCGTATTTATCGTATCGTATTCAACTCTTAGAGTCTATGCTGGTGGATATCATGCTAAAACAAGATTAAGGTGCTATGGCATATCGTGGTTGTTGATTCTGTTTGTTTTACTATTTACTGAATTTTGTCCAAATCAAATAGCATTTGTCGTATCGATATTGGTTTCCCTTCCATCTTATTTTATAATTTTTCTTTTGGCTCCTGTAGACAATATAAACAAACCACTTGATGATACAGAAATACATCACTATAAAATAAAGGCTAGAATCGTTCTTTCAGTAGAATTAATTATATCAATGATATTTTTATTCACATATCTAATACAAATTTCATTAATTGTCAGTTTAAGCATATTTTCAGTTGCAATAATGCTGGTTGTGGGCAAAACTTAAAAACAAGTAATTCAGGATTGTTCGGTGTAGAGGGTGTTTCAACAATGTACTACAGTGAAATAACACGCGGAGGGGTTTCAGAAGCTGAAGCTCATTTGCAAATAATTGCTTTATGTGAAAGATGGTATTATTCAGTTCATCCGAATGGGGATTTTGTCAAATACTTTAAGAAACACTCTGATCATCTACTTTGCATAGATCAATGGAATTGCTTTAAGCAAATTAGAGAGTGAATAATTCTTTGCAGCAGTATCCCCTAACCGTTTCGCATTCGGCTAAGGGATACTGTAATTATTATGTTGAATTTATTTTAACATGGCGTTCATCTTTTTATACATTTACGACAAACGGTGTGTCCTTCATAGTTAAAAACATCATCTATACCATCGCAGGACTCGCATTCAAATTTTCTTTTCCTCATAATGATCATTTCACCATCGACAAAAAATTCAAACTGATCATTTGCATTAATATTAAGACTATTTCTGAGTTCTTTAGGCAAAACAATTCTGCCTAATTGGTCAATTTTTCTTACTATTGCAGCTGCCATACACTCATCGTCTTTCACTCTGAATTTATTCTTTTTTCCATATTTTACTATATCTTACGCTTTATTTAGTTCTATAATAAGACTTGTAATAATTTACAATTTATTAATATTGCTAAAAAAGCCCGCTGGAAATTAATCCGGCGGGCTTGCCTTTTTAAGGCTAATTTATATTTCTAAATGATCGATATATAAAGAGTACAAATATCTTTCAATTACTCTAAAACTTTAAGTGCTGTTATTATTTCTGCTTTTAAGGCGCTTGACTATAATACCATTTGAAAAAGGTAAAGTCAAGGAAATTTTTCTGTTTATACTTGAAAAGCACAAAATAATGGTATATTATAATTTCACGAGGTAATAAAATAAATGGTAAGAACGTGAATAAATGGCTGATACCAAGGATAAAATCAATCATAAAACCGGTAAATATAAAAACGGAAAATGTCCTTATCCTATATGTGCTCTCAGGACAAACAGAGATGGATTAAAATGCATTTTAAAATGCATTTGTTCTCTAGTTGCATATACTAATTTGGCTAAAAACGTATCCCTTTTTACGGGAATAACTGTTTTCCTTTTCTTATTTCCATCAACGGTTGATCTGGTCTGCTATAGATCCAAATCGCATTTAGTTGAACTTTTAAAGTATATTGTACTCGCGATAGACTCGATAGTCCTTTTTACTACATTTTCTACAGTTTTCGGGTTTATGGATCAAGACGCCTTAACGTTTTTTGTAAATCCAAATGCTATGATATTAGAGGGACTTGTTATCCCCAAAAATAAATTGTTTAAATTGATGCTATCTAATATACCCATGATCATAGTATGTTATATCGGATCACCGGCATTTGACTGCAGTTTGCTTGTTAATATTTTTCGCTCGGATCGATTTGAAACTCGAAAGAAAAAGGAGGCTTAACTATGAACACTATTTTGCTGTGGATCCTAATTGTTTATCTGGCAATATGCATCGGTTTGTTCGAGCAAGCAAATAGTATGAGAGAAGTCGCCAGAGCAAAACGTTTTGTTCTAACAATCCCCTTGTTGCATGCATATTTTGTTGTTAAAACTATTGCTGAATTTCTAATAGCTAGAAGCATTGAATCCAAACAAAAGTTAAAAGCTTATTTTCCCTACAAAACAGCGTTACTCATTATAATGTTCAGCATAGCACAAGTTGAAAAAGAAATTGCAGAAGAAAAAAGAATTCACCGTTCCAGATATAAGCAAATGACAGTCAAAGAATGGTTTGAAACTACTGATCGAGAAGTCAATGATAATATAATGTCTCAGTATGCTTAATACGCAAAAATCCCCCGTCAGCCAATAGGCCGGCGGGGGATTGTCATATCTATATGTTATTTATTTTCGTCGGGCAGAGCCGTATCCTGCTTAACCTCCGCGGCCTGGTCTGACCCGGTCTGCACATCTCCGGCGGGTGCGGGGTCAACCGTTCCTATAACCGGTGCGCTGTACTGCGTGATTGTTGGCGCTCCTGCGCTGGCCGCATCCACAAGACCCTCGCCGACGATATACGCCACAACAGTTGCACCGGCCATAATCAGCGCGGTGATCTGCGTCGCCTGCGCCTGAGTGCCACCCAGGGCGACGACAAGTAGCGCCGCAAACGAAACGATTGCCGCCCACAGCTTCCGGGATGTAAATTTACGTTTCCAATCGATTTTCATATGTATCCTTCTTTCCTGTCCTATATATAGGACAAATTTTATTCTGCCAATTCGTACGTCTTTTCGAAAATGTCCGGCTTGCAGGGGTAAAACTCGCCGTTCACGCCCCGGATGATGAAATCACCAGCATTGGCGACCATTGTACCCTCAAGCGTGTCAATTTCCGCGTATTGACTGTTTTCGATTTTATCAGTCAGATGGATTTTGATTTTAGGATTCAGCGCTATTTCGGGAGGTATCTGCTTTTCTTTTGGAGAACTTGAAAGGACACTTTCCCAAGTAAACTCCCAAGCCTCGATAACGACTGGCTTTTTTCGGTATTTCATTAATAGTCCCTCTTTCCGTCGGGTTGACCGGCTATTTTAATTTTCGTCGGGTTGTGCTGTTGGCAAGTCCCGCATTTTGTTATATAAGTCTGTCCCTGTGCCATTGCCGCCGAGTGCGTGGTACGGCTCGTAAAGTAACTCCATGTTTTCCCGGTCGCGCACGTCGGCATAGCCCTTGACCTCGCACTCGTGGTAGCGCTCGTGGATACGGTCATGCAGCAGTCCCCGGAGCCCGTCCTCGACCGCATCCTGCCGCGCCGTTTGACATTTTTGGCGGCCCCATAGATGTTTAACGGCAGCGCCCAATCCTCCGGTTATTGCCCCAAAAAGCGCCGCCAACCAATATTTAATAATCCAGTCCTTCAAACCGCATCACCTCTTACTTGATCTTAACCTTAAACAGCCTTGATGTAGACCCCTGTGGATAAATCCCCACATCCTGCCCCGGCTTGCCGATCGGCACGATATGCCACAAAGTATATCCCTGCTGGATACACCGGATAATTTGCGCCACTCCGGGCGTACCGGCCACAAGCTGGATGTCGCCAGTGGTCTTAGCGGTATAACAATCACCTAGTGCAATCTCTACGTCCGTTGTAGTATCAATAGTGTATTTCAGCGCCCCGAAATCCCGGTAAGCTACATCCATATCAAGGCCGTTGCTGGTGATACCGTCCACCTTACCGTCAGACGCATACTGCCACATGTCGCACAGACTTGACCGGTCCGTATTGTCAGGCGTGGCATTACTGTACCACGCCATCCAGATTGGGATGCCAGCGGCTTTAATACGATCGACGTCAAGCATCTTGCTACCGTATAACCAATTATAATTGCTGTAGACCATCGGCTGGTACCCGGCGGCCTTAATCCGTGCGCAAAAATCAAGCACCATGTCGGTCAACTTGTCCCGGCCAAGCGCCAACAGCTCCGCATGTTCCACGTCCACAGCAACCGGCCAGGTGATCTTATATGGTTTGATCGCTGCCAGGCAGTCCCGCACCTGATCGGCTACGCTGCCGGCACGGAGAAAATGATACACGCCGATCGGCAGACCTGCAGCAGTCGCGGCCGCCGCATTGGTTTTAAAACACGGGTCTATGTAATTTACGCCCTCCGTTGCCTTGAGCATGACAAACCGTATGCCCGCCGCTTTGACCTTTGCAAAATTTGGATTGCCCTGAAAATGGGCAATGTCGATACCCTTAATCATGCGCTATACACCTCCCCGGTGATCTGCTGATACTGATCAGAGGTGATCTGCCCCTTGGTGACCGCTTGTCCTACCTGTGACTTGGTTGCCCAGCCGCGCTGATACGCGATACTCCAAAATGTCATTATGATGCACCTCCCAATGATAATGCGACGACCTGCTGACCGAGCGCGTCCATATCGGCGGCCATCTGTGCAATCTGTATCTCGGCGTCTGTCCGCTTGCAGAGTGTCAGCACAAGTATGCTGTTAATGAGCGTTACCCCATCCGCCAATACGGTGTAATTACTGTACGTACCGGCAACCGTACCGTCATTGACAATCGACCACTCGGCTGTCTTGGCGGAGTCCGACACCAATGCATTGACGCTCTCTGCCGTCACTGTGCTTGACGGCGTGATCTTCACCTTATATCCAACACGGGACTGACCGTCCGCAAATACTGTGACCTGCTCCGGTGTGGATGCAAGTGGCAGCTCCGTGCCGTTTGCAAATTTTATTGTTGACATATATGTACCTCCTGTTAATTAAATAAAATCGGTAATTCATCCGCGCCGCTGGGCAGTAAGGACATTGCATCATTTGGAATATCAAACTTTATTGTTCCAGTAGCACTAGAGTTATTACTCTCTTTGATTGTGAATGTAAAGGAAAATGTTAACGTATTAAAGGTTATTGTTTGACTGGTTAATTGAAAATTTACTGTTTTTGGGTACTGTATTATAGTTCCATTGGACTGAGTGACAAGCTGCACAGTCGCATTGTTTGTAAACCCGTTTCCGTAAATATACAAACCTCCTCCGTCGTGGTTGGACTGTCTGCCAATCCAAGTGGCTGTCAACTGTTTTTTTATGTTCCATCCGGGGGAATTGTTTATAAAAGAGTATGCTCCTCCTAAATCAAGAGTAATGTCAGTTTCATAGTTGCCATATATAAGGGCACCACTTGACCCATATTTACCCTTACTCCAATTAAGAGTGTAATGCAGCCCATTAGAATCACGTGTAATCGTAGGCGTCCCACTGAAAACCGAGTAGGAATCCTGTATCAGTTTTGATGATATTGACGTTACAGTTGCACCTGCCGTAAATACTCGCTTTGCCGCCCCACTGATGATCACATAAGCGTCATAAATCTTTTTCTCCGCGCCACCGATGATCACAGACGGTACCGCGTCTTTTGCCGCCCCGCCGACAATGACAGGCACACCACTCATGGCGTATACCTCCATACGATTGTACCGTCAGCAAGGCCGGTGGGGATGGAGTCAGTTTTTGGGATGATGATAGAGCTGCGCAAGCCTTGCGTGGCAAATGGGACGTTTGCCCCTGTATTTTTCGTGGTTAAGATTTCCGTGCCGCCCCAATCATCAGCATTATTAAGTCTGATATTCACACCTTTACTATTTCCGGCATTTAATTGGATTTTTGCAAACGCGTTACCGTTTGCATCATATTGGCATCCAATATTTAACGCACCCGTTGCAGCCGCCTGACTTGGTGCGGCGAGAGTTACGCCCTCACCCATGCCATAGTTATTCGTACCGTCCCACCACGATATGTTACCTTTTGCGACCGCCCCCACCGGCGCGCTCGGTGCCACATACAGCACCTTATTATCTACGTCGACAATGCCATGCACAAGCGCACCCTGCGCCCATGCTCCGTCTGTCAGCGCCGTACCGTCAATCGTTTTGAGCGTGTACGCCGTGCCATTGATTGTCACTGTATTTCCGGCGACAAATGCGGCGTCCGCCTTAAATATGCACGATACAGCACCCGCCGTCCCGGTCAAGGCGGTAAGGGAGTAAACGGTGCCGGATTTGGCGCAGGAAAGCTGTTCA
>DENA01000009.1 GCA_002359465.1 Ruminococcaceae bacterium UBA2656
ATATGCACGATACAGCACCGGTCGTCGCGGTCAAGCCGGTAAGAGCATAGACGGTGCCGGATTTGGTGCAGGTGAGCTGAGTGATAGCACGGTCTGACACTTTTTTCAATTCGACATCAATTGCGGCATTATCATCAACAAAGTCCTGCCGTTTAGGATATTCATTTCCAGCCCACTGGTTCAGCCCGTAATTTTTTGTTTTGGTTGCGCTTGGCATTTATTCATCACTCCTTGTATTGTTCAAACTGGTCCCATGTAAGGTTTTTGGCATCCCATGCACCCCATGTGTGATTATATGTTTCGACGCTGTCCCATGTTATATAAACATAAATATATGCATACGCCAGATGCGCAGGTTTAATTTCCTCAATGGCCGCTGTCAGGTCGTCCATGTTCGGCGGTGTGCCAAAAGTACCGGTAAATTTGACGTCGAACCGATATTCAGAATTATGTTCAATGATATCCACGGCACCGTTAGAGAAACTTTGGGCTACATTTTGAATCATAGCCGCCGTTGTAACGCCCTGCGCTCTGAGCTTACTGTTTATGCGGCTGCGACGGAAATCATATGACCTGGACAAATCGATTGCCAAACCGAGAGCCCGTTCCCAGAGGCTAAGCCCCCATGTAGCCGTTTCAACGTGTAGCTGAAGAAACAAGAAATCTTTAGCGGCTTGTACTTTTCCTACCTGCACACTTAATGCATTCTGCAGATCTACGACTTCACTGCTGTTCTGATAATTTGCGGGCAGCAGGTCAATGAGTGCCATCAGTTCATCACCACCGTTCCCAGCACCGGCACCTGATTGGGTTCAATCGCGATATTGCTTGTGCCGCTGTTTATGGTTAAGGCAGAGTAATCAATTACGCCGTTAATACCCAGTAAGAGGAATGCGATCTGGTTGTAAAGCACCTGATATTTTATAAATGCAATTCCTTTTAAATACGTGTCTAAGCTGGCTGTAAATTTGGTTCTGACTTTTTCCTTTGTGGTACTGCTTTCTACCGTAATAGTTGCTTCCACATTGATGGCAAAGCCGGAAGCACTGGCCACCGTAACGGATGCACCAATTGGACGGCTTGCTNNTCAATATGAGCAACGCAATTCTCCACAATTTCGTTTCCTACCGGCTGCTTATCCTGACCCACAATCAAAATTCCTACGGTACCGGCACCATTCGCCAAGGGAGTCACCTTAACGCCTCCCACTCCATTTACTTCCAGCGCCCATTGCTCGTAGTGATGTGTATTTCCACTTGTTGCAGGCTTTTGCAAATAATTGTAATACCGGTCCACCAGACTTTTGTCACTCTCCTGATCAGTACCGCCTGTAGCTGCACTGGCATTGGTTATTCCAGTCAATCCGCTGATGCTGTTGTACTGGTTGGCGATACTTCCTGCCGGCACATTGTAGGCTTCACCTACCTCTGCGGCATTTGCTGTTACTGTGGCGGCGCCTGAAGCGATCGTTGCAGCCTTAACAGTTTGGTATTCCAGTCCATCCCGTGTTAAAAAAACCGTTCCGGCTGGAATGACTGTCCCGTCAGTTCCGGTAAATGTCAGATCAACATGTGCCGCACTCCCCGCTTTCCGGGTAATTCCGCGTTCGGCACATTTCTTATCAATATATTCTCCGGACGTTTCATCGATATAGAAAATCGGTATGGAAGCGTTCATGCTGTCGTACACTTTCCACAGCTCCAGTGCTGTTGGACCAATCATATCATTTGTGTAGCTGCCTTCCCGTTTATCAACATCGACCTTCATTTCACTTAAAATATTCTCTTTAATGCTATCCGGTGTAATATCTTCAAACATTTAGTTTCGCCTCCCCGTAAATCGTGATAAGTGTTCCGGTTATGGCCAGCAATCCGTCTGAAAATTCTACCGAGACATCCGCCGCATCGGTTATGTATGGATTAATCAGCAGGCATTCCCTGACATAGCGGGCCGCTTCGGCCCGTTTTAGTTCTTCGGAAAAATTCTGACCAATAAGAGATTCCGTCTCATTTCCGTATTCCCATGAGTACATTTCATAACGAAATCGCTGGGCATGGAGCGCTTTCCATGCCCAAACTACAACTGCCTCTTTTCCCTCAATAATAGTAGGGCTTCCATTTTTATAGATCGGAATATTTTTTTGAAAGTCCCACATCACTTCACGGTACATTGACAATTTCTGTTCGGTTTTTTGTACTTCCGGCTGGATCATTGGGAATAAACTCATACCTCCACCACCTTACAAAGAATAAGAAATCTCTGGTTCTCTTCAAACGGAATCAACAGTATAGTATCTCCACTATGCAATTCACCGATTGCATTGCTTTTCAACAAATCACTCGAAGATTGCACCGTATTGCTGACTTCAATTTTCAAAGGGGCTGCACTGAGTACAGTTCCAAATCGGAATGTAATCGGGATCTGTTTTCCCGCCTGCTCACTTACAAGAGCCAGTAATTTTGAATACGGATTATCTTCCATTTTCTCTCACCTCACTTTATAGGCATTGAAGTTCTCTGCTGCTGAATTTTATCATTTTGGCTTTTTAGAACCATTACGTAGTTTTGACGCCGGTTTTATTTAGCAATGATCCAACCTCTTTTTCATCCATCATGTTTTTAAAATTGATTACCAGTTTATTAAGATAAATTCCATTTTTCCAAGTATGAACATCGCTATCTATATAAAAAAGGCCATAAAGACCTGTGTATGGCTCCCGGACAACCACTGTCCCCCCGGTGACGTTCGCGATATTTCCAAGGTTATCAATGGTTATTTTTTGCTCCATCCCATTGTCATCCAGAAGCTTCTGCGCCTCCGTTGTCGAATCCACACCTTCCTGCTGCTGCAAGTAATCCTGCATAACACCATAAAGCTGGATTGCACTCGAATTTTTCAATGTCCGCACAATTTTGTCATTACTGTTGTAAATGACAACTTGATTGATCATGTTTTCTATGCTTTCCGAAGTCGAGGCATCGATCAAATTTGAGCCTCCTTCAATCACTAATGTGGTATCCGTGACTTTCTTCTCGATCACACAGAGCTTCGCACCGCGGAAAATGGCCAGATACTTTTTCTTATTGGTCGCCGAAGCCATTGTGTACGCTGTTTGAATGATTTCATACAACGACACGCCAAGAAAGTTTCGACTTAACTTAAAACCTGTAGTGGCAATTTCTCCGACTTCGAATCCATTGTCCGTAGCCACTCTTTTTGTAACGGATTCCGGCGTGGAATTGATGAACTTATAGGACGTTTTATTTTTTTTTAGATAAAACCCTCGATCATAGCAGCTGATATCAATTGAACTCTCCTCCGTGCTTTTCTGCCGTGAAAATACGTTNNATCAGGGTTATAGCATTGCCCAGTTCACATTTGACCACCGGAATATTCTTGTCAGTTGAAGAGGACAGCAGTTGGAAATTAAGACTGCGCGAACACTGCTGGTAGTCACCTGACCATGTTATAGTCGATACCAGTTGGCTGATATCAACGGTTCCACCGCTGTTTTTCAACAATAGTTTCAACATAAGTCCCTCCTAAAGCTGGCCTTTGGCGGGCAATTTAATTATCTGTCCAACATAAATCAAACTGGGATTTTTAATGTTATTGTATTTTGCCAGCTTGGAGTACAATGAGGCATCACCGTAAATCTTTCGGCAAATTGCACTGAGCGTATCTCCTCTTTTTACGGGATAAGTTTTTGCTGTGTCCGTAGCGGTACCTGTCCTCCGGCTGGAATTGCTGCTCGCTGTTTGTACTGTTACAGCGTTCAAAATTCGCTGTTCGCGCAAGGTGATTGAGCTATACACATCGTTGGTCCCGTCTTTCTCGGAACTGTTTATGGATTCCACTTTAACCGGAATATTAAACGGTGTACCGGAAACCACAAAGCGCAGCAGTTTTCTATCATCGCACCATTTTTGAATGGCGTTCACATAATAATACGGTTCTAATACCGTACCTGCATTAATAAATGGATAAGGACTTGCGGGAAACATGCAGTCAATCTTGATGGTGGCCAGCGTTGTGTATCCGGCAATATTTACATCTCCCACCGTATGAATATTGATGGTTTCCATTCGGATTCCATGATCAATGGAAAAATTATCAGGAGTAACGGGGAGTATCAGTTCTGTATTGGTTTCGGTATCTTTGAAAATAAGCAATCTAAGCATATTCCACCTCCTGGGGGTATAAGGAAGCAACTGTCTGTTGGTAGTCGCTTTCTTATATGATTAACATTGGTTTTATTTAAGGTGTATCGGTATCCAATTTATATTTAAGCCGGCTTCTATTGAAGCCGATGGAAATGGAGATTCAGGACGCTATAGCCACAGCGGATATTTTCGTGAGCTTTTCCACAAACGCGCGGGCAATTTTATCAATATCAGCTTCCTCACGCACAACAAAACTGTTTCCGGTTATGGTTACATTTGGATAATTTTTCGCGGAGCGTGCTTCCACTGCTGTACTGACAGTTTCACCCTCATGCAGCAAGGCCGGAAAATTATTGTAAGGAATACGGAAGAAACCTGTAGCACCGCTTATTTTCTTATTCTGCTGTTTTGGATCTTCCTTTGTTATACCTGCCATTCCTGATATTTTAGCTTTGGCAGTGGGCTTCGCTTCTCCGGGATTTACCATTCCATATAATCCAGACTTCGGAGCCGCATCCATGCCTGTGGAAAACTGCTGTCCCATCACATACCCTGTATTCCAATATGATTCTTTCATGGATTTATCATTTCTAATACCTGCAGCTAAATCTAAATCTGATTTCAACTGCAGTTGATAACCCGCACTTGCTTTATATTCATTTTCTCCCTGTACCTGCGCCTGGGCGAGCAGCTGCCCCATTTTGACTCTATCATTCTGCTTGGCGGCTTCCTTGTAATCGGTAGTCTCCATCATGTGTGTCATTGACTTTTGTACAGATTCATCGTGAGTATTATCCAGAGACGCCTTCCATTCGCCTATCATGGAATACGCATCTTTCATCTTGGTTCCATTCTCACCCTGCATCCATTTTGTCTGTTCTTCAAGTCCGGACTTTCTCTGCTGATTATATCCGCTCCCCATTGCCGCATCCAGTTCATCTTTCGCATTGTTATAGGCTGTTTGAGTGCCTTGAAAAGTTTTCTTTTGTTTGCCCATACTTCCGGAATACGTTGTTCCCAAGGTGTCCGAAATAATTCGACTTGCCTGATCTCCAGATAATTTTCCACCTGCAACCATTTTTTGAGCATTTTCCTGACTTGTATTCAATCCTTTGGCAAGATAGTCCCATACACTAATGCCCCGTGACTGCAAAGCATTTAGATCATCCATGCTTGCTTTTCCAGATAATTTCATATTGCCCAGACTGGCAGCAACAGCATTTATCTCTTCTCCGCTCATACCCAGTGCCGTGCCTGCGTCTCCCAATTTCGACAGCATTGGAATGATATCATCCTGACGATAGCCATTGGAAAGCAAGGTTTTGCTGATTCCTGCCAGTTCGTCATATGGAATCGGGCTGTTAGAGGCAAAACCAGAGATTTTAGAAACCAACTCATCTGCTGCAGCTTCGTTTCCGCCAAGTGAATTGGAAAATGACAATTTATCTTGTTCTCTGCCCGAAGCAATTTCGGTACCACGTGAAAGCGTTTGTTCCTGAGACTTCTTAATATCGTTATAACTTTCCTGGACATCGGTTTTAAACGCATCATCTTTTTTTTCTTTTATCTCGTTTAGGCCGTTAATTGTGCCCAGTGCTCCACCTACCAAACCGCCAATTGCCGGGCCGATTACCGGAATGGCAGCGCCCGCGATAGCTCCATTAATTGCGCCGCCGGCCACGCTGCTGAACATGGTTTGTGTCTCAGCACCAAAAGCGCTGCCAACCGTAGTACTAACAACATTCAGCGCTGTATCTATTGCCATTTTCCCGAGTTCCGAAGTTGCAATATTCTTTTCTTTACCAGGATCTATACTTTCCGCCTTATTGCCAGCCTTGCTTGCGGCAGTTGCAACATTATTGATTTGATTTACAGTTTTAACCATTGGTGCCTGTAAATTATTTATGCTTTGATTGAGGGGCTCAACAGTGCTTTTTAAAGAAACAGCACGTTCTTCGAGCATTTTAAGCTGATTTTCCATGTGACCAGATTCGAAGCGAAGGACTACCCTCTCACTATTTATGGAATGTATGTGCTTTATAAAAGTTTCCGCCTCATTATTAAGCGTAAAGATGGAATTTTTTATGGTTGTAATTTGCCCCAGAGCCAAATTTGTACCGCCGATCAAAATTCTAAGTTCATTCGCCACTATTTCTTCAACTCCTCAAAATATTTATCTATGAAGGCTCTTATTACGACCTTTTCACCTTCCGGAAGGTTGTAATAAGAGCCAGGTAAAAGATTTTTCTTGATGAACAAATAGTACATCAGCTGCATTTCACCGT
Organism: Ruminococcaceae bacterium UBA2656; assembly: GCA_002359465.1. Classification (GTDB taxonomy): domain Bacteria; phylum Bacillota; class Clostridia; order Oscillospirales; family Acutalibacteraceae; genus Caproiciproducens. The sequence continues at coordinate 6,449 of DENA01000009.1, forward strand.
CTGTGTCTATTTTTTTTTAATTTCTTCCACAGTCGAAATGCGGTACCCGCTCAGTATCTCAACTTCGCGGGAAATGTCGGTGATTTCACCGGGGAGCAGCATGTTTTTTACTAGTTCAGCCGGTGTAGCCGCCTTGTATTTTTCCAGGAGTTCCTTCGCCTTTAAATCCGGCGAAGAAACACCTGCCAACAAAATATACACTTCCATATCATCTCCGCTGTGGGTGTCTTTAATTTCTACCACACGGCTGTAAGTTAGCGCCTTCATAGTGAAAATGACATCCCCACCGCAGATTTCACTCAATCGTTTTAATTTAATTTGTTTTTCCGGCGGATTTGGGGTTTCCGATTTCAGCAGTAAATCCAGTGTACTGTCCATTTTATTCCTCCGGAATTTTATCGAGGTAAGTATAATCGGAGTAGGTGAATGGACTTTCTATTGTTCCGGTCTTGCCGGCTTCCCAATCTGAAATGGTCAAGTCGTCAAATGAAACACCTGTAACGGAAACACGTTCTGCGCCGTATGCATCCGGGTCGTCCAACTTGGAAATAAGTGTAAAGCGTACATCCTTACCATTTTTAATCTCTTCGCCGATCAGCCTTGCCATGCGGCTGCTGGTCTTATAAAGTTTAACAGTGCCAGTACATTCGACACTGGTGACCTTATTGTCCTGAACCATTTTGCCGCAGCGTGCAATTTTTTCCTTGTTAAACTTCGCCATTAGTTTGCATCCAAAGCATTCAGAAACATACTCTCCGTTAAGCCAGACCTCGCCCCATGTACCGGAAATTACTCTTTTTGCGCTATCCATTTACGCACCCTCCTTAAAATGTAATATCTAGGTTAATATCTTCAATGGTATCCGGAATTCCTACCGTACCTTTTAAGAAAACACGTGATCCGGTATCAGCCGTTTTTATTTTTTGTTCGGTCATACCGGAGACATCTGTCCCTTGGGCCTTCAAATAGGCCTCCTGTGCACTGACATCAATTTCCACAGATGAATTACCTGACGTAAGCACGCCGCTGATTTCCAATTGCGTGAAATATTCTTTGATCGCAGTGATCAAAAGACATTTATTGTCGTAGACATTGCTATACTTACCGATATAGTTATCCTGAGTAAGCAAGCGGAGATCATCCTGCATCATATCTACTGCTTCCATGATTTTAATTTTCTTGAAGGACGCATTCTTGGTATTCGTAATGGTTGTCAAACTATTTACGCCACGACCTACTTTGACTTTCTCCCCATCATGGAAAAGAATGAACTGCCCAGCATCGACTGCCACATCCTTTTCGGTATCAGTCAAACGCTTTACATCTGTTACTTCAGGAAGTACCGCGTAGGTACAGGACACGGTGAGCGGTGTACCAGCTAGTAATCCAGCAACTCGTCCGCAATATGCAGCCGTACTGTAATTTGTATCTCCTACTTTGATATCCTCTGTCGTAAAATTAATAATTCCTTCATGGTCAGCGACTGCTTTAGGCAGCACAGCCTTAGGTGTACGCTTATCTGCGCGCTGCTCTTTAATCCAAGTACTGATTTGTGTGGCTTCATCCGCCGTACAATCTGATGGGCCAACTAAATAATTCAATTTCTGAGTGGCCATATATGTAAGCGCCGCAGATAAATCCTTAGCATCTGCTGCCAATACATACGCTATTACCTTGCTAGGTTTATTGACATAGCCAATAAATATTTTAGACAGATAATCCTTATTTACGGCGCTCAGATCGGCAGGGATCTGACTTTCGTCTGTCATGATATGAGTCCCCGCCGTTCCTGCGGCGGAGTCTTTCAGAATCGCCGCAACGATTCCACGCTGTGAGCGCCGTAATGCTGTTTCAGCCACATTTTTAAAACTAATGTTAATATTAGGAAGTCCCATTATTATTCCTCCTCATTCAATTCAAAATTTACTTCTTCCATAAGCGGAGCATTGCCCATCTCACCAATACGATCATCAAAATAATCAAATCTTAAGTAAACGCAGGCGCTGTCTACATCTATACCGCGATTTTTTGCCATAACCATGAGTTGTCTATCTCCAACATTAATAAAGCCTTTGCGAAAAACAGACATTATGCCGGCTTGAATTTCCACAAGATTTTCAGCGTTTACATTTCCACTTTCATCAACCTTGGTAAAATAGGTAACGCTAAAACGTGCCCTAATTTTAACGGTGTTCCGATTTGCAGGCCGTTCAATCGCTTTGACTGTTTTAACACAAAAGCTTGGACGGGAAAAGTCTTTCGGGCAACTATTCAGGTATACAGTGATTACGGGATATTTTTCTGACAGTATCTTATTGATTGCATCGACAATCTGACCTGTTATGATCAATTTCCTATCACCCCCCTTAATGGTTATTAAACCAACTTCTCTACTCCTACGGAATCACATATCTGCTTAGCTGCACTATTTGGTTTGATCTACATATTTGCGTAGATATTTCGTCAGACTTCGGCTTGATGTATTTTATATGTAAAAATTGAATCATTCTACCTTTCACCTCCTTTATAAATACTATTTTTATGATCAGGATGGATAATCAATTTAAAGAACACAGACGCCCCATTATATGGAAACGGAGCGTCCATGTAAGAGGATGCGCGGTACTGTCATTGCACGCCCCGCGCAGGCGAGAGTGATGATGTCTAAATCTCACTAATAACATTAAAGCACTTAAGCATGTCCCTTGTGTTACCCATTTTTATGTACCTCTCTGAAGCCCATGCCTATTAACCTAAAGTTCACTAGATCTTAGGTATTATCATCTGTTGTCTATAATATTGTGTTAGTCCTAGTTGTCTATAAAATATTGAACATTGGATTGGGATTTTGATCTATCTAATTCACGGTTCTATTAGAATATGAACAGTTTTACTGATAACACTAACTTTTTAAGTACGTCCTGTGTGTTACGCACTTCAAACCATCCCTTTTTTCGCCGCTAAAAGGAAGAAGAATTTCTGACGTTTCGCATAGAATTGACGTCGACCGCACGGGACTTCCAAGTAATCATACTGAATTCCCTGGGTGACATTTTTCAAAATAGCTTCAGAGATTTCACAGTCAGTTTCTACTGCCGTATTATGGATTAATTCAACGTCCCGTGAAAGTTGCTCAGCTTTTAGCACCGCTTGTTCAACCGGATTGTTCATCCCGTTTCCACGTGGCAATCCAGTGATACGGGGACTATAGTATGGGTCATGCAACTCCTTAATCTTTTTTTTCTTTTCATTGTATTGTAAGCAAAAATTGATTAGTTCCCTATATGCTAATTTTGAGATTCCATATTCATCAAGCTTTAAATCCCGTTTATTTGGCAATTGCCTCACTCCTTCTTCTTAAATAATTTCCATAAAATAGAGAATTTTGTTTTATACCTCCAACAGTCCCCTCTATCTCATCTTACTAAAGTAAGATGATTCCAAATTTTTATCTATCTGAGTGGTATGAAGGCTGTTGTTATATAAATAGATTCTCAAAACGCAATCACGCATTTCTTGGCAACTGAACTAATTGATAATCCCTAATTTCTAAAATCCCAATAATAAAATTAAACCACTTTATTACGTCCTTTGTGTTACCTTTTTCGTAAGCGCAAAATAACTGCGCATAGAGATAAATAGATACCCGCCGACGGACAAATTGAGCAGGTCATAATATGCAATGGAAAGATTGCTGCATTGTAGGAAAAGAATCGTATGATTTTTTAAGATAATAAGGTGTAAAATGAGAGGGATGGAAATCATGAAAGTAATATTAGTAAACGGAAGTCCATATTAGAAGTCCATCAGACTGAAAAGGTGAACGGCGTATATGTTCAGAAGCTGACAATTCATTATAATTGTGTTGGTTCTATAGAGATACCAGATATTTTATCCCTGCCAGAACCGGATGCCCTAATAAAAACAAGAAAAGGAGTAGCCGTAAGCTACTCCCAGGCGCAGATGGCAGGGTAAGCATATAAAAAAGCGAGTGTCCTTACGGCATTTTCAAATGCTATAAGGACACTCGGCATGGTGCGGGTAATAGGATTTGAAATTCCAAATTAAAAGGGCAGATGAAAGGAGCAGTAATATGAATCTCATGAATTTTGAGAAGGAGTTTCCAAGGGACGTTTTGTATCAAGGAGAAAATCTATTTCTCAGCGGAGGAATCCATAAATTATCCTACGAGCACGGTTGTTTTGAAGCCGAATTTCGAATGGACCGTTGGCTCGGATTTTCTGACATTATAATAAACGATTCACTTAATGTAGAGCAATACCATTGTTGTTGTCTGGGACCACAGCCGTGCGTACATTTTGCTGCCATACTTTACGCCTTACGTTTTATGCATTCTGTGGGAGAATCTGATCTCCAATCGGCCAAAGCAAAATGTTATCTGCAAATAAAACCGCTAATCACGAATAGGCCCCGCATAAAATAAAGTGGAAAAGGCTATGACATGGGAGTAAGCATAACTGTCCGAACTGTTTTTGCAGTTCGGATTTTCTTTTTCGGCGGACAGGCAAAAATTACGCTGATTTGCATACCTTTTATTATCGCAACATAAAGGGGGCAGATTTATGAGTAAACCTGAAATAACAGTGACATGCGTTTTTCCGGACAAAGGCGAGACTGCTTGTCAAATACTGTTTCGTTCCTTTCGCTTTTTCCTTCAGCGAGAGCTTACGCAGGATGGCCGCAAACTTGCAATTCCGGCGACATCACATGTATGATATTCATGATGAATGGCCGCTTATTTTCGGAGGCGCAAAATGTACTTGGAAATAAGTAACCCCATGGATTATCAGGCAGGCCTGTATATCAGACTGTCAAAGGAGGATGAAAACGAAGGACCGTCGGAGAGCGTAAACAATCAAAAGTCCCTGCTGGATGAATTTGCGAAGGAACATCGACTATCCGTATACGACACTTATATCGACGACGGCTGGTCCGGTACGAGCTTTGACAGGCCGAATTTTAAGCGGCTGATCGGCGATATCGACGCGAAAAAAGTGAATATGGTCATCACCAAAGACCTCTCCCGTCTTGGCCGTGACTATATCATGACCGGGCACTACATGGAACGGTATTTTCCGGAAAACCGCGTGCGCTATATATCTTTATTAGACGGAATCGATACGGGCGTGGAGAGCACCGCCAACGACATCACACCGTTCCGTGCGATCATGAACGATATGTATGCGAAAGACATCTCGAAAAAGATCAAAAGTGTCAAGCACGACAAGCAGCGTAAGGGATTATTTATCGGAGGGAAACCCCGCTATGGCTACAAAATGGACCCGAATCATAAAAACAAAATTATTATTGACGAGGAAACGGCACCAATCGTGCGGCGCATTTTTGATATGGCACTCACGGGATTATCCTGTCGGCAAATCGCGGTGCAGCTTAACGCGGAAAAAATTCCGACTCCGGCGTCTTACGCCGGACTAAATCAGGGACGCATCGGGCCATACGCCGGGATGTGGAGCAGCGAGCGGATTTCCGATATGCTGCAAAACGAAACGTATATCGGCAACATGGTTCAGGGGTGCAGCAAAAAGATCAGCTACAAATCGAAAAAGACAATCCGGCAGCCGCGTGAAAAGTGGATTGTTGTTGAAGGTACACACGAACCGTTGATCGATTCTGAAATGTTCGCCAAGGTACAGCGCATGGTGAACAGCCGCAAAACAACCCGTTCCCGCACTTACGATTTTCTTCTCAAGGGGCTGATTTATTGCCACGAATGCGGTTACCCGCTGGCAGTCATCAACCGTCCGAACGTCAAAGGTAAGAATTGTCTGTACTTTGTCTGCCGCACCTATCAGCGCTTCACGAAGGCCGGTGTCTGCACCTGCCATTCAATCAAGGAAGAAACTGTGACCAATGCGGTTCTGCAAAAAGTACGGGAAGTATGCCAGCAGTATTTACGGACAGAAGAGCTGATGCCGATGGCGGAGCAGGCGCTTACGGAAGCGCGGCAAGCGGAGGATCATGAAAATGAGATCGCCACATTGCAGAGTAAAATAGAAAGCCTGACAGCTCATCTCGACAAAATGTACATGGATAAACTGTCAGGACTTCTGGACAATAAGGATTTTGAACGAATTTATCTGAAGGTCAAGGAAGAACGGTCGGCGCTCGAGCAAAAGCTCTCGGAGATTGATACGCCGGATTATTCTCCCGATAAGCAAACGGAGACAGCAAAGAAGCTTGTAAAGCGCTTTGTAGACACCGCGTATTGCAGCAAGGATCTGCTTGTCAGCCTGATTGAACGCGTGGAACTGACCGAAGACAAACAGATTATCATTCATTTTCGCTTCCGCCAACTGGAAGCGATTTCTTAGAGGCAAATCACTTACAATAAGAGTGCTCTTATGTATCGCGCATTGAAAAGAAATCGCTCGGTGCTTTGTATAAGCGCTTTACAAAATAGTGTGGCTACATACAACTGCTATTGTACCCTTGACATCGTCCCTTCCCCATGATATAGTAATGACATATTGAAGATAAGAATTGGAGTTGAAAAGATGCGCAATTTTTCTTGCTGACTATCAATTGAATAGTGCGCTCCAAAAGAGACAGCTTTTTTGCTGTTTGTTTTGCTGTGCTTAAGCAGGAAAGTTGTAAATCTTATACTCAGAATAAAGTTCAGAACATTTTATGTCTGTTTGGGCATGGAGTGTTTCCTACTGTATTTTAGATCTGCAGGAATTGGCTTTCCTGCAGGTCTTTTATTTTTATCGGAGGTGCGTTTATGTCACTGATTCAAATCTGCAATTTGACCTTCTACTATGACGGCAGTTATGATACAATATTTAAAAATGTCTCTTTCCAGATCGATACGGACTGGAAGCTAGGATTTACCGGGCGGAACGGCCGGGGAAAAACCACTTTTCTGAATTTGCTGTTAGAAAAGTATGAATATTCAGGGACCATATCGTCTTCGGTGCCGTTTGATTATTTTCCCTTTGATGTCGCCGATAGAGCCCAAAATACGCTGGAAGCGGTAAACGGGATCTGTCCTGAAGCGGAATTGTGGCAGCTGAACCGTGAATTATCCATGCTCAGGGTTTCACAGGATGTGCTGTACCGTCCCTTTGAAACGTTGAGCAACGGCGAACAGACCAAAGTCTTGCTGGCCTCGCTGTTTCTGAACAACAATCATTTTCTATTGATTGATGGNNTAACCATCTTGATATGGAGGCCCGTAAAACCGTCAGCGATTATCTGAACACAAAAAAAGGGTTCATTCTGGTTTCTCATGACCGGGCATTTCTGGATCGGTGTATTGACCATATTTTATCGATTAATAAAACCAATATTGAAATTCAAAAAGGGAATTTCTCGTCATGGCTTCAAAACAAAGCCATGCAGGATCAATTTGAAACGGCTGAAAACGAAAAGCTGAAAAAGCAGATCAGTCAGCTGTCGGCCGCCGCAAAACGGACTGCCGGATGGTCGGATGAGGTGGAAAAAACAAAGATCGGCACCCGGAATTCCGGTCTGAGGCCTGACAAGGGCTATATTGGCCACAAGGCCGCCAAAATGATGAAACGGGCGGGAGCGATTGAAGCGCGCAGGCAGAAGGCGGCGGAGGAAAAATCTAAACTTTTAAAAAACATTGAAACCGCACAAGGTCTGTCAGTCAAGCCGCTGGAATACCCCAAGAACCGGCTGGTGGAGCTCGAAAATCTTTCTGTCTTTTACGGGGAAAGGAAGGTATGCGGCGGCCTCTCCTTCGCTGTCAGTCAGGGAGACCGAATTGCTTTATGCGGCAAAAACGGCTGCGGCAAATCAAGCATTTTTAAACTGCTGACTGGAGAAAAGATTGACTTCAGCGGCAGCCTGCAAATGGATAAAAACCTGATTGTTTCTTACGTTCCGCAGGACACTTCCTTTTTGCACGGCAGCTTAAAGGAGTATGCCGACGACAGCCGCATTGATGAAAGCCTGTTTAAAGCGATTCTGAGAAAGCTGGATTTTTCCAGAGTGCAATTTGAAAAAGACATGGCGGATTTCAGCGGAGGCCAGAAAAAGAAGGTACTGATTGCAAAAAGCCTGTGTGAACAGGCTCATCTGTACATTTGGGACGAACCCCTCAACTTTATTGACGTACTGTCCCGCATGCAGATAGAGGATTTAATTCTGAAATATCAGCCGACCATGCTGTTTGTGGAACACGACAGCTCTTTTGTGGAAACAGTGGCAACCAAATGTATTAATTTTCTATGAGTTTCAGTGATTTGCTCAGTCCATATGTACCAGACGAAGAACCCCTATGGCCTGATATAGTAAAGACTAGCAGAACGATTCAGAGCTAACGTGCTGTAAACAGGTAAAAGGCTGCCTTACACGATTCAAATCGGTTAAGGCAGTCTTCCTTAATATGAAATTTTACACGCCCGCTTCAAGCACCTCCGGCTTTTCAAACTGGCTGTTGTACAGGTTCGCGTAAAATCCGTTTTTCCTGAGCAGTTCCTCATGGTTCCCCTGTTCCACAATATCACCGTCCTTCATTACCAGAATCATGTCGGCGTCGCGAATAGTGGAAAGGCGGTGGGCAATGACAAAGCTGGTACGCCCCTTCATCAGGTTATCCATCGCTTTCTGAATCAGAATTTCGGTTCGGGTGTCCACGCTGCTGGTCGCCTCATCCAGAATCAGGATCTGCGGATCGGCCAGAATCACACGGGCAATCGTCAAAAGCTGCTTCTGCCCCTGCGAAACATTGCTGATCTCCTCATTCAGAATCATATTGTAACCGTCCGGCAGTGTGCGGACAAAATGGTGCACCTGAGCGGCTTTCGCGGCGGCAACGACTTCCTCGTCCGTAGCGTCCAGCCTTCCGTAACGGATGTTGTCCGTGATGCTCGCATTGTAAAGCCACGTGTCCTGCAAAACCATGCCGAACAGGGAGCGCAGGTCGTTGCGCCCGAAATCGCGGATATCGTAGCCGTCCACCAGAATCGCACCCTCGTTTACATCGTAAAAACGCATGAGGAGCTTGACCATGGTCGTTTTCCCGGCGCCCGTCGGGCCGACGATGGCAACCTTCTGCCCCGGCTGAATATTGGCTGAAAAATCATTGATAATGATCTGATCGGGGCGATATCCGAAATGGACGTGCGCAAACTGCACGCTTCCCTGAATATGCACATTTAACTCCGTGTCCGGCTCGTCACCCGTGTTGACACGGATGGGCGACACGCTTTCCGGCACTTCTTCCGGCTGTTCCAGAAACGCGAACACACGCTCCGCCGCCGCCGCAGTCTGCTGCAGAACATTGGAAATGTTGGCAACCTGCGTCATCGGCTGTGTAAACTGACGGACGTACTGAATAAAGGCCTGAATATCGCCGACGGAAATCCTGCCGTTCACGGCCAGATATCCGCCTAAGATACATACCGCCACATAGCCCAGATTGCCGATAAAACTCATGACCGGCATCATCAGCCCGGAAAGAAACTGGCTCTTCCATGCGGAGGAATAAAGTGTGTCGTTATAGCTGTCGAAAGCTTTTACAGAATCCTCCTCGCCGTTAAACGCTTTGACGACAACATGGCTTGCATACATTTCCTCAATGTGACCGTTGACGTGGCCGAGATAGGTTTGCTGCGCTGTAAAATGTTTCTGTGATTTTTTGACAATGGTCAAAATAAATCCCATGGAAACAGGAACAATGCAAAGCGCGACCAGCGTCATCTGCCAGCTGATGGAAAACATCATGATCAATATGCCGACAATCGTTGTCACCGAGGTAATAATCTGTGTAACGCTCTGATTCAGGCTCTGGCTGATGGCGTCGACATCATTGGTAATATGGGAAAGCACCTCGCCGTTGCTGGTTGTGTCGTAATACTGGAACGGAAGCCTTTGAATTTTGGCGGCAATCTCACGGCGCAGGTGATAGGTTACCTTCATGGACACACCGGTCATGATATATCCCTGAATATAGGAAAACAGCGCGCTGACAAGATAAAGGCAGACAAGCCACAGCATAATGTTCTGGATATACCCGAAATCAACGCCCGTTCCCGTGCCGGTAATCTTACTCATGATGCCGGTAAAAATCGTGTTTGTAGCCTTGCCCAGAATTTTTGGGCCGACAATGGAAAATATGGTGGACGCAATGGCGAAAACCATCACGATGATCAGAGAAAATTTATATTTTGCCATATACCGGATCAGCTTTTTGAACGTGCCTTTAAAGTCTTTCGCTTTTTCCCCGTGCATAATCATTCCGCCGGGGCCGTGCCCCGAACCCGGGCCACGCATCGGTTTTCTTGTCTCGGAGGCAGTCTTGCTCATGCCATCTCCTCCTTTGAAAGCTGTGATGAAGCAATTTCATAATAGGTCGGGCAGGACTGCAAAAGTTCTTTGTGCGTCCCGATTCCCACGATTTTTCCTTCATCAAGCACAATAATCTGTTCAGCGCCCATAATGGTGCTGACTCGCTGCGCCACAATCAGAACGGTGCTTGTGCCCGTGTGTCTTTTCAGCGCATGGCGCAGAGCCGCGTCGGTTTTAAAATCAAGCGCGGAAAAGCTGTCGTCAAAAATATAGATGGGAGGTCTTTTCACCAGCGCGCGCGCAATGGAAAGACGCTGCTTCTGGCCGCCGGACACATTTGCGCCGGCCTGCGCGATCTCCGACTCGAACCCCTCCGATTTTTCACCGATGAATTCCATGGCCTGAGCAACCTCCGCCGCGGTTTTCACTTCTTCGTCCCCCGCGTTCCTGTCGCCGTAGCGCAGGTTGGAGGCAATGGTGCCGGACAGCAGAACTCCTTTTTGCGGCACGTAGCCGATTTGCTCCCTCAGCTCATGCTGGGATACATTTTTTACATTGACGCCGTTTACAAGCACCTCGCCGGCAGTCACGTCGTAAAAGCGCGGGATCAGGTTCACAAGAGTGGTCTTTCCCGAACCGGTGGAGCCGATAATCGCGGTGGTCTGCCCCGGCCTGGCGGTAAAAGTAATATGATCCAGTACATCCTCGCCGGCGCCGCTGTAACGGAAACAGACGTCTTTAAACTCGACATACCCTGTTTTATCTTTTTTGAACTGTTCCGCGTGGGCCGGGTCCTGAATGGAAGGCTCCACCTCGAGCACCCTGGCGATGCGGTTGCCGGATACCGCCGCGCGCGGCACCATAATAAACATAATGGAGATCATTAAAAAGCTCATGATAATCTGCATGGCATACTGCATAAACGCCATCATATCGCCGACCTGCATGGCGGAATCGGCAATCTGATGCGCGCCCACCCACACGATTAGAAGCGTGGCGGCGTTCATAATCAGCATCATCGCCGGCATCATAAACACCATAATGCGGTTGACAAACAATGAATTTTTCGTCAGGTCGCGGTTGGAGACGTCGAAACGCTCCTCTTCAAATTTCTGCGTTCCGAACGCGCGGATGACCATCAGGCCATTCAGGTTTTCACGCGAAACAAGATTCAGCCGGTCCACCAGCTGCTGCACAATTTTGAATTTCGGTATGGCGATGCTGAATATAACCGCAATGATCCCGACCAGCACCACACAGGCAAGCGCGATAATCCAACTCATGGAAACCGACTTTCGCACCGCCATGACAATACCGCCGGCCCCCATGATGGGAGCGTAGCAGAGCATGCGGATGCCCATCATCAAAAGCATCTGCACCTGCGTAACATCATTTGTCGTACGCGTAATCAGCGAGGCGGTCGAAAATTCGTCAAACTCGTGGCTGGAGAAGCTTTCCACCTTTCTGAACACCGCGCGTCTCAGGTCGCGCGCCACACCGGCGCTGATTTTCGCGGCGAAATACCCCACCATTACGGTTGCCGCGCCGCCCGCCAGAGCAATCAGAAGCATCAGCATCCCCACTCTGAGAATGTAGCCCGTCTGTATTCCTCCGATGTTCATGCCAAGCTCGCGGTAAAAGCTCTTGCACATTGCCGCACCACTCTGTGAAAGCATGGAATCGGAATTTTTCAGCGCCTCGCTCCGCGCGTTTTCAATCACACCTGCGGGCAGTTTTTCAAGCATCGGCCCAAGTGCGTATACTTTTGAAAAGTCCACCTCCGAAACATTGGTCTGGCCCCCCGCGGCATCTGTCAGACTTCTGCCCGACTGCTTTGAAAACGCCTTCATGGTATTGATAAAGGTCCATGTGGCTTCTCCAAAGGTCTTGTTCAGCCCGGTAAGAGCAGCACTGTCAATGCTGTTGCGCACATAGATATCCTCTGTCTTCAGCAGCGGATATTTTTTTACATATCCGCTGTTTCCGCCACCGGAAGCAGGAACCAGCGTATAGCTGCTTTCAACGGCTTTTCTCTGTTCCCCTGTCATAAATTTTTTCATAAATGTAAGCCCTTTGGCGCTGACCGCTTCGGGTGCGGCATCTTCGATTCCGCTTTGCTGGATGCCGACATTGACGATCTCCGACATATAGTTCGGCAGATTCAGGTCGGCCATTGCCTGCCCGAACAGCAGGAACACCGATATGACCAGCATCAATGCGAATGGTTTCAGGTATTTCGCGAGTTTGATCATGTTGTATAATCCTTTCAGAAGTAAAAGTGGAAATTTATTCGTGCGGCTGCAAACCCTCCATAATAACCCGCAGTTTGTTGACCAGCCTTGCGAGTTCAGCGGTATCCTCCGCTCCCAGTTCTTCTATTACCCTGTCGAACCAGGAATGAAACTGCTGATGGGATTTTTGGAGCTGTTCAACCCCGCTTTCCGTCAGTTTCACATAAACGACGCGCCGGTCATTTTTCGCCATTACGCGCTCAACCAGCTGCTTATTCTCAAGGGAATTCAGCATCTGCGAAACGGCGGGTCTGCTCATTCGCGCCGCCCTGCTGACATCTGTGACCTTTGCCCCGTGTGCACCCATGTCCGCGTTTTCGGTAAGATGGCTGATGATATGCAGTGTAAAATATTCGCCCCTTGAAATACCCGACATCATCGGGCCCCATGAGTGCGCCTTTTTCAGGCTTTGTACCGCCTCCAGCAAATTGTCTTTTTCCGCTTGTTCCATATGTCCGCCCCTCTTTGTTTGCTATATGAATATTATATAGCATTAATAGTTAAATGTGTTAAATATTATTATACGAAATCTTTTTAATATATCAAGCCCAATTTCAATATTTCATAAATTGTTTACAGGCTATCCATATATTTACCGGATTCTGGCAGCTTTATGATACAAAAAATGTCCCTCTCAAAACTTATAACAGTCTGAAATAAAAACGGGAAAGTAAAACGTTGCCTCCCCCGCCAAAGGCGGAGGAGGCAACGAATAGAACATGTTTGAAAGGGACCGTCTGTAACTGCAGACATTTTTATTTTCCCGGCTGCTGTTCCACCGCGTCCGCAGCCGCATCAAGCCACGGCGCATTGACCAGTTCAACCAGCCCGGAATCGCAGTTTTTTGCAACCTCGGGGTCAAGCGGGCACTTGCCCAGCACCTTCAGGCCGAATTTAGCGGCAATGTCTTCCACATGGCTTTCACCGAAGGGCTTGATAATTCTGCCGCAGTCGGGACATTTGACATAACTCATATTTTCGACAATGCCGACAATCGGCACATTCATCATTTTCGCCATGTTGACCGCCTTTGCCACAATCATGGAAACAAGCTCCTGCGGCGAAGTGACGATGATGATGCCGTCAAGCGGGATGGATTGGAACACCGTCAGCGGGACGTCCCCGGTTCCCGGAGGCATATCAACGAACATATAGTCCACATCCGTCCAGATCACATCCGTCCAGAACTGCTTGACCGTATTCGCAATAATCGGGCCACGCCAGACGACCGGCGCCGTTTCTTCGTCAAGCAAAAGGTTTACGGACATTACATCAATACCGATTTTGCTTTTGACCGGCAGCAGCCCCAGTTCGCTGCCCATGGCTTTCTGCCGCATTCCGAACGCTTTCGGGATGGACGGGCCGGTGATATCCGCATCAAGAATTGCGGTGTGGCTGCCGCGGCGGTTGAGAAGCACGGCCAGCATAGAAGTCACCATACTTTTTCCCACGCCGCCCTTTCCGCTGACAACGCCGATCACTTTATTGATTTTACTCATTGCATTGGGTGCTTCCAAAAAATCGGCGGGGCCTGCCTCGCGGGAGGAACAGTTTTCACCGCAAGAATCGCAATTATGTGTACAATTTTCTTCGCTCATTAAAATCATCCTTCTTAAAATAATACGGTTTGCGGCAAGCCGCAGAATCCAGTATACAGAATAGATATATTGTAAGATTATATACTAAATTTGTCAACTTTATCCCGGAACTATTTAAAAAACAGGCTGCCCTTTTAAATGAACCTGCTACTAAACTGTATTTCTCCCCCGCTTGCGGCGGGGGAGAAATACAGTTTAGAAAATTTTTTATCAAAATTCCATCTTCAGGCTGCGCAGGAACAAATCCGAAAGCACGGTTTTCGGTTCCCTGCCCCCGTTGATCACCACGTCCACCGCATGGCAGATCGGCAGCTCGACATGGTAGTCACAGCCAAGCTTTAAAAGCGCCGTGGTGGTTGCCACGCCCTCGGCAAGCTCGCCGTAATTCTCTCCCCTAACGAACAGTTCACCGAACCGGCGGTTGTGACTGAACTCCGAAAAGACGGTCGCTTCATAATCACCCAGATGGCTGAGACCGTAGGCTGTAATTTCGTTGCCGCCCATCGCCTGAATCAAACGCGCGATTTCCCTTGTTCCGCGGGACATTAAAGCTCCCTTCAGCGCAGTGCGGTTCAGTCCGTCCAGCATTCCGCCGGCAATGCCGATGACATTTTTTGCCGCCGCGCCCACCTCGTTGCCGAGCAGGTCGGTGCCGTAATAGAAACGGATCAAGTCGCTTGAGAACGCTTTGACCAGATATTCCTTGATTTCCATACTGCTGCTGTCAATCACCATGCAGTTGGGAATCCCCTTTATAAAATTCTGCACATGCCCCGGGCCGACCCAAATGGCGGAGGGAACCTTCGGCGCATATTCTTCCACAATCTGCGTCAGCCGCTTACCCGTTTCAGCTTCAATCCCCTTCATGCACAGCACAATGGTTTTTCCGCCCAGGTCAAGCTCGGAAAGCTGCCGCATCAGCGCGCGGAAGCTCTGCGCCCCAATGGAGACCACCAGGATCTCCGCCGTATCAACCGTTTCGGCAAGATCGCTTGTAAGTGCAATTTCTTTATTTAATGTAACCAGCCCATTGGTGCGCCCCTCAAGAAGCGTCTTCATCTTCTGAGAGCCCATGCGCCCATAGAGGGTGATGTGATGATTCAATCTGTCGAGATACCATGCTAAGAAGCTGCCCCATCTTCCGCAGCCGATGACCGATATATTCATTCCCGCGCCTCCTTTTTCTTCATTATATCATATTGCCCACTTTTTTACAGTAATTCCACTTGGAATTGCTGTACAGAATGTATTTCTCCCCCGCCGACGGCGGGGGAGAAATACAAAACAGCTCTATAACCTGACGGGAAATGCTATAAGGAAGAAAGCAGATGCAAAATCATAGGATATCCAATTCAAACCAGAACACGCTTCCGCTGCCCTCCTGGCTTTGCACGCCATAGGCGCCGCCGTGCATGTTAAGAATGGACTTTACGATGGAAAGGCCGAGCCCGGTGCCGATCTGCGCACGCTTGTGCTCCTTGTCAACCTTATAGTAGCGATCCCAGATATCATTGATCTTGTCCTGCGGAATGCCTTCACCGGTGTCACGAACGGAAATTTTCACCCTTCCGTCCCGTACAAGCTGTGTGATTTCAACGATTTTATCCTTACCGGTATAAGTGATGGCATTGTTTACCAGATTGTAGACAACCTGTGAGATTTTCAGTTCGTCGGCGTTCACCATGACATCCTCTCCGGCATGAAAGGAAATATTGTAATCCGTCAGCTTGGAATAGCGCTGCAGAATCGTGCGGATACTTTCCGTCAGGTTAAAGTCCTCCCGGCTGAGCGGCTGTGTGCCGGACTGCAGCTTGGAAATATCCAGTACGTCGTTGACAAGGGTAGTCAGGCGCGTGGCCTCGTCGATAATAATCTGCACATTTTCCGGGGTGTTTTCCCCCGGCAGGTCGCGCATAACCTCGCTGTACCCGGCGATCATCGTCAGCGGCGTGCGCAGGTCGTGGGAAATATTCGCAATTAAGTCCCGGCGCAGCGCCTCCGTTTTGGACAGCTCTTTCGCCGCGTAGTTCAGGGTCCGGCCAAGCTCTGAAATTTCTTTGTATCCGGTCTCGTCAAAGGAAACGTTATATTTTCCGTTACCCAGCATCTTGGCGGCCGCATTGATTTTAATGATCGGGGTAGAAATTTTTTTAGAAAGAAACAGCGCGAGCAATAACGACAGTACCAGCATGACAATGGTAATGCAGACAAGCTGAACACGCAGGGTGTTCACAGTGGAATCAATCGGGGAAATGGTGGAGTTCAGCAGCACCATTTGTGAGGCCCCGTCTTTTTTGACCACAATCTGCGCATAAATAATACTTTCCATGTGCGGCGGCTGGAGTGATCTGCGCTGAACCGAATCCGTTGTAAAATCACGCGGCAGTTTTTCAAAGTACGTACCGCCCTGCGCTTTTGTCACGGCATATACCTGTGCAAGGCTAAAAACACTTAAACGGCTGATCACGCTGTTCGGCAAAGAATCTTCCTTATAATAAGTCATTCCGCTCTGATCGGTGACGGTAATGCACATCTGGTTGCTTTGGGAAATATTCTGCACCATCTCGGACAAACCATCGGAATCGATGTTCTTTGTAATCGTCTGTGCCGATGTCTTAATTTCACGGGTTTTAATGGCTTTATAGAAGCTGTTCAGAAAGACCACCTGAAACACCCACAGCAGAATTAAAATAATTGCTGTAAAAACGGCGAAATAGGCAAAAATACGCCACTTGATACCGATGCGTTTAAAGTGTTCTTTCAACTTCAAAGCGGTATCCCACCCCTCTTAGCGTAACGATGAATTTGCTGTAATCCCTCAGGCTGCGGCGCAGGAGCTTAATGTGCGTATCCAGCGTGCGGTCGTCGCCGTAAAAATCATAGCCCCACACGTTCGTAATCAGTTTTTCTCTCGTCAGCGCGATATTTTTATTGTTCACAAGATAAAAAAGCAGGTCATATTCTTTGGGAGAAAGGTCAACCTTTTCCCCATCCACCGTCACAATGCGTCCGGTAAAGTCAATGGTCAGGCCCTCAAACCGCTGAACATCCTTCTGCGCCTCTCCGCTGTCCGGACTGGAGCGCTTGACGATCGCGTGAATACGCAGCATCAGTTCTTTCGGGGAAAACGGCTTGACAACATAATCATCAATGCCCAGCTCAAATCCGTGTATTTTGTCGTATTCCTCACCGCGCGCGCTGAGCATCACAACAGGCGTGGAGGTATATTTGCGGATTTCCCGCACGGCGGAAAATCCGTCCAGCTCCGGCATCATGACATCCATCAGGATAATATCGAAATCATTGGGGTGGCTGCGGCAAATGGTGATCGCCTCCATGCCGTCGCCGGCCTCGGTGACCGTATGTCCCTCGAACATGGCATATTTTTTAATCAGTTCCCTTATCTTCTCTTCATCATCCACAACCAAAATATGATACAAACTGTCCGCCCCCGTTACTGTTATTTTATCGGATTTATCATTATAATAGGACACCATTGTGAAGGCTCTGTGACGATTCTGCGATCATTGTATCACAGATCATGCTTGCAGGAACAGTGTGTTTATGCAATAATAAAACTATAATTTGTGATGAGGTGTGAAAATGAAAAAAGCATACGCACCCGTAAATCAATTATTCCCCCAAAAACGCACACGTCTGCGCTTATTTTGCGGCGTGAAATATTTCACCCTTAAAAGGTATTTAAAATGGATGCTGACGGCCGGGCAATTTGCCCGCACGTTCAGCCGCACCCCACTGCCCTATGTCTGCTTTACCCACACCACCCCGCTGCTGCGCAGCCTGAAAGACGTGGACATGCAGCTACAGTATAATAAGATTGCCAATCTGAAGCTTGCCATAAAAAATCTAAACGGCATTTTAATCCGCCCGGGCGAAACATTTTCTTACTGGAAGGCAATTGGAAAACCGACGCGCCACAAGGGATATCTTGAAGGGATGGTGCTGTTCTGCGGTACGGTAGGGCAGGGGATTGGCGGCGGGCTGTGCCAGCTCTCCAACCTGATCTACTGGATGACGCTGCACACCGGACTGACCGTCACAGAGCGCTACCGCCACAGCTACGACGTCTTTCCGGATTCAAACCGCACACAGCCGTTTGGCAGCGGTGCGACCTGTTTTTATAATTACAGGGATCTTATGATCAAAAATGAGACTTCTTCCACTTTTCAGCTTTGCCTGCGGGTAACGGATACCGATCTGGAAGGGCAGTGGCGTTCTTCCGCAAAACCGTATTGCACCTATGAGGTATATGAAAAGAAACATCATATTACACACGAATACTGGGGAGGCTACACCCGCAACAACGTGCTGTACCGAAAATCAATCCGTCCGGACGGAACCGTCATACTGGACGAATTTGTTTCGGGAAACCACGCCGTCATGATGTACATACCATTTCTGGAAGCCGGAGAAGATCAACAAACAAAAGAAGCCGCGGCAGACGAATGAAATCTGCCGCAGCTTCTTAAAATATATAACGGATGCTTGGAGGTATGAATCAGTCAAAAACGCCGGTGGAAAGATAACGTTCGCCGGTATCCGGCAGAAGCGCCACAATCAGCTTGCCCTTGTTTTCAGGACGTTTTGCTAGCTGGCTTGCCGCGAAAACAGCCGCGCCCGAGGAAATGCCGACGAGCAGCCCTTCGCTGGAGGCAAGGCCCTTGGTCGCTGCAAATGCGTCTTCGTTGGCAACGGTGATTACTTCATCCAGAATATCCGTGTTCAGAATATCGGGAACAAATCCCGCGCCAATGCCCTGGATTTTATGCGGGCCGGATTTTCCTTCGGTAATAACCGGCGAGGAAGCAGGCTCCACGCCGACGACCTTCACGTCAGGGTTCTGGGATTTCAAGTATTCTCCAACACCGGTAATGGTGCCGCCCGTACCGATGCCGGCGACAAAGATATCGACTTTTCCGTCGGTGTCGCGCCAGATTTCAGGACCGGTTGTCGCGCGGTGCATCGCCGGGTTCGCCGGGTTCACAAACTGGCCGGGAATATAGGAATTCGGAATCTCCTTGGCAAGCTCATCCGCTTTTGCAATCGCGCCCTTCATACCCTTGGCGCCCTCGGTCAGGACAAGCTCGGCCCCCAGCGCAGCGACAAGCCTGCGGCGCTCAACGCTCATGGTTTCCGGCATGGTAAGAATCAGGCGGTATCCCTTTGCCGCCGCAACAAAAGCGAGGCCCACGCCGGTGTTGCCGCTTGTCGGCTCAATCAGAGTGGTATCTTTATTAATGAGGCCTTTATCCTCCGCATCCTTGATCAGCGCATATCCGACCCTGTCCTTGACAGAAGAAAGCGGATTAAAATATTCCAGCTTCGCCGCAACCGTAGCTCCGAGACTTTGTGCTTTTTCATAGTTCGTCAGTTCCAAAAGCGGGGTATTTCCGATCAGTTCCGTTAAATTCTTGGCAATAGACATCATGATCTCTCCTTATGATATAATATTGATAGTATAGTATTTTTTTGGGGCATAAACAATATATGGTAAGCTGCAACAATAAATATTGCGCCCCGCTTTGAGATAAAACAGCCGGTTCACCAATATTCCCCCAATCATTATAAAACATATCTATTTAGTAATGTATTTGATGATAGTATAGACCATATATATGATAATGTCAATAGGAAAAGTAATATTTTTATTGCAAGAATTATAAAAACATAGTATGATAAAAAGGAATTACGACGATAAGGAGTAACCCTATGAAACTTTCTACAAAAAGCCGCTATGCGTTGGAAGGAATGCTGTATCTGGCGGTTTTCGGCAGTGAAAAGCTGCTCAGCATAAAAGAACTGTCCGCGGGAATTAACGTTTCGGCAGCCTATATGGAACAAATCTTTTTCAGCTTGAAAAAATCCGGGCTGGTATCGACCGTTCGCGGCGCCAAGGGCGGTTTTATTCTGAATTTGGACGAGCAGGACATTACCGTCGGCAAGATTATCCGCGCAATCGAAGGCAACCTGGTTCCGGTTGAATGCGTAACCAGCCTTTCCGCGTGCAAAAGTAAAGTCCGGTCAAGCTGTGTGAGCCGAAACGTATGGGTGCGGATTTCCTCGGCAATATCCGACACTGCCGACAAACTGACCCTGCGGGAACTGAAGAACAAATTTATTGCGGAAAACGGAGGCGAAATTCATGAAGATCTCCACTAAGGGAAGATATGGGCTGCGCGCCCTGATTGACCTTGCCATGAATAGCGGGGACGGATGCGCCTCCCTCTCCAGCATTTCCCAGCGGCAGGATTTGTCCCTCAATTACCTTGAAAGTATTTTCGCGTCTTTAAAGCGGGCGGGCATCGTCATTGGAATCGCCGGCGCACAGGGCGGCTATGTTCTTGCCAGGCCGGCAAACGAAATTACCCTTCAGAACATTATGACCGTGCTGGAAGGCGACATGTCCGTTTACGACAATCTCGGCGAAAAGACAAAAATACGGAGCTTTTTGAACCGGAATGTCTGGGATGTGATTGACCGCAGTGTAGACGCTGTCCTGACCGGCACTACACTGGAGGATGTGCTGAAAGACATAGAAGCACAGCAGGTATCCGTGGACTGCTCCGGCCTGTAAAACAGCAAAGAAGGACCGCCTGTTGAGCCGAATTCGGTTCAACAGGCGGTCCTTCTTATTTTCTGTTGTATTTACGTAAAAAGTCAGTTTCCGACTTCAATACTGATTTCATTGAATTTTTCTGTTAAATATTTTGTATCCAGGGCGGCTTTTCGCTCGCCGGCCGCATCGACCACAATGCCGCCGTGGTGCATCATGACAAGCCTGTCGCCATAATTGACGGCAAACTTTAAATTATGGGTAACCATCAGCGTGGTCAGCTTTTTTTCGCGGACGAACCGTTCCGTAAGCTCCATCACGTTTTCGCTGGACCGGGGGTCAAGCGCCGCCGTGTGTTCGTCCAGAATCAGCAGGTCTATCGGCGTCATGGTGGAAATCAGCAGCGCAAGCGCCTGTCGCTGTCCGCCGGAAAGACTGGCCACCGGCAGATTCAGCTTATCCTCAAGACCGAGCTTTAACAGCTCCAGCTGTGTGCGGTAAAAATCGATTTTCTTTTTATTGACTCCGATATGCAGTCCGTAGGAAGCGCCTTTATTGTCCGCAAGCGCCATATTTTCAAGAATGGTCAGCTCCGGACAGGTTCCTTTCGACGGGTCCTGAAAAACGCGACCGATGAATTTGGAATGCTGATATTCCATCAGCTTGCTGATTTCCCGGCTGTTCACGAAAACACTGCCGCTGTCAATGGGGATGCTGCCGCAGAGGATGTTGAGGATGGTGGTCTTGCCGGAACCGTTGCTGCCGATGACGGAAACAAACTGTTCCTTTTCAATTTCCAGATTAAAATCAGTAAACAGCACAACTTCATTCACGGAATCGGGATTAAACGTTTTATAAATATGCCGCATACTGACAAAGCTTTCGCCTGTCTCAGATTTGGGTTGGATTGACATTTTGCTTTTTCCCCCTCCCCGCAAACAGATTGTTGGATATCAGCGCAATGGTGAAAAGAACCGCCATCAGAAGCTTCAGGTAATTGGTCGGCAGCCCGAGCTGCATGGCAATCACAAGACACGCTTTGTAAATAATTGCACCGAAAACCGCCGCCGTAGTAGCTTTCACAAATTTGATTTTTCTGAAAAGATTTGTGCCGATGATCACCGACGCAAGCGCCATAACCACCATCCCCGTGCCGCTGGCCACGCTGGCGGATTGCGTCTGCTGGCTCAAAATGCAGCCCGCAAGCGCCGTGCAGCCGTTGCCGATGGCAAGGCCGATAATTTTCATGGTGCCGGGGTTCTTTCCCAAAGAGGTGACATACTGCGCATTATCCCCCGAAGCGCGGAGCAGCAGGCCGGATTTTGTCTTCNNGTTCACGACGACACAGGAAACCGCGACAATCACCAGCACCCGGTAATTTTCAGGAAGGCTCCCGGCCAGCAGGCCGGAAAACCCGGAATTAAAAATGGTGTTCTTGTCGTAGAACGGCATAACCGCACTGCCCTTTGTAATAACGAGGTTCACACTCCACAGCCCGGTCATCACAAGAATACCGGAAAGAAGATCAGTAATTCCCAGCTTTACGTGCAGGAAACCTGTCAAGCAGCCCGCAGCGGCACCGCAGACAAAGGCGATCAGACAGGACAGCCACGGGTCGGCGCCCGCGCTGATCAGCGCGGCGGTCACGCAGGCACCGAGCGGGAAGGTTCCGTCGACCGACAAATCCGGGAAGCCCAGAACGCGGTACGTGATATACACGCCGATGGCCATAATCCCGTAAATGAATCCTTCTTCCAGCACATTGACAACCAGACCGAGAATGATATCCATGGGGAGTCTACCAGCTTTCTGTTATTTTGTTACCGCGGCGGCGCCGGAATATTCCGACGGCAGGGTCAGGCCAAGCTTTTCCATGACCGCTTTGTTGTATACCGGAGTGCAGTCCTTCACCATAAATACCGGCGTTTCGGAAGCCTTGGCTTCCCCCTTGAGTATTTTCGCCGCCATTTTACCGGTTTCCTTGCCAAGGGCCACATAGTCGATGCTCTGCGAGGCGAGACAGCCGTTTTTCACCTGCTCCTCCTCCGAACCGAAAACAGGGATCTTCGCTTTGTCCGCCGCCTGAAGCACGGAGGAAAGGTTATCCACAACATTGTTATCCGTAAAATTATTGATGCAGTCAACGCCCTTTGAAACAGCGGTTGCCGCCGCGGCGGCGACCTCTGAAGCGTTGGTCACGCCTACATCCACGATTTCAAAACCATACTTCGGCGCAAGCGCCTTGAACTGTGCGAGCTGGGAAACGGAATTCGGCTCGCTGGTGGTGTAGAGGATGCCGATTTTCTTTGCGTTCGGCAGGAAAGCGCGGATCATTTTCATCTGCTGCTCAAGCGGAAGCACGTCGGACGAGCCCGTGCAGTTCACGCCCGGCTTGTCGTTGGACTTGACGATTCCCGCGGCAACCGCGTCGGAAACAGCCGTGAACACAACGGGGATATCGGTGCTTTTTGCCGCGCTGTAGGCAGACATGGCTGCCGGTGTGGCAATTCCCATGAGCATGTCATATTTCTTGGAAACCATATTTTTAGCGATCAGGTCGCCGTTTGCATTGTCGCCCTGCGCATTCTGAAAGTCAATGGTAATATTGTCCCCATCTTTAAAGCCTTCCTCTTCAAGGCCCGTTTTAAATCCGTTGTAGCAGTTGTCAAGCGAAGGATGCGTCGCGTACTGGATGACGCCGATTTTAAAGTTTTTCGCCGTGCTCTGGCTCTGGGCTGCCGAACCGGCGGCGCTTGCGGCGGAACCGGCTGCTGTACCGGAAGAACACGCCGTAAAGGATGCTGCAAGCGCAGCTGCCAGAAAACCCGCCGCTATTTTTCTAAGTGTATTTTTCATTGTTATTTCCTCCTAAAAGTTAAGTTGTTATGATTTTGATTTGGTTTGTGAAAACAGCCTCGCCATCGCTGTCCGTACTTTGTCATCCTCGTCACTCCTTAACCGGAAATTAATTTTGAAAATAAAAAAGCCCTTGCCCCTGAAAAACAGGGACAAGAGCATTCACTCCTGTGGTACCACCCAAATTGACGAAAAATCGTCCTCTCATTCCATACACGTTCTGAAATAATATGTATGCTTCCTTTGTAACGGGTGAAGTTCCCGTCAAAAGCTACTGGGCAGAGCCGGCCGCTCCACTTTTCATCTTGCCCTCATAAGTCCATTCAGCCTGCCGCACTCTGCCGCAATCCCACCGCCTGCGGCTCTCTATGCGAGTGATGTGCCTGCTTACTACTCTTAATCATCGGTTTATGGTTTTTATTCTCTTTGACAGTTATTATATGCAAAACTGAGAAAATTGTCAAGCGGTATTTTTGATTTTTCTGCTTTTGGGCTTAATCAGGCCGTAACTCTGACCGATCCATGTGAAAATTTCTTCATCCGGAATGGCACCGTCCATCCTCACGGTATTCCAGTGCACCTTGTTCATATGGTATGCCGGAATAACGCCGGGATAAATTCCGCGCAGCAAATCCGCGTACATCGGGTCGCACTTCAGATTGATATTAACATACCCGCCCCGTTCAAAGATAAAGGCAAAAGCCTTCCTGTTTGAACGATGACGCAGGACAGCCCACGCCTGAGCCGCCGCCGAATCCTCGTCAAACGGATAGTCCTCATACGCGAAGGGAAAAGTCAGGCAATATTCAATCAGCTGCCGTTTTGTCAGCATACAATCATTCACCCCGTTTCATAAAGTAAATATGCATAACCGCCCTTACAGTTCCGAATTTTAACAATACAAATTGTACCCGTTTTTTTGGTAAAGTCAAGTTATGGCAATTCAATAAA
Organism: Ruminococcaceae bacterium UBA2656; assembly: GCA_002359465.1. Taxonomy (GTDB): domain Bacteria; phylum Bacillota; class Clostridia; order Oscillospirales; family Acutalibacteraceae; genus Caproiciproducens. Next base: position 31,018 of record DENA01000009.1, read on the forward strand.
TACAACGTCATGCTTTCCCGTTTTTATTTCAAATTGTTGCTATAGCAAAATAAGAACTGAAAAAACGGATGTTATCCCCCGTCTTCGGCGGGGGGGGGATAATGAGATCCTTTCCACGCATTTTTGAAATTGCTATAAAAAAAGCATTGATATAAAGATTTTATAAAGAAAAACATTCCATTTTACAGAAACTACATATTTGTATAATCCTGTCGATATTTAGTGGTAGGGGATATTTGATACTTGTCGGATGATATGTTAATATAATCCAATTGGGGGACACATACGGTTTTAATTGTTTTTTCGGAGTGCTTATTTTATATTTATATTAACTTTAGTATATCGGAGGAATTCGTGTGGATATTTCTGTTGTTTTGGGAATCGTAATTGCTTTTGGTTCCTTGATTTTAGGATACACCCTGGAGCATGGAATATTAAGCTCCCTTTTCCTGATCAGCCCTATTGTGATCGTTTTCGGCGGCACAATCGGTGCGGTTGTCCTGTCTTATAAGCTTTCCGATATCATGTCTGCGGTCAAATCGCTGATCGGCACTTTCTCAAGTAAAGCCATAGGAAACCCGACCAGGGTAATTGAAAAAATCGTTTCCATGGCGGACTCCTGCCGGCAGGGAGGAATTTTAAAATTGCAGGAACTGATCAACGACCCTGAACTGAATAAAGATGAATTTCTTGTTCTTAAAGCCGGTATGGTGCTTGCGCTGGACATGAAATCCGATGAAGAAATCCAGTACGCGCTCGAGTCCAACATACGCGCCTATACGGCGCAGAAGCAGCTTGAAATATCCGTGTTTACCAGCGCCGCCGGTTTCTCCCCCACACTGGGCGTTATCGGCACTGTTATGGGCCTGATTCAGGTGCTGTCGAACATGACCGACGCGGAAGCGCTGACCGCGTCAATCGGCGTTGCATTTGTTGCCACGCTCTACGGCGTTGTATTCGCCAACCTTCTTTATATGCCTTTTGCAAGCCGCCTGAAAGGCGTTTTAAAGCGCCAGCAAATTTTAAGGGAAATGATGACCGAGGGAATCTGCATGATTGCACGCGGAGAATCATCGCGCAGCATTGAAAACAAACTTTCTGTCTATTATCAGGTATTTCCGCATGGCGATAAAAAATATAAAGAGGGAATTGAAAAATAAACCGGGAGGAATACCATGGCCAGTAAGAAACATATTGGGGCGGAAGGACATGACGAAGAGGAAAACAGTGAAAGATGGCTTCTGACCTATTCCGATATGATTACCCTTCTGCTTGCATTATTTATTATTCTCTATTCCATGAGTACCATCGATGCAAAAAAAGTAGCAAAAATGGCGGAAAATTTCAGCACCTCTTTAAATAACGGAACCACTACCTCTGCGACAGCCGGGGCAAAAACGGGGACGGGTACAGGGAGCGGGAATGGAACCGGAACTGGTACCGGCACCGGAAACGGTACAGGTACAGGTACAGGGAACGGTGTTCCCATGGACGCTCTGGATGAAATTTACGGGGTACTGCAGGATTACGTAACCAAGAACAACCTTCAAAATCAGGTTGGACTTGTGAATACAGATACTTATGTAAAAATTCATCTGAAAGACACGCTGATGTTCGTACCGGACAGCGCCCGGATGCTTCCCGCCAGCGAACCGGTTCTCCATGAAATTGAAGGTGCCCTGTCAAAGGTGTACAACCGTATCGACTATATCACAATCAGCGGCCACACCGCCGACGTGGGCGAACACACGATAGCCAGTGACCAGGTGTCCTGGAGACTGTCAACGGAACGGGCACTTACCGTAATGAACAGTTTTGTCGGCTATGGGCTTACAGAAGACAAGCTTTCCATTGAAGGCTTTGCACATTTCTCCCCTATCGCATCCAATCAGACCGAAGCCGGCAGGGCAAAAAACCGAAGAGTTGAGATTACCGTCGTTAAAAATCCTGTTAACAAATCCAAAAACCAGACCAAATAAGGAATATACCGGTTTTTGCGGTACCGGGTAACGAATCTCCTGCAAAAAGCATTTCTTTTCTTATGAATCATTTTATGGTAAAATAAAAAAGATCCTATTTCGGATGAAGAAGATATGATAAAGGAGAATCGTTTTGTGAAAAGATCCCTGGCAGGCGTAACGGACATGACCTTCGGAAATCCATACGAACTGATTTTTGTGTTTTCAATTCCGCTGCTGATCGGCAACGTGTTCCAGCAGCTTTACAACATGGTTGACAGCATTGTCGTAGGCAATTTCGTGGGTGAAAAAGCGCTGGCGGCGGTGGGCACGGGGTTCCCGATTATTTTTATGATGAGCTCCCTGTTTATGGGAATCGGAATCGGCGCTACCATCATGATTTCCCAGTTTTACGGAGCAAAAGACATTGAAAATATTGAGAACACCGTCAATACCATCTATTCCGCAATGATGATCGGTGCCATTCCGCTGACCATCGCGGGAATTCTGCTGGGGGACCCCCTTTTGCGGCTGATGAAGGTACCGGATGACGGTACGCTGGGCATGGCGAAAATTTATCTGATCGTCGTGTTCGTCGGCATCATCGGCAACCTTGGTTTTAACATTAATTCAGGTGTTTTGCAGGGGCTTGGCGACAGCCGAACCTCTCTTTTATTTTTGCTGATTGCGACCATCATCAACATTGTTCTTGACCTTCTTTTTACGGTTGCCTTTGGCTGGGGCGTATTCGGCGTGGCATTTGCCACCATTATCGCGCAGTTCTGTTCTTGGGTATTCGGAATTCGGTTTATTAACAAGCATTTTACTTATATTCACATTCAGGTATTTAAGTTCAAATTTGACGGTCCTCTGTTTAAAAAAGCGCTAAAGCTGGGTATCCCCTCCGGAATTCAGCAGGCGTTGTTTTCTGTTGGCATCATGGTAATGCAGGCTTTAGTAAATTCTTACGGTTCCGCCTTTATGGCGGGCTTTAACGGCGCAAACAAAATAGACACGTTTGCTTTCATGCCTATTCAGAGTTTTGCCGCCGCCGTCACCACCTATGTCGGGCAAAATGTGGGCGCTTCCCAAATGGAGCGCGTAAAATCCGGCACTCGCGCGGGTCTGGTACTGTCAATCGGTTCCAGTATCATCATCAGCGCCGTTATTTACCCAATGAGCGCCCTGTTCATGCGCATGTTCAACCAGAATCCCGAGGTCATCAGTGCCGGAGTCGCCTATCTGCATTGTGTACTGCCGTTTTATGCGCTGCTGGCTCTTTTGTTCACTCTGAACGCTGTGCTCCGGGGAGCGGGTGAAATGATAATCCCGATGATCTCTATCTTTGTTTCCCTGTGGCTTGCCAGAGTGCCGGCTGCATATTTCATCGCACAATACTGGGGAAAAGAGTACATCTATCTTTCCTATGCGGTCGGCTGGTTTCTTGGAGCCATTATTTCCCTCGCCTCCTATAAAGCCGGGAAATGGAAAAATAAAAGTATTGTCAGTTCCAAAAGCAAAGCAGAAAACAGCCTGTAATTATATGAATTTTTCATGAATTAATTCTTGTTTGAAAATATATTTGCATGACTATGCTATATGATATAAATTGTTTTAATTGATAATAATTTAACAAGGAGAATATCCATGAAAGCATCGGTAAACCAAAAGACTCTTCTTCTGGCACAGTTTGCAATGCTGCTTGCGTTGGAGGCGATCGTATGTTTTACTCCGCTTGGATCGCTTCCGGCTTTTGGCCCGATCGTGGCTACTCTGGGCATGGTTCCGGTTATTATAGCAGCCGTTATTCTGGGTACCGGTGCGGGAGCGGCCATGGGCTTTTTTGCAGGGTTGTTCAGTTTTTGCGTCTGGACCTTTGTCCCGCCAAGCCCGTTGGCGTTTGTTTTTACTCCTTTTTACTCGGCGGGCCCCATAGAGCGGAATTACTGGAGCCTTGCCATCTGTTTTATCCCAAGGATTCTGGTCGGCGTAGTCACCGGTCTGTGCTTCAGCCTATTTACAAGGCTGAAATGGAAAAATGTAATCGCATACGGGCTGAGCGGTGTGCTGGGCAGTCTGACCAACACCCTGCTGGTGCTCGGCGGAATCTATGTTTTCTTTGGACAGAGCTATGCGGACGCGATTAAGACCAGCTTCAACCTGCTGCTCGGACTAATCGGACTGAACATTCTGACAAGCGGCATCCCGGAAGCGGTCATCGGCGGAGTCGCGGCTTACGCAATCTGTTACCCCATTAAAAAACACATGAGCCACAGCTTTGAATAAAGAGCAGGAAGCCGGCGCACAATATTAAAAGAAATTTTAATAAAGAGGTGCCGACCATGACAAATTTACATTGTGATGTAATGAGCTGCTCAAACAATAGGGATAATTTATGCTGCAGACCGGAAATTCAGGTAAGCGGCCGTCAGGCCTGGGACAGTGAACAAACCAGCTGTTCCTCTTTTTTGGACGCGACGGACAGTGCGCAGAATGCAACCGGCTGCTCCCTTCCCAATACGGCGCTGGATGTTTACTGTGAAGCGGAAAACTGCACGTTTAATTCGAATGAACGGTGCAGCGCGAATGAAATCAGCGTGAAAACCGGCGACAGCAGCCCGCATTCACCGTCGGCCACGGAGTGTGCAAGCTTTCAGAGCAGATGAGGCTGGTTTTTCATAACGGAGAAAGAATGAGCGGAATTTTTCGCTCATTCTTTCTGTTTATCCCTAATAAATACGAAAAATTTTTCAGCATTGTCATTATAACAAATCTTGTGATACCCGCATACATATGTTATACTATTTTCATTACAGCACTTCCAGTTAATATGTATCGGATGTGCCTCTCCCCTTCCGAAAGTGTGGAAAAACACAAAACCGTTCTACAGTGAAATTGAAAATGCTGTGGATTCAAATTTCTTGATCAGTTTGATTAGAGGGTGTAAAGATGAATAATAATAGAGGTTATGGCAGAACGGGACTTGCCCTGCTGACAGCCGGGCTATTGCTTTTAAGCGGCTGCAAGGGAACCCAAACCGACACTTCAAGCATTGCGCAGACGAGTTCGTCCGTACAAAGCGCGGTTTCGTCCGCAGTCAGCAGTTCGGAAGGCGCCTCCTCGCAGACGGCGTCGTCTTCCTCTTCCCAGCCGGACTCCGTGGCGGTGCAGCAAAGCGCCCGGGCGGATGCGGGTTATCTTGACGACGCAGTGTTTATCGGGGACTCCGTTTCATTAAAGCTGAAAAATTATGTCACCGCAAAACGCAAAACGGAGGCCGGCTTTTTTGGCAAGGCGCAGTTTTTGGCTGCCGGCAGCATGGGCAGCGGCAACGCGCTGAAACTGCTGGGCAGTTCTTCGATTCATCCGTCCTACAATGGGAAAAAGGCGCTTTTGGAAGACAATGTTGCGGCAATGGGCGCGAAAAAGGTTTATATTATGCTGGGTGCAAACGACCTTGCACTGTACGGCATTGACGGCTCTGCCGACAATATGTTCAAACTTCTTGCAAAAATTAAGGCAAAGTCGCCAAATATTAAAATATTTGTCCAGTCCGCCACCCCGATCATCAAGGAACAGCAGATGACAAACCTGAATAACCCAAATCTTGCGGCTTACGACGCAAAGCTGAGCGAGCTGTGCAAAAAGAACGGATTCTACTATATTGACGTCGCCTCGGTCATGCGCGACAGCGAAGGAAACCTGAAACCGGATTACTGCAGCGACCCCAACGACCTTGGTATTCATTTTACCGACAAGGCCTGTCAGGTATGGATTGATTATATTTTGACGCATACTGTAAAATAAGGGAGAATACTGATGAAAAAGTTTTTATCTTTACTGCTCGCCGTAACAATGCTTTGTTCCCTGGCCGCCTGCGGCGGCGGAACAAAACAGGCCGACCTTTCCAAGGTCATGGCGGATATGAAGGCAAAAATCACCAATAAGGAAATGATGGATTATTCCGCCGAGGATCTGATGCCGAACTACGGCATTGATTCCGCCGACGTAAAGCAGTTTGCCGCCTATGTTGATTCAACCGGCATTAGAGGCGACGAAATCATCTTTCTGGAGGGCAAGGATTCCGACGCGGCCAAACGGATCAAGGAAAAGCTGGACGCCAGGTACAAGAATAAGGAAAACGAAATGAAAGACTACCTTCCGGAGGAATACGCGGTACTGAAAAAATGCGGTGTGAATCAAAACGGAAATTACGTCAGCATGATCGTGTCCCCCCAGTACGAGGAACTGAACGGAATTTACAACGCGGCAATTAAAAAGTAAAAGAGGCGAGGACGATGTCCTCACCTCTTTTTTCATACCTTAATCGTGTCAAGCACCTTGCCGATACTGCCCTGAATCAGCAGGTTGGCGTTGCGGTCCTGCGGTGTGCTGGTACGGTTGATCAGCACCAGCCGATCTCCGCGGTAATAGTCGACCAGGCTTGCCGCCGGATAAACGGCAAGAGAAGTCCCTCCGATGATCAGCATATCTGCGCGCTCAATCGCCTCTACCGCACCGTAAAGCGTGCGCTGATTGAGGCCCTCCTCATACAGGACGACGTCCGGCTTGACGGTGCCGCCGCAGGTACAGGTCGGAATTCCCGTGCTGTGCAGCATAAATTCCGCGTCGTAAAGCTTGTGGCACCGCTGGCAGTAGTTGCGATGTACGGAGCCGTGCAGCTCATAAACCGTTTTGCTCCCCGCCATTTGGTGCAGCCCGTCGATATTTTGCGTGACCACCGCGCCCAGCTTCCCCGCCCGCTCAAGCTCGGCAAGTTTTTTATGCGCGGCGTTCGGCTTTGCAGTAAGGCAAAGCATCTTTGCGCGGTAAAAATCGAAAAATTCTTCCGTATGCGTTTCAAAAAAGCTGTGGCTCAGCATCGTTTCGGGCGGATACCGGTAATGCTGATGATACAGCCCGTCCACGCTGCGAAAATCCGGAATTCCGCTTTCAGTGGAAACACCCGCACCGCCGAAAAACACAATGCATTCGCTTTCGTCAATCATACTCTGCAGTCTTTCAATATTTTGTTCCATCACAAAGCCCCCATTCTCCGTTGCTTCTATTCTGCACTTGACGCGGCAGTTTTTCAAGAGAAAATTACAGTATTTCCGATTTAGCCACGCATGGAAATAAAAAACTCTGAATTTGCATAACTGATTTATTTCGACTATAATAATATTGAATATACAGACGGGACGGTGGCTGTGCAAATGCAGGAAAAGGCTGTGCGAATCATGAACGAGGTGAAAAAGGCCGTTGTGGGGAAAGACACGATTGTCCGGAAGGTCCTGATGGTCATTCTGGCGCAGGGACATATTCTGCTTGAAGACATCCCCGGTGTGGGAAAAACGACGCTGGCCGTCGCGTTTTCAAAGGCAATGTCCCTCGACTACAAGCGGGTCCAATTTACGCCCGACGTCATGCCGACCGACGTGACGGGATTCTCTATTTACAACAAAGAGACCGGCTTACTGGAGTACAAGCCCGGCGCCGCGCTGTGCAACCTGTTTCTAGCCGACGAGATCAACCGCACCTCCAGCAAAACGCAGTCCGCCCTTCTGGAAGTCATGGAGGAGGGAAGCATCACCGTTGACGGAACCACCCATCCCACACCGAAGCCCTACATTGTGATTGCGACCCAGAATCCCATCGGCTCCGTGGGAACACAGATGCTGCCCGATTCCCAGCTTGACCGTTTTATGGTGCGCCTGACCATGGGCTACCCCGAGCTGCGCGACGAGGTGGAAATCCTAAAGCGCAAGCAGGGCGACGACCCGTTGGAATCGGTCGGCAAAGCCGCCGACGCGCAGGATATTATCGCCATGCAGGATGAAACGGACGCGGTGTACCTGTCTAATGATTTATACGGATATATTGCGCGACTGGTGGGCGCGACACGTGAAAACGGCCTCATCCGCCTGGGCTCCAGCCCGCGCGGCTCCATCGCGCTTGTCAAGATGGCGCAGGCAAACGCCTACCTTTCCGGCAGGGACTATGTGGTGCCGAAGGATGTTCAGTCCGTTTTTGCCGATGTTGTGGAGCACCGGATTATTCTGAAGCCCCAGGCGAAAATAAGCAACGTGGCCGCGTCCGGCCTGCTGAGGGAAATCTTAACGGAAGTCCCCGCGCCCGCCGTCGCGCAGAAATAGGGGTGTGCCATGTTCCGCTATCGTGCCGCCTACTGTGCCACCCTTGCCGCGGCAATTCTTTTTTTCATTTTATTTAAAGAATATCTGTCTTTTTTCACGCTGATATTCGTCCTGCTTCTGCCTTTCGTTTCATGGATCTTTATGCTGTTCGCCGTTCGCAGGACGACGGCGGAGCTCAGAATGAAAAATTCCCCGGCCGGTAAAGATGAGGAGTTTTCTCTGTACGTGACTCTAAAAAACGCTTCCTTCCTGCCGCTTGTGCGCGCGCAGCTCCGCTTCTCATGTGAAAACTCGTTAAACGGTGAAAAGGAGGAACAAATTCTGTTTGTACCGGTGAACGCCCATTCGGAGCAGACGGCGGAATACCGGCTGCGGTCGCGCTACTGCGGACGGGTAACGGCAAGTCTGACACAGCTTTGCTATTACGACCCGCTCGGAATTTTCACCGTCAGGCAAAAGCCGGATTTTCACACGGAAACGTTCGTGATCCCCCGGGTGCATTTGATTGACGCAGCGGTCGACACAACGGCCGCCGCCGCAATGGAGAGCAATGCCTATTCAGAGGAGAAGCCGGGCGGCGACCCCTCCGAAATTTTTGATGTGCGGGCGTTTCGCAGCGGCGACCGTCTGCGCAGCATTCACTGGAAGCTGAGTTCCAAGTTGGACGAGCTGATGGTGAAGGAATTCAGCCTGCCGACGGACAGCGAAGTCCTTCTGCTGATAGAATTGCTCGCACCGGACATGGAAGTGCTTGACGCGCTGCTGGAAACAGCCGCCTCCCTCTCCCATTTTTTTACGGAAAATCAAATCAGCCACAGAATCGAATGGTTTCATAAAAAGGAAAACCGCCTCCTTACGGCGGATATTAAAAACGACGACGATTTGGCCTCTCTGCTAAACGGTGTCCTTTCCGCGCAATTCTACAGGGACGAACCGTATTTGCTTGACTGCCGCAGCAAAACGGAAAAGGACGCCGGAAGCTTTTCCCATGCCATTTATATAACCGGGAAACTGACCGACGCGCTTTCCAGCCTCTGCGACAGGCCGGACGGTGAAAAAATCACGGTGCTGTATGTCGGCGGACAAATGGATGCAGGCCAGCTTCCTTTGGCGGATGCGCTGCGCGCGATGAATGCCGATGTGGTAACGGTATATCCCGGGAAAATACAGCAGAGCCTTTCTGGACTTATCCTATGAATCAGCAGGTGAGCCACATGAATACAGACAACCATCATTCCCCCGGCATTCAGATTTCCTCCCCTCGCCTGGCCGGGCAGCCGACGTCCCCCGTGATGAACGCGGTGTTCCGCATGATTGTGGTCCTGTCCGGCGTGTTCGGCGCGGCCTGGTGCTTCATTTCAGCCTTTGCGCTGCCCATCCTGCCCCTAACGGTCTTTTTATATTCCCTGCTGTTTGCCGGTGCGTTTGCGTTGATTTACGCTGTGAAACGCTTCCAGTACCCGCTTATCCTTGCTTTTTGCCTGGCTTACTGCGCGGCCGTGTGGTACCTGCGCGAATCCATTTTTCAAGGGTTCATTATCACCGTCAACCGGATGATGACCGCCTATGCGAAGCATTCCGACTATGAATTTCCACTTTACCTTGTTTCGGTACCGCCTGCGCAATATTCCCGCCTGTGCACACTCTTTGTGCTGTTTATCCTGTTCATTGTAACAGGTCTGGTAAGCAGCGCCGTGATAAAAAGGAAAAGCTTCTGGCCGGCTTTTTTTGCTACTTCACCCTTGCTGTTTGCAGCGCTCGTTTTTACAATCACGCCAGATTTCTCCGCCGTTCTTCTGCTTTTTCTCTGCTGGACCTTATTGATTCTGACACGCCTGCCCGCTGAGAAAAAGGCGGGTTCCGCAAAGGCGAGCAAGGGCTTTGCCGTGAAAAGCGATGCTGTTTCAGCAAAAAGCGGACTTTTCATGATTCCGGCGGTTCTCCTGTGCTTCGCACTGATTCTGGCATCGTTTCCCCGTCAGAGCTACCGGCATCCCGCAGAAGCGGAAAAGCTGCGCACCAGCCTGATTGACTCCGCGACAGGGGGCTCCCTTTTGAACAGCGGAAAGGCCTTTGCCGGAAATGTAACCCATGTCAATCTGGCTGACGCCGGACAGGTGAAATTTACCGGTAAAACCGCCCTGCAAATCAAATCGGATAAGCAATATCCCCTTTACCTGAAAAGCTTTGCGGGAAGCGTTTACACCGGTTCAAGCTGGGAACTGCTGCCGGATGCTGACTATACCGGTATCAATCAGAAACTGGGCGGCCTGAACATGCAGAACATGTCCAATGCGTTCTTTTCCCTGACCGGCCGGCAAAACGACCCAACCGTCAGGCCGTTTGGCGTTGAGGTAAAGAATGTCGCGGCGGCAAAACAATGCATTTACGCGCCGTACAACCTTGCCACCACCCCGGAACAGATTACCGGCGTCCGGTTCGTCAACGACGCACTTATCCGCTCCGGCTCTCTGTTCGGAACCAACCGGTACGGCCTGTACGCCTATGCCCTGCCGCAGGACAAAATCAGTTCAAGTCCCGCCGGCGTGGTTCTGTCCCTGACCCGCAATTCGCTGTTTCGTTCCGGAAGCGGAGCGGCCTACCTGTCGGCACAGAACCGGTTCAGCACTCTGAATTTCAAAAATCTTGCGGATTATTACAAGAGTGTGCTGCCGGACAGCCTTTTGAACTCTTTGGAAGGAAAGACGAAGGACTTTATCAGTGAGGAGCAGGAGTACCGCCTGTTTATGTATGACAAATACACGCAGCTGCCGAAAGGTACAAAAGAAAAAACATTGGGTCTGATGAAGCAGGACAAGCGGCTGAACGGATTCTTTACAAAAGACATGACCGGCTCGTATTCCTATTTTTCTGTAAACGATATCGCCAATGCGGTGAAACAATATCTCGGCAACAGCTGCTACTACACCCTGTCGCCCGAAAAGACACCGAAGGGCGAGGATTTCGTCAACTATTTTCTAACGAAAAGCCATGCGGGCTACTGCGTCCACTTCGCCACTTCCGCCGCCGTCATGCTACGGGCCATGGGAGTGCCTGCGCGCTACGCGGAGGGATATATTGTAACGCCCGGGGACTACCTGACCGCGGGAACGGACGGCTGGGCAAATATCCGCGACAGCCGTGCGCACGCGTGGGTTGAGATCTATGAGCCGGGGCTGGGCTGGCAGCCGTTTGACGTTACACCCGGCTTCAATCCGAACCGCAATTTAACGCAGGACAACAATCCGGTGAACCAGCCGCCGGTCTCAAACGCAGAAACCAGTAGCGCGCGCGTGGAAAGCGCCGTTCCGAGCGAACCGGAAACCGTATCCTCACAGCCCGCAAAAACCGAATCGCTTCCCGCCGGCAGTTCCTCCGCCGCCGAGGGGCCAAAGGGCAACCCGGATTTCAAAGCTTCTACAACGCCGCTTGCTCTTATCATTGCTTCCGTTGCCCTTCTGTTTGCCTGTATGGCGTTAAAACGCAGAATCGTATTAACGCACCGTTCGAAATTATTCGCTCTTACAGACGTCAACAAGGCCGCAATTGCCATCTACGCTTATCTTACCGAGCTTGAAAAATTCGGCGGCGAAATCAGCGCCGAGGTGAACGACACCGCCCTGAAAGCCCGTTTCAGCCGACAGGGTATTACGGAAGCGGAAAGAAAAATGATGGCGGACTTTGCACTGCAGACAGCAAGCCGATGCTATGAACGCCTGCCAAGAGCCGGGAGGTTCGCATTCAAATATATTGATAACCTGATTTAACAGGCAAGACATTAAGAATTAATCGGCAGCTTCCCGCTCCGAAAAAGACGGAGGAGCCAGCCCGGAAACAACTGCAAAAACACCGCCGGCGGAAAAGTAAAATCCGTCGGCGGTGTCCATTTTTATATTCATTCTATAGCAGCTTACTTCGTCATCAGGCCGCAGATCTGGTTGGAAAACGCAACCGGATCATCAATGCTCACACCCTCAATCAGAAGGGCCTGTACATACAGCAGCGACGCATATTCCTTCAGCGTGTCTTTGTCATTTTCGTAAAGGCTGCGCAGCTTCGCAAAAATCGGATGGTTTGCGTTGATTTCGAGCACGCGCTGGGCAGTCACTTTTTCATCGGTAGGCATCGCATTGAGCACTTTTTCCATCTCAATGGAAATCGCGCCGTCGGTGGACAGGCATACCGGATGGGTTTTCAGCTTCTGCGACAGGATAACCTGCTTGACCTTGCCGTCAAGGGAATCCTTCATGAAGTTGAGCAAGTCCTTGTTCTCCTCGACCTGCTTCGCGGCTTCCTTCTTCTCTTCCTCGGTTTCCAGTCCAAGATCGTCGGCGGAAACGGAACGGAATTCCTTGTCGTCATACTTCATCAGCATGCGAAGGGCAAATTCATCGACGTTGTCGGTCAGATAAAGGATCTCATAGCCCTTGTCCTTCAGCGCCTCCGTCTGCGGAAGCATATCGACTTTATCGGTTGTTTCGCCGCTGGCGTAGTAGATGAATTTCTGTTCCTCTTTCATGCGGGAAACGTATTCTTTCAGCGTTACCAGTTTCTTTTCGCTGGAAGAATAGAACAGCAGCAAGTCCTGTAATACATCCTTGTGCATGCCGTAATCCTGATAGATACCGTATTTCAGCTGTAACCCGAAATTCTTGAAAAATTCCTCATACTTTTCGCGCTCGTTCGCAAGCATGTTTTCCAATTCGGATTTGATCTTCTTTTCCAGGCGTCCAGCGATAATTTTCAGCTGGCGGTCGTGCTGGAGCATTTCACGGGAAATATTCAGCGACAAATCCTGAGAATCCACAAGACCGCGCACAAAACTGAAATAGTCCGGCAGCAGATCCGCGCACTTGTCCATGATCAGCACACCGTTGGAATAAAGCTGAAGCCCCTTTTCATAATCGCGGGTGTAAAAATTCATCGGCGCCTTGGATGGGATAAAAAGCAGGGCGTTGTAAGTAGCGGTACCCTCGGTGCTGGAATGGATGACTTTCATCGGGTTGACATAGTCCATGAATTTGTTTTTATAAAATTCATTATACTCATCTTCGGTGATTTCATTTTTATTTTTGCGCCAGATGGGAACCATGCTGTTCAGCGTTTCGTTTTCGGTGTAGGTTTCGTAGTCATCCTTACTGCCCTCTTTCAGGCGGCTTTTTTCAACATCCATTTTAATCGGATAGCGGATATAATCGGAATATTTCTTAACAAGTGTTCTAAGGGTATAGGTGTCAAGATATTCATCGTAATTGTTGTCGTCTGTATTGGGCTTGATTTTTAGAATAATGTCCGTACCGTGGCCTTCCTTTTCGCAGGGTTCAATGGTGTAACCCGCCGTGCCGGTGCTTTCCCATTTGCAGGCTTCCCCGCTGCCATAGGGCTTGCTGACGACGGTTACGTCCTCGCTGATCATGAACGCGGAATAAAAGCCCACGCCGAACTGACCGATAATTTCAATATCCTCTTTTTGCTCGTTTTCTTTTTTAAAGTTCAGCGAGCCGCTTTTGGCAATCGTTCCCAGATTGTTCTCAAGCTCCTCTTTCGTCATGCCGCAGCCGTTGTCTGTAATGGTAAGCGTGCGCTTCTCTTTATCGGGAATAATCTGGATACAGAAGTCCTCACGGTTGAGGCCGGTATCGCCGTCACTCAGTGTGCGGTAATATAGCTTGTCGATTGCGTCGCTGGCATTGGAAATCAGCTCGCGCAAAAAGATTTCGCGATGGGTATAAATGGAATTAATCATTAAATCCAAGAGGCGCTTGGATTCCGCTTTAAACTGTTTTACTGCCATAATCAACCTACCTCTATCCATTAGTTTTAGCACTCTCTACTTTTAAGTGCTAAAAGTATTTTAATACAACCCTCTGAAAAATGCAAGTAGGTGAATTGTTAATTTTTTATTGCGGATGCGGTCTTATTCCTCCGGCACATAGCTGTGGTCAACGGTCAGCACCACAAAATAGTCCGGGTCCAGCCTGCCGACTTCCTCTGTAATCCGCTGTGTCAGCTCACTGTCGCTCATGGGAAATTCGAAGGAAACGCAGACGTCAAAAATCAGGTTGGAGTGAGTGGTTCCCCACACCACGCGGAAGTCGTGCATACTGATTTTCGGCGAAATCCGGCTGATAATATCCTCAACTTGCTTTTTCAGATGATTGGTGCGTTCGTCATTCGTGACAATCGGGTCAAGGTGAATGACGAGGTGGATTCCCTTTTCTTTAAGAAAATCGCGTTCAATGTTATCAATAATGTCATGGCTCACCATAATATCCTGCCCGGCGGGAACTTCGCAGTGCACGGAGGCAAAGCAGCGCATGGGGCCATAATTATGAACATTCAGATCATGCATGCCTAAAATCCCGTCATAGCTCATGATTTTGGCGTAAATTTCATCCACCAGTTCTTTGGTGGGCGCCATCCCCAAAAGAGGATTGCTCGTTTCAATAATCAGCCGCACGCCCGTAATCATAATAAAAATGGCAACAATCACGCCCATGTATCCGTCAAGGTTAAATCCGGTGAAATAGGTGATCAAAATACCGGCCAGAACGGACAGAGTGGCAAAAACATCGTTCAGGCTGTCCGCCGCGTTGGCTGAAATGGTGGAAGAGGAAATAGTTTTTCCGACCTTTTTATAGAACAGGCACTGCCACACTTTAATCAGAGCGGAAAGGATAAGTACGCCGATGGACACCACACTGAATTCTGCGTCCACCGGGTTCAAAATCTTGTCAAAGGAGCTCTGCACAAGCTGAAAACCGATCATCAGAATGGCAAAAGATACGATTAAGCCGGAAAGATATTCAATGCGTGCATGGCCGTACGGATGCTCCTCATCGGCCGGCTTTCCGGCCAGCTTGAAGCCCACCAGCGTAACGACGGCGGAACCGGAATCGGAAAGGTTGTTAATAGCGTCGGCGGTAATGGAAATGCTGTGAAAGACAATTCCCGTTATGATTTTCATGACAAACAGGAGAATATTCGTCGCGATGCCCACCGCGCCCGAAAATTTTCCGTAGCGTTCCCGCACCTTACTGTCATCCTTGTTTTGGTAGTCTTTTACAAAAGCACGGAACAAAAATTCAAACATACTACACCTCGAAAAGGCTGCCTCCGCGGCAGTCGATTGCCGTAAACAGAGGAAAATCCTCTATCTGCAGTTCTTTTACAGATTCGCATCCAAGGTCCTCAAACGCAAGAACCTTTACGGAGCGGACACATTTGGCCGCCAGTGCGCCCGCGCCGCCGATTGCGCACAGATAGACCGCCTCATTGCGCCGGATGGCCTCAATGACCTCTTTGGAACGGCCGCCCTTGCCGATCATGCATTTCAGCCCCAGGTCAAGCAGTCGCGGCGCAAACACATCCATCCGCGAGGAAGTGGTCGGCCCGCACGCGCCGATCGGAAGATTGTCCGGGGCGGGTGTCGGCCCGGCGTAATAAATAGAAGCATTTTTCAGTTCAAACGGCAGCGGCTTCCCGCTGTCAAGCATGCTGAACAATCGTTTATGCGCGGCGTCGCGCGCCGTGTAAATGGTGCCGCTCAAAAGAATTTTGTCGCCCGCACGCAGTGTTTTCGCGGCCTGTACCATATCGTCCGTATGAATCCGAAGTCTGTCCATGCTAACCTCACAACTATCAGAATAGGGAACTGTACTACAGTTCCCTATCAATTTATTTTATTATTATTTTATATTATATCATATACCCGGGCAGATTAAAACATATTTTTTTTCTTCAGTATAAAATAGGCTATGCCCATACAAATCAAGGAAAGGGATACCGGGAACCAGAAATTTGTGAACGGGATGCCGGTTACATTCATGCCGTAAATACCGGAAATAACGGTCGGAATGGAAATTAAAAGGGTAAGGGAAGCGAGCACCTTCATGACAATGTTCAGATTGTTTGAAATGACCGAAGCAAAAGCGTCCATGGTGCCGGAAAGAATGTTGAGGTAGATGTTGGACATCTCGATTGCCTGCTTCACTTCTATCAGCACATCCTCGATCAGATCCTGATCGTCCTCATAAAGCTTGACAACGCGACCGCGCATAATTTTTTCAATCGTAATCTCATTCGCTTTGAGCGAAGAAGAAAAATACACCAGAGATTTTTCTATATCCAAAAGCTGAATCAGCTCAGAATTCTTCATGGATTTGCGAAGCTCGCGCTCCACAAAATTACTGATTTTATCAATCTGTTTCAGATACTGCAGGTACCGCGACGCGACGCGCAGCATAAAATGCAGAACAAAGCGGGTCTTCATATTGGTCTGAACACCCTTGACCACGTCTTCCGAAAATTCATTGATAATCGGATTCTCCTTTGTGGAAACCGTAATAACATTTTTCTCCGTCAGGATAATACCGACCGGCGTGGTTGTGTACGTAATATTTTTACCGGCTTTTTCGATTACCGGAATATCAATGATAATAAGGGTGCAGTCATCCTCATTGTCAATATGTGAGGACTCCTCTTCGTCCATTGCGGCGCGAAAAAAATCCGGCTCAATCTGAAAGTCGGCAATCAGGCTGTTGATTTCCGCATCGTCCGGCGCCACACAGTTAATCCAGCAACCGGGCTCACAGGCAGGAATCGGTGAGATGTGGCCGTTGATCGTCTTGTAATAGGATAGCATTGCGCTCATCTCCTTTATTAAATTGATTAAAGCATCGACTTAAAGGGTCAGGTTTCACAATGCCACCCCCAGTATGTTCAAATTTGGTTCGCTGATTTATCCCAATCGTTATTATAACACAATATCACGAGATTACAAGAGCATTCAAGGTGTTTAGAGCAATATTTCTGTAAATCTGTTCAAAAATGCGCTACATGGCTATTTTTGAATGAATTAGGGCAATTCTCCGCCTATTTTATAGTAAATTTTCTATTTTAAACAAAAAAGCGGATACGAAAAACGTATCCGCCGCAGCAATGCAAATCAAGATTTTTATATGTATTATTTGCGGTTAAAAATCGACATGATGTCGGTAAAGTCCTCGTCGTCAATCGGGTTTGCTTTGCCGGCCGGTTTTGCCGGCTCGTCCCGCTTGGCGCTCTGTTCAGGCTTGTCCTCTGCAAAAGCCGCTCCATCGGTTGTTGAAAAGCCCGTGGCAATCACCGTAACACTCATCTCGTCGTCCATGTTCTCATCAAACGCCGCGCCCCAGATGATGTTGGCGTCCTGATGCGCCTGTTCGGCAATCATGGAGGAAGCCGTTTCAATCTCGTCAAGGCCGATGTCCGGCGAAGAAGTAATATTGATAATAACACCTTTGGCGCCGTTGATCGCGGTTTCAAGAAGCGGGCTGGAAATCGCCATGTTGGCGGCTGCCTCCGCCTTATCTTTGCCGGAAGCCCTGCCCACGCCCATATGCGCGTAACCGGCGTCTTTCATCACTGCGGTGACATCCGCAAAGTCCAGATTGACAAGGCCGGGCAGTTTAATCAAATCCGAAATGCTTTGTACGCCCTGACGGAGAACATCATCGGCAATGGAGAATGCATTGATAAGGGTAATGCGCTGTTCGCTGACCAGCTTCAGTCTTTCATTCGGGATGACAACAAGGGAATCTACATGCTCGCGCAGAGCGGTGATGCCGCTTTCCGCCTGTTCCATACGGCGGCGGCCTTCAAAGTCAAAAGGTTTGGTTACAATACCGACGGTAAGCACGCCCATGTCGCGCGCAATCTCCGCGACAATCGGAGCGGCTCCGGTGCCCGTGCCCCCGCCCATGCCGGCGGTGATAAACACCATGTCGCTGCCCCTGATAGCGGCTGCAATCGCCTCGCGGCTTTCATCGGCAGCCTTCTGCCCCATTTCCGGCTTTGAGCCCGCGCCCTTTCCGTGCGTAACTTTTTCGCCGATCTGAATTTTCTGTGTGGCCTTGGAACGGTAAAGAGCCTGCTTGTCGGTATTCACACTAATAAATTCAACGCCCTGAACGCCCATGGTAACCATGCGGTCAATGGCGTTTCCGCCGCCCCCGCCGACACCGATTACCTTAATCTGCACGATGTTGTCAAAGTCATTGTCAATCTCGAAAGACATGTGCTGCATCCCCCTTAATATACATCTATCATTTGCAATCCGATATCAGCGCGATCACAAATCATTATAATTTTTTTGATTAATATTAATTTAACACTTCTTTGTCTCAATTTCAATAAAATTCTATCTTACTCAGTATAGTATAATCCGGGAATATTAATATTCTTATTGAGAATTATCCACTGCTATTTTGTGCAGAATGACCTGCCGCGGAAGAGGACGCCGTATAGCTGGGATCAAAGAAAGCATTGTTGTCCTCCACCGCCACGGAAAGGTTCAGTGTTCCCTTCTCATTATCTTTGATTTTTCCCTCATCTAAAATACTTTTTGCAAAACGTAGCTTATAATCAAAATCGGACGGCAGTCCCAGATTCATGACGATCCGCGCGTCATAGACGACTTGAATTTTGTAAGGGTTGCTTAAATCGATTCCCGTAATCTTGTCAAATTTGTTGGCGCTGATTGCTGCGCTCAGGCTCTGAAACGTATCTTTCTGCGATGTGTCGCCGTAAACAATATTTTTCCCCACGTCGGCCTTTGACAGGGAAATCCCTTTGATGGAGGGACAGTTCTCCGGCATTTTATCCGCCAGTTCAAGCACCTTGCCATTCGAACTGACCACTGCGTACTTCCCTTTGTATTCCATCGCACCGGAAATCGCTTCTTCTTTTACCTCAATGACGATTTTAGCCGGCAGATGCCGGGAAACCTTTGCCGTTCCGATATACGGCAGTTTTTGCTGAATGGCGGCAGCCGCTTTTTTCGTATTGGCAAGGAAGAGATTTTCCCCTTTTTGAATCCCCCCCGCCTGAACAATCGCCTGCGCCGGGTACCGCGAGGTACCGCTGACCTCTATGGTTTCAATTTTAAATAGGACGGTCAGGGAAATAACGACCGCCCCAACAACCACAGTGACAAACAGAAAAATGTAAAACAGCAGCAGGAAACGGCGCCTGCGCCGTTTCCTGGTATCCGCCCTGCGCTGCGGGGAAACATATTTTGCATTGCGCTCACCGGAGCCGTGTTCCTCCCAGTCAGTGACAGGACGATATTCGCCGCTTTTTTTATCATAAACGCGCGGCGTTGTATCTCTCCTGTTTTTTCGGTTCCTGTCCATTTACATTCCTCCGCCAGTCGGATTAAATTCTTTTAATATCTGCGCCGAGCATAGCCAGGCTTTTTTCAATACTCTCGTAGCCGCGGTCCAGATGCTTCAGACCGGAAATCAGCGTCGTTCCCTGCGCCGCAAGCCCCGCCACTACGAGCGCCGCCCCGCCGCGCAGATCCGCAGCCTCTACCGGTGCCCCGGAAAGCCGGCTGACGCCTTCTACAATCGCCACACGGCCCTCCACCTTGATATTGGCGCCCAGGCGCATCAGCTCCCCGACATGTTTATACCGGCTCTCAAAAATATTTTCCACGAAGATGCTGGTTCCGTCCGCCAGCGTGGTCATTGCCATCACCGGCGCCTGGGCGTCGGTCGGGAAGCCGGGATACGGCATTGTCCGGACGCTCTTGACCCTTCCCAGACGCTTCGGAGCCGTAATTTTAATATTATGGCCTAAAATGTCGATTTTGCACCCGCACTCTTCAAAAACGGGAATGACGGGTGCGATATGTTCCGGTATGACGCTCGCGATGGTCAGCGTGCTGCCGGTAATGGCTGCCGCCGTTAAATAGGTTGCCGCGGCGATGCGGTCCGGAATCACGCTGTGTTCACACCCGGTCAGGGTGCTCACCCCTTCAATCACGACGGTGCTTTCCCCCGCGCCCTGGATTCTTGCGCCGCAGGAGTTCAGAAAATCAGCCAGATCCCATATCTCCGGCTCGCGCGCCGCGTTTGTGATGACCGTTGTTCCCTTTGCGCGGCTGGCGGCAATAATGATGTTTTCTGTCGCCCCCACGCTTGGAAACGACAGATTGATACACGCCGCCTGAAGGCCGTTTGGTGCGCTGCATTTTAAACAGCCGTGGTCCTCGTCAATAATCACTCCCATTTTCCGCAGCGCCAGAAGATGCAGGTCAATGGGTCTGGGCCCCAATTCGCAGCCGCCGGGGAAGGAAAGCTCCGCCCTGCCCATGCTGCTTACAATTGCGCCCAAAAAAATAATAGAGGAGCGCATTTCACGCATCAGGTTATCCGGAATCTCGTATTGATCTGCACTGGTCGGGTCTATGGACACATCGTTTCCGGAGCGTTCCACCCGGCAGCCCAGGCACCGCAAAATCTTCAGGGATGTGTCCACATCCGACAAAATAGGACAGTTATGTAGTATGCACTGACTGCCGCAGAGTAAAGAAGCCGCCATAAGAGGCAATGTGCTGTTCTTTGCGCCGTGAATATGAATCTCCCCGTATAATTTGTTGGGTCCCTGTATTAAAAGCTCTGACATAACAACACCCCCACATAGTCTAGTCACATACTATGCGGTTTTTTGTTCTGCGGTGATTGCTTTATCAGATGCCTGCCAATACCTCTTTGATTATTTTATAAATTCGTTCATTCGTGTCAGAAATCGCCATGGAATGAGCGTTTTCTCCCAGAGAGCGGATGGTTTCCGGCTTTTGAAAAAGGTCTTCCACCATTTTACACAGGGACGGGCCGGAAAGGTCCTTTTCCTCCAGTATCATGGCGGCGTGCCGGCTGACCAGAGCCATAGCGTTGTGGTACTGATGATTTTCCGCCACATTGGGCGACGGAATTAAAATGGAAGCCTTTCCCTGCGCCTGCAGCTCGCTGAGCGAGATGGCACCGGCGCGGCAGATCACCAGATCGGCTGCCGCAAGGCATTCCGGCATATTGTTGATGTATTCCCGGATATCAATATTGGGATGCTTAGATAAATCCAGCCCTTTTTCCTTCAGCAGATCGGGAAACCACCCGCCCCACTGGCCATATCCGTGAATATGCTGAAAGCGGTCCGTCTGAGCGGTTTTTAAAAGCAGGTCCGCGACAGCCTCATTAATTTTTCGCGCGCCCAGACTTCCGCCGAACGAAAGAATCAGCGGACGCTCGTCCAAGCCAAGCGCCTTGCGCGATTCCCCGCGCTTCGCGCGGATGACGGCCTGCCTTACCGGATTGCCCGTGAGAACGCATTTTGCCGCCGGGTCAAGGTATTTCTGCGCGTCCATGACGGCGAGCATGGTTTTGTCCGCATGCCTGGAGAGCATTTTATTGGTTACGCCCGGAAACGCGTTCTGTTCATGAATCACCGCCGGTATCTTCATTTTCATTGCCTCGCGGAGAACCGGCCCCGCTACGTAGCCGCCCGTGCCCACACAGAGATCGGGCTGAAAATCCCGGATAATTTTACGGGCCTCACGGCTGGAGGTGAAAACATGAACAACGGTTTTCACATTCTTCTTAATATTTTTCCAGCTGAGCCTGCGCTGGAACCCTGAGACCGTTATGCTTTTAAAATCAAAACCTGCGGCGGGAACCAGCCGCTCCTCCATGCCGCCCTTCGCGCCGATATAAAGGATCTGCGTGTCCGGCTCCTTTTCACGAAGATATCCGGCGATGGCAAGAGCCGGGTTGATATGACCCGCGGTGCCGCCGCCTGCAAATAAAACTTTCATTGCAATCCCTCTTTTATACTCACCGCCATAGGCGGACGCTATGTTTTTTCAATGGACGACGTTCGTGAAATGGAAAGCACAATCCCCATTTCCGAAAGAAGAATGACCAGCGAGGTGCCCCCGTAGCTGAAGAAAGGCAGGCTGATGCCGGTGTTTGGAATCGTGTTGGTCACAACGGCGATATTCAGAACAACCTGAAGCCCGACCTGAACGACCAGGCCGATGCCGAGCAGCATGCCGAATTTGTCTTTTGCCTTGAGTGAAATGGTGATGCCGCGCCAGACCAGCATGGCGAACAGGATAATGATAATCAGCGCGCCGATAAAGCCGAGCTCCTCACATACAATGGCGAAAATAAAATCGTTCTGCGGTTCGGGCAGGTACAGGTATTTCTGCCTTGACTGGCCGAGCCCAAGCCCGAGCAGACCGCCGGAGCCGATGGCATACAGCGACTGCCGTGTCTGCCAGGTGTCCTCCATAATCGCCTTGCTCGCCGTGGAAAAAGGGTCGAGCCACGCGACGATACGGTCGTTGGCATAGCTGAATTTTTGCGTGAACAGCACAAGATAGGCAACCGCCGCGCCCGCTCCGCCGAACGCAAGACCGAACCAGCGCAGGCGTACGCCGCCGATAAACAGCATGACCGCGGCCAGAAGCACCATGATAACGGTGGCCGAAATATGAGGCTCCAGCACCAGCAGGCCGACTGTAGCACCCAGTATTAGAATATACGGCAGAACGCCGTACCGAAAGGTATCCATCCGTTTGAAATTCAATGAAATCAAATGGGCGAACACCAGTATCACCGCGAATTTGGAAAGCTCCGAGGGCTGGAATTGGCCGAGCGGCCCCAGATCAATCCAGCGGTGGACGCCGTTGATGCGCGGCATGAAAAGCACAAGCGCCAGCATCATGAAAGATAAAAGGAGAATGGGAATGGCAAACTTGTGCAGATGATGATAGTCGAAGTAAGAGATAAAAATCATGGCGGTAACGCCAAGCACCGCGAAAACAGCTTGGCGGCTGATGAAAAAGTAACTGCTGCCATGGCGGTAATAGGCGTTGGCGTAGCTTGCGGAGAAAAGCATCACCAGACCGATGACCAGCAAGGTGAGAACCAAAAACAGAAAAGGCATATCCATGCCGGAACGCACGGAGAAAATACGGAATTTTTTACGGATTCCGTTTGTAAACGTCGGCTCCTTTGAACCCTTGTTCGCTTCGTCCTTCCGGGACCTGCGGGGGGCGGTATCGTTTTTTTTCTTTGTGCTGGTCATATCTGTCCCCCTTCTTACCGTTCAAAGCATGCATTACTGTTCATTTAAGCACACAGGCTACAAAATATTTGTCATAATTTCAATACTGTGCAGATACCGAGAAAATATTCCGGTTCAGAACCCATAATAAACAAGCAGGGCGGAACCGATGCCGAACAGCACCGTCACCAGACCGAACACACGGCAGATTTTCAGTTCTCCCCATCCGCACATTTCAAAATGATGATGAATCGGACTCATTTTGAAAAGCCTCTTTCCGTGCGTCGCCTTAAAATAGGTTACCTGAAGCACAACGGACAGGATTTCACAGATATAGACAATACCGAGCGGCAGAATCAGGATCGGAAGATTCAGGCCAAATCCAAGGGCACAGACAATTCCACCCAAAAACAGCGAGCCGGTATCCCCCATAAAAACCTTTGCGGGATTGATATTCCAAATCAGGAAGCCGAGGCATCCGCCCGCAGCGGCGGCAGCGAAAATGCTCATGCCGTAAATTCCGATCATACCGGCAATCAGCATGAAAAACAGGCTTACAAAAAAAGTAACCGTCGCATTCAAGCCGTCGATTCCATCCGTAAAATTGACGGCGTTGACCATGCCTACAATTCCTAAGAATGCAATAATCCAGTACCAGACGCCCAAGTCAACACTGCCCACAAACGGGATCAGCGTAACGGAGGTACTCCCGGCCAGATGGAGAGAATAAAGATAGGCTGCCGCTATGATAAACTGCAAAACCAGCTTCTGGCGCACATTTAAACCCAGATTGCGTTTTTTTACAACCTTGATATAGTCATCGAAAAATCCGACAGCCCCAAAGCCAAGCGCCATCAGCAAGCCGCCGAAAACTTTCGTCCGCATCATCATTTCCAGGGAATTTTTTTCTGTCACACTGTAATAGAGCGGCACGCAGATCAGGACGGAAAAAGCAATCCCGATGATAAACATGAAACCGCCCATTGTGGGTGTGCCGTTCTTTTTACGGTGCCACTTGGGGCCTACCTCGCGGATTGTCTGGCCGAAATTGATCTTATGCAGAAAAGGCACCATCCACCTGCCGAGCAAGGCGGTAATTCCAAAGGAAAGAATGACCGCCGAAAGTGTCCAAACCGAGTTCATATGTTCTGACTCCACCTTTTTATCGTTGTCGCTCACGTGTAAAGTGCAAGCATATTATTATACCATAGTTATTTTATTTTTTTAATCCCTGATTTGAATGTTATTCAGCGCGTCAAGCACCTCTGCAAACGGAATCCCGCAGGCAATCGCCGCGGCGGCGGCGGCAAGCGCCGAATTTACAGCGTCCATACTGTCGGCCGCAAGCCTGACCCTGCCGATCACGCCGACTCCTATCANNCGGCAAACCCGTCGGTAGTCTTCCGGATATTTCTTGCCGTAAAATCGGCGCTGTCACTGACAGTGGAATAGGTCAGCGGTCTCAGGGCTGCAACTTCAGGCATTGCGGAAAAAGCGTAGTCAGCCACGTAAACCGCAAAGTCCTCCGCAGCCGGGCATTCCGGGTCACAGAGCAGCAGAACCGCCGGTTGCACGTCTTCCGGAACGTTCTGCCCGGCGGGTGCAAGCAAATAATTCTCGCGGCCGCAGAAGAAAAGAATCTTGTTTAACACCGAAATAGTATGCCCTTTTTTATCGCTTACAGCAATCAGCTTTTTTGCAGAATGAAAGTTTGCCATGATTGTCATCCCCTTGCTCGAAATTTTACTCCACCTGATTCGGTTCTATAAACCCTACGGTTACCACCGTTCCGGGCGCGACTTTGGTGCCCGCGGCAATGCTCTGTGAATTGGAAACCGGGTTGGTGCCGTTGGTCAGTACCGCTCCGGTAATGCTGATATTGACGCCCGCTTCCGCTGCCGTCTTGTTGGCGGAGGAAAGAGAAAGCCCCACCAGATTCGGCACCGTGACCGTCTTACCTGCGCTGGAATCGTCCGTAAACAGCACGACCGTGCCGTTCTGCGGAATTGTTTTGCCCGGTTCCGGCACCTGGGAGACAACTTTGTCCCCACTGCCGTAAATCTTCGGCGTCAGCTTCATTTTGGAAATATCCGCCTTGGCGGCGGCGATGGCTTTGCCCACAACAGGCGGCGTACTCACATCAAGCTTTGCCAGCTCCGTATCGGTATATTTGCGCTCCACGCCGAGGTACGGAAGGATTTCCTCCATGGTCTTGGAAAAGACCGGTCCGGCTACGGCGGCTCCGTAATAGCTGCTGCCGTGCGGCTCGTCGAAGAACACCAGCATTGCTACCTGCGGGTCGTCCGCGGGGGCAAACCCGCAGTAGGACGCGATATACTGCATCGTTCCGGTTTTCTGAAATACGTCCATTTTCTGGGACGTACCGGTTTTTCCGCCGACACGGTAGCCGGGGAGATAACCGTTTTTCGCCGTACCGATGGTTGCGTTGGTCTGCAGGATTTTGCACATACGCTGGGATATATCGGTTGAAATCACCTGACGCTTGGGCGACACATCGGCTGATTTGACAATATTGCCGTCGGCGTCGATGATCTGGCTGACCACGTGGGGCTGCACCAGATAACCGCCATTGGAAACCGCGGCGGCCGCGGTGATCATCTGGATCGGCGTAATACTGAAGTTCTGCCCGAACGATTCGGTGGCAAGCTCCACCGGGTTCAACTGCGCAGCGGTATAAAAGATACTGCGCGATTCACCGGGCAAATCAATTCCTGTTTTGGAGGTAAGGCCGAAAGCCGTAAAATATTTAAAGAAATTGTCAGGGCCCAGCCTTTCGCCCAACTGCACAAAAACCGGGTTGCAGGAGTTGCACAGCCCCTGCACAAAATTCTCGCTGCCGTGGCCGTAGGATCTCCAGCAGTGGATGATACGGTCCGACACTTTAATGGAACCGCTGCAGAAGAAGGTCGAGTTTTCATTGACCACACCCTCCTCCATTGCGGAGGAACCGGTCACCATTTTAAAAACGGAGCCCGGGTAATAGGTGTCGCTGACCGCCTTGTTTCTCCATTGTTTTTCCTGCGCGGCTTTCAGCGCCGCATTCTTCGCCGTACCCTCCGGCATCGCGGCAATCTGCGCGGCCTCCGTCTGGTCGGCCACGGTAAACGGATTGTTCGGGTCAAAATCGCCTTTGACGGCCATTCCCAGAATCGCTCCTGTTTTCACGTTCATGACAATCGCGCACGCGCGGTTGCCGACCTTGTTGGTGACTACCCCTTCCTCCAGATTTTTTTCAAGGAAATGCTGAACCACTTCATCAATGGTCAGCACCAGACTGGAGCCGTTCTGCGCCTCTACCTTCTGCTCATACTGAAAGGGCATATCTGTGCCGATTGCGTTTTTCGCGGTGACCAGTTTTCCGGGTACGCCGGTCAGATAGCTGTCATATTGCTTTTCAAGCCCGTACAGTCCCTGGCTGTCCGTGCCGGTAAAGCCCAGAACGGAAGCGGCAAACGCCCCGTACGGGTAATATCTTTTATAATCCTCAATCAGGCGGATTCCGCTGCCGATGTCATTATCCGATTTGAATTTGAGGATCTCATCCTTTACATCTGTTTCCACCTTGCGCTTCAGTTCGTCATAGTATGTTTTTTTCTTACTGCGTTCTATGATTTCTTTTTTGTCCATTTTCAGAATCTTCGACAGGCCGTCGGCAATTATTTCACGGTTTTTATCCGTGATAAACGCCGGTTCAAGCACGACCTTCCACACGGTGGCGCTCTGGGCAAGCGGTTTCATATTACAGTCGTAAATGGTACCGCGCTGGGCGCTGATGGAAGTATCTTTCAGCTGCTGGTCAACCGCGCGTGTCTGAAGGCTCTCTCCTTCAACAAGCTGCAGTCTGGCAAGGCTGAAAATAATCGCGCCGAAACCAATAAGGATTAACACCACAAGCACAAAAATTGTGCGGCGCCACATTCTGATTGTTGTGCCTTTCGCCATTGCTGTTCCTCCAAAAGTCCGATGTTACAAAAATGAGAGTCAAGATTTGCTCTCAACTCTCCTTTTTTGCATACCAGACCAAACATCTTAACAAATTTGGGTAGTAATACTTATTTATCAATTATTTTTTTTATGACAATAATTGCAGGATTGAGTTCCAAAGCGAAGTAAGCCAGTTTTCATCCTCTCCGCTCTGAACAACCTGCGTTTTATCCCCCTTGGACAGGGAAATCGGCTCCACCTGATTCTGCTCTATCTTTTTCAGTCCAAGCTTGCCGGTCGCGTAATTTTCCACGGTCTGAAGGGAAAGCTGGGAATCGGATTTCATCTGGAGCTGTGTGTAGACACTCTCGCTTTCATTCAGTGTTTTCGTTGCTGCATTCAGATTTTCGGTCAGCTCCGTCAGCTGCACCTGCCCATAAACCATGGTTCCCACAATGCTGATCATAACGCCGAATGCAAGAAAAGTGGACACGGCCCGGAGAGGTTTTATCTTTGCCCTTCTGTTTTGCTCCAGCTTTTCCTGAGGAAGTTCTATAATATTGCTTTTTTCCCTGGGTGCTTCCTGCTGCCGTTTGGGCTCAAACAATGCAAAATCATATGCTTCGTTGCTGTTTGGAGAAGCCATATTTCCACTTCCAGTCTTTATAGATTCATCCCGCAGGATTTATTACAGTTTTATACAGACCCTCAGCCTTGCGCTGCGGCTGCGCGGATTTTGTTCCAGCTCCGCTTCGCTCGGCGCCAGCCCTTTTTTGTAAAGAAGCTCGGCTTTCGGTTTTTTGCCGCACACGCAAACCGGAAAATCCGGGGGACATGTACAGCCGGTGCACCAGGAAGCCATGCGCTGCTTAACAATTCTGTCTTCCAAAGAATGGAACGTAATCACCGCGAGCCTGCCGCCGGGTTTCAGAATGGAAAACGCGGCATCCAGCCCCTGTGAAAGCCTGTCGAGCTCCCCGTTGACTTCAATTCTGAGCGCCTGAAAGGTTTTTCTTGCGGGATGTCCCTGTTCACGGCGGACTGCCGCAGGAACAGATTCCTTAATAATCTCCGCAAGCTCCAGAGTCGTTTGAATCGGTTTCCGCGACCGGGCCTTTACGATTCCCTTGGCAATACTGCGCGCGTTTCTGTCCTCGCCGTAACGGCTGATAATCTGTGCAAGCTCCTGCCACGAAAGATTGTTGACCAGATCGGCGGCGGAAGCGCCCTGTTTGCTCATGCGCATGTCGAGGGGAGCGTCCAGATGGTAGGAAAACCCACGTTCCGGGTTATCAAGCTGATAGGAGGATACGCCTATATCGAGTAAAACGCCGTCGGCGGGAACAAGCTTCAGACTTGCAGCCACCTGGGCCATTTCGGAAAAATTTGCCTGATACACGATGGAACAGCGATAGGATTTCAGCCTTTCGGTTACGGCTTTGATCGCATCGGGATCCTGATCGATGGAAAGGAGTTTTCCCGTTGTAAGCCTGTCCGCAATCGCCTGCGAATGTCCGCCGCCCCCGGCCGTGCCGTCAATATAGACGCCGTCCGGATGAATATTGAGGCTTTCAATGGTTTCATCAAACAAAACCGGCTTATGTTGAAAATTCATATTGATACCGCCCGCTTAAAGTTCAAGCATATCCATCGCTTCGGCTATGCTTTCCTCAGTCAAAGTAGAATTGAATTCATTCCAGCGTTTGCTGTCCCAAATTTCCGCCCGGCTTGACGTCCCGATGAAGGTTACGTCTTTTGTAAGCTGCGCGTGGTCGCGCAAAACCTGAGGAATGAGGATGCGTCCCTGCTTGTCCGGTTCGACTTCCGCCGCGCCGGAAAAGAAAAAACGCTGCAGGCCCCTTGCTTTGGAAATAGGCATTGCCTTTACCTTATCCTGAAGCCTTGTCCACTCCTCCGGTGAAAGGACAAACAAGCAGCCGTCCAAACCTTTTGTGATATAAAAATGCTCGCCCAGATCCTCGCGGAACCTGGCCGGAACAATTACACGGCCTTTTGTGTCTATATTATGTTGGTACTCGCCGATCAACATCGCAAGCCACTTTTCGGGTAAAAGCACAACCTGATACCCACATTGTGCTACTTACCCCCACCTTTCACCACTTGTGTTTTGATTATAGCGTATTTATTTTAAAAATGCAACTGTTATTTTTTGATTATGTCAACCAAATTCCCTTGTTTTTTCACATCAAATCCTATATTGACGCAATAAAAAACACGGCACAATATCTTGTACCGTGTTTTTTATAAATGAGAGAATTTTGTCTAATTCTGACCCGAGCGCTGGGAGGCTTTGATGTTCTGTCTCGTCTGCCTGAGCTCCGCCAGATTCGCGGCAAGGCCGTCGTCCGTACGCTTCATCAGATCGTCTATGTAATCATTGGAGGCTTTTCGCATTTCACGGAACTTCGTCTGCGCCTGGCTGAGCAGGTCATTGGCTTTCTGCTGCGCCTGCTTTACGATTTCATCCTGATTAACCATTGCTTTGGCGCGTTCCTCCGCAACGCGAACCACCGTTTCGGCCTCGCGTTTTGCATCGCTGATAATCTGCGCGCGGTCGGCGCAGATCGCCTTTGCCTGACGGATTTCCTGCGGCAGGCTCTCACGGATTTCATCCAGTATCTGTTTTACTTCGTCGCAGTCCAGCACGGCGCGGCCGCGGCTGAGCGGAAAATTCCACGCCTTTTCCACCATATCGTACAGTTCGTCAATTAAATCTTCGGTATTTAAATCACTCATTATGCAGTTCCTCCCCCGCGTTGATTCTGTCTATGATATCCTCTAAGATACACTCCGGCACAAAGTTGGAAATATCCCCGCCGAAACGGGCAATCTGTTTGACAATACTGGAGCTCAAAAACATGTTTTCGGCGCTTGTGGTCAAAAACATGGTTTCAAGATTGGGATTGAGTTTCTTATTGGTAAGCGCCTGCTGAAACTCATATTCAAAATCGGACAAGGCGCGAAGCCCTTTGACGATCGCCGTTACGCCGCGCTCACGCGCGTATTCAGCCAGAAGGCCATCAAACCCGACGACTTCAACATCGTCCATATCCTTGGTACAGCGTTTCAAAAGCGTAATGCGCTCGTCCACCGTGAACATCGTATGCTTGTCCGGATTGACCAGCACGGCTACAATGGTTTTGTCAAAAACCTTGCGTGACCGGTTGATAATATCCAGATGGCCTAATGTAACCGGGTCAAAGCTGCCCGGGCAGATTGCAATTTTCATTGTTCGGTCACGTCCTTATGTCTGTATAGGGTAAGCTGAATTTTCCCATGGCGGTAGCTGCGGACACGGATAAAATCGCCCGCGGTTTCAGGCATGTCCTCGTCGCGCGGGTTCTCGCAGATAATGGTCCCGCCTTGATTCATCACGTCCGCGGTCATCGGCAACGCGCGCTGAAGCAGCCCGGTGCGGTAGGGCGGGTCCAGAAATGCCAGATCGAAACGCTCCCGGTTCTGCAGCAGAAAAGCGGCAAAATCCATGGTTTTTATCACAGCATTTTCAGCAAGACCCGTATGCTCCAGATTCTTCTGTACGACGGCAATGGAATTTTTGCTGGCATCCACAAAAACCGTCTGCTTTGCGCCGCGGCTCAGCGCTTCAATTCCAAGCTGGCCGGAACCGGCGAAAAGGTCCAGTACCCGCCTGCCCTCAATCTGGAACTGAATGGCGCTGAACAGCGCCTCCTTGACCCTTTCCGGCGTGGGACGGACGCTGTCGCCCTCCAGTGTGGTCAGCCGCGAGCCGCGGGCCGACCCGGTGATTACTCTCATATATGAATTCTCCTTAAACTGCAAAATAATCCTTTAACCGTTATTATCCCATTATAACGGCGCTGTGTCAACTTCTTTCCTCATCCGGGTGGAAATAATCGAAAAGCTTCTGTGCCGCCGGCTTCGTCATGCCCGGCGCGGAGGCAAGCTCCTCCAAATCCGCATTTCCGATTGCCTTCATCGTTTTAAAATGCTTTAAAAGCGCTTTTGCACGGGTTTGCCCCACGCCCTCAACGGAGGTAAGCACAGAGGATATCGTTGTCTTTTTGCGCGCCTGCCTGTGGTATCCGATGGCAAAACGGTGCACTTCATCCTGAATGGAGGAAACCAGTGTAAACGCCTTGCGGCTGGAATTGATGGCGATTTCTCCCCCGTCGAACGCAATGGCCCTCGTACGGTGTTTGTCGTCCTTGACCATACCGAAAAGAGGAATGGCCAGACCAGCAGCTTCCAGTATGGGCCTGACCGCGCCGACATGGCCTTTACCGCCGTCAAGCAGAATCAGATCCGGCAGCCTGCCGAAGCCTTCGGTAATATTCTTTCCCTTCGCATCAAAATATTCCTGAAAACGGCGCTCAATGACCTCCTGCATGGAAGCGTAATCGTCCTGCCCCACAACCGATTTGATCTTAAATTTGCGGTAAGCGGATTTCAGCGGTCTTCCGTTTTCAAAAACAACCATGCCCGCCACATTTTCACTGCCGGCAAGGTTTGAGATATCGTAGGACTCGATATAGAGCGGGGGCTGTTCCAGGCCCAGAAGCCTGCCCAGCTCATCCAGCGCGGAGGCTTCCCGCACCGTCCGCCCCGTGGCCTGAGCCACCTGCTCCGCCGCGTTGTTGCGGCACATTTCCACCAGCCGGGCCTGCTCTCCCTTTTGGGGGACGGAGACCGTTACCTTTTTTCCCGCCTTCTGCGTCAGCCATTCCCCCAGAAGCTCCGTATTTTCAGCCGGGCCGTC
Source organism: Ruminococcaceae bacterium UBA2656 (assembly GCA_002359465.1). Classification (GTDB taxonomy): domain Bacteria; phylum Bacillota; class Clostridia; order Oscillospirales; family Acutalibacteraceae; genus Caproiciproducens. The sequence goes on from DENA01000009.1 coordinate 62,727, forward strand.
CAGACAGACACGCGGCGGAATCCGGTCGCGCATGGAGTAATAGCGTTCAATAAACTCGCCGCGGGCAGCTTTGGGGTTGCCCGTTTCACCCATTAAAAAAGTTTCGCGGTCGCAAAGACGGCCGTTGAGAAAACGGAAAACTTCGAAACAGCTTGTTTCAGCACCCTGCGCCAGCGCGATCACGTCCTGTTCCGGCACGCGCGCCGCCACTACCTTCTGACGGTCGCTCATGCGTTTAATCGCAGTGAGGCGGTCACGGATGCGGGCCGCGCGTTCAAACTCCAGAGCTTCGGCGGCTTCGTTCATCTTTTTTTCCAGTTCACGCATACTCTTTGCGCTGCCGCCGCGCAGAAAATCGATCGCTTCCTCCACATACTCATTGTACTCCTGCTCGCTGATTTTCCCGCGGCACGGCGCGCAGCACTGTTTGATATAATAATTCAGGCACGGCCTTGCCTTGCCGATATCCTGCGGAAATCTGCGCGAACAGGATGGCAGACGGAAGATTTTCAGCGCTTCGTCTATGGACTCTTTGGTAGCCCATGAGCTGACGTAGGGTCCGATATAGTTCGCGCCGTCGTCAAGGATTTGCTTTGCTTCCGAAATTCTGGGCCACGGCCCGGGCGTTACCTTAATATAATGGTAACCCTTGTCGTCCTTTAACAGAATATTGTATTTAGGCGTATGCTGCTTGATCAGGCTGCACTCCAGCACAAGAGCCTCGAACTCGCTGTCCGTCAGAATATATTCGAAATATTCCACATTGCTGACCATGCGGCGTACTTTGTCGTCATGATTTTTTTCGGACCCAAAATACTGGCTGACGCGGTTTTTCAGCGCCTTTGCCTTGCCGATATAAATAATTTTTCCCGACTTGTCGTGCATAATATAGACGCCGGGGCTGAGCGGAAGGCGCATGGCGCGGCTTCTGAGCTCCTTGATATGTTTCTCATGATCTGTCATGGTACCCTCCTTCACTACGCAACCCGGAGCGGAAGAACAGACGGGTCGTAAATACAAAAAAGCACCGCCGGTTAAGCGGTGCTATTGGGCAGAACAATTTACTCGGTAAAACCGGACTGAACCAACTCGACAAGGCTGTTTACCGCCTCTTCCTCATCCGTGCCGTCTGCAATAATCCGGATGGTGGTGCCGCCGACGATGCCAAGCGATAATACGCCCAGCAGGCTTTTCGCGTTTACGCGCCTTTCCTCTTTCTCCACCCAAATGGAGGCTTTGTATTCATTTGCTTTTTGAATAAAAAATGTAGCCGGACGCGCGTGAAGGCCCACTTGATTCTGAACCAGTACTTCTTTAACACACATAACTTCATTCACTCCTAAACAGAAAATCATTACCGTTTAATAAACAACCAATATTAATTAAAGTTCGTTATCTTATAGATTCAAAGCTATTATATCACAATTCAGCATACCGTCAACTAAATAAAAAAACTTTGGATTGATGACTGAATTGGGAGGATTATGTTTGGCCTTGTGTTGTGCAATGTGCCATAAATGTTGAAAACTTTTGTTTCCTCTGCTATACTATTCCCGTTTTTCCTTACGGTAATCCCCCATCTTCTCCTTTGATTTCGAGCTTTTTCGCTTCACTGAGCAGTTTAGCCAGAAACTCCTTGTCCTCTTTTGTCAATTCGGCGGCTTCCAGCATATCCGGCCGTTTCAGAAGGGTGCGCAGAATCGACTGTTCCCGACGCCATTTCCGCACATTTTCATGATGCCCGGTCATCAGTTCGTCGGGTACCTTGATTCCCCGCCACACTGCCGGTCTGGTATACTGCGGATATTCCAGAAGAGAGTGGAAATGGCTTTCTTCCTGAAAGCACTCTTCGTCGGAAAGGACGCCGTCGATCATCCGGCAGACCGAGTCCGCCAGCACAAGCGCCGGAAGCTCACCGCCGGTAAGGACGTAATCCCCGATGGAGATTTCCTCATCCACATACTGATCGATGATACGTTCGTCAATTCCCTCGTAGTGGCCGCAGAGCAGCGCAAGATTCGGAAACTGTGCCAGTTCCTTCACACGCTGCTGGGTCAGGGTCTTTCCCTGCGGGGACAGGTAAATAAGATGCGGCTTCCGCCCAAGCTGTTCGATTAAATTGTCTATGCACAGAGCAATCGGCTCAGCCATGAGCAGCATGCCCATGCCGCCGCCGAAGGGAGCGTCGTCAACTCTGTTATGTTTATCATATGCAAAATCACGGATTTGGTGGCAGGAAACCTCGATCGCTCCCTTTTTGCGCGCCCGCCCGATAATGCTTTCGGACATGACCGCCTCGCACATATCGGGGAAAAGAGTGAGAAAATCAATCCGCATCATCAAAAATCCCCCTAAGCGGCCGTATCTGCATTTTACCATTTGTAATATTAATATCTATAATTACTTCCGGTATTGCCGGAATCAAATAATTCTTCTTATCCTCCGACGTAATCTGATAGACGTCGTTTGCACCGGTGCGCATAATTTCGGTCAATGTGCCGTAATAAATGCAGGTGTCGGCGTCAAAGACCTCCAGCCCGACCAGGTCCTGCATAAAATACCGCCCCTGCTCCAGTTTTGCGTCATCACGGCTGATATAGATAATTCTGCCGCGCAGCGTGTCACCCTGCTCAATAGTATCAATCCCCTTCAGCTTTAAAAGCAGCTGCGTTTTGTGGACACGCGAAGAAGAGACATCCAGCTTTTGAGCGCCTTTATCCCAATACAGCGTTTTGAACTGAGCCAGAAACTCGGCCGAGTCACACCAGGGGTCAACGCGCAGTTCCCCCTGAAGGCCATGCGTTCCCACAATTTTGCCCGCCTCCAAAAACTGATTCAACATAATATCCTCCATGAAAATATTGGATTCCCATTAATGAATTCCTTACACCGCCTGAGCCATTCCACACCGAATTCACAGCAGCCTACCGCGTTTTTTTCAGGCGGAAAACAGGGAGTTTCTGAATAAACTTGATTAAGGTGTAAAGCATGGTTACATTAATCGGGAGTAAAATTAAATTCGTCACGATGCGTACGGAGAGAACCGCAAGAAAGGCCTGTCCATACATTATGGAAAGCCACAGCGAATTCAGCAGATAATTTACAAGAAGCATCACGATGGTATTCGCGGCCAAAACCCGCCACACCGTCACCGGCTTCTTATAAAGAATGAGTCCGTAAATGAACCCGGAAAGAATGGCATTCAGGGTAAATCCGGGGAAAAAAGGGCCGGACGGGCGAAGCATGTAGTTGACAATGTCCCCGACAGCTCCCACGATACCGCCGACCACCGGGCCGTACAGTATTCCCGACACTGCCATGGCCAGAAGGGAAAACCTGATTTGCAGAATATTGGAAATGACAATGGTCAAAAGTCCCAAAACGGCATTCAAGGCGATCAGCAGCCCGCACACTGCAATGGTCGTTACATTTTTCAGCTCATGTACGGATGATTTAACGGAATGAAAAGAAAAACTCAAAGAAACTACCTCCTTTTATGTTGTATATTCATCTGCTACATAAAAGAGGCATTCCTCAGAGTATGCAGCAGCGGGATGCGAATTTTGTACCGCAAGTTTCCTTTTCGTCCGTCTGACAACTCCCCGTTCAGGCGGCACTTAACGCACAAAATTCTACTCTGCCATGGTTTGTGTAATTTTTCGCCCCGTTACGCGGGGCCTCGTGCTTCTACAAAGCAGGGCCGCAACAGCACAGTTGCAGCCCTGCTTGAATGCTCAGTCAATTTCAACGGATACTTTCCCGTTGTTGCGGGTAGCGGCGGCGCGCATGACAATGCGAATCGCTTTGGCAATGCGGCCCTGCTTGCCGATCACTCTGCCCATGTCGTCTTCGGCAACGTGCAGATGATAAACAACGGTTCCCTCTTCGTTGGGCTCGTCAACATCCACCTGAACGGCGGAAGGGTTTTCGACCAGCCCCTGTGCAATCGCAATCAGCAGTTCTTTCATCGTTTAACCTCCGCGATTACAGCACACCGTGACTCTTGAACAGAGATTTCACGGTATCTGTCGGCTGTGCGCCGTTAGCAATCCATTTCTTTGCCTTTTCAGCATCCACTTTCACAACGGACGGCTCCTCGAGCGGATTGTAATAGCCGATTTCTTCAATAAAACGGCCGTCGCGCGGGAAGCGGGAATCTGCAACAACTATACGATAGAAAGGAGCTTTTTTTGCGCCCATTCTGCGTAATCTGATCTTTACTGACATGATGTTTCACCTCCACAAATTGATCAATATCTTCACCAAAAGGGATTTCCTTCTTGGATGAATTCAGTTAAAACGGCATACCCATGCCGGAAAAGCGCCGCTTGCCGCGACCCTTGAGCTGTTTCATCAGCTTCTGCATCTGTTCAAGCTGCTTGATCAGACGGTTGACGTCCTCCACCTTCATTCCGCTGCCCGCGGCCATGCGCCGTTTGCGCGAAGGGTTGATGACGGACGGTTTGTTCCTCTCTTCGGGGGTCATGGAAAGGATAATCGCCGCAATGCGGTCCATCTGGCGGTCGTCGATGTCGACGTCCTTCAGCTGTTTATCCATACCGGGCATTTTGGAAAGCACATTTTTCAGCGGCCCCATTTTTCTTACCTGAACCAGCTGATCCAGCAGATCGTTGAAATCAAACTTGTTCTGCATCAGCTTCTGGGCCGTTTTTTCCGCGGCTGCCTGGTCAAACTTGCTCTGTGCGTCCTCAATGAGCGTTAAAACGTCGCCCATGCCAAGGATTCGGGAAGCCATCCGGTCCGGATGGAAAACTTCAAGATCCTGTAATTTTTCGCCTGTACCGGCGAATTTAATCGGCTTGCCCGTTACCGCGCGCACAGAAAGCGCCGCGCCGCCGCGGGTGTCGCCGTCCAGCTTGGTCAGAATTACGCCGGTGATATTCAGCAGTTCGTCAAAGGTTTTTGCAACATTGACGGCCTCCTGACCGGTCATGGCGTCCACAACAAGCAGAATCTCGTGCGGGCCGATTTCCGTCTTGATATTTTTCAGCTCATCCATCAGGACTTCGTCAATCTGGAGACGGCCGGCGGTATCGATCAATACCATGTCGTTGCCGTAATCCTTCGCGTGCCTGATGGCGGCCTTGCAGATTTTGACAGGGTCTTCCTTGCCCATTTCAAAAACGGGAACTCCGGCGTTTTCCCCGACAACCTGCAGCTGTTTAATAGCGGCGGGGCGGTAGATATCGCAGGCGACCAGAAGGGGTCTGTGCCCTTTCTTTTTCAGCATCAGGCCAAGCTTGCCCGCGTGGGTAGTTTTGCCGGCGCCCTGCAGCCCACAGAGCATGATGATGGTGGGCGGTGAAGAGGGACTGGCGAGTTTTGCGTCGGTTCCGCCCATCAGAGAAGTCAGTTCCTCATTTACAATTTTAATAACCATCTGCGCCGGAGTCAGGCTTTGCATAACCTCCGCGCCGACGGCGCGCTCACTTACCGCTTTGGTAAAGTCTTTGGCAACCTTATAGTTCACGTCGGCTTCCAGCAGAGCGAGGCGAACCTCGCGCATTGCCTCCTTGACGTCGGCCTCATTCAGTTTTCCTTTTGATTTCAGCCGTTTAAACGCAGCCGACAGCTTGTCGGCAAGACCTTCAAATGCCAATCGTGCCCCTCCTTCCTATTCACAGAGCTCCTGCGAGATATCCAGAATCAGCTTTGCATTGTTTTCAAGCTCGTTGGAATATATATAATGATCGTTGTATTCCTTGATTTGCGCGGCGGCGGCGCCGATGCGCTCCAGACCGCTTCTCATTTCACGGAAACGGCGGGCCAAGCCCAGACGTTCCTCCATGTCCAAAAGCTGAAATTCGGCGCGCTTAATGGAATCGCGCACACCCTGACGGGTAATGCCCTGGTTGTCCGCAATTTCGGAAAGCGACAAATCCTCGTTGTAGTAATACTCAATTACCTCGCGCTGTTTGTCAGTCAGCATATCGCCGTAAAAATCAAGCAACAGCGATATTTCGAGATTCTTCGACATTCGCTACCCCTCCATTCAGCCTGTAAAGCGATTGACTTTACAGTTAGAGATTATACAATAAAACGCGGCGCTTGTCAATAGGAAAAAAGGCCGCCGCACCGCGCTTTTTTATTTTACCTGCACGCGTATCAGAGCAGGGATTTCAGCTGTTCCTCAAGGTACTCCTTTAATTTGGACATATCCACAGAAAAGCTCAGAAAAAATTTCCCGTCCCGAACTTCCAGCCCGCTGATATTCCCCGGAGCGTCGTTCGGCATTTCGTAGCTGCCGAACATCTGGGGGGCAATATATAGAACGCCGCCCTGCTCTCTAACACCCTGCGGCAGTTTCTCTTTTACGCGCGGGAGCATCTGCGCGGGATTCACCGGCAGCCGGCCGATTTTCATGGAGTTTACCGCAGCGCGGATTTCATTTTTCGTGCCGTCCCAGCCGACCGTCAGGTTTGTACTGACGCCCAGTTTGACTCCTTTATAGGTAACAGGCAGATATGCGGCGACCGTATTGTCGCTGTTGACGGTAAGACGGACGCCCCGCACAGCGCTTTGTTTGCTCTGCGCAAGCTTTTGGCCCAGCATCGCGCCGGCCTCTTCACCGGTCAGTTGGGCGGGTTTTCCTGTTGCGGCGGCAGCGGCGATGGCAATTTTTGCGGAAGCGGCGGACGCATCCGTATTTCCGGCGAGGGGTTCGTTGGGGTCGCTCAGCACCATGGCGGACAGAACACCGATCACCGCCAGCAGCAAAACAAGCACGGATAAAACGATAGCCAGTGGCTTCCTGCCGCGTTTCCGGTTCTCTCTCATAGGAAATCCCCTCTCAGGTTTTATTCGCATTTTCGCTTTTATTTTAACTCCACGATGGTAACGCCGGCCTCACCTTCGCCGAAGACGCCGAGCCGGTAACTGCGCACGCTCGGGTGCCGTTTCAGATGCTGCTGCACCGCCGCGCGCAGGGCTCCCGTGCCTTTTCCGTGGATGATGGTCAGCTGCTCAATACCGCTGAGGAGCGCCGCGTCGATGAAACGGTCTACATTCATAATGGCTTCTTCCGTCATCTGGCCGCGCAGGTCGAGCTCAGTCGCCACCTTTGCCTGCGCCCTGCCCGTGACATTCCTTGTAACGGTCCTGTGGGGTGCTTTGGCCTTCTTTTCCTGTACCAGCCGCAGATTGGCAAGCGGCACCCTCGTCTGGATGATGCCCGCCTGCACCAGAACATTCTGGCCGTTCCCCTCCGGCAGCTGCAGCACCGTTCCCTGTTTATCAATGTCATAAATCAGAACCGTGTCGCCCACCTTCAGCGGACGCGGCAGAACATATTCTCCCTCATCCTGCCGGCTGTGGACCGGGTCCGCGGTTTCCTCAAGGGAACGGAGCCCGGCTTTCAGCTTTGCCTTCTGTTCGGCGGAAAGCGTTTTGTTCTGCTGCTTTTTCAGTTCCTCCATTTCATTTAAAAGAGCGTCGATCTGCCCGCGTGTGCGGGAAACCAGCTCAGAGGCCTGACGTCGCGCCTTTTCAATCTCTTTGTCTGCCTCAGCCTGTATGCTGTCACGGATCTCCTGCGCGTCCTTCTGGGCGCGGACGGCTTCCAAGTGCGCTTGTTCCGTTTTCGTCCGCTCGCTTTCCAGCTTCTGACGGCTGGTTTCCAGGCTTTGCACCACATCCTCAAAGCGTGTATTTTCACTGGATACCAGCTCTTTTGCGCGTTCGACAATTTCATTGTCCATGCCGAGTCGCAGGGAAATGGCAAACGCGTTGGAGCGGCCCGGCACACCGATCAGAAGACGGTAGGTCGGACGCAGCGTCTTTACGTCGAATTCACAGCACGCGTTTTCCACCCCGCCCGTCTGAAGCGCGTAGGCCTTCAGTTCGGCGTAATGGGTGGTGGCGGCAACGCGCGCGCCTTTGGCGCGCAGGGCCTCCAGAATCGCCATGGCAAGCGCCGCGCCCTCGACAGGGTCGGTTCCCGCCCCCAGTTCGTCCAGAAGGATCAGGCTGTTCTCATCCGCCTGTCTGATTATCTGTATAATATTGGTCATATGCGCCGAAAAAGTGGACAATGACTGTTCAATACTCTGCTCGTCGCCGATATCGGCAAGCACCTGATGAAAAACGGAAATCTGACTGCTCTCCGCAACCGGCAGCAGCAGCCCGCACATGGCCATCAGCGTAAGAAGGCCGACGGTTTTCAGGGATACCGTTTTTCCTCCGGTATTGGGGCCGGTAATCACCAGTGTGTCAAAGCTGACGCCGAGTTCAATGTCTGTGGGAACGACCCGATCCTGACTGATCAGCGGATGGCGCGCTTTTTTCAGCAAAATTCGACCCTGGTCGTTCACTGCCGGAAGGCTCGCCTTCATTTTATAACCGAGGTTTGCCTTTGCAAAAATCAGGTTCAGCTCCACCGCAGCCTGATACCCGCTGATGGTTCCGCTGGAAAAATTACCGGTTTCGGCCGAAAGCTCGGCAAGAATCCGCTCTATTTCCGCCTGTTCCTGCGACTGCAGCACCCGAACCTCATTATTGGCCTCCACGACCCCCATCGGCTCGACAAAAACCGTCGCGCCGCTGGAAGAGGTGTCGTGCACCAGACCCGCGATTTCCCCTCTGCATTCCGCTTTGACCGGCACGACAAACCGGCCGCCGCGCATGGTGACGATCGGGTCCTGCAAATATTTTTGATACAGCGGGGAACGAATCATCTTGTCAAGCTGTTCCCTGACCCGGGAGGACGCGGAACGGATTCTGCGGCGGATAGCCGCCAGCTGGACGGACGCGTTGTCCGACATTTCCTCCTCGGAAAGAATCGCGCCGTAAATCCGGTCTTCCAGATATTTATTGGGCATCAGCGAGTCAAATCGCCAGTCAAGGCAGCTTTTCACCCCTGCGCTTTTCGCACGCCACTCCACAATTCCGCGCAGCGTGCGCAGAACGCCGGCGATGCGCAGCAGCTCCGCCATGTTGAGCGTACCGCCCGCTTCGGCACGGCGCAGTGAGTTGGTTACATTTTTCAGCCCTCCGAAGGACGGCGCACCGAAGCGGGCCATCAGGGAATGGGCTTCGTCGGTGTCTGTCAGTAGCCGCTGCACCTCTGTAAGCGAAACGGACGGGGTCAGCCGCACAGCAAGCTCGGCCGCGTCCTCGCACGCCGTTTCGGCGGCAAGCAGCTTCAATATTTTATCAAGCTCCAAAGCCCGGTAGTGTCTTTGCATTATTTCTTCCATAAGCTACCTCTATATTCTATGAAAATAAAATGAACTTTATAAACAATATTTATGCTATAAAAACAAACTGAATCAGAAGCATGTAGAGAACGGTTCCTCCCCCGATGCTCAAAAGCGTGCTGTGCTTCCATTTGTGCAGCAGAACCACTGCCGCTACGGAAAGCAGCTCGGGTGCGCCAAACGGTGCCGAGAAAACAGAAATTCCTTTTAAGCAGTAGATAATCAGCATTCCCATCACCGCACAGGGCAGCACTTTGCCCAAATAACGGACGAAACCCGGTGTTTCCTTCCCCTGCGGGAACAGGAGAAACGGCAGAGCACGGGTGAACAGTGTAATCAGCGCCACTGTCAAAATCAGGATAAGGGACTGCCTGGTCGTCGAGGTCATGCGCTCTCCTCCTCTTCAGCGTTTTTTCTGAAAAGGCTGAGGGCCAGAACAATCAGCGCCATAGAGGGCAGGATAAAGTTGGCCGACCCGAATACGGCAAGGCACAGGACGGAACCGCCCAGCCCGACGAGGGCGGGAAGATGGTTTCTATTATGTTCCCACTGATCTATAAAGATAACCGTGAACAGCGCCGTCATCACAAAATCAATGCCCTTTGTATTGAAAGAGGCCATGGAGCCGATGATGCCGCCCACCGCGGAACCGGCCACCCAGTAAAGCTGGTCAAGCAGGGAAACCCAAAGCAGGAATTTGTCTTCATCCACACCCTCCGGTGCGCGGACGCTGCACAGCAGGGAAAAGGTTTCATCTGTCAGGGAAAAGATCATGTAAGGTTTCTTCTTTCCCATGCTTTTGAACCTCTCCAGCATGGAAATCCCATAAAAGGTATGTCTCGCGTTGATCATCAGCGTCATCAGCGCCGCCTGTAACGGCAGGAAAGGACCGGACAGAAGTCCGATTGCCACAAACTGCATGGAGCCCGCGTAAACAAACACACTCATCAGCACCGCCCAGCCCCAGCCGTATCCCCTGCTGTTCAGCAGGATGCCGAAGGCGGTCCCGAGGAAAAGATAGCCGAGCATCACCGGAATGGTGTGCGGGAAAGCCGCGCGCATCGCATTTTTATGCTTCAAAAGGTTTTCCCCCATTCATTCTTTCAGTCGTCCGTTTTTATTTTCCTGTAAAATTCCAGCGTATTGAAGCTGCGCTCAAGCGTAGACAAAACGTACTGCTCACTTGCCGCGGCAAGCTCTTTTACCCCCTGTTTTGACAGGCTGAAGGAAAAAAGCTTTTCGAAATCAGCGTAGATAATATGGCGCAGTCCGGTCAGCGCGCCGCGGCTCAGCCGTACGGCGGGTTCCGTGTAATCCGTAAAGCAGTCTTTGCAGTATATCAGCCCTTTTTGCGGAAGGAAAAACATTTCCTCCGCCTCATAGCACGAACAGCCGGAGCAGCAAACCAGATTGGGCATATAACCCGCAAGCGAAAGCATCCTCATTTCCACAATCGCCTTAATCTGTGAATTTGGCCTTGTCCCCTTGCAGAGAAAATAAAAAGAATTGAGCATCAAACGCAAAAAATCCCCGGCCGCGGCTTCCTGTGGAGCCAGCGCACCCGCCAGTTCACAAAAATATTGGGCAAGGGAAAGGCGCTCAATGTCCCGCCGAAGGTCAAAGAAGACTTCGATGGGCTGCGCGTCGTCAATTATGTATTTATCCCGCCCCTTAAAAATAGTGAAGCGGGAATAACTGAAAAGTTGTGTTGCGGAAAGTTTGCTGCTTTTTATTTTTTTAGCCTGCTGGGCAAATGCGCGCACGACCCCTTCCTCGCTTGTCAAAACAGTTACGAGGCGGTCGCTTTCACCCACGCATTTCTCCATGATCACCAGACCCTTGGTCTCTATCTGCATCCGCGCCCTCCCGCATTTGCATTTCCTCATTGCTGTGTTTACATTGGCTGTAAATCAGATAATCGCTTACATTTCCGGTATGTTGAAAACAATTCCATGCTGTTTTTTCATCCATCTTTCCCGCTCCCTTTTCATTAAGCTAATTTAAGTATTTGCCTTAAATCAGCTTATATGAGCGGTAAATAAATGAATTATATCCATAATCAGACATATTTTTCACAAAAAATATGCTTTCCCTAACGGTCGAAGCTGTTGCTGTCAAACCCAAAACTGCGTAAAGCCGCAGCGCGGTTGCGCCAGTCCTCCTTGACCTTTACCCAGAGCTTCAGGTTGATTTTGCAGTCAAAAAAGCGCTCCATGTCGATGCGCGCCAGCGTACCGACCTTTTTCAGCATGGCGCCGTCCTTGCCGATAATAATCCCCTTGTGGCTCTCTTTTTCACAGAAGACGGTTGCTTCCATATCGGTGATGCCGCTGTTGTCCCCGCGCTCGCGCATGCTTTCAACTACAACCGCAATGCCGTGCGGAACCTCCTTGCTGCAAAGGCGCAGCAGCTTTTCACGGATGATCTCCCCGGCGAGAACACGCTCGGGCTGGTCCGTGAGGGTATCTTCCTCAAAAAAATGCCCGCCCGGCATCGCAAGTTTTTCCAGTTCGCCGGTAAGGTCTTTGATTCCGTTGCCGTCAATCGCCGAAACGGGGACAACGGCCTCAAAATCATAAAGCGCGGACAGTTCGGATATCTGCGACATTAAAACGCTCTTGTCCTGCAGAAGGTCAATCTTATTGATTGCCAGCACAGCCGGGATGCTGAGCGACTGAAATTTTTCGATCAACGCCAGATCGGCCGGAGAGGTTTTTTTCCCCGCCTCCACCACTAGAAGGCAGGCATCCACCCCGGAAACGGACTCGGTAACGGAACGCACCATATATTCCCCAAGCTGGTTATGGGGTTTTAAAAGGCCGGGCGTATCGATAAAAACCAGCTGATACTCCCCACGGGTCAAGACGCCCATAATACGGGTGCGCGTTGTCTGCGGTTTATTGGAGACAATCGCGACCTTCTGCCCGAGCATTGCATTCAAAAGGGAGGATTTTCCCACGTTCGGGCGGCCTACGATGGCAATAAAAGCAGATTTCTCCTTTGTCTGATCCACCATGGAATTTTCTCCTTATTTCTCACGTTTTTTTCTGATATAGTCTCGGAAACCGATGGGTCCCATTACGATGTAAACAATACTCACTGCCGTCACAGCAGCAAGCAGCAGCAGCATGAGCGGATTGGAAGCAAAATACCGCATGATTTTAACAAACGACGCGGGCTGCCAAAAAACGCACACGCCGACCACGGCGGCAAAAACAGCGCAGATTAAGACCGCACCGGCTGCCATGTCCTTGATGATCCGGACCACGGGGTGAAAGCTGGACGCGGTCATATCGCAGAGTTCCTCCGCAACCGTATTGAACAGTTCGGCGGTCATCACCATGGCGGTCACAATAAAGACAGCCGCATAGCTTGTCCGTGACATTTCAAAAAACAACGAAAAGACAAATACATACAGTGCAGCCACCGTATGTATCCGCATATTCCGTTCATTATTAATGCAGTAGACTATTCCGCGAAAAGCATACTTAAAGCTTTTAAAAAACCGCAAGTTTACTCCTCATCCTCGTCCAAAACATAACTGCTTGTGCCGGGAAGTCCCAGCTGGGTCATAACCAGTTCCTCTTTTTCGCGCATATGCACTCTCTGAATCCCGCCGTCCTCATGGTCGTAGCCGAGCAGGTGCAGCATGGAATGCACGGAAAGATAACCCACTTCGCGCTCAAGGCTGTGGCCGTAGCGCTCTGCCTGCTCCACCGCCTTTTCCATGGAAATGACGATGTCGCCCAAAATCTTGGCTCCGGTCGAATGGTTGACGTCGTAGACCCCGTTTTCCCCCATGGGGAAGGAAAGCACATCGGTCGGAACATCTTTTCCGCGGTACTGTTTGTTCAGTTCATGTATCTGCTCATTATTCACGAAAGTAACACTGATTTCCGCGGGTGCACCGAATTTTTCCATGCGCAGCACCGCATTGCAGCAGCGCCGCACCAGCATGCGCAGTCCCGTAGGAATTTTAACATCTTTCTGCTTGTTTTCAATGATAACTCTAACCTTTTCCATGGTGTTTAATGCCCGGCCTCCTCGTTTTTCTCATATGCTTTAATGATGTCCTGCACCAGTTTATGGCGAACGACATCTTTTTCATTAAATCGAACCTGTGCGATATCGTCAATATCACGCAGTATTTTCATTACGTCCTTCAGGCCGGATCTGCGGCCGTCCGGCAGGTCAATCTGCGTGATGTCCCCGGTAATGACCATTTTGGAATTGAATCCCAAACGGGTAAGAAACATCTTCATCTGCTCGGGTGTGGTATTCTGCGCTTCGTCAAGAATGATAAAGCTGTCGTCAAGGGTTCTTCCGCGCATATACGCCAGCGGCGCCACCTCAATGTTGCCGCGCTCCACATATTTCTGGTACGTTTCCGCGCCCAGCATGTCGAACAGCGCGTCGTAAAGCGGGCGCAGGTACGGGTCCACCTTCTGCTGCAGATCGCCCGGAAGAAAGCCCAGCTTTTCACCGGCTTCCACAGCGGGGCGGGTCAGCACAATCCTATTGACCTCCTGTGCGCGGAACGCGGTAACGGCAAGGGCGACGGCAAGATAGGTTTTACCGGTCCCGGCCGGGCCGACCCCGAGGGTAATCGTATGGCTTTTAATCGCCGTACAGTATTTTTTCTGCCCGAGCGTTTTGGCCTTGACCGGCTTCCCTTTTGACGTTATGCAAATGCAGTCTCCTGCAAGCGTATCAATTTTATCCTCGCTGCCCTCATTCACAAGGGATATGCAGTAGCGCACATTCTGTTCGCTCAAAGCTTCTCCCCGGTTGACAAGAGACAGCAGGCTGTCTATGGCGCGAACCGCCAGCGCGACATCCTCCGGATCACCGGAAACCTTGATTTCACTTCCGCGTCCGACAATGCCCACACGGTACTCCTTTTCCATCAGCCTGATATTTTCATCAAAGTTGCCGAAAAGAGCGACCGCCTGTTCCATGCGGTCAATATTGATCCTTTGTTCAAACATTCTATCACCTTTTGAAGATTTAACCAGGGGTGGAAAACCTTCCCTCAGATAAATTAGGTTCATTATAACACAGCAAACCTATTAAGTCACCATGATTAATGACTAAAAATCTCATTATTTTATTAATATTTCCGATTCCTGCGCAATATTTTCCTCACATTTGACTTTCAGGGTGTAAATCAGCCTGGAATCGGCAAAATTGCTGTCCTCACTGGCGGAAATGATCTTCGCGTCCTTCAGTTCTTCCTTCTGTTTCTGCTCCATTTGATTTTTTGCCTCTGCAATTGCCTGCTGTTTTGTGAGGGTGATATTTTCCGTGCGCTCCTCTGTCCACTTCTCTTCGTAAACGCCAAGGGGCAGGATGGAATTCATCAGCTTCAGGTCGGTGCGCACCCCCTCCACCCGATAGTTTCCTACCGGTTTTCCCGCAAACGTGAGCGGTACGCGCGTTCCAAACAGGGACAGACATCTGCGCGTAAGTGTTTTGCCTGTGGGCTTTACCTCGGTGCGTTTCAAATCGACTTCCGCAGTCAGCGTACGGGAGGTCTCGGCAATAATTTTTCCGGCGGCATGCCTGAGCGTGGAATAGCCAAGGTTATCTTCGACAACACAGCTGATCAGCAGCTGCCCTTCGACGACCGCGTCCCCCTTGCTGACCTGCGGCGTGCCGGTAAACACATCCATGGAAAGAATCTGTCCCGTGCGGGCGGCCTTAATATTGCAGACCGTCTCCCCCTTATCGCCGGTGATCAGCGGCCGGTCAACTTTTTCCTGCATCTGAATTTCGGCGGAGCATCCCCTGGTGTTGACAGAGAGCCACCCGACCTGCGGAAATTTCAGCATGAGCTTCTGTTGCAGCGCCTGCGGCTGAACCTTTGATTTTAACACTCCGGGCTGCACGCCCATGCGCACCAACTCTGCCTCAATCTGTTCTGTGGGGATGGAGGTATTCCCGCTGACCGTAATGCTCCAGACATGAAGCGACAGCAGATGAATGACAATCATGAACAGAACCGCCCCCGCAAGGATTCCCCTGCGCTTTCGTATTCCTTTTGTCGCGAACGGAAATCCGTGCCGTTCGCGGACTTTCAGCTTTGCGTCCGCCTTACGCGCGCAGGGACGCAGCGCGCGGTAACTCTGTACGGCAACACAGGCCCCGCCGTCCCTGCCGCCCTGAATGTCCCAGAGGTTAACGCCGGAACGGGCGCAGTAGTTCAGAAAGCGTTCATGGCTGCCGCCGACAACGGAAAAACGGACGTAGCCCAGAAGCCAGCGCGTCAAATGTAAAGAAATCATCCCGCCACCTCACACACAGAACTCAATTCCGGTCAGGAACCCCGTTACCACCAGGGAATCCGCGGTCAGGCATTTGATCACCAGGCCGCGTCCCGTAAAGCGCACGACCAATTTCCCCGTCTTGATTCTGACCACGTCGGTGTTGTATTCCAATACGCCGCCGCATCCGTCTACAATCACTTCCTGATTCCCGTTTATTTCCATATGCGATGGCATTTGCATGGGTACTGTCAGCTTTCGGATATTGATTTTTCTGCCCAATTGAATCCCCGCCCTAAATCGTATTTATCCTCTAAAGCCTATGCGGCGGCGGGCGTAAATATCCGCGCGGCGACATATATATAAGGAGGTGAAAGGGTGGATGTTCATGAGAATCAAACAGGGTCTGCTGCTGACCGCGACATTTCTGATTGCCTGCGCGCTGCTGATTTTTCCCACGCAGGCGGCGGCGGGCGCGAAAAACGGAATCGGATACTGCCTGCAAATCCTTGTTCCCTCCCTTTATCCGTTTATGGTGCTGTCCGTATTCGTGGTGAAAAGCGGGCTGTCCGAAAAAATCGGCAGGCTGTTTGAAGCCCCCTGCCGCGCCGTGCTCAAGCTGCCGGGAAGCACGGCCGCAACCATATTGATGAGCGCAATCGGCGGATACCCGACCGGAGCGCGCGGCATTGCGGCGCTGTACGAAAACGGCTCCGTCAGTGAAAAGCAGGCCTCCCGTATGCTTTGCTTCTGCGTCAATTCCGGCCCTGCGTTTGTGATTACCGCCGTCGGTGTGGGGTTTCTGAGGAGCGAACGTTCCGGGGGCATTTTGCTTGCTTCCCAGCTTGCCGCCTCCTTGATTTTAAGCGTTGTATGCGGCATCGGTGTAAAAAACGAAATCCCCCCGTCCGGAACAGCAAAGCGGCGGAGCGGAAGCACTGCCGCAGACGCGCTGATCTTATCCGCAGCAGACGCGGCCCGCGCCATGATCAGCATGTGCTGTTTTGTCATTCTGTTCGCGGCCCTTTTAAATTTGCTGCGGCTGTGGGTAAAGGAACCCCGCGCAGCGGCGGCGCTTTCCGCCCTGCTGGAGGTGACGGGTGGCTGCTCCGACCTTGCACGGCTGCGGGTCCCGCTGTGGGCGGTTTCGCTCGCCGTGGGCTGGGGCGGTATCTGCGTACATTTTCAGGTTCTTTCCGCCGTTTCAAATATCAGGGTAAATCTTCCCCGCTTTATGCTGTTTCGGCTGCTGCACGGTTTAACGGCCGCGGCGGTCACATGGGTCCTGCTGAAGGTGTTTCCCGCGGATGTGGAGGTGTTCAATACGACATCCCAGCCCCTAACGGGCGCTTTCTCCAGCTCCGTCCCCGCCGCCGCCGCGCTGATCGCGCTTTGCGCGGCGTTGATTTTCAGTCTTCCGGGCAAAAGGCTGGAAATGAAAGACCAATAATGTTATAATAATATTGTCAGATTTTCAGCGGAAAATGCAGTCCGCTGAAAAACACGTCCGCAACTTCACATCAATTCCATTGATAGCAATTTCAAATGAGAACAGCAAAAACGGATATCTCCCCCGCCTTCGGCGGGGGAGATATCGAAGCTATAACAACATCATTTTATTTGCTGGACTCCCCTCCATACGGAGAGGGCAGCAGCTATGAAAAGCAGGAGAGTAAAAATGTTTGGGAAAAAGAAAGCGAAGCTTTTTGGCAATCATATAGAAACAGACTGCAAGCACTGT
Source organism: Ruminococcaceae bacterium UBA2656 (assembly GCA_002359465.1). Classification (GTDB taxonomy): domain Bacteria; phylum Bacillota; class Clostridia; order Oscillospirales; family Acutalibacteraceae; genus Caproiciproducens. Next base: position 79,946 of record DENA01000009.1, read on the forward strand.
GCGAACAGTTCCGATTTTGACGGGGCAAGCGTGTGCAAGCTTGGCCGGTATCTCGAACCAGACGGCAACTGCAGGCGCTTTGAATACGACCCTCTGAAGCGCACCCCGTCAAACCTGCCCGCGCTGAAGCCGCACAGCGCGGATGAATTCAAGCTGTAGGAAAAAGCCCGATACATACGGAAAGCCGACGCGTAAAATCGCGCCGGTTTTCTTTTTACCCTTTCGGGAACTGATTGGAACAGATTAGGCGGCTGTAGCGGCCGTAACAGACGCTTTGTCGGAATTGATGCTGTATTTGGAAACACCCGCTCCAGATCATTGGGAATCACTGGATTTGTTCTGTGAATACATCGCCGCCATCCCCATTTGGAAGCGCCTGTACTTTGGAGTCTTCTTTGTTAAGGAAATACATTCCCACAGAGCCTGCCAGCGCAACCGCCGCCACAAGCAGCCAGGAGAAGCGGTAGCCGGAAAAGGGCAGGACCCTTCCCATAACCAGCGGACCCAGCGCATTGGCAGTTCCCTGCAGAAACAAGCGGACCGCGTTCATCCGACCAAGGTAAGCACCGGGGGAATGTTCCGCGATAAACGCCCCGATATTGATCACGATCAATATTTCTCCAAAGGTGTACAGCGTGCCGGCGATCAAAAAGAGGGGAATATTCTTTGCAAAGGCAAACAGGGCATAAGACGCAAAGTAGCAGATTCCCCCGGTGGTCACAACCGCAAGCGGATGGTATTTCGCGGTCAGCTTCGTCAGCAGCGGAGTAAAGACAGTGCAGATGACGGGGTTGACAATGCTGATAAAGCTGTAAAAACGGGCTCCGTTCGATCCGTACAGCTCATGGAACTGCAGCGGCAGCATAAAGCTCCATTGAATATAGGTAAAATCAAAGACAAACAGAAATAAAAGAAAAAAGAGCAGCACCGGTGTGTTTTTCAATACCACGATTGAGAAAGCGTCCCTGCCGGTCTCCGCAGGGGCGGCAGGATCGGTATCCTCCCGCCGGTTTTCTTTCGGAAGCCTAATGTACAGGGCGATCAGACCGGTCGACAGCAGGGTCGTTCCCGCGTCCAGAACAAATAAAAGCGGCAGGTGCTTTTCAAACAGCAGTCCGCCGATCAGCGGGCTGACTGCCATGCCGATATTGATTCCGAGATAAAGAAGAGAGTAGGAAGCCTTTCTGTTATCCGGCACGGTAAGCCTTGCCACCATGGTCTGGTACGCGGGAGAGGCGGCCACAAACAGATCGGCCGCAATCATGACAAACACCAGAAGCGTAGTGTGGTCTTTTGTGAATCCGCACATAAAATAGAAAAGCGCACCCAGCGTCTGACAGAAAACCAGCATTTTTTTCTGGCCGATCGCGTCGATCAGCTTTCCTCCCAGAAGCAGGCACGGCCCCTGAGAGAGAATTAAAAGGGCGGAAAAATTTCCGGTCTCCGTTTCCGACATGCCCAGCTTCTGGGAAAGAATCAGTGTAAGAAGCGGGAGCACGAAGGAGCCGATGCTGGTGATGATGCGAGCGGTAAATAGCAGGTATATTTCCTTTGGCAGCCCGTTGTAAGCTGAAAAGCTGTCTTTGATTTTAAATTTCATAGCTGCTCCTGATTTTAAAGTAAGATTGTTATTCTTCATCCCCGGTGCGGGCATAGAACAATGTGAATTCATAGGGCGCGGTTCCCTCCGCCGGTTGCGCGTGCGCGTCGCAGAAAGCACGGAGCTTGTTCAGGATAGCCATGTCCTGTTTGCTTAGATAGAGCGTACCTGAAAGAAGTTCTCCCTTTTCCGGAGAGGACGGCATGCCGGATTTGTCAGAGGAATCCATCGTGTCGGCCCAGCGGTTAAAATTCTCGCTGACATGGTTCTGCAGCACCGCGCGCCGGACGCCCGCCGCCTCCGCGGGCAGCTTTCCCAGACTGACGCTCACATTCGTTGCCCGGTAAAACTTCGCCGTAAAGCCGTGAATCTTTTCGGTGCGCGCAAGCTCCGCAAGACCGGCGGCTTCCAGCTCGGCAAGATGATGCCCCGCGCTGGACGGAGCAACTCCCAGCGCATCCGCCAGCTGCTTTGCCGTCATTCCATCTCTATTACGCCCCAAAAGGAACAAAATCTTTTGGCGCAGAGGATGCATATAGGTTCTCAGTTCCTTTTCCGTGGTAAGATAAAGGATTTTTCGTTCCATATCGGCCTCCAACATAACAATATTTGTTATGTTTAGAATTATATCATAACAATTATTGTTATGTCAAGATAAAAATGAAGAGGCAGGAAAAATCCTGCCTCCTTTGACCGGCCCGGAAATTTTGGGCCGGTTTTTCGGAGTTGAAGCCAAAGCGACAAGCACTATCCCTTGCGGGAATATGTCTTTTTCCATTTCGGTTTATCCGTGTATTTTTTTGCTGGCGGCTTGCCCTTCGCGCCGCCGGAAAAATCGCTTCTTCCCGCTGTTTCTTTTTTGAACGGAGCCCTTCTTCCCGGTTCGGCGCTCGCCGGCGCGGGACGGCGGCGGCGCAGTTCAGACTTTGGAGTCGGGGTAGTAAGCATCATGGGATAGGGGTTGTCCTCCGCCACCGGGATGGTTTTGCCGATAAGCCTCTGTATATTTCTTAAATCCGATTTTTCGTCGATACAGCAGAAGGATACGGCCGTGCCGCTCAGTCCCGCCCTGCCGGTGCGGCCGATGCGGTGCACGTAGGTTTCCGGAACCTCGGGAAGATCGTAATTGAACACGCAGGAAAGGTCTTCAATATCAATGCCCCTCGCGGCGATATCCGTAGCTACCAGCACACGGATATCGCCGTTTTTAAAGCTGTTCAGCGCCGTCTGGCGGGCATTCTGCGATTTGTTTCCATGGATGGCCTGCGCGTTGATATTGGCCCTTTCCAGATCTTTTACCACCCTGTCGGCGCCATGCTTTGTTCTGGTAAACACCAGTGCGGAGCGGATGGACTGGTCATCCAGAAGGTGAACCAGCAGTTTGCGTTTATTGTCCTTATCCACAAAATACAGGGACTGGTCAATCATCTCCACCGTTGTAGCCGGCGGCGTAATTTCCACTTTGGCGGGGTCGACCAGAATGGAATTGACCATTTCCTCTATTTCTTTGGGCATAGTCGCCGAAAAGAGAAGTGTCTGCCTTTTCGGCGGAATCTTTGCAATGATTTTTTTTACGTCCGCGATAAAACCCATATCAAGCATACGGTCCGCTTCATCCAGCACAAGGATTTCCACATTCTGCAGCTGAATATATCCCTGATTCATCAGATCGTTCAGCCTGCCGGGGGTGGCAACCAGGATGTCCACGCCGCGGCGCAGCTTTTCCACCTGCATTTTCTGTGATACGCCGCCGAACACCACACAGGCATGCAGTCTGGTGTAACGGCCGTAGGAGCGGAAGCTTTCATAAATCTGAACGGCAAGCTCTCTTGTCGGAGTCAGCACTAAGGAACGAATTTTGCGCGGTTCATTTCTTTCCACTGCGCGGCCGCTTAAAAGCTGTAAAATCGGCACGGCAAACGCCGCTGTTTTTCCGGTACCGGTCTGTGCGCAGCCCAGCAGGTCCCTGCCGGCGAGCACAAGCGGAATGGCCTGTTCCTGAATGGGTGTTGGTACAGCATAGTTTTCTTTTGCAAGCGCGTCCAAAATTCTGGGGCTGAGGTTAAGGTCTTTAAAATTCATGTTTTCTCCTAATTCGTATTCTATATAACCTGGCGCTGAGATCTTCATGACCATGTTCTATATTTTCTCTTTTTTTAAATTATAGCACAACTTGATATAATAGTCTAATTATTGCCCGAAAATCAAAAGCTATCAGCACCTTTTGAAAACAGGGTGGCACGCATACTCTTTGCCCCACAGGCAAATACTAAACGCGAAGGGAAGTGCTTTCATGAGCAAAGAGATCAAGCAGGCGGTGATTGACGAACTTGACCGCCGCATTGCATTGCTGAAGGAACACCAGTCCGAACGCATCATTACCACCGGTGACCAGTATGAAGAGCTGAATCAGGCTTTGTCGAAGGTAATCGGCGTACCGCTGGCCGGCGAACTGGAAAGCATAAAGGAATTTGTCAGCACGCTGTAAAAACGTTAATAACACGGAGGTAAATTATGTCGGACAATCATTTTGCAGATCATTTGGACACCAATCAGTATTTTTTGTCACTGCCGAAGTTTGTACAGGAAAACATCAAACAGGCCGGCCCCGACGTGCGCTCGGACGAAGATCTGCGCAAAATCGCCGAAAACCTGACCAAAAGTGAATGATCCGGGCGGAGCAAAAAGCTCCGCCCGCAATTTATCCACAAAGGTTGTACATAGGCATATGATTCGCATCGATGATCATTGCAGCGGATTCCTTTGCTGCATATTGACAAGCTCCTCCCCCTGCTCATAATATATGACAGAACCTTTGAAAGGAGTTGATGGTCGAAAATGTGCTGCAACTCTTGCTGGTTCCGGCGTCGCTGCTGCTGGTTCCGGCGTCGCCGCTGCTGCTGTTTCTGATTCCGTAATTTCTGCCTCCTTAAATGACCGTGAATTTATGGCGCCCGCCCCGAAAGCGGGCGTCATTGTATTTGGTACTTCCTATACCGGATCATTTGCGTTATAATATTTACTGAGGTGATACCATTGAAAAAAGGAATATCCGTGGCGGGATTCATATTGGGCATTGTCATTACTCTGTGCGGCGCGGCCGTGACCGTTTTGTCCTCTTTTGGCTTCATGAAAAAGAACTAATTTGATTGTTCCGCGAGCAGGGAAAGTCCGCACNNAAGCGCTAACATACTCTTAAGAAGACGGGATATGAGGCGGCGCAGATAAGCATGGATGCCGCGGTTAAGGCAATTTTCAAATAAATCGCGGCAAAAGCGCTGTCGTCCCTCCAACTGACAAATTTCTCTGTCAGAGAATGCTATATTATAGTCAGGCACTGGATACATTGGTAGATGGTTGCCTTAACGCTCTTGTGTGCCTCCGGTAGGCATCACAAGAGCGTATTTTGTATCAGGCTTTTTTGACTTTCTTGTAATGAAGCCGCCGCGATTATCATTTTAATCGTTAAGCATGCCAATAAATTGATTTATTATCCCCGTCAAATACTTGTTTTTATGATAGATCACTTTAAACTGCCTTTTAAATGATATTCCCTGCGCATATTTCTGACAGAGCAGCCCGGACGCTACCTCGTTTACAACAGCACGTTTTGAAATGACCGAAATGCCTAGCCCTTCCGAAACAGCCATTTTAATTGTATCCGCATTATTGCACGTCCAGGTAACTCTCCATGACAGATGGTTTTCGTTCATTTTATCCTCAAATGTTTTGCGGGTTCCGCTTCCTTTTTCACGGATGATAAAATCTTCCTTTTCCAGTTCCTTTGGTTCGATAACCGTGCGAGCGGCAAACCGATGATTTGAGGAGCAGATAAGGACCAGCTCGTCATCCATAAATGCGCGGCAAAGGATATCCGGAGAACTGGTCTCTCCTTCCACCAGACCCATATCAATTTTATCCTGTAAGATCAGATTTTCTATATTGGCAGTATTATCTTCAATTACTTCAACATTTGTCTGCGGATTCATCTTCTTAAAATCTGAAACAAGGCCCGGCAATACATGGGCCCCGACCGTAACGCTGGCGCCAATCCGGATAAAACCGTTTTGGTGCAGCGTTTTCATGTCATTTTCCACAACTTCATTCATCCGAATGATATACCGTGCATAGCTTAACAGCTTTTGTCCCGCCTGTGTCAAATACAGTTTTCGGGACAGCCGTTCAAAGAGTTTGACATCATAGTGTTTTTCAAGCTCGGCAATCGCCTGACTTACTGCGGATTGGGACATAAAAAGCTGTTCCGCCGCAGAAGTCATATTCATTGTGTCACATACCGAAACAAATATTTTGAAGTGCCGTAAAGTCATAACCGCCCTCCTATAACTGTTATCTTATGAATATAATAAGATAATAATATTTTACTTATTATATGTCAAGGTGTATGATAGTCAGCGAAAAAGGAGGAGATGTTGTGAAAACTCTCATCAATAAACTGCCCGGCATCGCGCTGACGGCACTGATTGCCATACCCGCGTGGCTGATCGGAAGGGCGTTCCCCATCATAGGCAGCCCGGTGCTGGGAATTGTATTCGGTATGCTGCTGGCGTTCTGGAAAAGGCCCGTATTTTTTAACGACGGCATCAGTTACACATCAAAAAAACTGCTGCAATACTCCATTATTTTGCTCGGTTTTGAAATGAATCTGTTTCAGGTTTTTAAAGTAGGGAGCCAGACGCTGGTTTTAATGCTTTTTACGCTGACTGCAGCCTTTATAACGGCATTTGTGGCGGGTAAAGCATTAAACCTGAACGGCAACACGAAAACATTAATCGGTGTTGGCTCGGCAATATGCGGCGGTTCCGCAATAGCGGCTACCGCCCCTGTCATTCATGCGGACGAGGAAGAAGTGGCCCATTCCATTTCAACCATCTTCCTTTTTAATGTCATTGCCGCTTTCCTGTTTCCTTTTCTGGGACATGCACTGGGCATGAGCGACCAAAGCTTTGGCCTGTGGGCCGGAACCGCCGTCAATGATACCTCCTCCGTAGTGGCAGCCGGCTATTCCTTCAGCAACGCAGCGGGAAATCTTGCGGTAATTGTAAAATTGACAAGAACATTAATGATCGTCCCCGTTACGCTGGTGCTTGCGGTATACACTTCAAGAAAAGAATCCGGAAACAAAAGCGGAAAATATAATATCGTAAAAATATTCCCCTGGTTTGTGCTGGGCTTTGTGGCGGCTTCCGTAATCAATACTTTTATCCCTGTGCCCTCCGGTTTGACCGGCTTTCTCTCTCAGGCGGGGAAGTTTGTCATTGTCATGGCGATGGCATCTATCGGCCTGAATACCAATCTTGTTAAACTTGTTAAAAGCGGCGGAAAACCAATTCTGCTTGGTTTCATCTGCTGGTCCGTCCTGGCGGTTACTTCACTCGCTGTACAGCAGTTTATCTTACATATATAGCCACTCTATACGATCGCGTATGCAAAAAGGCACCCTTCGGGTGCCTTTTTGCATCGCTGTTCAGTTAATCGCAGTGGTTTTTGCAGTCGCATACATGGTCGGGCTCATGTTCCGAATGGTCGCATCCGCCTCCCATGTCGTGCAAATTTCCGGAAAGATAGGCGGTCACCGCGCTTTCAATATTGCCTTCGGCCCCGGATATCAGTTCGATTCCGGCAGAAGACAGCATCTGTTTTGCCCCGCCGCCGATTCCGCCGCAAATCACCGCGTTTACGCCCATGCCCTTTAAAAATCCAGTCAGTGCGGCGTGCCCGTTCCGGCTGGCGTCAACCGTCTTTTTTTCTTTTACTTTGCCATTTTCAACGCTGAAAAGAGTAAAGACCGGGCATTTCCCAAAATGCTGAAAAATCTGATCGCCTTCTGTTGTTACTGCAATTTTCATACTTATCCTCCTAATATTCTGATCATTTTGCGGCGCTTCATTGTCCACGCTGTTGCCCCGATTTTTCCTCTTTGTTGTCGAACCTGCAATTTTTGCATCTTCTGTGGCACCTGCATGGATATTCCGCCAATTCATAATTTCCGCCGCCGATTTCTATTGCTTCTCCGGTACAGAGTGCTTCCGCTATTTTTTTTCTCGCCTGATACAAAGTCCGCTGAAAAGTTGCCCTTGATACATTCATGCTGCCCGCTGCGTCATCCTGCTCCAAACCTTCCATGTCACACAGCCGAATCGTTTCCAACTCCTCAACCGTAAGTGCAATGGTTCTATCATACGGCTTTTGAGGTGTAAATATCCTGTTTTCAGGAACAGCACATACTCTGCGGCATTTAAATCCTGTTGGCATTTGACACCTCCCAAAAGATAATGAGCATATGCACAAATAAAAGTATAGTATGCATATGCTCGTTTGTCAAGAGCCGACTCATAATCCGCCGCATACCGCTCTTCGCTTCCAAAAATTTAGTTTAGTTTTATCAAAAAAGCACACTGAGTCTGGCTTTGAGTCAAATGAGGGGGGCGGCAGTGTGTAATTCCTTTTGCAAAGCGTTTTAATGACGCAAGACTCTGCGAAAAATGCATTTATGCTTGTCATTAAGTGGTAAATATTCTATAATTAAGAAAATATAATTATAGTATTGCGGTATATTTTGTAGAATTATTGTAATGAAACTAGAAGGAGAATTCACGATGTTTACCAAAACAAAGCAAAAAATTGACCGCCAGGTTAGAAAATGGTATACGGATTTTGGAAATGAGTTTGTAAAGGAGCCTCTAAGTAAAATCAGAAACGAATTAAATACCCCGGTCGAGAACGCCACAGCCCCCCAAAAGGACGCTCTGCTTTCAAGAAATGACGAAGCTATTTTCCCAGTGTCTTATCCTCCTGTATTTCAAAAGAAGGAATATCATTACTATATTGAAAAATACAAGTTGTTCCAATATCATATTGACTTTTTTAATGAACTATCAAGCAGAATTGACTTGAAGGGAAAGACTATCTTGGAAATTGGCGGCAGTAATATGCATCGGGACATCATTTTTGAAAAATTTGGCATTAAAAAATATGTCTGCGTTGATAAACCGTGGCAAACACACCTGGAAACATGGAAAGAGCATTATGCCTCAACGCCTATTTATAATTTTGGAGAAATCAGCCTGAAAGACGCAATCGCAAAAGATGATTACGTGATATTCAACGGATACGGAGAAGACATTACAGATGACTTTGCCGGTCAGTTCGATCTTTGTATTTCCAACTGCTGTCTGGAACATGTTGTGAAGCTGAGCGAAGTTTTGGATAAAATTTACCTTTCACTAAAGTCCGGCGGAAAATTTTACACAAGGTTTGGACCGATCTGGTCCTGCGCAGGCGGATCTCATTATTGGTTTACCGACGACTTTAATTTTAACTTTCGAGCGCCTGTCCCGGATTTTGCCCATTTAACAGCATCCTATTCTGACATTCTGGAACTTCTGAAACAAAAGAAGCCCGACCTACTTTCCCACGAGAATGCGGCTTGGCAGATTAAGAACGGGGGAGCCGTACTGAACCGGTATTTCTATGAAGATTACGCCTACATGCTGGACCATTCAAAATTTCAGAAATCATCCATTCGTTCTTATTGGGATTTACAGCCGAACAAAGAAACAAGAGAAATTCTTGAAAAACATTATCCACACAACCGGCGCTTTGAGGTATGGGGTACTGAAATCTGCGCCCTTAAGCTGTAGAAACTGTAATTTTCATCCGAAGCAAAAAGGTTCCGGTTTTCTTTTAAAAAGGAATACATACAAGTTTTGAGCAATATAATCATGCAAAGTGCAAAATCTGTTATTGCATATTTTTCTGCGATTTTTCAAAAAGGAGAGAGGGGCTTCTCTGCGAAGTGAACTATTCCGTAAAAAAATGTCCATTCGGGCTTGTTCGAGGTTGTCATATCGGCATCCTGAGCAAGCTCTCTTTTTAGCGTATGACAAAAAGATTCCATCATAGCATTGTCATACGTGTTTCAGTATTTCTTTAACTCACATAGCATATTTATTGCACTTTTTATCTTTATGTCGTACAGGCGTTCAGGATCATCTTATTTCATCCTATATTTACGATTTTTGATTCAGCAATTCTAGTTTTGCTTTTGCTTCATCAAGTAATGTAAACCAATTTTCTTTGTATTTTTCATCGCTTCTCAAATATTCAAACTTTTCTCCCTTTAGTAAAATATTGTATCCTTCATTTGAGCGAACGTTAAAGCCCAAGCATTTTTCTTCTAGAAGTACATATTCACAAGTCCGTATATCCCATTTGAAAGAGTATATAGTGTCACCTACACAACACGGGAATATTTTTGATAATTCAGCCATAATACCTCCTTTATGTCTCATCGTTTATAGTGATCGTATATAGTATAAGCCATTTGCTACGTTGTTTTAAAAGGTAATATTTGTAAACCAATAAGCATGTTGGGAATAGCCGCATTATATTATTCGATGAACTCGGACAAATTTATGGGGTATGTGAATGAATCCTTGTCATTCACTGCCACTGCATATTCAACATAATATACGAGTAGTGCCATTATCAAAAATTCCTATCGAAAAGGTGAACTTATGCTAGATTCAAGAAATGGTTACGATTGTCAAGCTAACTACTATAATAAAAATGTAAATATCCCAATAGAACTATATGAGTCTATCAAAGGAGAATACTTTATCGGTTATGCCGATAACTTAAGTTTAGGAAATGGCACCAGCGCATGGGCAAGATTATATAATCCACATGGGTCTGGTGTGAATTTACATGTTAATGTATGGACTGTAACAGATATATCGGAAGCGCCCTTCCGCGCTCAATTCTGGTTTAACTCAACCGCTCCCGGCAAGTCTTCCGAATCCACCCTTGTAACCCCTTCAAATACAGCAATCCGGCCTATTCCAAGGCCTAGAGTAAAGTTGGAGTTAGCATCGAATGTTACCGGGGAACCAACCGGAGGAGTAAAAGCATTTGTCAGAAGAGGCGAACAANNAACCGGGAACAACCTTGGTCGAAACGGAGAACGGAAAACTGATTTTCCCACCCGGCGGTTCATTTCTGGTATTTTTATCTATAACGGAAGATTCCGGCATTGCAGCATCGGGAAGGATAGCTTTTGGATGGTGGGAAGAAAAGATTTCTTATCCATGCTATAAATAATACGGTGCTTCACAATCCGGCCTTTATATCGCCCCACTTACGCCTGGGTTCTCTTCCGCAAACCTCCGCAAAAAGCAGCCCGGCCTTGTCGGTCGAGCTGCTTTTTCAATTTAGATAGAATTCAGCGCGGGAATATAAAAAACGGCTCCCCACAGTGTGAGGAGCGCGAATTGTATGCAGGCTCAGCCTGCTGGAGCGGGAGAGAAATCGAACCCAAATAAACCCCCAAAATACAAGGCATTGTATCTGTTGCTGAATCTTTTAAAGATGATAGTTCTTTTAATTTTTTATTACATTTTCTTCTCCTATCCTCCACTAAATGCTGGGGGGATGATCCTATGATCCGCGAAATAATGATGCTCATAATGACAATCGCTGGCGTACTGGGTGCTTCCGGCGATAGGCAGATCGATGATGCCGGTTATAGGGGAGGCGATGTGAATTAAAAAAAGCCTGCCGGTTAATCCGATGGGCATCTTGGAGAAGCAAACATATTGATTTGCATAAGAGGGCGCAGACAATTTATTTTACAAAAATACTTGTAAAACGTAAGTGCAGATTCCTGCTGTTCCGTATTTTCAAGCAGCTGTGTCATTTCGGACAGTATATGATTCATTACCGTCCCGGAACAATACTTAAATACCGTGTTTCCCCAACGCGGTGTTGCATTCTGACCGAAAAGTTCCCAAAACAGCAGAATATTTTCAGATGGGACACGCATTTGATACTTCGGATGTCCTTCGATCAGTCCGCCATGTACATCCTTGCCAAAAAAATCCTCTCTGACCATGAAAGCACCTATAATTCGCCGTTCCTGCTCTGGTTGCCTGCCCGGACGTTCGGTCAACAGGCACGCCGAATTCGGCTTCAGTCTCACTGCAATTCGCGGCTGTCCTTTTGAATGCCCACTTAAATATCGTCCCGTCGAAACTGCATATGTTTTGCAGACCTGTTCCACATGTTCCGGTATAATGTCGAAAACGGCGTGCGAGTTGGCTGTTATGGAAAAATTGAGCAATTTTTGCCTGCGCTCCTGTTCTGCCTGCTCCGCCTGACGCTGTCGATTTATTTCGGCTTCTTTTTTAGCAATTTGTGCTGTGATATGCTGCTGCATACTCTTATCTCTCAAAACCAAATACTCTGAGAATGCATCCGGATAGATAAACTTTTTTTCGCCTTCAGAGAAGCACACCGTTATTGTGTTGGCAGTTAAAGCCGTAACGACACCGCAACCGAATGTTTTATGCTTAATTGCCTGACCGTTAATATTCATTTTTCTCCTTTCTAATGTGAAAAAGAACTTCCCATCCTGACCTGACGACCAGAAACGGAAGCTCTTTTCAAAAATGCAATGGATAAACGTTTTTACTCCGCTCTCACATCGGCTTGTTTTTTTTCGCTGATACGCAGAACAATATTACCCGCATCGGCCTGTAGTTCGATTTTATCGCTTTGAAATTCCGGGATATCCCCGATTGTAAGTATTGTCCCGATCGGCATATTTTCAAGATTGACTGTAACGGTATCGAGCAGATATTCCGGCTCGGCGGCGTGAGGAACCTGCATCTGAATCTGCTCCAGAATTCCTCCCACTTTTTCCTTGTTTATAAGCACAATATCAGCAACGCTGTTGAACTTTTTTCCTGCAGCCAATACCTGGAAGCTAACATGGACTATCTCGTTGTTCAAACTGTTATAATCCAAATCCTTAATTAGCGTCGGATAGGTTTTCCCATCTACCTGAATATTCACCTTGCTTCCGTTGCGCTTGGTTCGCTTGAGTTGTCCGGCCGTACTCCGATCAATCTGTACGGAGAGCGACTCTTTCAATTCTGCGCCAAAGATGACGCATGGTACAATTCCTGAACGCCTCAGTTGTTTGGCCTTTGTGGCCGGGTCGCGCTTCTGCGCCAAAATGGTATTCATCTTAGCTCCTCCTACTAAAAAATTTTTGGTGTCCTTTAAAAAAAAAGAAGGGCTTTTATAGTACGCCAATCAGCGCAATACCAAAAGCCCTTCTCAAAGACGGTTCTTTTATATTTAATTTTTTTTATTATAACACAGATTTTAGAAAAAAGCAAATCGGTAAGACTTGTTATAAAGGAGAGTTGCAACTAAGAAGGTATTCGTAAACCTTTGCAGTAAATAAACAAGGGTTCAAGAAATCTATAATACAGACCGAACCGGGCGGCTAATCCCGGCAAAAAGCGAGGATACCGGCGCTCCCTATGATTGGATTGACCGCTTTTGCAAGTGAACCGGGATGCGTAAAAACAAATCAGCAATCCATGGCTTTCGGCATCTAAATGCAACGCTACTAATAACAAATCACGCTGACGTAGCACCATAAACATTATTAAAGTCAATAGCTTTATAAATATCAATATTATTAATATAATCGATTTTCTAATGAAAACTATTCAAAACTAAGAAAAGCAACATGTAGGTTCGAAACCTGACATGCTGCTTTCTTTTTTTGGAGCGGGAGAGGGGAATCGGGTGGTCGTACATCCTCCCGCGTTCCGCGAGTCCCTTCCTCTTCCTCGGTGCACAAACTACCCTTCTTTTTCTCCGTACTTGCGCCGGGGTTCTCTTCCGCCAGTTTCCGCAAAAAAGAAACCCGGCCTTATCGGCCGGGCTTGCTTTTTTTTGGAGCGGGAGAGGGGAATCGAACCCCCGTCATCAGCTTGGGAAGCTGATGTTCTACCATTGAACCACTTCCGCATGTCCATTATTTTATCATAAACATCCTGAGGAATCAAGTAAAAAATACTATTTCAGTATTTCAACGAACAGCTTTTCATCAGAGGAAGCATTATTGCCGACACTGACAAGGACATATCTTCCCTGCTGTACAATCACAAAGTTTTTCAGCAGACTGTACTGCGCAGGATTAAGGCTTTTAAATCCGGCTGCTTTGGAGTTAATATGGTCGATAACAGCCAGCTTTAGTTCGGAAAACTTCGACTTATCCGTCAGCAGAAAGCAGGCAACCTCCGACGCGTTATCGGACGACCTGCTCATATAAAGCGAACTGTCGGCAACGACGCCGTCGGGAATGCTGTAATGTTTGGACAGTTGGCTTTGACTGACTTCGATCATATCTGAATAGTGCATTTCACTGATAATTTTAGAAGTAACGCTGGCTGGAGAAGGACCTGCCTGATTCTCCTTCATATTTCTGACAAGAAAAAACGAGCCTGCAAAAATAACGATAGCAACAATGAGTGCAGTTGTGGAAAAAATTTTCCATCCCCTTTCGCTCATGACTATTTTGTTCAATTTCTCGCCCCCGCCCTGCTACTGTTATGGTGTATTTTACCGTATTCCAATAAAAGTTTAATTATATTTTAGAACATTGATAAATATAACCATATTTTATGAGATTTATAAATAATTTTTGTATAATGCAAAATAGAATCCCGTTTTTTCTCAGCTTTACATAATTCATAACATAATATTTCTATATAATGTTATAAATTGATTCCTTCAACATTTTCAACTGGATTTTCAACATATTATCTGTGCGGAGGCCTGTCTGTTCTTCCCTTTTCAACTTATGAAACATCTGGTTGAAAGAAAACGGTGGAAACATTTTCAGTTGCTTTGGTTGACATAAACATCGAATCAAATTTTGTTTTGGGGATGCACACTATAAAAAAAGGCCGGATGATATCATCCGGCCTACAGAAAAATTGCAATCAGTCCTGTGATTTTTCAGCAATCTGGGCAGCCGCTTTCGCAACAAATGCATCAATATCCATGGAGCCAATGTCGCCGTCCTTGCGGCTGCGCACCGCCACGGAGCCATCCTGCACCTCTTTATCCCCAATGACGAGCATATATGGGATTTTCTGGAGCTGCGCTTCACGGATTTTATATCCGATCTTCTCATTGCGATTATCGATTTCACAACGCAAACCGGCTGCGATCAACTCATCATAAACCTTCTGCGCGTATGCGCGGGTATTCTCGGAAATAGGAAGAATCTGTACCTGTACCGGGGCAAGCCACAGCGGGAACGCTCCCGCGTACTGTTCCGTCAAAATTCCAATAAACCGTTCAATACTTCCGAACACAACACGATGAATCATAATCGGGCGATGTTTTGCGCCATCCGCACCGGTATATTCCAATTCAAACCGTTCCGGCATCTGAAAATCAAGCTGAATTGTGCCGCACTGCCAAGTCCGCCCAATGCAGTCGGTAAGATGGAAATCAAGCTTCGGACCATAGAAGGCACCGTCCCCTTCATTAATCTCAAAGTCATATCCCAATTCAGTAATGGCATCGCGTAAAGCATTCGTTGCAATGTCCCAATCTTCTTTCGAACCCATGGAGTCCTCCGGCTGGGTGGAAAGTTCAATATGGTATTCAAATCCAAACGTTTTATACACCTTGTCAATGAGGCGTACAACCCCTTTGATTTCATCCTTGATCTGCTCTTTGGTCATAAAAATATGTGCATCGTCCTGGGTAAAGCAGCGAACGCGCATCAATCCATGCAGCGCGCCGGAAAGCTCATGCCTATGAACAAGCCCAAGTTCCCCCATACGCAGCGGCAAATCCTTATAGGAGCGCATTTTTGTTTTATAAACCAGCATTCCGCCTGGGCAGTTCATCGGTTTAATGGCATAGTCTTCGTCATCAATGACCGTAGTGTACATATTTTGCTTATAGTGACCCCAGTGTCCGCTTCTTTCCCACAGCTTGCGGTTCAGAATCATCGGCGTGGAAATTTCCTGATAACCGGCTTCGCGGTGAATCTGCCGCCAGTAATCAATCAGCAAATTCTTTAATATCATACCTTTGGGTAAGAAGAACGGAAATCCGGGGCCCTCTTCCATAATGGTAAAAAGCTCAAGATCTTTACCGATCTTACGATGATCGCGCTTTTTCGCTTCCTCCATCATAGTAACATAAGCATCCAGTTCAGCTGATTTCGGGAATGAGATGCCGTAAATGCGCTGCAGCATCTTATTTTTAGAATCGCCGCGCCAGTAAGCGCCTGTGCAATTAGTGAGTTTAACGGCTTTTACACTGCCCGTGCTCATTAAATGCGGGCCGGCGCAAAGGTCGGTATAGTCCCCTTGCCGGTAAAAGCTGATCTTTTCTCCCTTTCCGGAGTGCTCCTTGATCAGCTCAATTTTATATTTCTGGTTTTCCTTCCTCATCAGCTCAATCGCTTCAGCGGGATCAAGCTCAAAGCGCTCAATAGGGATATTTTCCTTGATGATCTTCTTCATTTCCGCCTCGATTTTCGGAAGATCGTCCGGGGTCAGGGAGCGTTCCAGGTCGATATCATAATAGAAGCCGTTGTCTACGGCCGGGCCAATGGCAAAGCCTGCGTCCGGGAACAGCCTTTTCACAGCCTGCGCCATGATGTGCGAGGTGGTATGCCAATAGGCTTTTTTGCCGTCCTCATTGTCAAACGTAAGAATCTCCAGCTCGCAGTCGCCGGTTACGGGTGTGCGCAGATCGACTACCTTTCCGTCTATTTTTCCGGCACAGGCGGCCTTGTACAGACCCATGCCGATTGATTTTGCAATTTCAGCAACCGTAATGCCGCTTTCAAATTCTTTGGCATCACCTTTTAACATTACTTTTACCATATCTTTCACTCCTTATAATAAAAAAAGCCCTGCCCCAGCAAAGGGGCAAAGCTAAAGCTTGCGGTTCCACCCAATTTCAGCGAATGAATCATCCGCTCTCATTGCAGCAGATAACGGTGCTAACCGGCATGCCTTTGGCAACCTGTGTTCGGCACGCACTCGGAGGCGGTGTCCTTTCTGTCAAACTGCGCGCGCGCTTCCAGCTGTTGCGCACGCTCTCTAGTGCAATTTTGTGACGGAAGGCTTCCTCGTCAACATGTTATACATATTTTCTATATTTGGTTTATATTAGCACCGGTAACAGGGTTTGTCAATAGATACCCGCACGATTTGTCAATGTTAAACATATTTCTTTGAGATAATCTGACGGAAAAGATCATCGTCCTTAAATAATATGAACAGTTTATAACGATTGCAAGCAATATTTCTTGACATTGGGGTACCAGAAGTAATACAATTATGAATAAGATGCACTTATATGCATTCATGGGCTTAACGCACCCATCCTAAATGATTTAAAACTAAAATATTAGAAAAGTAAGAAAGACAAGGAGGTGCCAACAATTGACCACTGCCACTGTTAGTTTGTTAACATGTATTATAATCGCGCTGGTCTGCGCGGTTGTTGCAGGCGCAGTCGCGTTCCTGGGTGGAATCGCCCATCGGAAAAAGCAGGCTGAGTTTACCATCGGTTCTGCTGAACTGGAAGCCAAAAGAATCGTCAGCGACGCGATTAAATCTTCCGAGGCCAAAAAAAAAGAAGCGGTTTTAGAGGGCAAGGATGAAATCCACCGCTTGAGAAACGAGTCGGAACGCGAGCTGAACGAGCGCAGAAAAGAAGTACAGCGTCAGGAACGCCGCATACAGCAAAAAGAAGAGACTCTTGACAAGAAAATGGAAAGTCTGGAAGCAAAGGACGAAATCCTGACCAACAAGAACAAGCAGGCTGATGAAAGACTTGCCGAAGCGGAGGCCGTTAAGAAAAGTCAGTTTGATATGCTGGAACGCATATCCGGCTTTACCGTCGATCAGGCAAAGGATTATCTGCTGAAGAATCTGGAAGATGAGCTTACGCATGAAAAAGCCGTCAAGCTGATGGAAATTGAGCAGCAGACCCGGGAAGATGCCGATAAATCCGCCCGTGAAATCATTTCGATGGCAATTCAGCGCTGTGCGGCAGATCATGTGGCAGAAGCCACAATATCCGTTGTTCCGCTGCCAAATGATGAAATGAAGGGCCGTATTATAGGACGTGAGGGAAGAAATATCCGCGCAATTGAAACCCTGACCGGTGTTGACCTGATTATCGACGATACGCCGGAAGCAATTACCCTTTCCAGTTTTGAACCGGTACGCCGTGAGGTGGCCCGCATAGCACTTGAGCGTTTGATTGCGGACGGCAGAATCCATCCCGCAAGAATAGAGGAAATGATAGAGAAGGCACGCCGCGAGGTGGATGCCACCATCAAGCAAGAGGGCGAGCGTGCTGTTATTGAAGCCGGAGTCAATGGAATTCACCCCGAACTGATTAAGCTGCTGGGACGGTTGCGTTACCGCACCAGCTACGGACAAAATGTTTTAAACCACTCGCTGGAAGTATCTTTTTTATCCGGTGTGATGGCTTCCGAACTTGGTTTGGACCCTACAATCGCACGCAGAGCCGGTTTGCTGCATGATATAGGCAAATCGCTCGACCATGAAATTGAAGGTTCCCATGTTGACATTGGTGTTGACGTGGCTCGCAAATACAAGGAAAGCGAAACAGTAATCCATGCAATTCAGGCTCATCACGGCGACGTGGAGGCCAAGACAGTGATCGCCTGCATTGTACAGGCGGCCGACGCGATTTCAGCCGCAAGACCGGGGGCAAGGCGTGAAAACCTGGAGAACTACATTAAACGCCTTGAAAAGCTCGAAGAAGTTGCCTCCTCATTTGAAGGTGTTGAACGCTGCTTTGCGATTCAGGCAGGCAGGGAAATCCGCGTTATTGTAAAACCCGAAATGATCAGCGATGACAAGATGGTGCTTTTAGCTCGAGACATTTGCAACAAGATTGAAAGCGACTTGGAATATCCGGGACAAATCAAGGTAAACATAATACGTGAAAGCCGCGCGATTGAGTACGCGAAATAGTGAACGAACGCACTGAATGGCGCATAAGCGGCAAAGTGTATATAGGCACTCTGGCGCATTGGGGAGAAGTTTTTGGGGAGCAGCTTGGCTGTTCCCCATTTTTATTTGTTTTGTCAGGTTTTCTTGTATTTCCGCCGCGTAAAGGATAAAATACCGCGTCTTCGGACAGCACAGACTTTCCCTGAAAAATCATATTGTGATAACCAACAATATTTGAGATTAATTTTTGAATACCACGCAAGCTGTGGTAATTTAGGATTTACATGCAAAAAATAAACTGTTACAATGTCTTTATTCCCGATAAGCCCGCAGGAACACTGGGGGCATTCAGACAAAAGGTAGGCTTTCATAATGAATATTCTTGCAATCGGCGACGTTGTGGGCAGTATTGGCTGCCGTTTTCTGCGCGCGCATCTTCCTCAATTAAAAAAAGTAAAAGGGGTTGACCTGGTCATTGCAAACGGTGAAAATTCAGCTGACGGCAACGGCCTGACCCCCGTTTCCGTCCAGTTCTTATTTGACAGCGGCGTGGATGTCATCACCGCCGGCAACCACAGCTTCCGCCGAAAGGAAAGCTACGAGCTGTATGATTCGCGGGAATGCCTCCTGCGCCCCGCGAATTTTCCTTCCTGTGTACCCGGCAGGGGCGCCTGTGTTGTGGACATGGGACGGACGCAGGTGGGCGTAATCAACCTGATGGGCACCGTTTACATGGATAGTCTGGACTCCCCGTTCGACACAGCCGACCGCCTGCTTGCCGACGGCATGCCTAAAATTACGCTGATTGACCTTCACGCCGAAGCAACCGGGGAAAAACGCTCCTTCGGCTACTATCTGGACGGGCGTGTTTCCGCGGTCTTCGGAACACACACCCACGTTCAGACCGCGGACGAATGCGTACTGCCTCAGGGAACCGGCTATATTACGGATCTTGGCATGACGGGGCCCGTTCAGTCCGTGCTCGGCGTGAAGCCCGAGCTTGTGATTGAAAAAATGAGAACCAAAATGCCGGTTCGTTTTGCTTTGGCCGACGGGGATTGTAAAATGGAATGCACCCTGTTCCAGATAGATGAAAAGACCGGGAAAACCGTCTCCGTGGAGCGGATGCAAATCCAGTAGACAGAGTTCGTTGGTTTTTACAGTTTTTTTTTAATAATTTATATGTTTTTGGTAAATACTACTTGCAAAACTTTGTATTTCGATTTATGATGGTACTATGATTTTGCTATAGTCTGGAGGATGGCCTATGGAAATATTGAAAGTATCATCAAAATCGGCGCCAAACTCAGTTGCAGGCGCAGTTGCAGGAGTGATTCGCGAAACGGGATCCGTTGAATTGCAGGCCGTCGGCGCAGGCGCCACCAATCAGGCTATTAAGGCCATTGCGATAGCACGCGGATACCTTGCCCCCTCGGGAATCGACGTTGTCTGCATTCCGGCCTTTGCCAGTGTGATCATTGACAACGAGGAACGCACGGCTATTAAATTGATTGTTGAACCAAGATAGAATCGGCTTGTATCAATATCCTCACATTTTGTGGGGATATTTTTTATAGATTCGTTTATGCTGTTTTACACGCTTTCACAAATTAGTCGTGATAATTTTAAGATTGAATCTGTCTTTGCACTATGATATAATCATAAGATGAAGAATAAGGTAATTAAATACGAGAATTATTAGGGAGTGCTGAATAGTGATAACTGGAACTGACCTGAGAAACGCTATAATTTCAGGCGCTAACAATATTGTAAAGCATAAAACATCGGTTGACGAATTGAATATTTTTCCCGTTCCGGACGGAGACACGGGAACGAACATGTCCATGACGATGAGTTCCGCCTCGCGCGAGCTTTCAAAAAGCGGAAACAGCCATGCGGGCGAGATCGCGCACAGCGCGGCTTCCGCCATGCTTCACGGCGCAAGGGGAAATTCCGGCGTCATCCTTTCCATCCTGTTCCGCGGATTTTCCAAAGGCTTGGAGGGGATGGAAGAAGTCGGCGGCGCCGATCTGGCCAATGCCCTGGGTATCGGTGTGGAAGCTGCCTACAAGGCTGTTATGAAACCGACGGAGGGAACCATTCTGACCGTTTCCCGCGTTGCCAGTGAAAAGGGCAAGGCGGCGGCGGCAATCGATGACGATGTTGTTTATGTCTGGAGCGCGATCTGCAAGGGCGCTGCAGAGGCGCTGGAGAAAACGCCGGAGCTTCTGCCCGTTCTGAAAAAGGCCGGCGTGATTGACGCCGGCGGAAAAGGGCTCTGCTATATTTTTGATGGGATGCTGAGCGTATTCAAAGACGGCACTGTCATTACGAACGAAGCGGATTCCCCTGAGGAGCAGGCGGCCGAGAGCGACTTCTTCAGAAACGCCGCGGCGGAATTCGATCAGGTCATCAACTTTACCTATTGCACCGAATTCATTGTGGGGCGCGATCCCGAATGTAAGAAAGACCCGCAGGATCTGCGCGGCTACCTTGAAACCATCGGCGACTGTGTGGTTCTGGTGGATGACGACGATATTATCAAAGTGCATGTGCATACGGAAGAGCCTGGCACCGCTCTTCAGGCTGCCCTTGTGTTCGGACAGCTTCTGACCGTTAAAATAGAAAATATGAAGGAGCAGCACAGAAAAGCTGCTGAGGCAAATGAAGAAGCCAAAGCAAAAGCCTCATCCCCTTTAGCTCCCGCTGACCCTGTAAATGAGGTTGGGTTTGTTGCAGTTGCAGCCGGTGAAGGCTTAAAAACCCTTTTTACCGATCTTGGCTGCACACATGTCGTCAGCGGCGGGCAAACCATGAACCCAAGCACAAACGATCTTTTGGCGGCTATTATGGCAACGCCCGCGAAAACCGTGCTTGTCCTGCCGAACAACAAGAATATTATTATGGCTGCCGAGCAGACCATCCCGCTTGTCAGTGACCGCAAGGTAATTGTTCTGCCTACCCGCACCATCCCGCAGGGACTTTCGGCCATGCTCGCCTACGACCCCGACTCTTCCACGGAAGTGAACACCGTCGGCATGATGGAGGCCGCCTCCAATGTGGCGACTGCTTCCGTTACCTTCGCCGCGCGCGATTCCGAATTCGGCGGCCACAAAATCAAGGCGGGTGACATTCTGGGCCTGAGCAACGGCAAACTGGAACTGATTGAAAAAGATATCGTGCACGCCTGCAGCAAGCTGACGCGTTCCATGGTGAACCGGAATACTTCGTTTATCACCATTATCTACGGCGCCGACGTCACGGAAGAACAGGCGAATGACGCTTACAACAGGATTAAAAGCAAGGTGGGAAACGAAACCGAGGTTACGCTTGTCAACGGCGGACAGCCGGTGTATTACTTTATTGTTTCTATAGAATGATGCGTTCGTTATTTGAAAAGAATATCCGCGACCTGAAAGGCGTCGGTGAAAAGCGCGCCAAGCTGTTTGAAAAGCTTGGCGCGCCGACTGTCGGCGCTTTGCTGCGTCTGTACCCGCGCGCATATGAGGATTTAAGCCATCCTTATCCGATTCGGCTCGCACCGCTGAACGAGCCCTGCGCCGTCCGGGCAACCGTCTTGGAACGGCCGGCGGAAACAAGAATCCGCGGCGGCCTGACGATCTGCAAGGTGAAGGTCACGGACGGCGAAAGCGATATGGAGCTTACCTATTTCAACAATCCCTATATTCCGGCCATGCTGAAAGCGGATGAGGAATATGTCTTTTACGGAAAGGTAACCGCCAATTTCCTGAAACGCGAAATGAGCACGCCGGAATTTGTCCGCGCTGCGCTCTGCCCCCCGGTGCGGCCTATTTACCGCCAAACGCAGGGACTTTCCAGCCGAATGATTGAAAGCGCAGTCAAAAACGCCTTTGAACTGCTGCCGGACAGAATACGCGACCCCATTCCGGAAAGCATCCGCGTGGCGCACGGACTCTGCCCGCTGCGGTTCGCGCTGGAAAATATCCATCTGCCGCAGAGCATGGAGGATATGGAAGCCGCGCGGAAACGTCTTATTTTTGAGGAACTGCTGATTCTGCAGCTCGGCCTGCTCCGGCTAAAGGGCCGCAGCCGCGCCGTAAGCCGGCTGAGACTCGATCACGACTGTTCCGAAGCATTTTACCGCTTCCTTCCTTTTAAGCCCACACAGGCCCAGAAAAGGGCCGTAAAAGAAGCCGTGGCGGATATGATGAGCGGATTTCCGATGAACCGGCTGATTCAGGGTGACGTCGGCTCCGGAAAAACAGCGGTTGCGGCGGCGCTGTGCTACTGCGCGGTTCAGAACGGCATGCAGGCCGCACTGATGGCGCCTACGGAAATACTGACGCAGCAGCACTATGCCTCCCTGTCCGCTTCGCTGATGGATGTGCGGGTTGCCCTGCTGACCGGGTCTATGCCGGCAGCGAAAAAGCGGGCTGTTCTGGAGACGCTCCAGACCGGAGAAGTCCAACTGGTGATCGGCACGCACGCCCTTCTTTCCGAAGGCGTCGCGTTTCATCGCCTCGGCCTGGTCGTGACGGATGAACAGCACCGTTTCGGCGTTGCACAGCGCACGGCTCTTGCCTCTAAGGGCGACCACCCGCATATGCTTGTTATGAGCGCCACCCCTATTCCCCGCACGCTGGCGCTCATGATTTACGGAGATCTTGACATTTCCATTCTGGATGAGCTGCCGCCGGGAAGGCAGAAAATAGACACCTATGCCATTACGGCTGAAAAGCGGCAGCGGGCATTCCGTTTTATCCGGAAACACATCGATGAAGGACGGCAGTGCTATATTATCTGCCCCATGATAGACGAAGGTCAGAACGATATGGCAAGCGTGAATGAGTACGCCGAAAAGGTTCGGGCGGAATGGCTTCCCGGCTATCCCATCGGCGTGCTGCACGGCAAGATGAAGCCGAAGCAAAAAGAAGCGGTTATGGCCGAATTTTCCCGGGGAAAAATTTCCGTCCTGATCTCCACAACCGTCGTTGAAGTCGGCGTGGATGTGCCCAACGCGGTGGTCATGCTCATTGAAAACGCCGAGCGGTACGGCCTTTCTCAGCTGCATCAGCTGCGCGGACGTGTAGGGCGCGGGGAATACAAATCGACCTGCATTTTAATATCGGACGCGCAGAACGAGGAAACTGTCGCACGCTTAAAAACAATGTGCGAAACAAACGACGGCTTTCAGATCGCCGAACAGGATTTAAAGCTTCGCGGCCCGGGCGACTTCTTCGGCCACAGGCAGCACGGACTGCCGGAACTGAAAATCGCCGACATGATGCTGAATATGGATCTGCTGAAGGAAGCCCAGTCCGTCGCGCGGGACATTCTGAACGCTGACGGTGAACTGGAGGCCGCGCCGCACCGGGGACTGCGTGCCGAAGTAAAACAACTTTTTGAAAATATGGCGAATTAAAGATGCTGCGCGGGACAAGGTTCCGCGCAGTTACGCTAAAAAATCGGCCTGTTATTACAAACGATAACAGGCCGATTTTATGTATTTCTTATTGAAACCTTTTGTACTGCGGCGGCTCCACCGGAATCACATCGTTAAATACAGCGTAATTTCTGGCGGTAATTTTCCGATCAGTATGGATGGAACCAAAAAACCACTTGCTGAATTTGACCTGCTTCACCAGCTGTTCAAAAAACGCCTCCAGCTGATTGGTGTTTTCCTTGGGGTTCACCGTGTTGGACATAACCCTTGGGGCAGGTTCATGCGTAAGGATATAATCAACCGTCATATCAACGGCGGCCAAGCTCTTTACGCCCTCACGCATCTCCTCAATGCTTGGCATTTCACGTTCCCACCATTTTCCCGCGGCGATGCGGATCTGCTTTTCTGAGCTCTCGCCGCCGCCGAACACAAACAGTTTTTTCCCTTCAATGGTATAAACCTGTCCGCGCATCAGATGATACAGATTGCCGCTGATATTCTGCACCTGACCGCCGCCCCATTCGGTTACCGGATACCGATCCAGCAAATCGAAATTTTCATGTGTGCCGTCCAGAAAAAGAATGTTGTATTTCTTCTTTCCCAGTTTTTTCAGGTTTTTTTCTTCTTTTTGGCCCCCGTCCCAGATAAAGCCAAAATCGCCGCAAACAATCAGCGTGTCCCCTTTTTTCAGCTTTTTAATCTGGCCGGAATCAAAACGGGACATTTCGCCGTGGGTATCTCCTGTTATGTAAATCACGGTAATTCCTCCAATAAATCTTACAATTTAATTACATTTCCAAACTGCCCTTTATCTTTTGCAGAATTGCTGTTATACTAATCTACAGGCTTATACGTTCCTGATAAAATATAAAACTTTAAACATATAATATCACATCGGGGGAAAAAGTTCCATGAAAAAAATGCGTCGACTTCTGTCTGCTTCCATCTTAACGATATTGGTTCTGTTTTCATCAATCCCGGCAAACGCCGCCACCTTCAACATCGACTTTGACACAAATTCCGCCGCCATTGAACTGGTCAATCTGGACACGAACACCGTGGTTTACCAGAAAAACGCCGATGCGCGCCGGGAACCCGCTTCCACCACAAAAATAATGACCTTTATCGTTGCAAGCGAACAGATTAAGGATCTTGAGGGAACGAAAATAACCATCACCAAGGATCTGATGGACACGCTTCTCGGCACCGGCAGTTCCATGTCCAATATTAAAATCGGCGATCAGCTGACCGCCCTTCAACTAATGAACTGTATGCTGGTTCCAAGCGGAAACGACGCGGCGCTGTTCCTTGCGGATTACGTGGGAAAAGGAAACGTCAGTGCCTTTGTCGATATGATGAATGCAAAGGCAAAGGAGCTGGGCTGCACCGGCACTCATTTTACCAACCCGCACGGCCTGCACGACGAGAACCATTACACAACCGCGCATGACCTGTACCTTATGACAAAATACGCCATGAGCCTGCCGCACTTTATGGAGATTACCTCGCAGGCGCGCGCTTCCTATAAACCGGTCGGCGGCCCCGACGCAGGAGTACGGAGAAATCTTTCCACAACAAACCTGCTCATTGATAAAAATACCGGAAGCCAGTATTTTTACCAATACGCGCGCGGGATTAAAACAGGACATACCGACGAGTCCGGTTACTGCCTGGTTTCTTCCGCCACTGCCGAAGGCTACAGCTACCTGTGTGTTGCGCTCGGCGCGCCGTCTGTGGACGCAAACGGCAATCAGATCAAGACTCGCGGTGAAATGGTCGATACAAAAAAGCTCTACCAGTGGGCATTTAGAAATCTGGAATTAAAAAACATTCTGAACAGCGCCGAGTCCATCGGGGAAGTCAAGCTCAAGGACGCCTGGAATAAGGACAAATTGCTTCTGGTAGCGGAAAAGGATTATTCCGCAATGCTGCCGATGAACGTGTCGGCGAGCAGCGTGATTATAACAAAAGACATACCGGATGTTGTCACCGCGCCCGTAAAGAAAGGGCAGGTTATCGGTACGGCAACCCTCAGTTACGCCAACCAGAAGCTCACAACCGTCAATCTTGTGGCAGCTGAAAGCGTTGAGCGCAGCGAATTGCTTCATTCCGCCAATACCATCAAATCAATTTTCACTTCTGTATGGTTTATTGTTATCGTAGCCATCATTGTTTTGCTTGTGATCATCTACATCATTCTGGCGCTGATCTACAACCGCAAAAAGAAGAACCTCCGCAGAGTGAAGAAATACAGGAAAATGTAATATAATATATATTTGAAAAGAGCCCTGCCGTCCAATTGAACGGCAGGGCTCTTTTTTGTCGGTAAACGAAATTATTTAACTTCGACTTCTGCGCCGGCTTCAACCAGCTTTGCTTTAATGGCTTCGCAATCGTCCTTGGAAGCGCCTTCTTTAACAGCCTTCGGTGCGTTGTCAACGACTTCTTTTGCTTCCTTCAGGCCAAGACCTGTGATTTCACGGACAACCTTGATAACCTGAATCTTGTTGGGACCAACAGCCTTAAGGATAACGTCGAACTCGGTTTTCTCTTCAACAGCGGCAGCAGCCGGAGCAGCGGTAGCGGCAACAGCAACAGGAGCGGCAGCGGATACGCCGAATTCCTCTTCAAGAGCTTTTACGAGCTCGGAAAGCTCAAGAACGGTAAGGGATTTTACATCTTCAATTAACTTTACAACTTTATCTGACATTGATAGTTACCTCCAAAATTTTTATTTTTTAAAAACTTATGCGTTGGCGGCCTGCTTTTCCGCAATCGCGTTCAAAGCGACGACCAAGCCCTTCATTGTGCCGTTAAGCACAGTAACGAAGCCTGTAATAGGAGCGTTCAAACCACCCAGAACCTGTGCGACCAAAACCTCTTTCGAAGGCAGAGCCGCCAGTTCCTTGACTCCGTCGGCGTCAATGGCGCCGCCGTCGACAAATCCGGCTTTGAGTTCAAACTTCTTGCTTGTTTCAGCAAATTTAGCGAGGATTTTTGCGCTGGAAACGTAATCTTCCTTGCTGATTGCAAGCGCGGTGGTTCCTTCCAGAACATGGTCAAGCCCATCGATGCCGGCGTCCTTTAATGCAAGACGCAACAAGGTGTTCTTAACGACCATATACTCGTCTCCGGCCTCACGCAGTTCCTTGCGGAGCTTTGTGTCCTGAGCGACTGTAATACCCTTATAGTTGACAATGACACCGGTGCGTGCAGCTTTCAGGCTTTCGGTAAGAGCGGCAACCGCCTGCTTTTTCTGCTCTAAAATCTTTTCACTTGGCAAATGTATTCACCTCCGTCAGTTGGGATACGGCGCGCAAGAAAATGAAAAAGCCCTTCCCGCATCACCGCGGAAAGGGCATAAATACACAAATACATGCATATCGGCTCTATCCTCGGCAGGCTGGGGAAAACCCATTAAGCAAATGCGCCTGCTGTCTTTGGAATAAAGAACAGCGAATATTATACTAGCACAGACCGTGCGGCCTGTCAAGTCCTTTGTAATCAGCCAACCTTGTTCGGGTTGATTCTGACACCGGGGCCCATCGTGGAAGCCACGACGCAGCTCTTGACGTACTGGCCCTTGGAAGCGGCCGGCTTTGCCTTTACGATTGCGCCGAGCAGTGCATCAAAGTTCTCGAGCAGCTTCTGGCCGCCGAAGGAAACCTTGCCGATGGTGCAGTGGATAATATTGGTCTTGTCAAGGCGGTACTCAATCTTACCTGCTTTGGCTTCAGCAATAGCCTTGCCGATTTCGCGGGTAACCGTACCGGCTTTCGGGTTAGGCATCAGACCGCGGGGGCCCAGCACCTTACCTAAACGGCCAACCAGACCCATCATGTCCGGAGTAGTGATCAAAATATCGAAGTCCATCCAGTTTTCGGTCTGAATCTTCTGTACCATTTCTTCCGCGCCGACAAATTCAGCGCCGGCTTCTTCCGCTTCTTTGGCGGCGTCGCCCTTGCAGATTGCAAGTACGCGGACTTTCTTGCCGGTACCGTTCGGCAGTACGATTGCGCCACGGACCTGCTGGTCGGCATGACGGCTGTCAACACCCAGCTTGACATGGACTTCAACCGTCTCGTCAAACTTGGATGTTCCGGTCTTGACGCAAAGGTCAAGAGCCTCGTTCGCATCATAAAGCTTTGTACGGTCGACAAGCTTCATGTTATCAACGTATTTTTTTCCGTGTTTCATTGGTTTTCCTCCCTATTGAGTGGTAAAATCGGAGTAGAAAAGTTCCTCCCACCCGGGTGATCAATCTACGACTTCAATACCCATGCTGCGCGCTGTTCCGGCAACCATGCTCATGGCTGTCTCGACAGAAGCTGCATTTAAGTCGGGCATTTTTGTTTCAGCTATCTTTCTGACCTGCTCGCGCGTAATTTTTGCTACCTTTTTCTTGTTCGGTTCACCGGAACCGCTTTCAATGCCGCAGGCCTTTTTAATAAGGACGGCAGCCGGCGGGGTCTTGGTGATAAAGGTAAACGAACGATCCGCATAAACGGTGATGACAACAGGAATAATCAGTCCTACGTCGTTCTTTGTGCGCTCGTTGAATTCCTTTGTAAACGCCATGATGTTGACGCCGTGCTGACCAAGAGCCGGTCCAACAGGCGGCGCCGGGGTAGCCTTGCCAGCAGGTATCTGGAGCTTAATCAAGCCCGTAACCTTTTGAGCCATTTGTTTGCACCTCCAAAATTCGTGGTAGATGGCGGAGCGGATGAATCAGTTTATCCGTTCCTCCCACAGGGGCAGTGCCCCTCATAATAAGCGGTCTCCCGCAAATTATCGTGAATATTATTCCATCGCCTCAGCCTGATCCAACTCAAGCTCAACCGGTGTTTCGCGTCCGAACATGGATACTGTTACACGAACGCGGTTCTTGTCGACATCCACCTCTTCAACAGTACCGACAAAGCCCTCGAGCGGGCCGTCGATAATATGGACGGAATCGCCGACGCTGTAGGAAACCTCAATTTCTTTCTGTTCAACACCCAATTTCGCCACTTCTTCATCCGTCAGCGGAATGGGTTTGGAAGACGGGCCCACAAAGCCCGTACAGCCCCTGATGTTGCGGACAACATACCATGACTCATCGGTAAGGAGCATCTTCACCAAAACATAACCGGGGAAAATCTTGCGCTCAACGTCACGCCTTTTGTTATCTTTGATTTCGGTAACAGTTTCCGTCGGCACTCGGATCTCCTGAATTAAATCATGGAGCTGACGGTTTTCCACAGTTTTTTCAAGATTAGAGGCTACCTTGTTTTCATACCCAGAATAGGTATGAACAACATACCACTTTGCGTCTTCAGGCATAGTAATTTCCTCCGCTTATCCTACTTTGCAACATTCATAATCAATCCAAGCAGGTTCATGAGTAACGTGTCGAGCCCAAAGATGAACAGGCCGATCAGAAATATTGTTGCCAAAACAACGCCGGTATTCCTAAATACCGCCTGCGGTGTCGGCCATACAATCTTTTTGACTTCGTTTTTGCAGTCGCGGAAGAACTTTGAGGTATTTCTGCCTGCTCTGGCAAAAAAGTTCTCTTTCTTTGTTGTATCTGCCATTTTTTGTCCCTCCGTCCGGATTACTTCGTTTCTCTGTGAAGAGTGTGTTTCTTACAGAATCTGCAGTACTTGTTCATCTCAAGCCTGTCCGGATCATTCTTTTTGTTTTTCATCGTGTTGTAGTTGCGCTGTTTGCACTCAGTGCAGGCTAATGTAACTTTAACTCTCATGACGGCACCTCCCGTTATACGGAAAAATATTTAGACCTTTTAAAGGTCTCAGCCTCCCTCTTAAAAGGGCGCAAAAAAATAACCCCTTTATGAGGTATAATAATGATAGCATACTTCTGCCGGATCTGTCAAGTTTTTTTTATATTGCGGGGCGAAATTCGCCCCGCACACTTTACTGTTATTTCAATTCATTCAGGTTGGGAGCCACAAATCTTTTTTCCTTTTTCTTTTTCTCAGGCTTCACGGTTTTTCCCTTGAACTTTAATCCCGCGGTACAGCCTTTCTTCAGGTCGTCGCTGAACTGCGGCTTCATATTTTCCAGCGCCTGCTCCCGGACGCCGTTTAAGACCACAATCGTGATAATGGAACGGACGTCCATATCGCCGACGGTGTACATATCGTTAAGAAGGTCGCAGCAGCGTTTGATGCTGTCTGTTTTCGTACTCTGGATGCAAAGCGCGTCAATCTTCGGGGTCAGGTTTTCACGCGCAAAATGCACCGCGCGCACATCGCCGTACTGAGCCCGTTCACTGTTGAGTTCCTCTTTCAGCTCGGGGAAAATCCCGACAAAACGGTTAAAGAAGAAAACCGGATCGGCGTTGTTTTCATCGTCCTTCTTCCGCTTTTTTTTCGTCTTGACCGCAGCCATGCGCTTTGGCCCCTCAATCGTCTCGACAAAGTCGTTCACAATGCTCTCGGCCTCGGAAAGGCTGTCGGTTTCAGGATCAAACAGCCAGATGGAAATGGACTTCCACTTTAAATCCGGCTCCCCGTCCTCGGCATCACAGGTTCTAAGCTCAAAGCGCTTTTTTCCCTGATTGTAGAGAATACTGTAAGCGGTATTCTCCCCTTTAAACAGCACCGAACGGCCGTCGCTCTCCTGTTGTTCCCTATCGGCTTTGGCGAAACCCTGTCCGCTTAAAACCGCGCCAACTTTTTCAGCAATCAGGTCAAATGCCTTCTGCTCCAAAAAAATCACTCCTGAATTTGTATTGATAGTTCCGATATTATTCAACAAAAACCGGTATGTTTTCCTAACCGCTCCCCACTGAAAAAGAGGGAGAGCAGTCATGTATCTTTATGAATTTTGTTAACTTTGATAGTATGATTCTATGCGTGTTTATCAATTATACTACATAAACACTTTTTTGTCACCATACAATTTAACAAAATTCCGATTGCGCCTGTAAAAGCCTTGTGGTATGATATGTATTTGTAGTATTATGTATATTATTAAAATAGGAAAAGAGTAAATCTTTGGAGGATATTATTATGGATAAAAAACGGATTGCCGTTGTCTTCGGCGGCTGCTCATCCGAGCATGAAGTGTCATGCGTTTCCGCGGCCTCGGTAATCAACAATCTGCCAAAGGATAAGTACGAAATTGTCTGTCTCGGCATTACGAAGGACGGGCGCTGGTATCTGTTCAGCGGTTCTCCGGAGGAAATTGCCGACGGACGCTGGGAGCATGACCCGCTCAACCAGCCCGCGTTTATTTCTCCCGACAGGAGCATCCGTGGAATTGTCGTCGACGGTCAGATGGGTTTTGACGTCATCAAGGTGGACTGCGTGTTCCCTGTCCTGCACGGCAAAAACGGGGAAGACGGCACCGTGCAGGGGCTGTTGCAGCTGAGCGGAATTCCGTTTGTCGGCTGCCGCGCGCTTGCTTCCGCCGACTGCATGGATAAGGCGGTCACTCACACGCTGCTGACCGCTGCGGGCATTCATCAGGCCAATTACCTCTGGTTCTATGCCGAAAAATACAAAACCGGCGCGGCCAAAATAAAGTTAAAGATTGACGCAAGGCTTGGCTACCCCATTTTTGTAAAACCGGCGAACGCGGGCTCCTCCGTCGGCGTCAGCAAGGTAAGCTGCGAAGCCGAGCTGGATGAAGCGGTGGCAAAAGCAGCGCATGAAGACGATAAAATTGTCGTGGAGGAAGCCATTACCGGTCAGGAGGTCGAGTGCGCCGTACTGGGCAACACGGAGCCGGA
Source organism: Ruminococcaceae bacterium UBA2656 (assembly GCA_002359465.1). Taxonomy (GTDB): domain Bacteria; phylum Bacillota; class Clostridia; order Oscillospirales; family Acutalibacteraceae; genus Caproiciproducens. The sequence continues at coordinate 111,555 of DENA01000009.1, forward strand.
GGCTTCGACTGTCGGTGAAATCGCGGCTTCGGCGGAATTTTACGACTATGACGACAAATATAAATCCGGAAAGTCCCAGCTCTATATTCCCGCGCACCTTGACGAAACGGTCATGGAGGAAATCCGTTCCACCGCAGTCCGGGCGTTCCGCATGACGGGGTGCAGCGGCCTTGCCCGTGTGGACTTTTTCGTGCGAAACGGCAAAGAGGTCATATTAAACGAACTGAACACCATGCCCGGCTTCACCTCCATCAGCATGTATCCGAAGCTTTGGGAAGCCTCCGGCGTCCCCTACAGCGAGCTGCTGGATAAACTGGTGACGCTTTCCTTTGAGATCCGAACACAATACTGAATTTAAATCATTTTGGAGCGATGGAATAGAATGGACAACAGACCGATCGGCGTCTTTGACTCCGGACTTGGCGGGCTGACCGCCGTTAAAGAGCTATTAACCATTATGCCGCAGGAAAGCATCATTTATTTCGGCGACACCGGCCGTGTTCCTTATGGGACGCGGGGCCGCGAGACCATTATCAAATACACAAAACAGGATATATCGTTTTTAGAATCGAACAATGTAAAAATAATTGTGGCCGCATGCAATACGGTAAGCTCGGTCGCGGACGGCATCGGCGACAACCTCTCCCTCCCGTTTACCGGCGTACTCAATCCCACAGCACAGGCCGCCGCCGCGGCCACCAAGAATAAGCGCGTTGGCGTCATCGGCACCACGGCGACCATACGCAGCGGTTCGTACCGGCGGGGGCTTGCCGCCACCGACCCTGAAATCAAGGGTTTTGACCGCGACTGCCCGCTGTTTGTCCCGCTGGTGGAAAACGGGTGGATCTCCGAGGACGAGGAGGTCACGCGCCTTGTCGCGCAGCGCTACCTGACCCCGCTAAAGGATGCCGGGATCGATACTCTGATTATGGGCTGCACACACTATCCCATTATTCAGCATATCATTTCGGAAGTGATGGGCAGCGGCGTAACACTGATTGACAGCGGAAAGGAGACCGCCTCCTACTGCGCCGGAGTATTGGCCGCGCGCGGCCTGCTCAGCGACAGAAAAGCCGACGGGGACTGCTCTTTCTATGTCAGTGATCAGGTAGAGGGCTTTTCCCGGATTGCGGGCATCTTCCTTGGGAAGGATATCAAACGGGAAGTCAGCCATGTGAATATTGATTTATATTAAAGGAATAAATTTGCAAGGAGTAAACAAATGCTGGAAAATTACCTCATTTCCATTAAAGGCCGGCAGAAAATAGACAACGAAACCGGTGAAGTCGAACTGACCACCCTTGGTTCGTATGTTCAAAAGGGAAACAGCCGATACATCGTCTATAAAGAATATGACGCGGAAAACAACAACGCCGCGCAAACCTCGGTGCTGAAGGTCGACGGCAGCTCGAAAGTGACCCTGATGCGGGGAGGGGCGGACAGCACCCGCCTGATTCTGGAGAGCGGCAAACGTCACCTTTGCCAGTACGACACGGGCTTTGGAAACATGATGGTGGGTGTTTTCACCAGCAGGGTAAAATCAGAGCTCGGCGATTTGGGCGGAAATCTGGAAATCAACTATACATTGGATATCAATTCCAATTTATCAAGTTTAAATGAGCTCTTTATTACGGTCAAGGAGGCAAATAACAAAGATGTCAAAAATAGTGTTGCAGGCGACCAGTGAACTGAAAAACGCAATTCTCCGCGCGGTGGAAAAGGCACAGGCCGGCGGTGACCTGCCCCAGGGGGAAACGCCCCCGTTTTCCATCGAGGTGCCCGCCGACCGCAGCCACGGCGACTGGGCAACCAACGCGGCCATGGTGTCTGCAAAAGCGTTCCACCTTGCACCGAGGAAAATCGCTCAGCTGATCACGGAGCATATTGTACTGGAAGGTACATTTTTTGACCGTTTTGAAATTGCCGGGCCCGGATTCATCAATTTCTTTCTGAATCAGCGCTTCTATTCGGAGGTCTTAAAGGATATCAGGCGGTGCGGCGCTTCCTACGGCCGCAGCGATTACGGAAAAAAAGGCAAAATCATGGTGGAATTCGTTTCGGCGAACCCCACCGGGCCCATGCACATGGGCAACGCGCGCGGCGGCGCGCTGGGGGACTGCCTTGCGGCGGTTCTTGACGCCGCCGGCTACGATGTGTGGCGTGAATTTTATGTAAACGACGCGGGCAACCAGATTGAAAAATTCGGCAATTCCCTTTCCGCGCGCTATTTGCAGATCTTTAAGGGCGAGGATGCCGTTGAATTTCCTGAGGACGGCTATCAGGGAGAGGACATCCGCGACAGAGCCGCCGAGTTTGCAAAAGAAAACGGCGACAAATATGTTGACGCCGACCCCGCTGTACGTCAGAAAGCCCTTGTTGATTTTGCGCTGCCGAAGAACATCGAAAAAATGAAGTCCGATTTAAAGAAATACGGGATCGTTTACGACGAATGGTTCATGGAAAGCCGTCTGCACAACGGCGGTGAGCTGGCGGAAACCATCCGTATTCTGAAAGAAAAGGACCTGACCTACGAGAAGGACGGCGCCCTCTGGTACCGTGCCACCGATTTCGGCGCGGAAAAAGACGAGGTTCTTGTCCGCCAAAACGGGAATCCAACGTATTTCGCGGCGGACATCGCCTATCATAGAAATAAGTTCGAAAAGCGCGGCTTTGAACGCTGTATCGACGTCTGGGGCGCCGACCACCATGGCCACGTCGCCAGAATGAAGGGCGCCATGAACGCGGTCGGTCTGGACGGCGGCAAGTTAGACGTTGTGCTGATTCAGCTTGTAAGGCTCGTTAAGGGCGGAGAAGTCGTGCGCATGAGCAAACGTACCGGCAAGGCGATTCAATTGGCCGACCTGCTGGACGAGGTTCCGGTGGACGCCGCAAGATTCTATTTCATCATGAGGGAAGCCAATTCCCAGATGGATTTTGACCTTGATCTCGCCGTTCAGCAGGATTCACAGAACCCGGTATACTATGTGCAGTACGCCCGGGCACGGATCTGCAGCATCTTCAAGGCGCTTGCCGCGGAGGGGATTTCCCCGCGGGACTGCACTGACGAGGACCTCGCGCTTCTGACCGAACCGGAGGAAATTGAGCTGATCCGGCACCTTTCCGCCTACACGGGCGAAATTGTCGCCGCGGCACAGGATTACGACCCCGCAAGGATTACCCGCTATGTCATTACATTGGCTACGCTCTTCCATAAATTCTATAATGCATGCCGCGTAAAAGGCGACAACGAAAGTCTGACCGCCGCAAGGCTGTGTTTGTGCAGCGCGACATCCACTGTGATCTGCAACGTGCTTTCCATGTTTAAAATATCGGCGCCGGAAAGCATGTAAGCAGGCTGAACACGTTAGGAGCAATGAAAAACAAATGAGCTTCCCTTTTAAGCTTCCCCTGCTGCTGGACGGCGCTACGGCCACCAATCTTGCCGACGCCGGAATGCCGGGCGGCGTTTGCGTGGAAAAATGGATTCTGGAAAACCCCCAGAAGCTCGTCGACCTGCAGAGTCAATTCATCGCCGCGGGCGCACAGGCGGTTTATGCGCCGACCTTTGGCGCAAACCGGGCCTGTCTGGCTAATTACGGTCTGGAGGAAGACGTGGCCGGTATCAATCAAAAGCTGGTCGCTCTGTCCCAAAGCATTGCCAAACCCGCCGGTGTGCCGGTGGGGGGAAACGTCTGCCCCACCGGGTTGTTTGTGCCGCCGTTCGGCGATTCGGATTTTGACGACATTTATGACATTTACCGCGAACAGATACGGGCTTTGGACGACGCGGGCGTCGATTTTATTATCATTGAAACGCAGGCCTCGCTTGCCGACATGCGCGCGGCGGTGCTTGCCGCAAGGACGACCAATCTGCCGGTGTTTGTAACCATTACCGTCGATGAAAGCGGGCACACCCTCACGGGCGGCAGCCTTCTCCCCGCCGTGATCACGCTGCAGGCAATGGGAGTAGACGCAATCGGGCTGAACTGTTCCTTCGGGCCGGGACCTATGCTGGAATACGTGGAACAGGTTGCCCCGCATGTCAGTGTGCCGATCATCGCCAAGCCGAACGCCGGCGTGCCGATGTGGAACGCTCCGGCCAATGGGGGAATCCTCTCTCCCGCGGAATTTGCCGTTCAAATGCGCAGGCTGATGGAAGCGGGAGCAAGAATCGTGGGGGGCTGCTGCTGTTCGACCCCGGAGCATCTGAAGGCGCTTGCCGTAGTGGCAAAAGATTTTGTCCCGCCGGAAGCTCCGGAAGAGCCCGACTGTTATGCCGCGGCAAATGAGCGGGAAGCGTTTTTTCTGGGAGACGACATCCTGTTCAGCGAGCCGATATCCTGCACCAGCTCGCTCGGCGAAGATCTGATCGATCTTGACGACGAGCGGGTTACCTCGGCGCTTGTGGAGGTCAACAGCCTGGACGACGCGATGCTGCTGTGTGAAAACAGCACCATGACGCGTCTTCCCATTGCCGTGCACTGTGACAGCCTGCCGGTGCTGGACGCGGCGCTCCGATATTTTCAGGGCCGGCTGATTGTCGATTCGGCCTGTCCGATTGAAACCGAACTGATTGAACCGCTCGCGGCAAAATACGGCGCTATTGTTTACTAAAACATACAAATGGCCGGAAGCTGTAAAAAGCCTCCGGCCATTTTCCGTATTTTATTTTTCCTGCGTCTCCGCGTCACGGGGTTCCTCCGGCGGCTGTACTTCCTCATCAGGCTCGTCCCAGCTGCTGAATGCAAGATACATACCGGCAAGTGCGACAAAACAAGCCACCGACGCAGTGGCAAGCGCCCACCCGGTAATTTCGAACGGGCCGAGCACCATGGATATCAGGGTCAGCACAATGCCAGCTTCAAAAAACAGAACTGCAAGTTTTCCGTCGCTCATAAAAAAGCCCCCTTGTTGATGGTGAATGCTGCAATTTTACATATAGCAAATTTATAATTCAAAATATTTCATTGGAGAGCGCGGCAAGCTGTTCTATGGAAAGCTGTTCGGCGCGCGCGTTTGCGCTGATGTCCGCTCTTTTCAGCGCCGCCGCAACCGTTCCTTTGTCCAGTGAAAGCCCGGCAGCCAACGAATTGAGCACCGTTTTGCGCCGCTGGCCGAAGGCCGCTTTGACCAGCGCAAAAAAGTCCTTTTCCCTGTTGATTTTCACCGGCGGCTCTTTGCGGATTCTCAGATGGATGACCGCCGAATCGACGTTTGGCTGCGGGAAAAAATTGTCCCGGCTTACTTCAAACAGGATGTTGGGTTCGGCAAAATACCGAACCGCCGCGCTTACCGCGCCGCAGGAACGGGTGCCGGGAAGCGCGCAAAGGCGTTCGGCCGCCTCCTTCTGCACCATCACCGTAACAGAACGGATCGGCAGCCGCTCCTCCAGAAAACGCATAATGACCGGAGAGGTGATATAATACGGAAGATTGGCGCATACGGCTGCTTCCATACCGGGGAACTCCGTTTCGATCAGTTCTGTCAGGTCTGTTTTTAAAATATCTTCATTTACAATTTTCACATTGTCAAAATCCGAAAGCGTCTCCCCCAAAACCGGCAGAAGCCTTTTGTCAAGTTCGACGGATACGACCTTGTTTGCACGCCTGGCAAGCTCCGCGGTCAGCACCCCGACTCCCGGCCCGATCTCCAGCACTCCGACGCCCTTTTGTGCGCCGCATTCTTCCGCCATACGCGGGCAGATTTCGGGATTGATCAAGAAATTCTGTCCCAGCGATTTTGAAATATTAAAACCATGGCGCGTAAGTACGCTCCTGATTGTCCTGATATCCGATAAATCCATTTCTGTCTCCATATCTTTCCTGCATGATCTGTCATTTTTAATTCTCCGGATGAACCGACGGTATTGGAATCCGGATTTTCCATTGCCCCTATCATATCCATAAAACGATTTAAATGCTTTTATTTAATGATTATATCATACAAATTCTCACATTTCCATTGATTATCTGTCGAAAATACAATATGATAGATTTATAGTATTTTAAATCTTATTAGCAATTTCAAATGAGAACTGGAATAACGGAATTCATTCCGCAGCATTTTTGGAATTCCTATCATTACAGCGTAATTCCATGTTTCTTCAGCCAAAAACAGAATTTTCGGAATGATAAAGGAATGGGAGGCATAAAAAATGAATCGTACGGACAAAGAAAATTATTACCTTGATATTGCTGAAACCGTATTGGAACGCGGAACCTGCCTGCGCCGGAATTTCGGCGCGATCATTGTTCAGCATGACGAGATTGTATCGTCCGGATACACGGGGGCCCCCCGGGGCCGCCGCAACTGTATCGACACCGGTATCTGCGTACGTGAAACGCTGGGTGTTCCGCGCGGCGAACGCTATGAGCTTTGCCGCTCCGTCCACGCCGAGGCCAACGCCATTATCAGTGCCTCCCGCCGAGACATGATCGGCAGCACGCTGTACCTGGTGGGCAGGGACGCTAAAACAGGCGAGTATGTTGAAAACGCTTCCCCCTGTTCCATGTGCAAGCGACTGATTATCAACGCGGGCATTGCGCGTGTTGTCGCACGCAACACCAAAACCGCCTTTTCTTCGGTTTATGTGGAGGAATGGGTGGAAAACGACGAATCTCTCACCGGCAAATTCGGATACTGATTCCATTATATAACAAAATGCCGCTGCTTTTTTGCAGCGGCATTTTTTATCCAAGTGCATTTCTTTCATAAAGCCGTAAGCCCTTCCTTCTGCTTTTCCATGTCAAAACAGCCGAATCACCTGTTCCGCAATAAAAACGGCGGCGGTGGAGCCAAGCGCAACGGTAAGAAGCCCTTTGTCCTTATAGGCGAGCAGAAGCGCCGCGGCAAGGCCGAATACCGCCGAATACAGATTCGCCGTGGAATACAGAATTTCCGGAAAGGTCATGGCCGCAAGCACAGCATAGGGTACGTAAGCCAAAAAGGATTTTACAAAACGGTTATTGATTTTCTTTTTAAAGATCGCAAGGGGGAGCATACGGATGATATAGGTGACAAACGCCATGATGAAAATGCAGATCAAAAGTCTTTGCTAATTCATTCCCGTACCTCCGCGTCGTCAACCGGGTAGCGCAGCGCTGCATAGGCCGAGGCAGCCACCGCGCAGATAATAATCACCCAGCCGCCGGAAAGACGGTTCAGGAAAGGCATCCACCTGAAAATACAGCTCAGCACGGCCGCGACGGCAATCACTTTCGCAATCGGGCGCGCACGCTTTGCGGGCGGAATGATAATCGCGAGAAACATGCCGTAAATTGCAATGCCCAGCGCGGTACGGACGCTGACGGGCAGCAGGCCGGTCGCGGTGCCGCCAAGCAGGGTTCCAAGCGTCCAGCCGGTGTAGGGCGTGACGATCAGCCCCGCAAGATACCGCGCGCTGACGCTCCCCTCCTGCTGCATGGCAACGGCAAAAATTTCATCGGTTACACCGAACGATAAAATGAACCGGTGCAGAGAAGTCATGGCGTCATCCACCTTTTGGGACAGGGAAAGCGACATCAGCATATAACGGATATTGATGACAAACGTGGTTACGGCAAGCTCTATATAAAGTCCGCCCGACAAAATCAGTTCGGTGCCGGCGAACTGCCCCGCACTGGTCATGTTGCTCATGGTAATCAGCATGACCGCCCAAAGCGGCAGGCCGCCCTGTGTCGCCATCATCCCGAACGTAAAGGAGACACTGATATACCCGAGGCAAATCGGCAAGCCGTCCTTCAGTCCCTTTTTAAACGTCAAAGTCTGTGTTTCCTGCATTTCCGCGCTCCCAACCTATAACAATTTCAAGAATAAAGCGAAAGGAACATCTTGCTTTCCTGCTTTCATTCAAATTTATTTAATACTATTTGTATAATTATTTTAAAATAATACAAATTATTACAGATTTTACAAGGCTTCGCAGACCAGATCGCCCATTTCCTCACAGGTGACTTTCCGCAGTCCCGCGGTATAAATATCCGGCGTACGGGCTGTTTTCAGCACATTGGACACGGCGTCTTCAATGGCTCTTGCCGCCTGCGGTTCGTTCAGAGAATAGCGGAGCATCATAGCGGCGGAAAGAATTGTTGCCAGCGGATTTGCCATCCCCGTACCGGCAATGTCGGGCGCGGAACCGTGTATCGGCTCATACAGTCCGGATTTTTCCTCGCTCAGGCTGGCCGAGGCCAGCATCCCGATGGAGCCGCTGATCATGGACGCCTCATCCGAAAGAATATCCCCAAATATGTTTGAGGTGACAATCACGTCGAACTGCTTTGGATTGCGTACAAGCTGCATGGCGCAGTTATCCACATACATATTGGTCAGTTCTATATCAGGATACTCCTCTTTTCCGATTCTTGCAACCGTCGCGCGCCAAAGCCTTGAGGACTCCAGCACATTTGCCTTGTCTACACTGCAAAGCCTGCCGCGGCGCTTCGCCGCCATCTGGAATCCGACGCGCGCGATGCGCTCAATTTCGGGCACGGAATACATTTCCGTGTCGTAGGCCGCTTCAAAGCCGCCGACTGTTTTGCGTCCGCGCTCGCCAAAATAGATGCCGCCGGTCAGTTCCCGTACGACCATGATATTGAGATCTTCGCCGATGATTTCCGCTTTCAGAGGGGATGCTTCGCGAAGCTGCTCAAAAATCACCGCCGGACGCAAATTGGCAAACAGTCCAAGCGCGCCTCGGATTCCCAGAAGGCCCGCTTCCGGCCTCAGATTGCCGGGCATACCGTCCCATTTGGGGCCGCCGACCGCGCCAAGCAGCGTGGAATCGGCGACTTTGCACTTTTCAATGGTTTCCTGCGGAAGCGGCACCCCTGTCGCGTCAATCGCACAGCCGCCCAGCAGCGCCTCGTCATAGGATATTGTAAAACCGAAACGCCCGGCGGCGCGGTTCAGCACCTTTACGGCCTGCGTCACGATCTCCGGCCCGATTCCGTCGCCTTTCAGCAGAACAATTTTATAGCTCTTCATCATGGATCCCCCTTAAGAATTTTTTTCAGCGGCGTTCTGGCCGCGGTTGATGGCGCAGATGATTCCTTTAATGGAAGCAAGGCTGATATTGTTGTCGATTCCCACCCCAAAAACCGGCCTGCCATCCGGCGCGGTCAGCTGAATATAGGATACCGCCTTGGAGTCCGCGCCGCCGGAAATGGCGTGTTCACGGTAGGAAACAAACTGGTAGTCGGTGATGCCGACAGATTTCAGCGCGTGGAAAAACGCGCTGACAGGCCCGTTCCCGCTGGCGCTGACGGGGTGGTCCTCATGCCGGAAGCGGATAATGCCCTCAAAATGCACCAGCGTGTCCCCGCTGATGTCGTTTTCTTCATAGAGCTTATACTGCTTTAAATTGTAAGGGGCGCTGACCTCCAAAAATTCCCGGCGGAAAATACTGAAAATCTCATCCGGCTGGAGCTCGCGGCCCGCCTCGTCACAGGCGGCCTTCACCATTGCGCCGAACTCGGGGTGCATTGCTTTCGGCAGCTCGTAGCCGAAATTCTGCTGCATAATGAACGTCGCGCCTCCCTTGCCGGACTGGCTGTTGATGCGGATAATCGGCTCGTATTCGCGGCCGACGTCGGCGGGGTCAATCGGCAGATAGTTCACTTCCCAGCAGCCGCTTTCGCTGTGCGCCATGTATTCCACACCTTTTTTGATGGCGTCCTGATGGGAGCCGGAAAACGCCGTAAACACCAGGTCGCCCGCGTAGGGATGGCGCTCATGCACCTTCATTTTCGTACATTTCTCAAATACATCGCGGATTTCATGCATGTTGGAAAAGTCAAGCTTCGGGTCCACGCCCTGGGAATACAGGTTCATGGCAACTACCATCACATCCGCGTTTCCGGTGCGTTCTCCGTTGCCAAACAGGGTACCTTCCACCCTTTGGGCGCCCGCCATCAGTCCCAGCTCGGTCGCCGCCGTGGCGGTGCCGCGGTCGTTGTGGGGATGCAGGCTGATGATCGCGCTCTCACGGTTTTTCAGATGGCGGCAGAAATACTCGATCTGATCCGCGTAACAGTTCGGCGTACTCATCTCCACGGTATTGGGAAGATTCAGAATCAGCTTGTTTTCCGGGGTGGAGCCGAGAACCTCCATCACCTTTTCACAGATCAGCACGGAATTTTCGATTTCGGTACCCGAAAAGCTCTCAGGGGAATATTCAAAGCGGATATTCGCGCCGCTTTCCCTGACTTCCGCGTCGGTGAGTTCTTTGATCAGTTTCGCGCCCTCGACGGCGATGTCAATGACGCCCTGCATATCGGTGCGAAAAACCACTTTGCGCTGCAGGGTGGATGTGGAATTATAAAAATGTACAATGACATTCTTCGCACCCTTAATCGCTTCAAAAGTCTTATGAATCAAGTGCGCCCTTGCCTGAACAAGCACCTGAATGGTCACGTCATCCGGAATCAAATCCCGCTCAATCAGCGTGCGCAGAATCTCGTATTCCGTCTCTGAGGCGGACGGGAAGCCGATTTCAATTTCTTTAAACCCAATATCCACCAGAGTTTGAAAATACAGCAGTTTTTCCTCCAGATTCATCGGGTCAATCAGCGCCTGATTGCCGTCGCGCATATCCACACTGCACCAAACCGGCGCCTCTGTAATTACTTTGTCGGGCCATTGGCGGTCCGGCAGGCTGATCGGCTGAAAGGGAATATACTTTTTGCAGCCTTCATACATCATCCAACACTCCTTCGTCTGTTCTCTATGATTATCGGCGGAAATAAAAAAGCCCCGAACACAGATTTCTGTGTTCGGGGCGAATAAACATATCCGCGGTACCACCCAAATTCGGCTCCGCTGAGCGGAAGCCCTTAGCAAGCCTCTAGCAAGGCTCTGGCCTGTAACGCTGCCGCTGCGTCCGCTTCTACGCTTTCACATCGAAGACGGCGGCTCCGGGATGAGCTATACACATGGGCCTTCACGCCGGCTCGCACCAAACCGCCGGTTCTCTGCAATGTTTCAGCCGATGTCTTTTTCCCTTCATTGCCTTTATTGTAGTAATTAAATTATTTATTATTATATTTTATGCGCGCGTCTTTGTCAAGGATTATATTTTTATTCCTGCTCTTTTTTCCCGAACGCCCGGTCGGCGGCTTCGCGCGCAAGGTCTATCACCAGCTTCTCGCTGTTCTGTACGGCGGTTTTCCGTGGAGGGATTGTCTCATACACCTCGGCCACCATGGAGCGCATCCACAGTCCCGGCGTAATACGCATTGAATAGGCGCAGCCGTTGTCGGTCATCCAATCGTAAAAATTGGCGCGCGGCAGCCCGTAGGCGGAAAGGATGGACATAATGGTTCCCCCGTGGGCGACCACAACGGCGCTGCCTGTTCCGGAACGCATCATTCCTTCCACAATCTTTTCAAACGCTGCGCAGACACGCTGCATAAACGCACCGCCGGATTCCCCGTTCGGCGGGGTTATGATCTCATCGCTTCCCACCCAATGGGTGAAGCTCTCATCCGCCGCCGCAATCTCCTGCGCGGTTTTCCCTTCCCAGTCGCCAAAGTCACATTCGCGAAGGTCATTCACCACAATCGGCTGTGCCTGAGGGTACAAAATGCGCAGGGTCTGTACGCAGCGCTTTAGCGGGCTGCAGTAATAAACCTGAGAGGATGGATAGGGGCTTCGCCGCTTCAGCTCTTCCAGCTGTGCAATCCCCTCTTCTGCCAGAGGCAAATCTGTACGCCCCACGTACTGGCCCAGAAGGTTCCCCGGCGTAATTCCGTGACGGATTAAATGGATGGTATAAGATTTCATTTTACGGCTCCTTTAATTTTTTTCGGCGCAGGTCTTGACAAATGCAAAATTCCCAGATACATGTAGGCGCAGAGCGAAAAGACACGATATCTAGCGGCTTTACAAAGCGTTATATTTGTTATATACTTTACAAGGTGTTAATTTTTCCATAATTCGACAGGGGATAGTTCTAATGAATAACAGTTTTCCAAGAATTATTACTTTGCTGCGTAAAGAACGCGGATTAAGTCAAAAAAAGGCGGCCGAGGAACTTGACGTTTCCCAGGCTCTTCTTTCTCATTACGAAAAAGGAATCCGTGAATGTGGGCTGGACTTTGTGGTAAAAGCCGCTGAATTTTATGACGTTTCCTGTGATTATCTTCTGGGAAGGACACCGCACCGCAACGGAGCGACCATTAAGGTGGACGATATTCCGGAACCGGATGCCCTTGGCAAAGAAAATATTCTGAAGGGCAGCCTTCTGCCTGTTTTAAATAAAAAGCTGCTCGCCAATTCCATGAACATTATTTTCAGCACCCTGCAAAAATGCGGAAACAAAGCGCTGACTGCTGAAGTATCTTCCTACCTCAATATTTCTGTATACAGGAGTTTCCGGCTTTTGTATTCCGCCAATTCCAAAAATCCACTAGGACTTTTCTCCGTACCGCAGAAGCTGAGCGACGGCCGTTCCGCCGCCGCGCTGGAAATCGCGTATTCAAACGCCGTCTGCCTTGCAGGCGGGGACGACGCCGACGGGATGGAAGGGTTGGACAAAACCAAGCTGCCCGTTCTTTCCCCGGAAAAAATCTCCGCAGAGTATCCGCTGTTTTCAGGCTCGCTGTTTAATCTGATACAAAACGCCGAAGTACTGATGGGAGCAAAAAAAGCGGCTAAGTAAATTATATCATATCGGACTTAAATTGCAACCGGCCCGCCCGTTTGGCGGCCCGGTTCTTGCTTTCCCTGAAAAGCTATATTTCCAACGAAAATCAGTTCAAATACGTTTTGATTGCATCATAAATAATAAATATGCCAACAGTCGGAGAAATAATTCGCATTACATAATCAGCAACTTCCAATCCCCCCATAAAAGTGCCGACCCTAGACAAACTGCCGGTGAGGAGTGCGGGTATAAAAATAATGAAGATTCCAAGGATACAGCCAACAATCAGAGAAACCATTTTTTGTGAACTTACTTTCATCTTTTGCCCCCAAATTTAAAATTTTCTCAAACCGTGTTAACGGTGCGCTCCTTATAGCGATTTCAAATAAAAACTGGAAAAACGGGATGATATCCCCCGCCGGCGGCGGGGGATATAATGAAATTCATTCTCAAGCTATCAGTGATGCGGGAAATTGTTTAAAACAGAATTGCGCCTAAAAATGGCTGCATCGTTTTTACCGATGCAGCCAAAATATTCCACTCATAGTTTACAATTGCTTTACGGCCTTCACACCTTTAACCGTTAGTGTAGCGTAGCCCTTTCTCATATACGGCAGGTTAAAGACCGCGCCGGGCTGCTTTGCGCTTTCCATCACGGTATGGCACAGCAGTTCATAAATTTTACTTTTGTAATATACGTCGTAATCACCGGAAACCCACACCCGTACCGTATAGTCAATAAAGACCAGGCCTTTTTCCATCAGGCTTTTCAGCGCGGCGGAACGCGCCTTCACCGTCTCCATGGAATCTTCGGGATCCGTAATCCGGACATAATTCAGCGCGATGGAAACCGCTTCCTCGTTTTCGGAGCTGTGCAGCTCCAGCCGGACAATCGGGTACCGTTTTTCACAGTCGATATCCAGCAGAATATTTTTTTCATCTTCGGTTAAATACAAGTTATCAGATCCTTCCATATCAGCAGCAATTTCAAATTACCGTAAATTGCCGTCACCATCATTCTATTATACCCACTTTTTGTTTTCATGCAAGGGAACCGCCCACACCGCGCCAATGAGGCCAAACAGCCTGCCGCAGCGAACGGCAGGCTGAAAGAATCAGGACTGGCTTTCCTTCATCAGTTCACGGTACAGGCGGATATATTCGTTGGCGGAGCGTCCCCAGCTGAAATCGCATTTCATGGCGCGTTCAACCAGGATATTCCATCCTTCCGGATTGGCGTAGCCCTCGAGCGCACGGCGGATTGCGCAGAGCATATCGCCGGGGTCATAGGTCTGGAAGGTAAACCCGTTTCCCTCGCCGTCGCCGCTGTCTTTGATGGAATCCTTCAGCCCGCCCGTCTCGCGAACAACCGGGACGGAGCCGTAGCGCAGGGCAATCATCTGGGCAAGCCCACAGGGCTCGCTTTTGCTCGGCATCAGGAAAATGTCCGACCCGGCGTAAATCTTGCGTGAAAGCTCCGGAATGAAGCCGAAGCACGCGCAGAGCCTGCCGGGATAATTGTTCTGCATTTCCCTGAAGAAATTCTCATATTCCCAGTCACCGGAGCCCAGGATAACAAACTGCGCATTGGTTTCCCGCATCAGCTGGTCCAGCGCGTCCTTGACAAGGTCAAGCCCCTTGTGGGCAACCATCCTTGTAACCATGCCAATGAGAGGCGTGGCCGGCTCCTGATCCAGATTGAGTCTTTCCTGCAGCTTCCGTTTGTTTTCGGCCTTGCCCGAAATATCCTCCGCCGAATAAGGAGCGTAAAGATCGCTGTCGTTGGCAGGGTCGTAGCTGACCGTGTCAATGCCGTTCAGTATTCCGGATAATTTCCACTCGCGCGCTTTTAAAATGCTGTCCAGATCATGGGAGAACCACGGGTCAAGTATTTCCTTTGCATAGGTGGGGCTGACCGTAGTGACCCGGTTGGCGCATTCTATCGCGCCCTTGAGCAGATTGATGCAGTCATCGTATTCCAGAATCGACATGTCCGTCTTCGGAATCCCGAGCACATCCTCCACCAGTTCCTTGCCGTATTTGCCCTGATACTGGATATTGTGAATGGTTAAAATTGTCTTGATGCCTTTATACCAGTCGTTATTCGCATAAAAAATACTGAAATAAATCGGCACAAGCGCCGACTGCCAGTCGTTGCAGTGAATTACATCGGGTTTAAAATCAATATACGGAAGCATTTCCAGAGCCGCGCGCGACAAAAACGCAAAGCGTTCCGCGTCGTCGTAATGGCCGTACAGACCATGGCGCTTAAAATAATATTGATTGTCAATCAGGTAGTAAATGACTCCGCCGACCTTTGCTTCAAACACTCCGCAATACTGGCGGCGCCAGGCAACCGGCACGGAAAGGCTTGTGATAAATTTCATGTTTTCGCGCAGGTCCTGCGGAATATCCTCGTACAGGGGCATCACCACANNAAGCGCCTGTGGCAACGAACCCGCCACATCCGCAAGACCGCCGGTAGCCGCAAAGGGCCTTGCCTCACTGGTGCAGTATAATACTTTCATTTTTAAGCCTCCCTAACTGTTATGGTAGTCCGGAATATTTCAAACCACGCTGCCCTTGCTGATAAAAACCGGGTAAGACTGAAAGCCAAGGAGAGAGCGGTCGTTTTTAATGACGACGTCTTTATCGATAACGACATAATTGAGCCTGCAGTTCGGGCCTATGGTACAATCCTGCATTACCACACAGTTTTCAAGCTTTGTCCCCTTGCCCACATGGACGCCGCGGAACAGAACGCAGTTTTCAACGGTGCCCTCGATTACGCAGCCGTCGGCNNCTGCTCACGCTTGAGCCGAGCCCGTAGCGCGCGGGCATATCGTCGCGCACCTTGGTGAAAATCGGCCTGTTGGCGTTGAACAGCTCTGCCCGGACTGTCGGCAGCATCAGGGACATATTGGCGTCAAAATAGGAATTCATGGAACAGATGATCTGCGTAAAGCCTTTAAATTCATACCCGAAAATCCTGTAATTGGAAATATTCCGCTGTAAAAAGTCGCGTTTGAAATTATACAGATTGCGGCTTACGCAGTCCGCTACCATTTTCATGAGCGTATCACGTTTCATCAGCAGCATGCTTAACCCGTAGTTGCATTCCCCGTCCGCGCGCAGGTTGATGAGCATATCGCGCACGCGGTTGTCCGGGTCAATGGTGTAGACCGTTGGGTCGCAGATCTTTTCCGGCAGNNTCACTGTAATGTCCGCATTATGCTTGATATGGGCGGACATTACGTCCGTAAAATCAATATTGCAAACAACGTCGCTGTCGGAAAGAATAACAAATTCCTCTCTGGAGTTGGACAGGAACATATTGAGGGAGGAAAGCGATTCAATCCTGCTGTTGGATATGTTGCACTCCCCGCTGAACGGGGGAAGCATAAACAGCCCTTCCCTTTTGCGGGACAGATCCCATGCCTTTCCGGAACCGAGATGGTCCATCAGGGACTGGTAGTTGCTCTTTGTAATCACGCCGACCTTGTTGATTCCCGAATTCACCATGTTGGAAAGCGGAAAATCAATCAGGCGGTACCTGCCGCCGAACGGAACCGAGCCCATGGTCCGCTTTTCAGTCAGCTCGCGCACTCTTTCCTCATGCACATTAGAAAAAACCAGTCCGAGCACATTATTTCCACGCATTATTTTGCCGCCTCCTCTGCCAGTTTTTCAGCGTCAATCATCGCCTTCGGCGGCACCGTGGTACCGGGGGCAATGACGCAGCCGTCGCCGACGACGGCGACGCCCCACTCGTCCTTGTTCTCAATGTCTTCCGGGCGGGCGCCCACAACGGCACCCTTTCCGATCACCGCATTTTCGGAAACGATCGCATACTGGACAATGGCGTTTTCTTCCACGCGGGAACCCGGCATAATGATCGAATCCTTTACCACCGCGCCCGGAGCAATGTAAACGCCGGCAAACAGCACGGCAAAATCAATTTCGCCGTATACGTTGCAGCCCTCGGCAACAAGCGAATTCTGTACCTTTGCGCCGCTCGATATGTAGTGGGGCGGCATAACGGGATTGCGCGAATAAATTTTCCAGCTCTCCTCGCTTAAGTCGAGCGGGATCTTCGGATTCAGCAGATCCATATTGGATTCCCACAGGCTGTCAATCGTGCCGACATCCTTCCAGTAGCCTTCAAACCGGTACGCCAGCATCCGCTCGCCAGCGTTGAGCATGGCCGGCAGAACATCCTTGCCGAAGTCGTTGGAGGATTTCGGATTCGCCTCGTCGGCCTCCAGATATTTGCGCAGCTTGCTCCACGTGAATACATAGATGCCCATGGAAGCCTGGTTGCTTTTCGGAACCTTCGGCTTTTCGTCGAACTGATAAATCGTTCCATCTTCGTTTGTGTTGAGGATGCCGAAGCGCGAGGCTTCCTCCAGCGGTACTTCAATCACAGCAATGGTGCAGTCCGCTTCTTTTTCTTTATGAAAAGCGATCATCTTGGAATAGTCCATTTTGTAAATATGGTCTCCGGAAAGCACGACAACGTATTCGGGATTATACCGGTCAATATACTGGATGTTTTGATAAATCGCATTTGCCGTGCCCTTGTACCAGTCGGACTTTCTGCTGCGCTGGTAAGGAGGAAGGACGCGGACCCCGGCGTTCATGCTGTCCAGATCCCAGGGCTGGCCGCTTCCGATATATTCGTTCAGCACAAGCGGCTGGTACTGCGTCAGCACACCCACCGTTTCAATCCCGGAATTTACGCAGTTGGAAAGCGGAAAATCAATAATGCGGTACTTGCCGCCGTAAGGCACTGCCGGTTTTGCAAGGTTTTTTGTCAATACGCCAAGTCTGCTGCCCTGACCGCCGGCCAGCAGCATGGCGACTACCTCTTGTTTTGGCAACATTTTATTTTCCTCCTCAGTGAATTATTTTACTTTTTTAGCTGCTTTCCGTGTAGTTTTTATTTTTCCCGCAAGCGCGGCGGGTTTTACGGTTTTCTTCGCCTTCCGGCGGCATTTCAGAAAGATGACCGACAGCGGGGGCAGCGTCAGCTCAACGGACTGCTCAAACCCATGCATCGGCTTTGCGCTGGAACGGATATCATTACCGTTTGTAATTCCGCTTCCACCGAATTCGGCCCGGTCGGACGAGAATATTTCCGCGTAGGTCCCTTCAAACGGCACGCCGATGGAATAAAAGTCGCGCTGCACAGGCAGGAAATTACAGACAATCACAACCTCGTTCCCCGCTTTGTCAATGCGGCGGAAAGCGATGACGCTTTGGGTATAATCGTCGTTGGAAATCCATGAAAAGCCCTCCCATGAAAAATCGATCTCCCACAAAGGCGCCGTGTCAAGATAAAAATGGTTCAGAGATTTAAAGAAGTCGTTCAGCACCCGATGCTCCGGTTTGTTCAGCAGCAGCCAGTCAAGTCCCTGTTCATAGTTCCACTCATTGCGCTGCCCGAACTCGGTGCCCATAAAAATTAATTTTTTGCCGGGATGTGCCATCATATAGCACATAAACGCCCGCACACCCGCGAATTTCTGCGCCTCGTCGCCCGGCATTTTATCGATCAGCGACCGTTTGCCGTACACGACCTCGTCATGGGAAATGGGCAGAATAAAATTTTCGGAAAAGGCATAAAAGAATGAAAAGGTAATATTGTCATGATTGAATTTGCGGTAAATCGGATCAAGCGACATATAATGCAGCATATCGTTCATCCAGCCCATGTTCCACTTGTAGTTGAAGCCCAGCCCACCGCAGTACGTCGGCTTGGAAACCATCGGCCAGGAGGTGGATTCCTCCGCAATCATCATTACGTCCGGGAACAGTTCAAATACGGATTCGTTCAGCCTCTGCAGAAACGCGACCGCTTCCAGATTTTCATGGCCGCCGTTCTTATTGGGAATCCACTCCCCGTCCTTGCGGCTGTAATCAAGATACAGCATGGACGCGACCGCGTCAACGCGGATTCCGTCGACATGGTATTTTTCAAGCCAGAATACCGCGCTGGAAATCAGGAAGCTGATTACCTCGTTGCGTCCGTAGTCAAACACAAGCGTTCCCCACTCCTTGTGTTCCCCTTTGCGCGGGTCGCCGTATTCGTAGCACGGCGTGCCGTCAAACCGGGCAAGCCCGGACTCGTCCTTGGGAAAATGGGCCGGCACCCAGTCCATGATTACGCCGATGCCCGCTTTGTGGCACTTTTCGACGAAGCTCATAAATTCCTTCGGTTCCCCGTAGCGCGAAGTCGGGGCGAAATATCCCGTCACCTGATACCCCCACGAGCCGTCGAACGGATGCTCCGTGACCGGCATCAGTTCAATGTGCGTATAACCCATATTTTTTACATAAGGAACCAGTTCGTCGGCAAGCTTGTCATAGGAAAAGACATTGCCGTCCAGATATCTCCGCCAGGAGCCCATGTGCAGTTCATAAATATTCACCGGCTGGCCGTAGTGCTTTTTGGCCGCCTTGTGTTTCATCCACGCGGTGTCACTCCAGTTGTAGCCCTCAATGTCATAGTATTTGGATGCGTTGCCCGGGCGGGTTTCAAAATGATAGGCATAGGGGTCGCTTTTAAATGTCTGTTTTCCGTCGGCGCTTACCACACAGAATTTATACGCCTCATATTGCTGCATGACAAACGGAAGGAAGCACTCCCAGACGCCTTCGCTGATTTTTTCCATGGGATACATGCCCGGCTCCCAGGCGTTGAAATTCCCGACAACGGAAACCTCCTCGGCATTTGGCGCCCACACGCGGCAGACCATACACTCCTTATCATTCATTACAGTCTTATGTGTTCCCATAAATTCATATGCTTTTATGTTAGTTCCCTGATGGAACAAATAAAGCGGCAGATTTCCGTCATTTGATGCAGTATCCTTTTGCATTTTAAACAACTCCCTTCTGGTTTTAATCGTCCCTTATGTGCTTGAAATTATCATATCACAAATTCCTAAAATATCAATACTTTAGTAAATTATTTGTAATATATGTTGGCAGTATCTGATAATTTTAGTTATTTTGTTATAAAAAAAGCCTTTTTTACGCAGTAACAACTTTTTTCAGTGTATTTTCAAGGATCGCCTTTTTCAGGAGATGTCTTCCAGTAAATAATGGGTCTGCGGAAAGATAACCCACTGAATGGGAGTGGTCAAAATAAACAAGTATTGATGGATACAAAATAAATTTTATGTATTTATTATAAATTTCATGTTGACAAATCGATTGTTATCTGTATAATAATAACTGTTAAAAGAATATTTAAAGTGTGTAACTGATTCGATCAGGCATAAACTTTCATGGAACTTGATTTTCATGGCGGTTTATGCCTTTTGTTTTTGTCTGGAGAATTCTGACGAAATATGACGCAATGATGTTTTACTTCATACCTGACTGCAGCCCTTAAGGTGGACGGATGCGCGCAGTCCGCCTTAAGGGGTAAGCAAACCGCCATTTCAATCAAAATTCAAATTGAGGGGATGCAAATGAATTACAGGGTAGCCAAAGTATTGAACAGCAATGCGATTCTGGCCCACGACGAGGGAAAAAACCAGGTGGTTCTCATGAGCAAAGGCATCGGCTTCGGCAAGCGGGTGGGCGAAGAAATTAAAGACAATGCGGAAAATCAAAAAATATTTTATATCCGCGACGACAGCGTCAATTCCGCCAAACTGAAGCAGATGGATTCTGAAATGAAAAAAGTGGAGGAGGTCACAGGCGAGATCGTCGAAGTGGCGCGGGAACGGCTTCATATTGACAACAGCAAGCTTTACGGCGCTTTGCTGGACCATATTACCTTTGCGGTGGAGTGCTTACATATGGGCCTGCCGATTGACAACCCGTTCTGCGGCGAAATTGCAATCCTGTACAGTAAGGAATATGAAACCGCTCAGATTGCTGCGGAAATCATCAAGGAGCGCATCGGCGTGGAAATCGGGGATGGGGAAACGGGCTTTATCGCCCTACACCTCTACTCCGCCCGCAAGAACCGGCATATCCGCTCCGCCATGAAGAGCACGCGGGTTTACAGCGAAATTTTAAATATGGTCGGGAAAGCAATCGGAAAAAAACTGGACAATACGCACGCGCCTGCAAAAAGCTTTCTGCTTTCCCTTCACTGCCTCGTTACACTGACCGTCAACCGCAATCCGATTGTCATGAAGCTGAACCAGCAGATTAAGCTGAGTCTGACGGACTCCTACAGAATGGCGATGCAGGTTGCGAATCTGATTGATCAGGAGATGGACGTCCGGCTCAGCGAGGATGCGGTCGCCTTCATTGCGGTGGACATTGAAAAACTAAAACAATTGTAGCCTTTTCGAGGGAACTCGATTTATAATATTTTTTAGGAGGAAAAAACAATGCAAAAAGTTTTAGCGGCACTCCAAAAACTTGGCAAGGCATTAATGCTGCCCATTGCATCACTGCCAATCGCAGGTCTTCTTCTCAGGCTGGGCCAGAGCGACATGCTCAATATTCCCCTTCTGGCGGATTCCGGAAACGCCCTGTTCAGTAATTTGCCATTATTATTCGCAATCGGTATCGCCGTGGGTCTCGCAAAGGACAACAACGGCGCCGCGGGACTGGCCGGAGCGGTGGCTTATTTCGTACTCAATGCGGCCGGTCAGGCCGTAAACCACGCGCTGCAGATCGGCAGCCTCTTTATGCCGGCGGCAGGTCTGCCGAAAGACATTATAGAAATTAACATGGCACATTTCGGCGGTATTATTGCCGGTGTCATCGCGGGCCTTTGCTACAACAGGTTCCACAGCACAAAGCTGCCGGACTGGCTGGCGTTCTTTGGCGGCAGACGCTTCGTCCCGATTGCAACGGGCGGTTTTTCCCTTGTAATCGGCGGACTTCTGGGAACCGTATGGCCGACCTTCCAAAAAGGGCTGGACGCGGCTGCGAACTGGATGACCGGCAGCGGCGGTCTCGGCGAATTTATCTACGGTACGCTGAACAGACTGCTCCTGCCGTTCGGCCTACATCATGTTGTGAACACGGCGGTATGGTTTAACTTCGGTACCTATACGGGTGCGGACGGCAAAACCGTTTCCGGCGACCTGTGGAGATTCTTTGCTGGCGACCCCAAAGGCGGCGTGTTTACAGCCGGCTTCTTCCCGATTATGATGTTCGCGCTTCCCGCCGCCGCACTGGCCATGTATGTCTGCGCGAAAAAAGAGAATAAGGCCGTGGTCGGCGGCGCGCTTTTCTCAGTTGCATTGACCGCCTTCCTGACCGGCGTAACGGAGCCGATTGAATTCATGTTCATGTTCCTTGCACCTGTCCTCTTTGTACTCCACGCCGGTCTGACAGGGCTTTCTCTTGTAGTTTGCAATATGCTCGGTATTCGGGACAGCTTCACCTTCTCAGCAGGTTTGTTTGATTATCTCATCAACTGGACCAAAGCGGCGAACGGCTGGATGATTATCCCGGTCGGCCTTGTATTTGCAGTCCTTTACTTCTTCCTGTTCGTATTCTTCATTAAAAAATTCAACCTGAAAACCCCGGGACGCGAGGACGATGAGGAAACCAGCAGCTTTGCGGCGCTGGTAGAAGATCAGGGCTTTGACAAAATTGCGAAGCAATACATAGCGGCGCTCGGCGGTGCAGAGAATATTAAGGAGATCGATTCCTGCATTACCCGCATCCGTCTGACCCTTGTCAGCAACAAGGAACTGAACGAAAAGGATTTCAAGGCGCTTGGCGCTTCGGGTGTCATGAAAGCGGGTACTCAGGTCACCCAGATCATTGTCGGCACAAAGGCAGAGCTTTTGGTTGACGCAATGAAAAAACACCTTCCCGGCCATGACCATGCTACGGCATAACAATTCTTCCCTGTTTTCCTCCCCTGTGCAAATCAGGGGAGGAAAATAAATATAGAAATCAACATCGGAGGTCTATCATGCAACTATTTGGCAGAAGTAAAAAACACACGATTGTAGCACAGCAAACCGGCAAAGCAATCAACATATCAGAAGTACCTGACCCTGTATTCTCCGATAAAATATTAGGCGACGGAATTGCCATTCTTCCCACTGAAAACGGGGTTTATGCCCCCGTATCCGGAACCATCGTACAAATCGCGCACACCCTGCACGCAATCGGAATAGAAAGTGACGACGGAATAGAAGTATTGGTTCATCTCGGAATCGACACCGTCAAACTAAACGGCGAAGGTTTTACCTGTCACGTAGAGGTTGGCCAGCATGTAGCCGCGGGTGAAAAACTAATGGATATGGATATTCGGGCGATTGAGCAAAAAGGTTACAGCACCATTTCGCCCTGCATCATTACGAATCTTGACGTGGTCAGGAATCTGGAATGCAGCCCGGGCAGTGTGTCCGGCGGCAAAACAGCAGTCATGAATTACAGCAGGCAGTAAAATCAGTGATTCTTATAAATTAGAAAATAAAAGGGACGTACTGTTCAGCCGTTCCTTTTTTATTTATTGTATAAAAACACCTCATATCAGGAAAAATTTCCTGATATGAGGTGTTAACAATTAAGATTTCAGCTGTGAGGTAATTTATTTGTGGTCGACTTTGTTCATGTGCTTAATCAGGTCTAATACCTTGTTGGAATAGCCCCATTCATTGTCGTACCAGGAAACCAGCTTGACAAAGTGGTCGTTCAGCATAATGCCGGCGTCTTTGTCGAAGATGGAGGTGCGGGGATCGCCGAGGAAATCGGAGGAAACAACCGCGTCCTCAGTATAGCCAAGGATACCCTTCATTTCGTTCTCGGAAGCTTCTTTGACAGCCGCGCAGATTTCATCGTAGGTGGTCGGCTTTGCAAGGCTGACGGTCAGGTCAACAACAGAAACGTCCAGTGTGGGAACACGCATGGACATGCCAGTCAGTTTGCCTTTTACCGCAGGAATAACAAGCGCGCAGGCTTTTGCGGCGCCGGTTGAAGAAGGAATGATGTTGCCGGAAGCCGCGCGGCCGCCTCTCCAGTCTTTGCTGGAAGGTCCGTCAACGGTCTTCTGGGTAGCTGTGGTGGAATGAACGGTTGTCATAAGGCCTTCGACAATGCCGAATTTATCATTGATAACCTTGGTTAAAGGAGCAAGGCAGTTGGTCGTGCAGGATGCATTGGAAACGACCTTCATGTCCTTTGTGTAGGTGTCGAGGTTAACGCCGCAGACAAAAGTCGGTGTTTCCTTATCCTTTGCAGGAGCGGAAATAACAACCTTCTTTGCGCCGGCTGCAATATGGGCGGAAGCCTTTTCCGTTGTGCAGAATACACCGGTGGACTCTACAACATACTCGGCGTCAATTTTACCCCACGGAATCTGGGAAGGATCCTTTTCGGCATAAACATTGATCTTTTTGCCGTTAACAACCAATTTTCCGTCTTCAGCTGAAATGTCACCCTGGAAATGGCCGTGCATGGTGTCATATTTCACCATGTAAACCATGTAGGCAACGTCAACAAACGGATCATTAATACCAACAATTTCAAATGTTTCCGGCTGAGCAACAGCTGCGCGGAATACCAAGCGGCCAATACGGCCAAAACCGTTGATGCCAATCTTAATAGACATAAAACTTTACCTCCTGAAATTTAATCTTTCTTATTCTATTTTATAGCATTCTAAGAGATTTTACAAGTGATCTGACATAAATTTAACTAACTTTTTTCATTCAGCCCCGCATAAACGGACTTTTTACGCCTTCAAAAAACTGTTCCTTGCTGTTGTATGCTTTTTCCAGGAATTCCAGACAGCTTTCCTGCTTCGGCACGCCTGCGGGCTGTTCGCCGGGCGTATCCTCAGGATCTCCAATTACGGCCGCTTCAACCTTCGGCCCGGTGTCCGGGGATTCATCGGCAGTCTCCGGCTCGTCCACCTTCAGGTGCCAATAATGAATCAGGAACAGTATTACATATAGCGCGAGCAGGACATTAACCGGATACAACCCGGCCGGGAAGCTACTTGTATGGCTGATGTTGCCAAGAACCATCACTGTTCCCGGTATTCCGGTCACCAGAGAAAGCAGCGCTGCCGGAAAACCAAACATATAAATTAATTTTCCGCTTTTTTCATCATCTATACGCGCAAACATCTTTGCCTGGGCAAATAGAAACAGGAGCAGAAAGATCACCGTAAAAGTATCGTAAATATTTTCTGAAACATTAACAACCGCAACATAGGTGATAAAAAGTGAAACCAGACTGGCGCAGCCCCATACGGACGGGATCAGCGCCAGAAGCGGGTGTTCCTGAAACGTATTGCTGCCCGTTGCAAAATGATAAGCGGTCAGTATTAGTACCGCCCCGGCGCCAATTCCGATCAGCGCCAGAATGATGGAGGGAACAGNNTGCGACGCTGCCGCCGTAAAGAGACCGGCAGCATACTGAAGAATGAGCCCAAGGCCGGCCAAAGCGCCGGCAACCGCCGCCGGAATGCTTCGGATCGGGCTGTACCTGGGCTTTTCACTTTTATCCATAAAGCACATGGCAATCAGCAAAAGGACTCCCGCCGCAAGACCGGTGGAAACAAACGCGGTCGTCCTTATACCGTCGGTGTAAAAGCCGGTATCCTGGTCCACCAGAAACAATACCTGGTAAATTCTGGTCGGCAATGTTATCAGCAGCGCAACTGTGAACACAATCCACGCATTTTTATTATTCATGACATTTCGTCCTTCCAAAATTACTTTGCGTTTCTATTTTCAAGAGATATGTAGGGTTTGCTTTTGGACAGGGAACGGTAAGCTGGCCGCATGATTCTGCCGCAGGTCTCCATTTCCTCAATCCGGTGGGCGCACCAGCCCGCAATACGGGAAATAGCAAAAAGCGGCGTGTACAGGTCACTCGGGATGCCCAGCATCTCATATACCAGACCGGAATAAAAATCCACGTTGGCTGAGATCACCTTCGTCTCCCCTTTTACCTTGGCAAAAGCATTGGGCGAAAGTTTTTCCACCCGCTCAAAAAGTTCAAATTTCTTGAGCATATCGCGTTCCTCCGCCATTTTAAGGGCCTTTGTCTTCAAAATCACCGCCCGCGGGTCGGAAAGCGTGTAAACCGCGTGCCCCATACCGTAAATCAGGCCGGAACGGTCTGCGGCTTCACCGCAGACGATTTTCTCAAGATAATTTTCCAGTTCCGTCTCATCTTCCCAGTTATGTACATTTTCCATGATGTCGTTCATCATCATCATGACCCTGTGATTGGCGCCGCCGTGCTTGGGGCCCTTCAGGGAACCGATAGCCGCCGCAATGGCGGAATAGATATCCGTGCCTGTGGAAGAGAGTACGCGCGCGGTGAAGGTGGAGTTGTTGCCGCCGCCGTGTTCCGCGTGAAGAATCAGGCAAAGGTCGAGCAGTTTTGCTTCCTCGTCGGTAAACACACGGTCGGGGCGAATTGCGTTTAAAATCGCCTGCGCGGTGTAGTGGGCGGGGTCAATCGGATGAAAATACATGCTCTGCTTGTCAAAATGACGGCGCTTCACCTGATAGGCATACGTCATAATGGTTGGCATCCGCGCAATCAGCTGGATTGCCTGGCGCATGTTGTTCTGGAGCGAAGTGTCATCCGGGTTGTCGTCGTAGGAGTACAGAGCAAGCACGGAACGCGCAAGCTTGTTCATAATGTTCTTGGACGGTGCCTTGATAATCATATCCTCCGCAAAATACTCCGGGAGCTCGCGGTAGCTGTTCAGCGTTTTACAAAAAGTCTGCAGCTGCTCTGCGTTCGGCAGTTCGCCGAAAAGCAGAAGCCACGCGACTTCCTCATACCCAAAACGGTTTTCCGCTATACATCCTTCTACAATGTCATTGATGTCAATTCCCCGGTAAGTAAGCTTTCCCTTGTCCGGGATACGGTCTCCGTCCGCAATCAGATAACCATGTACGTTGCATATTGTGGTAAGTCCCGCCATCACGCCCGTGCCGTCCGGATTGCGCAAACCGCGTTTCACCTGGTACAATTCAAATTTCTCAGGCGGAATTTTATTATTCGCTCTAAATTCATCACACAGGCCCTTTAAGCCCGGATTGTCCTGCTCAAGTACAATTTCTGCCATATAAGCACACCATTCTCCACGCAAATTCAATAAAAAAAACCGCCCTGCTCCGCGTGGAAGAACCGACGGCAGCGCCAATATCCCGTATAAATACTCTAACCTATAATATATATCACCGGGGAATCAAAGTCAAGTAATCTGTCTCCTGCAATATTGCTGATTTTGCAACAAAAACAGATAAAAATTTCATTTTTTAGTCAAATTATTTTGTCAGTGAAATATATTTGTGATTTTATGAATAATTTTAAATGTTCTCATGTAAAATGTAATACGGTCTCTCCCATGTTCAGGAAACGGACCAGCCAAAAGCATCCTGCGTAAACGAAAAGATGAAAATCGGGAACAGGCTGTCGGTTTCTCCTGTGTACAAGAAGGCAGCTTATTCCGCAAATTTTGTTCCTCACGGAGAAATGGTGGTTAAAAATGAAAGGCAAAACCATATTGGGACTTCTGCTTTTTTTTATGATGTTCTTAATTCCGTTTTTGTCCATAGGCGCAAAAATTCCGGACAAGACAGACAAGCCGAACCGATCCGGTTTCTCGTCCTCCGCACAACCCCAACAGCCGCAGTCACAGCTCCAGTCACAATCAAAGCCACAGTCGCAGGTACAATCCCAACAGCCGCAGAGCGCCCCGCCCGCGGTTCAGAACTCGGCACAATTTAAAATATTGGATACAAGAAGCAATCAGGTCGTTACCGTGGACGACCGCAGTTTCCTCTACGGAGCGATCGTGACGGAAATGTCCCCGGAATCCCAGCTGGAAGCGCTGAAAGCGCAGGGCGTCGCCGCATACACCTATTACAGCAGGCTGCGTGAACAGGAAAGAGCCAACCCTACAGCTTCGCTCAAAGGAGCCGATTTCTCCGCGGACACACAGGGATGGAAAATTTACGTCACAAAAGCGCAGATGCAGGAACGCTGGGGCAGCAGATTTGACGAATACTATAATAAGCTGACGCAGATCGTAAACGCCGTCTACGGGCAGGTGCTCAAAAGCGGCAATGATCTGGCCGACGCAACCTACTATGCCATATCTTCCGGCAATACGGAGACATCCGAAGACATATGGGGCGGAAAGCGTACTTATCTTGTTTCGGTCGCAAGCCCCGGAGATATTTTTGCCGGAGGATATCAGACCACGGTCACGCTCGGCGCTGAACAGTTCAAAGCGGCGGCCCTTAAAATCGCGCCAAAGGCAAGCCTTGGAGCGGATGCGGCCAAATGGGTCGGAACCGTCAGCCGCACCGCCGCCGGCTCCGTAAAAAGCATCGAGATCGGAGGCGTCTCCGTAACCGGGAATGACGCGCGCAATGCATTTTCGCTGCGCTCGGCAAATTTCACCGTCACCTGTAAAAACAATACCTTCACTTTTGTGGTAAAAGGGTACGGGCACGGCGTGGGCATGAGCCAGATAGGCGCAGACTATATGGCTTCGCAGGGTTCGACCTACAAACAGATTCTTGCCTGGTATTACCCCACCACTTCTCTTACGACCATCAATACATAAAAGGCGGGAGCAAAAGCTCCCGCCTTCGTAATAATCAGCCGCCGAGATATGCCTTGCGGACCTTTTCATCGTTCGCAAGCTCGTCTGCGTCGCCTTCCATGGCAATCGTACCTGTCTCCAGGACGTAGGCGCGGTTGGCAATCTCAAGCGCCTTCTTGGCGTTTTGTTCCACCAGCAGCACGGTAACGCCCGACTGGTTAACATCCCTGATAATATTAAAAATCTCGTTTACCAACAGCGGGGAAAGTCCCATGGACGGTTCGTCCAGCAGCAGCATTTTCGGATTGCACATCAGAGCGCGCCCGATGGCGAGCATCTGCTGTTCACCGCCGCTGAGCGTTCCGGCAATCTGTTTGCGGCGTTCTTTCAGACGCGGCAAACGCTCAAAAAGCTTTTCAAAATCATCTTCAATCTTATCGCCGTCATTGCGGATATACGCGCCCATTTCCAGATTTTCCTGCACGGTCATCTTTGAGAAAATACGTCTGCCTTCCGGAACCTGAGCCAGCCCCAGCTTGATAATTTTATAGGCTTCCGTAGTGCGCAGGTTATTCCCCATAAACGTAATCTCTCCGCTTCTTGGCTTCACAAGCCCGGAAATAGAATGGAGTGTCGTAGTTTTTCCCGCGCCGTTCGCACCGATCAGGGTAACGATTTCTCCCTCCTGCACTTCAAAGGAAATATTTTTTATGGCATGGATCGAGCCGTAATAAACATCCAGATTTTTAACCGACAGCATTTCACCCATCTCATTCACCTCCAAGATACGCGGCAATAACCTTCGGATCGCTGCGGACTTCTTCCGCGGTACCTTCCGCGATAATCCTGCCGTAATCCAAAACCACAATATGCTCACAGAGACCCATGACAAAGTTCATATCATGCTCGATCAGCAAGATTGCAACCTTAAATTTGTCGCGGATCAGCATGATCGTCTCCATCAATTCCATGGTCTCGGTCGGATTCATACCGGCAGCCGGTTCGTCAAGGAGCAGAACCTTTGGGTTAGTCGCAAGCGCGCGGGCAATTTCCAGCTTGCGCTGCTGACCGTAAGGGAGGTTTTTCGCCAAATCGTGCGCGTGGTCGTCCAGGTTAAATACCTTTAAAAGATCGTGCGCGCGTTTGGACACCGCCTTCTCCTCCTTGCGGTAGGACGGAAGGCGGAACATTCCGGCAAGAACGGAGTATTTCATTTGGCTGTTCATCGCGATTTTCACATTGTCAATTACGGTAGCGTCCTTAAACAAACGGATATTCTGAAAGGTTCTTGCAATTCCGTTCTGGGTGATCTGGTATGTTTTTTTGCCTACAATATTATTTCCGTCAAGCTCAATAACACCCTGTGTCGGCATGTAAACATCGGTCAGCAGGTTGAAAACGGTGGTCTTCCCCGCGCCGTTCGGCCCGATCAGACCGATAATCTCCCCTTCGTTGATAGAAAAATGCACATCTTCAAGGGCCTGAAGACCGCCAAAAGCAATTCCAAGATTCTTTGTTTCAAGCACAGACATTCGTCAGCCCTCCTTTTTCGAAGCGGGGTTCTGCTTTTTTCCGCTTACAGCGCTCTTGATCTTCTCCACGGTTCGCATCAGGGAAAATTCACTGCGCCCGAGCAACCCGGTGGGCCGGAACAGCATAACGCAGATGAGTACGACGGAGTAAAGCAGCATACGATAACTTGAGAACCCGCGCAATGCCTCCGGCAGAACGGTAAGTACGCCTGCGGAAATAATCGAGCCTGTAATGGAACCCATACCCCCCAGAACCACCATAACCAGAATCTCCGTCGAACGGTTGAAATCAAATTTAGAAGGGTCGATAAGNNAAGCCCGATCTGATGGGCGTAAAGGCCGCCCGCCACTCCGGCGAAAAACGCCGCCAGGATAAAGGCAAGCAGCTTGTAATAGGTTGTATTGATACCGGAGGCCTCCGAGGCAATTTCGTCCTCGCGGATAGAGATGACCGCGCGTCCATGCCGGGAAGTTCCGAAAGTAAAGCTGATAAAGATTGCCAGCACGGCAATAAAGAACATATAGGTAAACATCGCCGTCAGATTATGGCGTGAATTTAAGGAATCAATGCCATAAAGGCCCTTTGCACCGTTGGTAATGGTAAGGTTGTTCGCAATAACGCGTATGATTTCACCAAAGCCCAAAGTAATAATCGCCAGATAATCGCCTTTCAGACGCAGGGCAGGCACACCGATGATCACACCGAAAACAGCCGCGACAAGGCCGCCCAGAAGCAGCGCGATGGGAAATGCAACCGGAAGAGGAAGTCCGGAATGAAGGGTGAACAATCCCGCCGCATACGCGCCGACCAGCATAAATCCCGCGTGGCCCAGCACCAGTTGGCCCAGCAGCCCGGTTACAAGGTTCAGGCTGACGGCCATAATAATATTGATGCACATCATATTGATGATATCCGAATAGTAACTGTTTACGACTCCTTGCCGGATCAGCGTGCTGAAAAGAACATACAGAAGAATAACAATTGCCAGATTTACAATATAAGAGATCTTTTTCTTTCTTGAGATACCCAACACTTGTTACACCTTCTCCCTTGTGTTTTTGCCAAGCAAGCCCGTGGGCCTTACCAGCAGGACAATAATCAATATTCCGAAAACAACGGCATCCGTCAGGTTGCTGCTGATATAGGCGTTGGTCAAACTTTCGGCAACACCCAGCAAATAGCCTCCCAGCATGGCGCCGGGGATACTGCCAATGCCGCCGAGAACGGCGGCGACAAATGCTTTAAGGCCCAAAAGGCCGCCCATAATCGGCTTAATCTGCGGATATGTGTTGCAGTAAAGCACCGCGCCCACTGAAGCCAGGGCCGAGCCGATGCCAAATGTAAAAGCAATGGTTGTGTTGGTGTTGATGCCCATCAGTTTCGCGGCGCCCGAATCCTCTGAAGTCGCACGCATCGCCTTGCCGATCTTCATTTTGCCGACCATCAGCTGCAGACAGGCCATCATCACAACAGAAACCAGAATATTCAAAATAGTGGACGAGGTGATTTCCAGGCCGCCCATTTTCAGCGGGCTGAACACAAACATTCTGGGCATTGACTTGGGGTCGGAACCAAACAGCAGCTGGAACAGATTCTGTAAAAAAATACTGACACCGATTGCGGTAATCAGCAGAGAGATTCTGGGAGCATCCTGCACAAGCAGTCTGTGGTACGCTATACGCTCGATCAGCACACCGGCAATACCGCAGAAAAGGATCGAGCCCAATACCGCAAGCCACAGGGGAAGACCCGACATAACCAGAATAACAAATACTATATAGGCACCTACCATGATGATATCGCCATGAGCAAAGTTAATCAGCTGCACGATACCATAAACCATGCTGTAACCCAAAGCAACCAGTGCATAAATGCTGCCGATTCCAAGGCCATTGATAATTTGAGAAAAGAAATCCATATACCGCACCCTCCTGAATTTAATCGAAACGCCGTTGTCATTCTAAAAAATCCGAAAAGAGGGCGAATTTCTTCACCCTCTTTTCCCCTTAAATTCCTAACAGAATGGGTAAAATTACTTTTTAAAGTTCTCTACAAATTTATATTTTCCGTCCGCAATGGTTGTAATAACAGCTTCTCTGACCGGGTTGCGGTTCTCATCGAATGTGGTGTTGCCGGTCAGGCCCTTGTACTCAAGGCCCTTCATCGCCGCAACAATTTTATCGGAATCCGTGGAACCGGCCTTTTTAATCGCGGCAGCCATCATGCCCATGGCGTCATAGCCCAGAACAGCAAACATGTTGGCATCCGTATTGTATGTTTCTTTGTACTTTTTCAGGAATGCCTGCAGATCGGGGTTGGTGCTCTCAGCGGAATACTGGCTGCAGAAATAGCAGTCCTTTACGGCATCCAGATTGCTCTTGTCAATCTTCTCAAGAACACCGTCCCAGCCGTCGGCGCCAAGCAGCTTCGCATTCAGTCCGACATCCTTTGCCTGAACGGCAATCAGCGCCACATCCGAATAATAAACCGGAACCATTACGACATCAGGATTGCCGGCCTTAATTTTTGTAAGCTGGGATTTAAAATCCACACTGCCGCTCTGATAAGCTTCTTTATTGGTAATGGTCATTCCGGCCTCTTTCGCAGCCGCCTCAAAAGCATTTGCAACACCGGTGGAATAATCGTCGCCGTTGTCATAGATAATGGCGGCGGTTTTTGCGTTAAGTTTCTTCGCCGCATAGGCAGCCATCAGCTCGCCCTGGAACGGGTCAATAAAGCAGGCGCGGAAAATGTTGTCGCCAGCCTTGGTGATATCAGCTGCGGTACCGGTCGCAGTAATCATCGGCAGGCCGTCTTTTACAGCCTTTTGAGCAACCGCAATCGTAGGTTTTGAAGTAACGTCGCCGACCAGCGCAACCACTTTATCATCCTGTACAAGCTTGTTGTAAGCATTGACAGCTTCAATCGCATCGCCTTTTTCATCGTAGGAGACATATTCAATTTGCTTTCCAAGGACGCCGCCGGCCTTATTAATGGAATCAACAGCAAGCTTTACGCCGTTATTTGTAGCAATACCATAAACAGATACGTTCCCGGTAAGCGGTGCAAGACCACCGATCTTAATTGTTTCATCCGTCGCTGCCGCGTCGCTGCCGGCTGCAGACTGTGTGTTTGCACCCTGAGCGCAGCCTGTTGCAGAAGCAGCAAGCATTACAGCTGCCAGAACAGCTGCCAATAAACGCTTTCTCATCATGATTTACCTCCCAAGTAAATTAATCTCTTTTGCATTTTTATGATACAGCCGAGTAACAAAAGTAACACGGCTTTATGCCCTGACCTTAATATTCTAATGTTTTTGATTATACTACTGATAAAACTTATTTGCAACTGAATATTTACAATTATTCGTTTTATTTTAATAAATCATATAATTTAACAGTTTTCATTTGCTTTTTAATATCTCGTCTTATAAAAATGAAATATTTGATAATCTATATTGCAAATTGATTGCCTTACTATCGCTTTAAACCAGTAAAAACTTGTTCTGGTGCAGTATAACCTACCCAAATCATTCAAATAGAGATAAAATTGTGCAAAAAAGCGTCCCCGTAAAACGGGAACGCTTAAAAGCTCTATTATGAATTAGCCTTCTACTGTAGCATACATGAAGTAGTCGAAGCCCATCGGGGATTGATAATATCCTTTTACTTTCGGGTTCAACAAAACAATACGTGTGCGGTAGGTCGTCGGTGCAACCGGCATATCACGCATCAGGATTTCCTCAGCCTTATGCAAAAGCGGCATCCTGACCTTGTTGTCGTCCGTTGCTTTAACCTGCGCAATAAGCTTATCGTATTCCGGATTGGAATATTTGCAGTTGTTATTGCCGCCACCGGTCACAAACAGATCAAGCATAGAAACCGCGTCGTTGAAATCCACGCCGAATCCGTCGCGGGCAAGCTGGTAATTACCCTTGTTGCGGGAATCAATAAATACGGACCACTCCTGCTGGGAAATGGTGGCGTTCACGCCAAGCGCGGTTTTCCACATATTCTGCAGGGCTTCGGCTGTCGCATTGTTCATGGAAGCGGGATTGGTGGCATACTCAATCGTCGGGAAACCCTTGCCGTCCGGATAACCGGCTTCAGCGAGAAGCTTTTTCGCTTCGGCTACATTCTTCTCATAATCTTCCGGCTTGACGGAAATATAATCTCCTCCGACATCGCGGAACGTCTTTGTGGAGTCCACATCCTGAAGACCGATCGGCACAAAAGCGCCGGCGGGAGTCTGAGCTTTCTTCGTGATCTTATCCACAATATAATTACGGTCGATTGCAAGAGACAAGGCTTTTCTTACTCTTACGTCATCAAAAGGTTTCTTCTGGCAATTAAAAGAGACAAAGTTTGTGCTTAAATCCGCCAGATTTTGGTAATCAGGCTTATCCTTCCATGAAGCGATTTCTTCAATCGGAATCGTATAGCAGAAGCTGATCTCATCGTTCTGATAAGCGGCAAGCCTCGGAGCGTCATCTTCCAGCAGCACAAACTTTATGGTATCCAGCTTGATTTTATCCTTGTCATAATAATTCGGATTCTTCTCTACCGTAATGCTTTCTTTATGACTCCAGTCCTTCATCTTAAAAGCACCGTTGGAAATATAGGTTTTCGGATCCTGCGTCCACTTGTCGTTTCCCTCAACAATATCCTTGCGGAGCGGGAAATATGCCGTAAAGGAAAGCAGTTCGTCAAAATACGCGCACGGAGCTCTTAAAGTCACAACCAGCGTCTTATCGTCCGTGGCCTTTACGCCCAGCTTATCTTTGTCCATTTTACCCGCGGCAATTTCGTTCGCGTTGAGAACCGGATCAAAAATGTAAACATACTGGGAAGCCGTTTTCGGATCAACCGCTCTCTTCCAGGCGTATTCGAAATCGCCCGCAGTTACCGGCTTGCCGTCAGACCATTTAATATCGTCACGGAGCGTGATCGTATACGTTTTATGGTCGTCACTTTTTTTAATCTCTTTCGCCTGTGCATTAACAATCTTGTGATCGGATGAATAGCGGGTAAGTCCTTCGAACAGATGGTTCATAACGGTGGTGACATCCGCCGCCTGATTCAAGGCCGGATCCATCGTGGCCGGTTCCGCGCCGAGACTAACGCTCAACGATTTCTCGCTGGTATCCGCCGCGCTACCGGTTCCTTGAGCGGCAGAGGAGACAGCTGCGCCGTTTCCGCATCCGGCAAACGCGGAAGACATCAGTGCTATTGCGAGTACCAGAGATACTATTCTCTTTTTCATAAATAATCCCTCCATTTTTATTGATTTCTCTTCTTATTATTTCAATTTGCACAGCAAATTAAAACCATTTAAATCTGGCCGATACGGTGGCAGGCTGCAAAATGGCCTGTTTCATATTCCTTGAATTCCGGCACCTCGGCGGCACACTGTTCCGTTGCGTACGGGCAGCGGGTCCTGAAGCGGCAGCCCGACGGAGGATTCAGCGGGCTAGGAACATCGCCCTGCAGCACAATTCTCTTTTTCATACGGCTTGCCTTCGGGTCAGGGATCGGGATAGCGGAAAGAAGGCTTTGTGTGTATGGATGGATCGGGTGGTCATAAAGCGTGTCGCTGTCCGCCATCTCGACAAGCTTACCGAGGTACATGACCCCGATGCGGTTGCTGATATGCTTTACAATCGCAAGGTCGTGGGCTATAAAAAGATACGTTAAGCCCAGTTCCTGCTGCAGATCTTCAAACATATTGACAACCTGTGCCTGTATGGAAACATCCAGCGCGGAAATAGGTTCATCGCATACAATAAACTCAGGATTCACCGCAAGCGCGCGCGCAATCCCGATTCTCTGGCGCTGTCCGCCGGAAAATTCATGGGGATACCGGTTTGCATGCTCGGAATTCAGACCGACCCTTTCAAGGAGCGAAAGAATCCTGTCGTTTCGTTCCTTGCGGCTGGATGCCAGCCCGTGGATGTCAATCGGCTCTCCGACAATGTCGCCGACCGTCATGCGGGCATCCAGAGAAGCGTACGGATCCTGAAAAACAATTTGCATTTTTTTGCGGTACGGCGCAAAGTCAACATTCGTCACGTCCACACCGTCATAAATAATCTTTCCCCCGGTTGGCTCGTACAGTCTTAAAACCGTTCTGCCGGTTGTGGTTTTTCCACAGCCGCTTTCTCCAACCAGTCCGAAAGTCTCCCCCTTATTAATATAAAAGCTTACGTCATCAACAGCCTGCACGTAATTTGTTTTAAATATACCTCCGCTTACCGGAAAATATTGTTGAAGATGCTGAACTTCCAGCAGCTTTTCGCTCATTTTGTGGCTCCCTCCCCGGAATTCTCAAACTGCTCCTTCTGCAGAAGCCAGCACGCACTCTTATGACCCGGAGATATTTCCGTAAACTCCGGCATTTGCCGCAGACAGATTTTCATGCACCTGTCGCAGCGGGACGCAAACGGGCAGCCCGCCGGAGGATACAAAAGGTCAACGGTAGTTCCTTCAATCGGAATCAGCCTCTCGTGACCCTGCTCGTGGATTTTCGGAATGGAGTTCAGCAGGCCAACCGTATAACAGTGTTTGGGATTATAAAAAATATCGTCCGTACTGCCGATTTCAACAATCTTTCCCGCATACATGACCGCGATGCGGTCGCAGACATCGGAGACAACGCCCAAATCATGCGTGATGATGATAATCGACATATTAATTTTCTTTTTCAGTTCCACCATCAGTTCCAGAATCTGTGCCTGAATGGTTACGTCAAGCGCCGTGGTGGGCTCGTCGGCAATCAGCAGCTTCGGCTCGCAGGCCAGCGCCATGGCAATCATAACCCTCTGGCGCATACCGCCGGAAAATTCATGCGGATACTGTTTCATGCGTTTTTCCGGTTCATTCATTCCGACCAAGCTCAGAAGCTCAATTGCCCTCTCCTTACATTCCGCCCTGTTTTTGTCGGTATGCAGGCGCAGCATTTCCGTGAGTTGGTTCCCAATGGTATAAACCGGATTTAGGGATGTCATCGGATCCTGGAAAATGATACTGACTTCTTTGCCGCGCATCTTCCGGAATTCTTTTTCTTTCATTGTTTCAATATGGTGTCCGTTGAATTCAACAGTGCCGCCCACAACTTTACCGGGGTCGGCAATAATTCCCATCAGGGTGTAAGCGGAAACGCTTTTCCCGCTTCCGGATTCTCCAACGATTCCAAGCACCTCGCCGTGATCCAGCGTGTACGACACGCCGCTGACCGCTTTTACCTCACCGGCGGGGGTAAAAAAGGAAACTTGAAGGTTTTCTATATCAAGCAAACAATTAGAACTCATTTTCAAATCTCCTACTTCTTTAGCTTTGGATCAAACGCGTCTCTCAGGCCGTCGCCGAAGAGGTTAAAGGATAAAATAATCAAGCTGATCGCAACGGACGGAACAATCAAACGATACGGATAGGCGCTGATTCCGCCCAACGCATCGGATGCAAGCGAACCAAGACTGGCCATGGGAATCGCAACGCCTAAGCCAAGATAACTCAGAAATGCTTCCGTAAAGATTGCAGAAGGAATCTGCAGAGTCGTGGTAACGATCAGTGTCCCAATGCAGTTCGGAAGCAGGTGCTTCGTAATAATCTGGCGGTTGGAAGCGCCCAGCGCCCTTGCCGCCGTAACAAATTCCTGTTCTTTCAAAGTCATAATCTGGCCGCGCACAATTCTTGCCATACCAACCCAATACAGCAGGGTGAATGTAATAAAAATACTGATTAGGCCGACCCCGACCTTCTGCAGTCCCGAAAAAGCGGGATTGCTGTCAAACAGCTGGGTCAGCGGCGTTTTCAAGGTTACCTGCAAGAGGATAATAATCAGCATATCCGGCACCGAGTAAATGATATCCACAATACGCATCATAATCATATCGACCTTGCCGCCGAAGTAGCCGGCAATTGCGCCGTAAATGCTTCCAATCAGTAAAACAAGAAAGCTGGCAATCAAACCAACCATAAGGGAAATCCTGGCGCCAACCATCACGCGAATGCCAAGGTCGCGCCCAAAGCTGTCCGTACCGAAAGCATGGGGGAAAACGCTTTTTCCCTGGGAAATGCTCTTCAGTTCCATTTCCGAGTACTGCATCGGGAGAAGATCTTCGCTGCCCCGAATCTGCTGATCATATTGATACGGATAGAAATTCGGAACAATAAACGCAAAGACCATAATCAGAAGAATGACCCCGAACGCAACCATCGCCACTTTATTTTTACGGAAGCGCTGCATTGCGTCCTTCCAGTAAGTCGTGCTTTCACGCATCATAACCAAAGATTCTTTTTCATCCGCACTGGCAGGTAAAAAATCTTCTGCGTTCAACTGCAAGCTAAACGGATTTTTCTTAAGCTTTATATCATCCAACATTTTTTCCTGCCTTTCTATTTCAGTTTAATTCTTGGATCCACCAGTTTGTAACAAATGTCCACCACTACATTCATGAAAACCAACAGCATGGCAAGGAAAATAGTGGTGCTCATCACCATTGGATAATCGCGGCCGGTGATGCAGTTGATAAATTCACGGCCTAAGCCCGGAATGGTAAATATTTTCTCAACCACAAAGCTTCCAGTCATAGTATAGGCAAGCAGCGGGCCAACATAGGTAATAACCGGGATAATCGCATTGCGCATGGCATGTTTGAACAGCATAAAAAATTTGCTGACCCCCTTTGCCTTTGCCGTGCGTATGTAGTCCTGATTGAGCGCGTCCAGCATGCTTGAACGTGTCAAACGGGTGATATAGGCCATCGGATAAAACGACAACGCTGCGACAGGCATGATATAATGCAGCGGCGTTTTTAAGCCGAGCGTCGGCAATACGTGCAGATTGACACCAAACGTAATCAGCAGAAAAGTAGCTACTACAAAGCTTGGCACGGCAATTCCCAGAGTAGAAATAACCATCAGCAAACTATCGGCCCATTTTCCCCTGTTCAGCGCTGCAACGGAACCCATCGTTATGCCCAGAACAAGCGCCAGTAAAACCGACATGCCGGCAAGCCTTGCCGAAACGGGAAATGTTGAAAAAATAATATCGTTGGCGGTTCTTCCCTTCTGTTTAATGGACAGGCCAAAATCGCCGTGCAGTAAATTATTCATATAATTTCCGTACTGCACATAAAGGGGTTTATCCAAACCGTATTTGACCTTTAAAGCCTGTGTTGTAGCCGGAGATACCGCTTTTTCACTCAGAAAAGGGCCGCCGGGTATCATGTTCATCAACGCAAATGTGATGATAGAAATCAGAATAATTGTTAAAAGCGCATAGCCGATACGCTTTATCACATAGTTTGTCACTACAGCCACTCCTTAAATTCCTGTTTACAGAAAACAACATATTGCAGGTAGAAAATAAATCTATTTTATCCTCTATAATATAAGAATACATTTTGACATTATATCACAAACGCGCCCCTAATTCAACAGAGTCTATAATTTACCTGCAAACGCTTTTGTAGGACACACCCAGGTCTGAATGTGCCCTACAAGACAGCTCTATTGCATTATTATATCAATTTCCCATGCAAAATACAAGCTAATTATATGAAGAGTTCGCAAATGCTACTGTTTTTTGCATATTCATTTTCTAAATATTCAATAGAATTAGACAGGCCGATAAACCCATTGGAGAAAATCCTTCCGCAATTTTCCTGTGCTGTTGATACCTGTCGGATTTTCTCCTCTGCCATTTACCCGTGTGAATAACCATTGAACCTGTTTCGAATTGCAAAACAGCCTCCTGTACAAGGAACAGGAGGCTGTTGATTGAATAAGGATTGAGCCTTACAGTTCGATTTGCTGAACCGCTTTCCGCAGTTCAAGCACCGCAGAGGGAGTAACCGAAAGCTCACTGACACCAATTTTGACGTAGAATTCCGTCAGACTTGTATCAGCGGCAGATTCCCCGCAGATGCCCACCCAGATACCGGCGTTTTTAGCGCTTTCAGCAGTTTTTTCTATCATGCGCAGCACGGCGGGATGCCGCGAATCAAACAGTTTGGAAATCGTATGGTTCATACGGTCGACCGCCAGTGTATACTGTGTCAGGTCATTGGTACCGATGCTGAAGAAATCAACTTCCTTGGCAAGCAGGTCGCTCAGCATCACGGATGCAGGCGTTTCAATCATGATGCCGATTTCAATGTCCGGCGCAAACGCAATTTTTTCATCGGACAGATCTTTTTTTACTTTTTCCACAATCGATTTGATCTGCCTGACCTCATCAACTGAAATAATCATCGGAAACATAATGGCAAGTTTTCCAAAGGCGGACGCACGGATCAACGCGCGAAGCTGCGTGACAAACAATTCCTGGCGGTCCAGGCAGATTCTGATTGCGCGGTAGCCCATCGCGGGATTTTCCTCGTGGGGGATGTCCAGATAAGGAACCTGCTTATCCGCGCCCAGATCCAGCGTGCGGATAATCACGCGTTTTCCTCCCATCTTTTCCAGCACACGTTTATAGGCTTTGAACTGCTCTTCCTCGCTTGGGAAATTCTTGCTCTCCATATACAGAAACTCGCTGCGGAAAAGGCCGATTCCGTCCGCGTCGTTTTCCAATACCATCGCAACATCTTCCGGATGACCAATATTGGCGTTAATTTCTATGACGGTACCGTTTTTCGTAACAGCCTTTGTCCCTTTCAGAAGCTTTAATTCATGCTGGTAATTTTCAAAGTCTTTTTGCTTCTTCCGATATTCTGTAAGCGTCTGCGTATCAGGCTCCAGAATAATATCCCCTACGGCACCGTCCACAATAATGGAAACGCCGTCCGTCAGCTCCCTGTAGCCGTCTGCAAGTCCAACCACAGCGGGGATTCCCATCGTCCTCGCCAAAATGGCTGAATGGGAGCTTTTCGAGCCTTCACGCGTTACAAAAGCAAGAACCATATTTTTATCCATCTGTACGGTTTCACTGGGCATCAAGTCCACCGCACCCACAACGGATGGGGTATTCAGACTGTCCAGTCCGTTGGCAAGGTTTTTATCAAGGCTGCGAATCAGTCGTTTAGAGATATCAATTACATCCGCGGAGCGGCCGCGCATATATTCATCGTCCATCTGGGAAAACATCTCTGCGAATTGCCGGCCGGCCTGCCATACAGCATATTCCGCATTTACTTTATCATTTTTTATCGCGTCCTGAATCGCGTTAAAATAATCTTCGTCCTGAAGCATCATGATATGAATCTGAAAAATCATGGAATTTGCTTCGCCGACACGCTTGAGCGCATTCAAGTATATTTTGTTCAGCGCCTCTACCGCTACCTCTTTTGCCGCTTCCAGACGGGAAAGCTCCGCTGAAACATCTGTAATACCTTTTTTTTCAATATGATCATCAATATTCAC
The DNA here is from genome assembly GCA_002359465.1 of Ruminococcaceae bacterium UBA2656. Classification (GTDB taxonomy): domain Bacteria; phylum Bacillota; class Clostridia; order Oscillospirales; family Acutalibacteraceae; genus Caproiciproducens. The sequence continues at coordinate 152,608 of DENA01000009.1, forward strand.
GCAAAGGGTTAAAGCCCCGATTGCATATCCCTTGGATGCGCCGATACCATGTATTTTTTTCATACTACCACCAGCCTTAAAGATTTTTCTCGCAGAACTCTTTTAGTTTCAAACAGTCTGCCTCTTCGTTTACACCTTCAACCGTAACGGTAATCTCATCATTCTGTTTTACGCAAAGACCCATAACTGCGAACAGTTTTTTCGCGCTGATTGTTTTTGATTTAAAGGTGATGTTTATATCCGAATCACAGGAAGATGCCAATTTCACAAGCAGTCCTGCCGGTCTGGCATGGAGCCCTGCTTCATCTTTGACCGCAAATTGGAACGTCTGCACATTAACCAACCTTTCTCATATCTTAATATACTCTATTTTTGATTTTCTGTTTTATAAATATAGTTTGACTAAAATCATTGTATCAATTTTGGCTGATTTGTCAATGATTGTTTTTAACGCGCGCTTAACTTATTGGCTACTGAAACATCGCAAAGCTGCTTAATGCTGTAAATTGCCGCCGTATCGGTAATTCCGTTTTGTTGAATATACTCATAAATATCCTGATTGTAATATCTAAGGTCGATAATGTGTATTTCCTGGAAATTTGTTGCAAGAAACGGCACCATACTGTTTGCATAAGAATCTTTGATAATCAGCAGTTTTTTACTGTTGTTCACGGCGGAATTTTTCACCACGTCCACACTATGGTTGCCGCCAAGAAACACGGAATACTTATCTTTCTTTTCCAGATATTCTTTCCAAAAAAGGCCGGTGCGCTGCTGCTTTCCGGTTTGCTGCGTAAGTACGGCCTGCTCTTTATACACCGGCAAATACAGCTCATCGGGGGCCTGCGTTGTCAAAATCGCCTTCGAATATAAAGTCCCAAGGAATGAATTTGAAACCTCCTTAAAATCAAAATCCGACTGCGGTGTCGCCTTCATATTCATCGCCTTTATAAGAGCCTCATAGCCCTTGTAGGCGCCGAACGTATTCCAATGGTGATCTGTCTTATAATAACAGTCGTTTCCCGTACGGTCACTCAGTGTATCAAAAAGATCAATCACCTTCGTATTTTGTCCGGCACCCGCTTTAATCGTATTAAATTCCTCATGCTGGTCATGGCTGGGCGCGGAAAACGGAAGCCTGTCCTGCTGTTCCTGCGCACCGGAAGGTACCGGCATAAAATAAAAAGGAAGTGACGTCCTTTTCGCGAATAATTGGATCGCAGACACATTGCGCACGAAAACGTCAGTCCGGTTTGGCAGAAGCACCTCATACAAATGGTCATTGCTGCCAAAATATACACCGCCTTCGGCCGGGACTCGGCTGTAATTAGAGCCAAGATCCCGTTTGCCCATCATAAGCTGAATCCGTGTATTGAGCGCAATAAAGTTTTTGCGGAGCATAAAATGATCGCCAACATAACTCTCTATGGAATCCATAAAAGACCCGTCCGCCAGCGAGCTCAGCGTGATTTTTGGCGCGGATTCAAGCACGCGGTTTTCATCTTCGGAAAAATCCTGCTTCGGCGCAAAAACCAAATACGAGACACCAATCAGGATAGTTATAAATAAAACCATCGTAACAGCTACAGATTCAAAATCACATTTCCGGATATTTTCTTTTATATTCAAAAAAAATTTCATCTTTTCACCTTAAAACAGTAATTCCGATTCACGGCATCTTATTTCTCCAAACCTAATTGCCGGGGTGATTGATTCACACCTAATTATAATAAACGATTATGATATCCTTTTTTGTCTAAAAACGGAAATAAAGGAATGGATTATAAGAATTATCTACCAAAAAGGTCATCGACATAATAAAAAGACAAATAAATCCAATACTCCAAATTACTTTGCCGGGCGTTCCGCTTTTACGCAGTCTTTCCGTCAGGGTTCCGAACAGCGTTGAACTGCATAATGCCGCAATCACCAGCAAAGGCACATACGTAACCAGCGAATAGATTCCAAGCTTGTCTGCGCCGGGCGCGAACCCAAACATTGCGCCAAGAATTCCAAACGCTTTCCGGATATCAAGATAAGAAAAGAACACCCAGCCGATCACTGCAGCCAAAAAACTGTAAAGCCATTGGAAGAAGGAGGGAATCTTATCAAGCCATTTCTGAAGGAAAAGCTTCTCACAGATAATTAGAACAGCATAATAGGCGCCCCACATGGCGAAATTCCAGCTTGCGCCGTGCCAAATACCGGTCAGTACCCACACGATCGCAAGGTTACGGACATTTTTTAAGGTAGAGCATCGATTGCCTCCGAGCGGAATATAGACATATTCACGGAACCATGTTCCCAGCGTAATATGCCAACGGCGCCAGAACTCTGAAACACTGTGCGAAACATACGGATGACGAAAATTTTCAGGAATTTGAAAACCAAACATACCGGCAAGCCCGATTGCCATATCTGAATATCCGGAAAAATCAAGATAAATCTGAAAGGTAAACGCAAGTATGCCAAGCCAGGCAGTCAGTGTGCTTGGGTTACCCATATACTGCACTTTGTCGGCAAGCATGGCAAGATTATTTGCAAGCAGCACTTTTTTAAAAAGGCCGACCATAAAGCGCCTGCCACCGGATGTAAATTTTTCCAGTGTCTCCTGTCGATTATGCAGCTGTTCAGCCAGATCTTCATAACGGACAATCGGGCCGGCCACCAAATGAGGAAAAAAGGAAATATAGGCGCCGAAATCTATAAGGTTGCGCTGCGCCGGCGCCTCTCCGCGGTAAATATCGATAGAGTAAGAAAGGGATTCGAAAGTGTAAAAAGAAATGCCGATTGGGAGTGCGACCGCCGGTAGCGGTATGGAAAAACCCGCAACAGAATTGAGAGTCTCTACTAAAAGGCTTGAATACTTAAAAAAGCCGAGCAAACCTAGGTTGACACAAATACTGATAATCAAAAAAACGCGGGCTTTCGCCTTTTCATCGTGATACTTACTAATATAATATCCGGCTACATAGTCAAACCCGGTGGTAAACAGCATTAAGAAAACATAGACCGGTTCACCCCAGGCGTAGAAAATCAAACTGAAAATAAACAAGCAAAGATTTTTAAATTTTCGCGGCACAAGAAAATAAATAATCAGTACCACTGGTAAAAATACAAATATAAATAATAAGCTGCTAAATATCATTTTACCGTTCCCCTGCGTTTTTATAATACCTCTATTTTACGTTATCCGCGATCTTTTTTCAAGTAAGAGTATATAAACAATACAATTAAAGTATTGTTCATTTTGTTGACTGGAATGCAGCCATGTTCCGTTGCTTTTTACTAACATAGCACAAAGCGGCGGCCTGGGCTTTCGCCCAAACCGCCGCTACGCAAATACAACTATACTTATTTTGTTGAGATAGTAATAATTTGATTAAAAGAGATTGCTTGTGCTAAAGAGTTACTTAGCCAACAGTAGCAACGAAAGTCTTAACGCCATTTACATAAACGCCAGTCTTCGCGCCAGCCTTGCCAACAGAAGTGATCTTGTAGAAGTAGTCGTTGCCGACTTTCTTTACAAATTCAGCTTTGAATGCACCGGCAGTGCCAAGTGCAAAGGTCGGTGTTGCTGCAGCAGTAACTTTAACTTGGTAAGAACCCTTTACAGTAGTATCCTTTGTTGTGTCTGTTGAGAAAGCAGGAGCTTTTACAGAAGCAACAAGAAGTTTAACGCCGTTGAGGTAAACACCAGTGGAAGCACCAACATTGCCGATTGCTGTGACCTTGTAGAAGTAGTCATTGCCATTCTTAGAAGCAAGTTCTACCTTGAAGACACCAGCAGTACCAACTGTGAAAGTCGGGGCAGTTGTTGAAGTAATCTTGAACTGATAGGAGGAACCCTTTGCAACAGAGAAGTCCTTGGTTGTGTCGGAAGTAGCTTCCGGTACAGCAAGAGCTGTAATGTCGCACTTAGCCGCATCATAGTCATCCAGCACTTCGCCGTCTTCACCATACATTGTTGCAGTCAGTGTGGTCTTGTTTTCGGAAGCGAAATCAGGATCAAGAGCATTAACTGTAATCTTTGCAGTGTTGCCGGTTGTTGTTAAAGTAAAGACATCGCTGCTGCCGCCGTCAAGTTCCCACTTAATGGTAGCACCGGTCGGAAGAGCTGTTCCGTTCGGATAAGCGGAAGCTGTGAAGGTCTCAGAATAGCCTTTTGCAATCTTTGCGGAGTCCTTGTTAATTGCAATACCCGCAAAAGCGATAGATTTAATCTTAAAGGTATCAACACTGTTTCCGGTAGAAACATCAAGCGTAAAGCCAAATGTATCCATATCATCAACACCAACAGCGTCTTTGTCAGCCTTGAAAACTGTTGTGCCAGAAGCAAGAGTTGTATCGGAAAGCTTCAGTGTTACACCGGAGGCGCCTTCTTTGATATAAAGCTTACCGGCCGCGATCTTCATTGTGCCGTCGCCGTCAACATTTTTCACGGTTAAAGCGTCTTTGAAGATAAAACTTGTGTCGCTGCCGACATCAATCGTATCAGCGGTAAGAGCGCCGGTCATAGTCAGAACGGTGTCTTCGTTGTCAGTTGAAACAGTCGCGTTCTTTGCGTTCTTCGGAGCGGCAATGGTGCCGATATAAGCATCATCATTCGCATCGCCGAAAGCAAATTCGGTCGTATAATAGTCAGCATCAATGGAAGAGATGGAGAGCTTGCTTTCGCCAACGATGGTACTTGTGCCAGCATCAGCATTGATTACAATACCCTTTACGGTCAGTTTCGCATCGTCGGAAGTAATGTTAGCAGCCGGAGCAGTAATCGTTCCGACAGAAACAGTGACATCCTCGTCATTGGATGTAACTTCTACCGGAGTCTTACTCTTGATGTCGCCGACAGTACCGTCGGTCACCTTTACATCTCCAGACGTTTTTGCTTCGATATTGCCGACAACTGTGTCGTCGCCGCTCACGGTAACATCTGAATTCTTCGTGGTGACATTACCGACCTTACCACCGGTAATATCGACAACGCCTTTATCAAGCTTCACTTCGGTAACTTTACCGTCTGTGATCTTCAGGGTGCCAAGCTCGCCGGAAATTTTCGCAACATTGGTTTTCTCGCCAACGCTGACTACACCGGTATAGGCATCTGGGAAAACAACTTCGCAGTCTTTTGCATCAATCGAAACGCCGCCAGTACTGGTCAGCTTCGTGGTAGAACCGTTACCCTTCGCAAGGGTATAAGCAACACCAGTACCGTATCCCGGAAGATCTTTTACGGAAATTTTCTTTTCAATCTTTGTCTTTAAGGTGAATTTGTCTTCAGTATCCTTAGACACCTTGTAATTGGTGCTGTCAGAAACAACCTTCTTAACAGTGATTGTTACATTGCCCGTCTTAGCATCCTCAGGATAACCATTTGCACCGACTGTGCCTCTGCCAAGCTTTACACTAATTTCTGAATTAACAGAACCATTATCGGCGTCGGTGGCAGTAGCGGGCAGTGCAGTATAATGCAAATCTGCCGTACCGGTTGCGCTACCGCTGCTAAGCTCGTAGCTATAAATATTAGTATCCGCAGAAGTACCGTTAAAACCATCTTTTGCGGTAGTCAGCTTCACTTTTGAGAAGTCCGCAAGCGGAGTACCACTAACGACGTCCTGAACAGCCTTGTAAATGCCGATTACCTTTGTGGCATTTGCATTTCTTGCAAAGGTCTCGAAATCATCCAGTCCTTCGCCCGGTACATAGCCAGAAGCAGGTTTTGGCTCACCAAATACGATGTCGCCCGCATTGTAGGAATGCACCGTTAAGTTTGCTCTGCCTTTTACGGTATACTCTGTGTCATTGTCATCGTCAGGATCAGTGTAGTCGCCTGAATAGAGAACGGACAGCACTTCCGTACCGGCCTTGTTCTTCAACTTCAGGTCTGCTTTACCCGCATCCATGTCAATGTCCGCAGAAACCAGTTTGTCGCCGGAAACATGGGAAACAGCCGCAATTTTAACACCGGTGACATCTCCATGCTCTTTTGTTTCCAACTTGAAATCGTTTTTCATCAGCCAATCGTTAATCGAAACCGGGTCATTATGACCGCTGTCGTTAACAAGGTAGATATCGTCGTGGTCTGGGTCGCTGACGATTCCGCTTAATGTCTTCTTGGTAGAAGCAAAAGCGAAGTTTGCCGAAAAGCTGGTTACTACAAGTGCTAATGCAAGCACAAGAGAAACAACTTTTCCTGTGATTTTTTTCATCCTTTTTGTCCTCCTTAAAATAGTTCGTTTTGCGTATTTGCGTGTGCTATGAGAATTTAACATACATGTTCGCCATGGGTGTTAAGATAATCCCCTGACTTGCAATGGTTTTGTGGAAAAACTCTGCCAATGATGCGTTTGGCAGTGCCGCAGCCACAACCACCACTCATATGTTTAATTGGATTATAAGATATTTGGCAATCAATGTCAAGTATATAATGGACATATTTTTTAATAATATTTGCACAATTATTTAAGATTTTCCAGTATTCAAGCCAACTTTCTCCTGTGGTCTGGAAAACATTGGCACGCAAGGAAAAATGATGCAGATGAATTTTCCTGTATGTTCACAATTAGTTAATATTTGCCGGTTTTCCGTCACACAGGCAGGAGCGCGCACCGGAGGAGGAAATCACGTAGATTCCGCAGGGTGCGTCGTTTTTTGTATCCTGACAGCAGGGGCATTTTATCGCCAGTCCAGGGCGGGGAAGATCATAACAGCAGCTCATGCGGTTGCATGAACATCCGCTGCTTTGATACCACGGGCAGCCGGAAAAACGGGTGCAGTGCCGGATTGCGGGCAAATCCGTATATTCGGCCGCAATCGCGCCGTATTCGCTGGTATTCCCATGGCTGATTAAAATATGCGCGGCGCTGATTTCTCCGAAAATATGGCTCCACGCGCGGGGAGCCCCGTGCTGGGGCGCTTTCAGAACATAATAGCCGTCGTAAAGCCGGGAGGACACCGCATCCATGCTTTCCGGTTCGGCAGCGCCCGTCATCAGAATGTCGTCGGTGCTTGCCTCACTCGTGCGGCGGTTATGGAAAATCACGCTTGCCGCGCGGCACTCAAACGCATATGCGGCGCGGGTCGTGGGGCGGCCGAGTATTTCCGCTACATCCGGCGCGGGCGGCAGCCCCCTGAACCGCGGTATGATTTCCTCCATACTATTATATATAGCAGCCATACGGTCAATATTCCTCTGCTCCATCGTCGCCGTGCGGCAGCAATCCAGATACGTAGCGCAGAACTGATCCTTGAGGTTCAGAAAATCCTTCGCCGCCTGCGGCAGAAACGGCGACGACAGGCATACGTTCATATCTTCCACCGCGGCGGCAAAAAGGTCGGAAAACGGAAAGCCTTCCGCTGCCGGCCATAAAACATCATAATCAACGCTGTCGAACCGAAAACCGGAACCCGTCCTGAGCGCGGTGATGCGCCCGGCCTCCATTTTCCGGGTAAGATGATAGAAAATACGCAGCACGGCGGTATTTTCGTCATAGAAATCATCCCTGGCCGTGGAAAACACATGCGCAAAAAGGGCAAATTCCAGCAGAAGCGGCCTGCCCCTCCTGTCACAGGGAGAAAAGGGCAGATAAATCCTGTCAAAATAATTCGGGTTTATTTTCAGAATCCGCTCCAGAACCCGCAGCCCGTCGCTGTGGTAATGGGTAAGCAGAAGGCCGCGGGACGCCGCGCCGGAGTACCGGTTTACAAGATCGGAAACACCGCCGGGCTCTGTTTCGCCGCAGTCCACCATCAGAATGTCCTTATCCGCTCCCCGCAGTACGACACATTCCCCGCAGCTTACCTGATGTAGTTCGATGCTCTGCAATTTTCACACCCTCTGTCGATTCACATTGGCGCCTATATATGCTTATATCCGGAATAATATTTATCTTCACGGAATTCCCCTGTAAAGACAACTTCCCCGTTTTTATATTCCGTTCCATGGCCGTGGCGCAGGCCGTTTTTCCATTCGCCGGTATAAATCAGCCGTCCTTCGGCATCAAACGCCGCGCCGCTGCCGGTCGGAATATTATCCTTCCACTTACCGACAAAAATCGAACCGTCCTTTGAACTGTACGACACCCCTACCCCGTCGCGCTTGTTGGCTTTCCATCCGCCCACGTAGCAGATCTTGCCGGACTTGTAATAATAGGCGCCAAACCCGTCGCGTTTGTCGTCAAGGTAATTACCTTCATAGGCGGTGCAGCCGTTCTGCATCTGGGTGCGGCCCCGTCCCTGACGAAGCCCGTCGATCACTTTGCCAAAATAGGTATAGCTTTCCTCCGCACTGATGACAATGCGTTTCGTACCGCGCTCCACATGCAGGGGGACATATTCGCTGACCTGCGCTTCGCCGTCCAGCCCTTTGCCGGCAACCGTGTAGCGGGCGGGTTGCTGAAACGGCTCCTCCGTGCTGTAGATTTCATGGTCGGCGGCATAGTCCGGCTCACGCGGAGCCTGTACCGGCGGTTTCTCCGGCTCCTTTTCAGGAGGCCGGACAGGACGGTCATTCNNTTTTCGCGCGGCCATTCGGGAACCATGCTCTCTTTTCCTGAATTCAGATCCTTCCTAACCGCCATGCGGCGCTCCGTTTCCCACAAAGGGCAGTAGGCAAAGCTCCCGCCTTCCGTTTCCGCATAGACCTGCGGTTCGCCGGCTATGGTATTGATCAGGCTCTGTTCAGCCGTTGCGCCGCAGTTTTCACAGGGAAAGAGTTCTATTCGCGCATATCTTTCCGTCTCCGGAACCAGCCGAAGCAAAACAAGCCCGTCCTGCCCCTGCAGCGGCTTTAAGATTGCCTCCGGATGCGCCGTATCCCCTGAATAGTAGGCGGTTTGCAGCCACGTGTGGTCTTTTCCGAAACGCGCTTTGCTGACTGTTTCCCCGGTCATGCCGCGCGTCAGTATGTAATAGCCGTATTTCTGGCGATATGTTTTCTGAAGAACAGTCTTTCCGCTTGTCTTAGCCCATAAAAATTTTCTTGGGCTGATTTTATAACGGGCGGTAAACGGAACGCCGGTCAGACAGCCCCGGGTCTTGCCTGACGCGCTTCTGCGGGTTGTCAGATAGCTGCGCCGTACTTCGGCAAGGACCGCATTATTTTGGATACCGCCGTCATACCGTCTGTAACAGACCGTATAAAACATCGGAAAGCCTCCCTTCATACAGTTATTTTTAATTATATATGATATTGCACAGTGTATCAATAAAAACCATAAAACTGGAAATTGTTGGATTTTCTACGTTTCGCCGGTGGCATATTTCAGTTCATAGATATTACGGAAATATCCGGTTCCCGGCATTGCCCAGTCATAAAAAGTAATTCTTTTCAAGTCGCTGGTTCCGCCGCTCTGTACAAGGGGTTCATCGGAGCTTTCGGAAGTACAGGCACTGGTTGTCATGGGTGTAAAAAGTTTAACCTTAACACCCCATCTCCTTTTGGTTTTCTCATCAAGTGCGAATTCATGTTCCAAAAATTTGCAGGGATAAAACAGCGAAAAGCTGTAATTGCAGGAAATATTTTCAATAAACGGCGTGATAAAACAATATTCGTAAAAAATGTTCATGGTTTCTCCGGCTACACCCGGATAAAGAAGAAAACGGAACGTAATTTCCGTATTGGTCGTTCCGCTGACGTTGTCGTGTACCTGGCTGACGGCCAAAAACTGCTCCGTACTTGTATAATGCGCATTTTCATGCAAATTGAGATACTGGACAAGCGGAATATGATTGACCGTACAGGTAAATTTCCGAAACGTGCTGTTGATAATCTCCTCATCGGACAGGTCTACATAATGATTTAGCGACTGTCGCAGCACAACCTCCTGCGGCTTCAGCGTCTGAAGCACGATCTGCTGGCGGCCTTTTATCGTCCGCACCATTTGTGATACATCCTCCGAAATGGAAATCACTTCCGTGCGGTGGATATAATTGTAAAAAGGCTCGCCTGCCTGATTTTGCACAAACCGGTCGACCAGGTCGACAACCGACCGGCTGTCGATCATAGCATTGATCTGATGGCGGATATTAGCCGCATAGATCACATTTAAAAGCTGCTTCAGCTTATCGTCATCAAAGGTGTCCCGGTTGATGGTGTCGCATATCTTCTGAAACATGATGTCCGACTGAACAGAACAGCGGGACGCGGCATGGCTGGAAAAATCCGTTTCGGAGTTGGCGTAGGCCTCTTCATAGCATAAACGAATAAATTGAGGAATTTCGGTCATATACAGTTTTTTCGCAAAGCCGTCTCCGACCGACCCGATACCGGCAAGGTACGCCGCCGCCTTTTCAAGTTTTTCAGATACAAGGCAGTTTTCGCAAATCATCCGCGCATATGCGGAAAAACGCCTGACCGTGCTGCCGGAGGGTGCGAAAGACTGCACAACCCCGCTGGCAAAGTCGGCGCCGATAATATCGGGATGCATTCCCGACGGCATTTTGTTCAGTTTTGCATGTCTGAGTTTTGAAATGGTGGATTCCGAAACCCGAAAGATCCGTGCCAAATGTTTATATTTTATCTCAAGTGGTTCCCCTGAAAGCGAGGATAAAAAATCATTAAATAATAATGCTTTTTTTATGCTTTTTGCACTCATATGTCTGCTCCCAACGTACGCTGAAGCTGTTACACTCCGCTTAAATTGTTGATTTTTTTGGCATTATTTACCATATTATAACATATTTGCGCTGGGAGGGAAATAGATATTCCGCGATAATTTACTAAAATTTCGAAAGTTTGGAAATTAATTAGAAGAATTATGTATAGAAAAATTCATCTGGTTCCGCCAGTCTTGATTATTGCAGCCATTTCCTATATTATTATTGAAAGGGAAATACAAGCTTCAAAATTTGACGCGCGTTCCACGTCTATATTAAAACGAAACTTTCAATTTTACAAGCACTTAATCCGTAAACAACTGTCGGCGGGGTATTCCCCGCCGATGTTCTAAGAAATTTGCCGATTTTGAAAAAGAACAATTTAACCTTTAAACATGCCCTGAACGTTGTCAAGCATGCCGTTTACCGCGTGCATGGCCTTGTTGGCATTGCGCCGCAGATGTCTGTTATTTTTCATCATCCTGTTGCCCATAGTGACAACTGCCATACCGGCAACCATTCCGGCGCCCATTCCTCTGACAAATCCCATCGTCTCTTTATACATGACGTAAATCCTCCCCACTGAAAATATAAAACCAAGGTCTTTCAATATCTTCCCCGCTTTCCTTCCGTTTATTTTTGAAAATTTATGCCAAATTTTTTGAATAAAGGAGTTTGCTATGTCAACACTGAACATTGTAATGGTCGAACCGGAAATCCCCCAAAACACCGGCAACGTTGCGCGCACCTGCGCTGCGACCGGCGCAAGGCTGCATCTTGTGGGGCCGATGGGCTTTCAGATCGACGACAAAAAATTAAAACGCGCCGGTCTGGATTACTGGCATCTGCTGGATATTACCTGTTACAATAGCCTTTCCGATTTTTTCAGCAGAAATTCGGGTAATTTTTACTTTTTTTCAACCAAGGCGCAGCACATCCACTCCGACGTCAGCTACCCGGATAACTGCTACCTGTTTTTTGGGAAGGAAACCGCCGGACTGCCGGAAAAGCTTCTGCACGATAACCCGGACAGGTGCGTACGCATCCCGATGATCAACGACGACAACGCGCGCAGCCTGAACCTGTCCAACTCCGTTGCGGTGGGCGTTTACGAAGTGCTCCGGCAATGGGGATATCCGGAACTTTTGTGCAAAGGGCAGCTAAGGGAATATTCATGGTGATACTTTTTTAACAAACTTTCCGAAAACGCCTGAATCTGTCCCCCGTATGCTTGAATTTATTGGCAGATTATTGTATAATAGCGGAGGTAAATCGTATATTCTGTTATCATAATATAAAGGAGTGCTATGCATGAACTATCTTAACAAAAAGACCGTGGAGGATATTGAGGTTGCAGGCAAAAAAGTTCTGGTACGCTGCGATTTCAACGTACCATTTGATGCCGAAGGCAACATTACCGATTCAAAGCGCATTGATGAAGCACTAAAGACCATTCAATATTTAATCGGCCACAAGGCAAAGGTGATTCTTTGCTCCCATCTGGGCCGCCCGAAGGGCGAGTTCAACATGAAATACTCCCTTGCGCCTGTTGCAAAATACCTTTCAAAGGTGCTTGGACAGGAAGTTAAAATGGCTTCCGACGTTGTCGGCGACAGCGCGAAAAGCATAGCAGCCTCCTTAAAGGACGGCGAAGTGGAACTGATTGAAAACGTCCGCTTCCACAAGGAAGAGGAAAAAAATGATCCGGAGTTTTCAAAACAGCTCGCCTCTTTAGCCGATATCTATGTAAACGACGCATTCGGCACCGCGCACAGGGCGCACGCTTCCACAGCGGGCGTTGCGGCGTATCTTCCCGCCGTATGCGGCTACCTGATCCAGAAGGAAATCACCATCATGGGCGGCGCGCTCAGCAACCCGAAGCGCCCGTTTGCCGCCATTCTGGGCGGCGCGAAGGTTTCCGATAAAATCGGCGTGATTACCAATCTGCTTGACAAGGTCGACACCCTCATCATCGGCGGCGGCATGGCTTACACCTTTATGAACGCGTTGGGCTATTCCATCGGCACTTCCATCTGCGAGAGCGACAAGGTGGAGCTTGCAAAGGACATGATGGCCAAGGCAAAGGACAAGGGCGTAAAATTCCTGATTCCGATCGACAACGTGGTTGCCACCGAGTACAAGCCGGACGCCGAGCACAAGATTGTTGACTCCGATAAGATTCCGGAAGGCTGGATGGGCCTCGATATCGGACCGAAAACCTCCGCGCTGTTCTCCGATGCCATTCAGGGCTCCGGTACAGTGGTTTGGAACGGACCGATGGGCGTTTCGGAATGGGATAACTTTGCAGCCGGCACCATTGCGGTTGCAAAGGCGGTCGCAAACAGCGGCGCCATCTCCATCATCGGCGGCGGCGACTCCGCGGCGGCAGTTGAAAAGCTGGGTTTTGCCGACAAGATGACACATATCTCCACAGGCGGCGGCGCCTCGCTTGAGTTTCTGGAAGGCCTTGAGCTGCCCGGCATCGCATGCCTGAACGACAAATAAAATAGGCAAGCCTGTTCGCTTGCATGCAAAAATGCGGCAGCCTGTCTGCCGCATTTCTAGCAGAATCAAAAAGTGTATTTGCTGTTTATTAACCCGATATAAAATCATATTAAAGGAGATATTCTTTATGAACAAAAAGCTTAGAAAAGCAGTCATCGCCGGCAACTGGAAAATGAATAAAACCCCTGCCGAGGCAACCGAACTACTGGAGGCGATTAAGCCGCTGGTAAAAGACGCGGACTGCGGCGTCATCGCATGTGTTCCCTATGTGGATCTTGCCGCCGCACTGGAAGCGGCAAAAGGCTCCAACGTCGCTGTGGGCGCCCAGAACTGCCACTGGGAAAAAAGCGGCGCGTACACGGGAGAAATTTCCGCAGACATGCTGACCTCCATGGGTACCCAGTATGTCATTATCGGCCACAGCGAGCGCAGAACCTATTTCGGTGAGACGGACGTCACCGTCAACAAGCGCATGCGCGCGGCTTTGGACGGCGGCCTTTCCGTCATTGTCTGCGTAGGTGAATATCTTGAACAGCGCGAACAGGGCATTACTGACGAACTGGTCGCTTTACAGACCAAAATTGCCCTTGGCGGCGTCGGCAAGGAAGAACTGAAAAAAATCATCATTGCCTATGAGCCAATCTGGGCAATCGGCACCGGCAAAACGGCAACCGCACAGCAGGCAAACGAAGTCTGCGCCGTCATCCGTGCAACCGTGGCCAAGCTGTACGACAATGCCAGCGCCGACGCGATGACCATCCAGTACGGCGGTTCCATGAACGCCAAAAACGCGGCGGAGCTTCTCGACCAGCCCGATGTCGACGGCGGCCTGATCGGCGGCGCTTCCCTGAAGCCGACCGACTTTGCGGAAATTGTAAAAGCTGCGAGCAGGTAAAAATACTCCGAAAGGCAGGATTCTTTGAACAACATGAAAAAACCTTTAATACTGATGATACTTGACGGTTTTGGAATCGCCGGAGAAAGCGGAAATGCAATCAAAGCGGCGAACAAGCCGAATATAGACCGTCTCTTTGCAAATAATCCAATAACACAGATCGGTGCTTCCGGCCTTGACGTGGGTCTGCCGGACGGTCAGATGGGAAACTCCGAGGTCGGCCATACCAACATCGGCGCGGGCCGCATCGTTTATCAGGAGCTGACCCGGATTACAAAATCAATTCAAGACGGCGATTTCTTTGAAAATCCCGCTTTTCTGGCCGCTGCCGACAATGCGGTCAAAAACGGCGGTGCGCTGCACCTGATTGGCCTGCTTTCGGCGGGCGGCGTACACAGCCACAACCAGCATCTTTACGCGTTGGTTGAACTCGCCAAAAAGCGCGGCTGTAAAAAAGTATATGTCCACGCCCTGCTGGACGGCCGCGACGTCCCACCGGATTCCGGCAAAGGCTATGTCGCCGAGTGCGCTCAGAAGCTGAGAGAAATCGGCACAGGCGAAATAGCGACCGTTATGGGGCGCTACTACGCAATGGACCGCGACAACCGCTGGGAACGCGTGGAAAAGGCATACGCCGCCATGGTTTACGGAGAGGGCGTTCAGTGCAGCAACCCGGTAAAGGCTGTTGAAGATTCCTATCAGCAGAAAGTAACCGACGAATTTGTCGTGCCGGCGGTATGCGCAAAGGACAGCAGCATCAAAGCGAATGATTCCGTCATTTTCTTTAATTTCCGGCCTGACCGCGCCCGCGAGATTACGCGCACCTTTGTGGACCCGGACTTTCAGGGCTTTGAACGGAAAAACGGATTTTTCCCGCTTACCTATGTCTGCATGACGCAGTACGATGCAACCATGCCGAACGTTCTGGTTGCATTTAAACCCCAGTCGCTGAAAAACACGTTCGGCGAATACATTTCAGACAAAGGCCTGACCCAGCTGCGCATCGCCGAGACGGAAAAATATGCCCATGTCACCTTCTTCTTCAACGGCGGCGTGGAAAAGCAGTATCCGGGCGAAGACCGTGTTCTGATCAACTCCCCCAAAGTTGCAACCTATGACCTACAGCCGGAGATGAGCGCGTATGAAGTTACGGACGCGCTGGTGGAACGTATCAAGAGTGGAAAATACGACGTTATTATTTTAAACTTTGCCAACTGCGACATGGTTGGGCACACCGGCGTCTTCAGCGCCGCCAAGGCAGCGGTGGAGGCGGTGGACGCCTGCGTGGGAAGGGTTACCCATGCCATTGCCGAAATGGGCGGCGTAGCTCTGATTACGGCTGATCACGGCAACGCCGATAAGATGTACGAAGAAGACGGTTCCCCGTTCACGGCTCACACAACGAACCCGGTTCCGTTCTGCGTGATCGGCTACCCGTGCAAGCTGCGCCCCGGCGGCAGACTGGCGGACATCGCGCCGACCATGCTCAAAATCCTGGGCCTCTCCCAGCCGGCGGAGATGGACGGCGTCAGCATTATTGAATAATCCCTGAACCAGTGAAAAGCTCCTTCCCGAACGGGAAGGAGCTTTTTTTAGGCCAACTTCCGGCCTCTTCCTTGTTTTTTTACGATTCTCTGCAGTTCAGAGACAGAAAAATATAACAATTATGTTAACCTCGTTGCAATAGCGGGAAAAAAATGATAAAATAATGAAATCCCGTAAAGTGGGGGTGACTGAAGGATTGCTTAGAAGAATTACGGCAGGCTTGCTCTGCCTTATATTATTATTTTCTTTTTCCGGATGCGGAAGAAATGAACCAAAAAACGCAAATAAAAAAATAAATTATCACCTTGCGGCCGAGCCAAAAACGCTTGACCCCCAGATTGCCTCGGACAGTTCCGCAATTGTGGCGGTCGAAGCGTTATTCGAAGGGCTGGTGCGCCTTGGAGCGGACAACCGCCCGTACCCGGGCGTCGCGGAAAAATGGGTGAGCAGCGAGGATGACACGGTGTTTACCTTTACCCTGCGCAGCGATGCCAAATGGTCGGACGACAAAAAAACGCCCGTGACGGCGGATGATTTCGTTTACGCGTTCCGGCGCGCGCTCTCTCCTCAAACCGGATCGCCGACCTGTTCCCGTATGTTCTGCATTAAAAACGCCAGAGAAGTGAACGCCGGTACGGTATCTGCCGACCAGCTCGGCGTTACCGCCACGAATACCCGCACGTTGGTGGTACGGCTTAACTATTCCTACCCGGATTTTCCCGCCATCACCGCCTCGCCCGTTTTTATGCCCTGCAACAAGAGCTTTTTCGAAAGCACCTCGGGCCGGTACGGTTTGGAGCGAAAGTATCTGCTCGGAAACGGCCCCTTTGAAATAGACGGAAAATACGGATGGGGTCACGGCCAATATCTCAACCTTGTCCGTTCAGGCACCTATTCCGGGAATAAGAAGCCGCTTCCGTCCAATATTAAGTTCACCATAGAAACCAAAGAGAACACGATTTCCGACCCGGTCGCAGCACTGCAAAACGGTACGGTGGACGCGATTGCGCTTTCCGGCAGTCAGGCTGCCTCCGCAAAGGCACAGGGTTGCACCATTACTTCCTTTGAAGACACAACGTGGGGGCTGTGCTTTAACACACAGTCCGATCTTATGAAAAATAAAAATATACGGCGGGCGTTTATCCAATCTTTTGACCGCGCAGAAGTGCTTCAGCACCTGCCGAAAAACATGTCCGCCGCTAATGATATTATTACCCCTTCCACAACACTGTTAGGAAAACCCTACCGCAGTCTTGCAAACGGCGGTTCCTTCTTACTGAAGCAGGATAAAAACGCCGCGGCACTTCTCGCCGCCGGCCTGAGCGAACTCTCTCTTTCGGATCTGAAAGGCGTCAGCGTGCTATGCCCCGATAACGCAGACGTAAAACTGATGCTCAATGAAATGATTGCCGCCTGGAATGTTCAGTTTAAAAATTACTTTAACATGGAACCGCTCTCCAGCGATAAGCTTGCGGCCCGTATCAAATCAGGCGATTACCAAATCGCGCTGTACCCGGTTCAGCCTGCCGGCGACGGCCCGTTGTCTGTTCTGTCCCTGTTTAAAAGCGGTGAGAAGGATAACCCCGCCAAACTGCAGGACTCCGCTTTCGACGCGATGCTGAACAGCGCGGAGAAAAGCGGCGGTACAGAATCCGCTGCGGTTTTTGCGGCTGCGGAAAAATATTTGAACGAACAGGGGATATTCTACCCCCTATATTATGAAAAGCACTATTATGCCACCGCCAAGGGCGTTACAGGTGTGGTTTTTCATCCTTACGGGGCAGGCGTAGATTTTATTCAGGCCGGAAAAGAATGAAGTCCCTGACATTGAAAAAGGCTTCAGCCTATGGCTGAAGCCTTTTTATGCGGATTTTTAGCCGAATGCAGCAAGAAGCGCGGAGCCGACAATCACCGCCGCGCAAAGAATCGCCACTGCACGGATAAGCAATGTGCGCATATCTAAGCGGTGCCCCGTCGTTTTACGGGTCTGCATACTGATCTCCTCCTTCAAAGCTGCTGTTTCCTTATAAATTTATTATAGCAAAACCACAAAATGAACCATGAACATTCTATGAATTTTAACATCGGGTTCTGACCCAGCCCCGATATCATTTTCTGTTAATATATACTATATTGCCGACTCTGAAAAATTTTTTGCTTTTGCAGCTCTTTTATACTCCAGCCTTGCCATGTCCAGAATATTTTCCCGACCACGTTCGTCAAGGTCCCGATAATAGTTTAAAAGCATGGTCTCCTCCCTGTTCAGCGGTTCAGCCAGCCCAGGATGATCGGAGCGCCCAAACAAATAATCAAGCGTCACATGATAAAAATCAGCAAGAACGCAAAGTGATTCATAATTCAATTGCCTCTTTTGATTTTCATACATGCAATATGCTTCGCGAGAAATATTTAAAAGGGCTGCTATTTGATTCTGAGTGAGTTTATGTTCTATGCGAAGCTCCTTTAATTTTCGGGCAACCACTTTATCATCCCCTTACGGAAATTATACAGTTTAAGAAAATTACAAGCAATTTATGTAACAAACAGTTACTAAATATGTCGAAATTGGTACAAATAGGTTGACTGTGTAACAAATTGTTACTATAATGATATATAGGAATTCCATATAGGGTTTTTTATGATCAGCTTGTATATAGGAAGGACGCGTGCGGATGAGTGAAAAAATGTTAGAATATGTTGCGGAATCATGCAATCTGTACATTTCCAATATTCGGCTGTCTGCGAACGTTGCCGATATTTTGTCTGTGGTAGAAAACATGGACGCCAGCCTCTTTTCCGCTGAGGACTGGAGCACAAGCCTGTCGTATATTTTCATGAAGCCCCTGCATTTTGAAACAGCGACAGCTGCCAAAGAATATTATGTGCGAGAGCTTCTGAAAAAATTCGAAGATGACTAGTGTATACTAGTTGTTTGTTTCCCCAGCCGATTTCCTCTTCACATAAAAAGAACTTAAACCGTACAGAAAGCCGGGATATTCTCCGCTTTCTTTTTTATAGCAATTTCAAAAATGCAGTGGAATGAATTTCGTTATCTCCCCCGCCNNCCCCCCCCCGAGGGGGGGGGGAGATAACATTTGTTTTCCCATATCTTATTTGAAGTTGCTATAGTTTACATAACTATTGACATGTAACCGGAATTGCAATAAAATAAGACTGCTTTGTGTATTAAGTTCTTT
Source organism: Ruminococcaceae bacterium UBA2656 (assembly GCA_002359465.1). GTDB lineage: Bacteria > Bacillota > Clostridia > Oscillospirales > Acutalibacteraceae > Caproiciproducens. The sequence continues at coordinate 171,346 of DENA01000009.1, forward strand.
GAGGTGAAATATGAAAAAACAAAACCGCGGTTATGGGCCGCAGCGTAACGATATGGGCTCCGGGCCGCGAAACGCGGGGCGCAGAGCGGATTATGACACCGGTGAAATCGACCGGTATCATTATGTTGACCGTGATATTTACAGCAGCAGCCCGCCTGCCCGTCGGGGTGGGAAAAGGTACGTCCGAAAAAAAAGCGGCCTGAAGAAATTTTTTGTCAGTTTGCTTTGTCTGCTTCTGGTGGTATGCGCTGGCGTTTTTCTCTACGGAAAGTATATGCTGTCCCGTCTGAACCGGTCTGAGGCCATCAACACCTCCAAATATATTGAACAGCCGAGCGCCGCGCCGACATGGGGTGTTCTGTCGGACAGTCAGATTACCAATATTCTGCTGATCGGCACCGACAAGGGAGACGACGGAAACAGCAGCCGAAGCGACACCACCATGCTGGTTTCCATTGATAATAAAACGAAAACGCTCCGTATGGTTTCTTTCCTCCGTGATCTGTATGTGGAGATCCCCACTATGAAAAAGCAAAAGCTGAACGCGGCCTATTCCAAAGGCGGCGCGGCGCTTACCATGCAGACCCTGGAAAACAATTTCAGGGTAAATATTGATAAATTTATTTCCGTTGATTTTGAGAATTTCGCTTCCATCATCGATAAAATGGGCGGACTTGATATTCAGATGGACAAAAAACTCTGCGATGCGGAAAACCGCAACATGGGCAGCCACCTGAAACCGGGGGTGAACCATCTGGACGGACGGCTTGCCGTGTATTACGCCCGTATCCGTGAAACAGACAGCGATTTTGGCCGAACCGGCAGGCAGCGCGAAGTAATGGAACTGATGGTTAAGAAAATGAAGGGCATGGATCCGATAAAGATTAACAGCATGATGAATGAGTTCCTGCCGCTGGTAAAAACCAATCTAACCGATTCAGAACTGGTGTACCTGGCTACTCTGGCAGGCTCCGTCACCGATTATCCCATGAAAACCATGCATATCCCCAATCTGAACACCTATACCGAACGCAGTATAAAAGGGATCGGCGCTGTGCTTGACCCGGACCTACCGCAGAACTGCAAGCTTTTAAGAGCTTTTCTGTACGGCGATAGCTCCGAAACAGAGGATTCCTTTGCCCCCACAGATTAACAATTATTATTGTACCGCTTCGAAACTGATTTCAATTTCGAAGCGGCACTTTTTTGATATTTTTTATAATCCCAATCGCCGGACGACGAATGCTTTTTCGGGTAAAATCCCCTTATTCCTGTAACTGCTGCAATTTCATATTCACTATTCATGAAAAAAATGGTATAATATTAAAATTAATCACTTTATTTGAGAATACCATTCTCTTGGAGGTTAAAACATGGACAAAAAAACTTTTTACATCACAACGCCTATCTACTACCCCTCGGGCAAGGCGCACATCGGCCACAGCTACTGTACCGTTGCAAGCGACGCGATTGCGCGCTACAAGCGAATGCAGGGCTATGATGTGATGTTTTTAACCGGGACGGACGAGCACGGCCAGAAAATCGAGATAAACGCCGAAAAAGAGGGTGTTACCCCCAAGGAATATGTTGATAAAATTGTCGCCGGCTTTCAGGACTTATGGAAGCTTTTAAATATTTCCAACGACCGCTTTATCCGCACCACCGACGATTATCATGTGAAGGCTGTTCAGAAAATTTTTAAAACCCTCTATGACAAGGGGGAAATTTACAAAGGGAAATATGAAGGATGGTACTGTACGCCGTGCGAATCCTTCTGGACGGAAACGCAGCTGAAGAACGGAAAATGCCCGGACTGCGGCAGAGAAGTGAAAATGGCCAACGAAGAAGCCTATTTCTTCCGTATTTCCAAATACGCGGACAGGCTGCTGAAGCTTTATGAAGACCAGCCGAACTTTATTCAGCCGGAGAGCCGCAAAAACGAAATGATCAATTTTATCAAACAGGGACTGGAAGACCTCTGCGTATCGCGCACAAGCTTTACCTGGGGCATCCCCGTCGACTTTGACCCGAAGCACGTTGTATACGTGTGGCTGGACGCGCTGACAAACTATATCACCGCGCTGGGCTACGGTTCGGACGACGATTCCGCTTATCAAAAATACTGGCCAGCCGACGTGCATTTCGTCGGCAAGGAGATCGTTCGTTTTCACACCATCATCTGGCCCGCCATGCTGATGGCGCTTGACCTTCCCCTGCCGAAACAGGTTTACGGCCACGGGTGGCTCCTGTTCGGCGACGGCAGCAAAATGAGCAAGTCAAAGGGCAACGTGGTGGACCCGGTCATTCTGTGCGACCGCTACGGCGTGGACGCAATCCGCTACTTCCTTCTGCGTGAAATTCCGTTCGGCGCGGACGGCGTATTCACCAATGAGGCGTTAATCAGCCGTATCAACTCCGACCTTGCGAACGATCTGGGAAATCTTCTTTCCCGCTCCACCGCGATGGCTGAAAAATACTTCGGCGGCAAAATTCCCGCCGAGCGTGAAAGCGCCCCCATTGACGATGAACTGATTCAAATGGCGCTCTGCCTCCGCCAAAAATGCGACGACGCCATTGCGGGCTACCAGTTCAGCAACGCCCTGACCGAAATCTGGAAGCTGATTGCCCGCACCAACAAATATATCGACGAAACCATGCCGTGGGCATTGGGAAAAGACGAAACAAAACGCGCGCGCCTTGCGGCGGTCATTTACAACCTCTGCGAAAGCCTGCGCATCGTTTCGATTCTGATTACCCCCTTTATTCCCGAAACAGCGCCTAAAATTCAGGCGCAGCTCGGCGCGAAGGCGGATGTGCTGACCTATGACGCCGCGGCGAAATGGGGACTTCTTCCCTCCGACGCGGTCATTACCAAAGGAGAAACACTTTACCCGCGCATCGACGTGGACAAAGAAATTGAAGAGCTGAACAAATTGATTCCCAACCCCGCAAATAAAGAGCAGCCCACTGAAAAGAAAATCGAGGGCATTGCCCAGATCGGTATTGACGATTTCGGCAAGGTGGACCTCCGCGTGGGAAAAATCATTGCCTGTGAGCCGATTAAGAGGGCAAAAAAACTTTTAAAGCTGACGATTGACGACGGCCAAGGCGAAAGAACGGTTGCTTCCGGCATTGCGAAATGGTATCAGCCGGAGGACCTGACCGGTCGCAGCATCATTCTGGTTGCAAACTTAAAGCCGGCCATGCTCTGCGGCGTGGAAAGCCAGGGCATGATTCTGGCGGCGGACGCCGGAGAAGACGTAAAGGTTATTTTTGTTGACGGAATTCCGGCCGGAAGCAAAGTCCGCTGATATGAGTATGCTCAATAATATCTTTGATTCCCACGCGCACTACGACGACGAGGCTTTCGACGCCGACCGTGAAGCTCTTTTGGCCGAACTGCCCCAGCGGGGCGTGTGCAATGTTGTGAACTGCGGAGCGGATCTGGCTTCCACCCGGGCTTCCATCCGGCTTGCGGCGGACTACCCCTATTTTTACGCCGCCGTGGGCATCCACCCGGAATGCGTTAAGGATGCGCCCGAAGACTGTCTGAAACAGCTGGAGGAACTGGCCGCGTGGGAAAAAGTAGTCGCGGTCGGGGAAATCGGCCTGGATTATCATTTTGAAGAAAACGCGCCGAAAGATATACAGAAAAAAATGTTTGAGGAGCAGATTCTACTCGCTAAAAGGCATCAGCTTCCGATCATTGTACACGACCGCGACGCGCACGGCGACACGATGGAAATTCTTCGCAGAAGGAAACCGTCCGGCGTAGTACACTGTTTTTCCGGCAGCGTGGAAATGGCGACGGAATGTGTCCGGCTGGGGATGTATATCGGCCTCGGCGGCGCGGTCACGTTTAAAAACGCGCGCGTGCCGGTCGAGGTGGCGGCCGCCGTCCCGCTCGAACGCATGCTGATGGAGACGGACTGTCCGTACATGACGCCCGTGCCGTTCCGCGGCAAGCGCAATGACTCCACGCTGATCGCCTACACCGCCGCGCGGGTTGCCGAAATCCGCAGTACAACTGCGGATGAAATTTTAGCGGTTACGCGCCGGAATGCGGAAACGCTTTTCAGAATCAAATAGGGAAAAGAAAAGGAAGCTGACTCTTTCGAGCGGCTTCCTTTCTGCTTTCAATTACCACTGGCGGCCTGGGTCATCCGCCATCATATTTACTGTTCCTCTCGGATAAAACACGGAGTAATGATCAAGCCTGGCATCTTCCCCGTCTGCTTTTGCCTTGGGGAAGACCATCAGTATTTTATAATCCTTGCTGACAACGTATCCTATAATTCTTTCGTCCCCCGAAGTCACATCATGATCCGGTTCTCCGAGAACCTCTTTTACCTTGGACAGGGTAAGCGCCTGAATCTGGCTGTCGAACGTCCTGACCTCAAAAAGCTGCGAGCCCTTGTTGAACCCGAACACAAAACCCTTTTTGGAATAGGTGGCATAAATACCCTTGGCCGCGGCAATGTATTCTGATTTGTCTTCTTTCCCCCATTTATCCTCTACATCCTCAATCACATTGGATTGAACCGCAAAGTCACAGTTGATGACCTTTCCCTTCTGTGCCGTTGTCTTTATCTGCTGAAGCAGAGCCGCCTGCGCGTCAGCCGGCTGGGAGGATTCCGGAGCGGAACTTGCCGCAGAGGCAGCGGACGCGGGCGCCGCCGCGGAAGAAGCGGGAGCGGAAGAATAACTTTGCGAACTGCTGGAAGAATTGGGATTGGAGCAGCCTGCGATCACAGCAAGCACGCACGCTGCCGACGCGCAGGCCGTCAGCGCTTTTTTCATTTTTAATGTCATAATCAGTCTCCTAAATTTTATAATATGAGTTTACAATAACGGCGCTCTGCTGATGACTTCCGTTATGAACAACATATTACATCCTGGCGAAACAAATATCAAGTATTATTTATCTGTTTTCCGCCTATTCGTTTTCCTTCACCTTCATTACCAGCGCGGTAATATCGTCATCGTGACCGTCGGTGCGCCGGGCAATCGCCTGTGTTACGATTTCTTCCGCAAGCTCCTGCGGAATCTGCCCGTTCCATTTTTCGACTGTCTCGCAAATCCAGTCATCCCCCGCGGCAAGCGCCCCGTCGGACAGCAGAACCAGCAGGTCGTCCTTGCCGAGGCTGTCCGAGGATTTGGTGAAATTGATATCGTTCAGGATTCCGATTGGCAGGCTTGGCGCGTCAATCACTGCAGCCCGTCCGGATTTGCGTAATACGCTGATGGGCGCGCCGGCTTTCATAAATTCAAGGTTTCCGCTGAACAGGTCTAGAGCGGCAAGGTCGATTGTTGCAAGTGATTCGTCGCCCGATTTGACCATCAGCGCCGAATTTACAATTTTGAGCGAAGCGTCGAAGCCGATACCGGCTTTCACCAGGCGGGACAGAATTCCGCTGGCCATTGCGCCGTCCACCGCCGCACGGCCGCCCGTCCCCATCCCGTCGCTGATAATCGCAATCTGGCGGCCGTTTCCGTCGGAGAAGGTATCCCAGCTGTCGCCGCAGATCTGCCTGTTCCCGCACGAATGCTGCGCACATCCGGTCTGCACGCGGTAAAGGGGGCGTTCGGACATCTGCATTCTGCATTTTCCTTTTACCATACTGATACAGGGCTGCTGGAACATCCGGTCACACACGCGCGAAATTTCTTCTGTAAGCTCCGCTTTATTCAGACGGACGCCGTCCACCTGAGCGGCAATAATTTCAATTGACATACGGTCAAAGCGGTCTGTGCGGCAGCTCACATCAATGGGAAGAATCCCCGCGCCGCGCAAGACCTCTCCGACCTTTTGCGCTGCGGCAAAGTCAAACTGTTCGTAAAGCTCAAGTTCGGCCGCCATATCTTCCAGCATATTGCTGGTGGTGGTAAACTGGTCGGAAACCATGTTCCGTACCTGCTGCGCGCGGCTGTCCGCCGCGTCTTTTATCACGAATTCATTGTAATTGCTGTTGACGGTGTCCAGCATGACCGGAAGCCTACTGCAATGCGTGGCAAACTGCGCGTTGAAGTCGCTGCGCTCTATTTTCCCTTTTGCCCTCAGCTTTTCCGTCAGATCGTTGAAAGCGTTCATGCTGTCGCTGTAATTGCGTTCCCAGCAGTAGACCTTCAAGCCGCAGTTGCAGCAGACGTCATCGATTGTCCGTCTGTAAACGCCGTTAATGTCAGGCGCGCAGGCTGCGTAAAGCTTCTTGGAGACTTCCTCCACCGATTCGGAGACGCTTCCCAGCGCTTTTGCGGCGTAATCCAGCTTCATAATCACGGAACGGCGGAGGCCGTCAGAGCGTGAGGTGTCGTCAGCATGCGAAAACAATCCGATCAGCGGTGTGCCGATTTTCTGCGGCAGCAGCATGTAAAAGACCGTCGCAATCATCACCTCATAGAGTCCCCCGACAACGGCCTCCTGATTGCCCACCTGAAGCGAAGCAACCGCATTGGAGAAGATGAAGGCGACGACGGACGCCAGCCGCCCGACCGGTGAAAACACGCCCGCCATCATACCGCCCAGCGCGTAGGCGCCGGAAAGGTAATTCAGGCCGGAGGTGGACAGGCTGAACACAATGCCCGCCGCAATGCCGGCCACGCTGCCGCCGGAAACGCCGCCGTAATGTGCGGCAAACAGAATGGCGACCACCGCAAGCACGCGTCCGAGCGAAACAGGGCCGATCGACAGATTGGCAAGCGCCAGCAGCGCCACGCCGCCCGAAAGGGCCGCACAGGCGATCTCCTGCGCGTTCATTGTGCCGACGTTCCTGCCGGAACTGATTATTTTGGCGGTACGGGCAAAGAAGTATGCTGTTCCGCCGGAAAGAAGCGCTTCCGCCATATACATGGCAACGGTTGACGAGCTGGAGCCGTTTACAAAAACAATGGCCATCCCCGTTGCAAATACCGGAAGAAACGCCGTCGCAGGGGCAAAACCCGGATGCATTTTCAGCTTAATCAGATCATTTAAAGTCCAACGGATCGCCGCGGCAGCCAGAACCGCCGCAATATAATGTACGGGCACAACCGCTGCAGAAGGCAGCAGGTACCCCGCGGTACTGCCCAGCACAACGCTCCAGATTCCCGAGTACGGAAACGCCGCCACCGCCGCCACGCCGAACGGCGCGTATTTACCGAACACAAGCCCCCTGGAGCAAAGCAGCGCCACCGTAAAATAAACCAACTGCTTCGCCACAGCTTTTGTGGGGTTCAAAGCAGCTGCCGTAAAGCTGACGCGCCCCGCCTTCGCTTTTAACATTCCTATCACCGCCATACAATATTTGGTAACTTGTCCATTTTTTTCTAAAAATAATTATACTATATGTATATGGATGCTGTTGTCACAACACGCCGTAAAAATTTGACGTTTCCAATCGCTTTATAAGTATTTTTATAAATTGTACTGTTTTTTATAGTCACAGGTCGGTATCTGTGGTAAAATAAAAATCAACATAACAGAGAGGGTGACAATATGGAATATCAATTTTCCGACCGCGTTTTATCGCTCAAGCCGTCGGCAATCAGAGAAATCTTCAAGTATGCGTCCGACCCGAGTGTTATTTCACTCTCTGCGGGCAACCCTGCGCCGGAGGCTTTTCCCATTAAGGAAATTTCCGAAATTTCCGCACGCATTTTGTCGGAGCGCCCAATTGACGCGCTGCAGTACAGTATTACCGAGGGCTACACGCCCCTGCGCGAACACCTTGCCGCCTATATGAAAAGCACGCACGGCGTGGGCCGTGATTTCGATAATATTCTGATTACCAGCGGCGCCCAGCAGGTCATGGATCTGGCTGCGAAGTCTCTGTGCAACGAAGGCGACGTGGTCATCTGCGAAGCACCGAGCTTTATCGGCTCACTGAACACCTTCCGCTCCTATAACGCGCGGCTGCGCGGAATTCCCATGGAAAGCGACGGCATGGACATGGTCGAGCTGGAAAAGGCGCTGAAGGAAGAAACCCGCGTAAAATTCATCTATACCATCCCCAATTTTCAGAATCCGTCCGGAATCACCATGAGCTGGGAAAAGCGCAGGCAACTCTATGCTCTGGCGAAGAAATACGGCGTTCTGATCCTGGAGGACAACCCTTACGGTGACCTGCGCTTCTACGGGGAGCATATCGAGGCGATCAAGTCGCTCGATGAAGAAGGCATCGTGATCTACGCAGGCACTTTTTCAAAGGTAATCTCCCCCGGCATGCGCGTGGGCTACGCGATTGCGCCGCGGGAGCTTTTGCAGAAAATGATCGTCTGCAAGCAGGGCGAGGACGTTCACACCAATATCTGGTCGCAGATCGTATGCCATGAGCTGATGACGCGCTACGATTTTGACGCGCATTTAAAAAGGCTACGCGAGGTCTACCTGAAAAAATCCGCGATTGCAACGGGCGCGCTTGACAAATACCTTGCGCCGAAAGTCACCTACAACCCGATTGAGGGCGGACTGTTCCTGTGGTGTACGCTGCCGGACGGCATCGATATGCCCGATTTCTGCAAACAGGCGGTTTTGCGCAAGGTGTGCGTGGTACCGGGCAACGCGTTTCTAACCGATGAAAACAAACCGTGCCAGTCTTTCCGCATAAACTTTTCAACTCCTACCGACATACAGCTGCTGAAGGGAATTCAAATTCTGGGCCAGCTTGCAAACGATATTATCACGAATGAATTTGGAGGCATTTAAAAAATGGAAACAGCCAACACCGAGCGCAAAAAGGTAATATTCAGTGCCATACAGCCAAGCGGTACAATTACCCTTGGCAACTATCTGGGAGCGCTCAAAAACTGGATCAGTTTACAGGACGAATACGACTGTATTTTTGCCCTGGCGGACCTGCACACCATTACCGTCCGTCAGGAACCCGCGAAATTCCGCCATAACGCGCTGGAAGCGTACGCGCTTTTGCTTGCGTGCGGTATTGACCCCGAAAAAAGCCCGTTCTTCATCCAAAGCCAAGTCTGTACCCACGCACAGCTTGCGTGGGTTCTGAACTGCTACACGCAGTTCGGCGAACTGCAGCGGATGACGCAGTTTAAGGATAAATCGGCGAAGCACGCCGACAACGTCAACGCCGGCCTGTTCACGTACCCAAGCCTGATGGCCGCGGATATCCTGCTTTATCAGGCCGACCTTGTTCCGGTGGGGGCCGACCAGAAACAGCATCTGGAACTCACGCGCAATATTGCGGAACGTTTTAACGGCATCTACGGCCAGACCTTTACCGTGCCGGACGGCTATATTCCAAAACAGGGCGCGCGCATCATGTCCCTGCAGGAGCCCACCAGAAAGATGAGCAAATCCGACGAAAACATCAACGCGTATGTTGCCGTATTGGACAGGCCGGAGGATATCATGCGTAAATTCAAACGCGCGATCACGGACAGCGAGGCCTGTGTCCGCTATGCCGAGGGCAAAGACGGCATCAACAACCTGATGGGTATTTACTCCTGCGTAACGGGACTGTCAAACGAGCAGATTGAGAAGGAATTTGATGGCAAGGGCTACGGAGACTTCAAAACCACCGTGGGCGAAGCCGTGGTGGAACATCTGCGCCCCATTCAGGAGCGGTACGCGGACTATGTAAAAAACAAGGACTATCTTGAAAAATGCTACACTGAAAGCGCGCAGAAGGCACTTTCCATCTCCGTGCGCACATTGAATAAAGTGATGAAGAAGGTCGGTTTTATTCCAAAGGCATTCTGATATCATACGCAATATAACGCAGCAGGGACGGCTCCGCTTTCTTGGAGCCGTCCCTGCTGCGTTGCGGTTTGCGTTCCGATTTGAAGATACCAACATCAGATATTTCCGCATGATGGGGTCTGTTTGACATATACTGTTCAAGACAGATCAAAAATCCATTCATAAATGGATGCTATGATAAAACGATAGTAATTTCAAAAATGCAGTGATAACATCCGTTTTTTCCAGTTTATATTTGTAATTGCCATAGAATAGATTTTTTATTCGTTAAAAAGAAAGGCTGTGAACCATGCGCAGTGAGAACTCGATTAAAAATATCATTGTAAACGTTGGCAGCCAGCTGTTCAGCATTCTGCTGAGTTTTCTGTGCCGGACAATTTTTATAAGGACCCTCGGCGAAGCCTACTTGGGCATCAGCGGTTTGTTCAGCAATATTCTTACCCTGCTCTCTCTGGCGGAGCTGGGCGTGGGAACCGCGATCATCTTTAGTATGTACAAACCTCTCGCCCAGAATGACCGCAAAAAAATCGGGGCGCTGATGGGACTGTATAAAAGGGCCTACCACACCATCGGGCTGATCGTGGGTGCCGCAGGGCTTGCCTTTACCCCGTTTTACCCGCATTTTATTAAAAACGACCCCGGTATTCCAAACCTGACCGTCATTTATCTTCTGTATATTTTCAGCACGGTCGTCACCTATTTCTTTTCCTACAAACAGTCCATTATTATGGCGGACCAGAAAAATTATATCTGTACCCTGTATCAGTACGGCTTTTGCATCCTGCAGAACATCCTCCAGATTGCAATTCTGTTCCTGACGCGCAACTTTATTCTATATCTTTGCGTTCAGATCGTGTTCAGCTTTTTTACAAACTTTTTCCTTGCGCGCAAAGCGGATAAAATGTATCCTTACCTGAAACGGTATGAAAAGGAGAAGCTCGGCAGGGACGACAAAGCTTCCATTATCAAAAATATACGGGCAATGTTTATGCACAGGATCGGCAGCACGGTGGTCAACGGCACCGATATTCTGCTGATTTCAAGTTTTTCCGGTATTGTCAGCGTCGGTATCTATTCAAACTATTACTTGATTACCACTACGCTGCGCGGGCTGACCTCCCAGATATTCGGCGGAATTACGGCAAGCGTCGGAAACCTTGGGGCAATGGAGGACAGAAAAAAATCTTATAACATTTATCTTGCTATCAACTTTGCGTGCTTCTGGATATTCAGCTTCTGCGCCATCAGTCTCTTCTGTCTTTTCAATCCGTTTATTATCCTGTGGACAAGACGGCAGGATCTTGTGTTTGCCCTGCCCATCGTTTTCATGATTTCCCTCAATTTTTTTGTCACCGGCATGCGCCAGGCAACGCTGACGTTCCGTGACGCCTTTGGCCTGTTCTGGTATGACCGCTACAAAGCGGTTTTGGAAGCGGCGGTCAACCTGATCTTTTCCATCATTCTGGCGCAGCGGTACGGCATCATCGGCGTTTTTATCGGAACCTTTATCAGCACCATGACGATTGATTTCTGGGTGGAACCGCTGGTTTTGTTCCGGCACGGCTTTCACCGTCCGGTCAGAACCTATTTTGCTCGGTACGTATATTACGCCGCACTGACCGCCGTGACAGGGTACCTGACCTATTTACTTTGTTCCTATCTGCCCGGCGCCGGGCTGGCGGGCTTTGCCGCGAAATGTGTGATCTGTCTGCTGTTGCCCAACGCGGTTTATCTTGTACTGTTCTGGCATACCCGTGAATTTCAGTATTTAAAAGGCTTTATCCATTTCCCCAAGCTGCATAAAGAATAGTGAGCCAAATTCCGGGAATGTAAACGGTATTGCACTTTTTTCTTTCCATGATATAATTTATTTTATAAACAGGGAGAGGGGCAGGTTATGGCTATGAAAAAGGCAATGCTGTCTTTTTGCTTATTTATACTTGTGTTTATGCAAATGACAGGATGTGGATCAACGGTAAAATCAGATCAGGAAATCATACGGATTGCCTATGAAAACCTGAGTGAAGATACCAAAAAAACCATAGTCGATTGGGAAAATGCAAAAATTCAAATTGAAAAATCAAACGACTCCGCCGGCTATCTGGTCGGAGGGCCAAACGGCGTAGTAAGTACAAAAGGAAAAGATACTTATATGATTACTTTTCAAACCGACGAGCATGAAGTCAGCCTGGGGCCGGTATGTGTATTTCTGGATCAATACTCATATAATTTTATTGGCGTTGGTCTAAGAGATTAATTTTCAGCATTGTCCTTTTGGTTTATTAAACCGCTTGAAGCTGATATATGTCATCTTAATAAAGGGATGTTTGTATTGCCCGGAAAAGTATAAAATGACCGCAATGGATAAACCGTTGCGGTCATTTTAATTAAGAATTATTTATTTGCAGATGTAATTCAGTTCGCCGACTTCTTTTCCGCCTTTGTAATAAATGCGCGGCACGCGTTTGGAGATCATGCAGACAAGCTCGTAATTGATGGTGTTATTGTATGCGGCAAGTTCTTCCAGCGTAATGGAAGCGTTTCCGTCGCGACCGAACACCGTTACAACATCGCCCTCCTGCACGTCCGGCACGGAAGTCACGTTCAGCATGAGCTGATCCATGCATACCCGGCCGATAATCTTCGCCTTGTGCCCGCGCACGAGCATGCTCGCCTTGATATAGAGGTGACGCGGATAGCCATCCGCGTAGCCAATCGGTACGGTTGCGATTTTAACCGGCCTTTTCGCGATATATTTCCGTCCATAGCTGACGCTGGTCTGCGGCTCGATCATTTTTACCAGCGATACAATGCTTTTCAGCTCCATCGCGGGCATAAGATCAATGGTATTTTTCATCATGTCCGACGGCATCAGGCCGTACAGAATCACACCCGGGCGCACCATGTCAAGCTGCATATCGGGGTAGTCAAAAATCGCGGCGGAGTTTGCGCAGTGACGGATTTTAAAAGCAATACCGCGCTGCTGGAGCAGCGCCACCGCTTTCATCAGATTATCAAACTGCATAACGGTATAGGCGCGGCCGTCGTTGCCCTCGTCCGCGACGGCAAAATGGGTAAAGATTCCCTCCGGGTCAAGCGACGGCAGTTTGCAGACTTCTTCAATCTCATCAACTACGCCGACATCCCGGCCCGGATTCTGATACATAAAGCCGATGCGGCTCATGCCCGTATCAAGCTTGATATGCACGCGCACCGTGACGCCGGCCTTCACAGCCTGCGCGGAAAGCTCCCGGCCGTACCCTGTGGAAAGCACCGTCTGCGCGATATTCAGCTCGCTCAGCTGCGCGGCCATACAGGGTGGCGTATAGCCTAAAATCAAAATCGGCAGGCTTATTCCCGCGCTGCGGATCTGCATTGCCTCCTCAAGATTGGAAACGGCAAACCAGTCCGCACCCAATTTTTCGTACTCTTTCGCAAGGATTTCGGCTCCGTGCCCATAGGCGTCCGCCTTGATCACACAGCAAATCAGCGTTTCAGGCTNNTTTTGAATCATCTTAAAATTATGGTCAATTGCGTCAAGGCTGACCTCGGCCCAGGTTCTTCTGAAAAACTCACTCATTCTATTCTTTCACCCGTATTACTTGAAGTATTTTACACCTGACTCAAAGATCATCTGGTCCTTCGCGCCGGGGACATTTTCATACAGGTCCTTTCCCCTGCGCTCGGAATGGGCCATTTTGCCGAGGATGCGGCCGTCCGGGCTGGTAATGCCCTCAACCGCGCAAACGGAACCGTTCGGATTCCACTCAATGCAGCCGCTCGGAACTCCGTCCGGCGTGGTGTACTGGGTTGCAATCTGGCCGCCGGCAATCAAGCTCCGCATCACTTCGTCGCTCGCGACAAAGCGCCCTTCTCCGTGGGAAACCGGCACCGCGAACACATCGCCCGCGTCCACGCCTGCGAACCACGGGGACTTGACGGAGGTCACACGGGTGTATACCATGCGGGAAACGTGGCGTCCGAGGGTGTTGAAGGTCAGTGTCGGCGCTTTTTCGCTCGGTTCCGTAATCTCCCCGTACGGTACAAGCCCCAGTTTAATCAACGCCTGGAATCCGTTGCAGATACCGAGCATCAGGCCGTCACGGTTTTTCAGCAGGTCGTTGACCGCCTCGGCGATTTTCGGATTGCGGAACGTGGTCGCAATGAACTTTCCGGAACCGTCCGGCTCGTCGCCGCCGGAAAACCCGCCCGGCAGCATGATGATCTGTGAATGACGGATGGCTTTTTCCATCCGTTCAATTGTATCTTCAATATCGGCGGAAGTCAAATTGCGCACAACGAGAATTTCCGACTGGGCCCCCGCGCGCTCAAAGGCGCGGGCACTGTCGTACTCGCAGTTTGTTCCGGGGAACACCGGAATAAAGACACGCGGTTTGGCGGCTTTGATGGCGGGTGCCTTTTGGCTGCGCGCCGTGCATAGCGGAATTTCGTGCGTGATGGGCTGTTCCTGTGCTCCGCTCGGGAAAATCTTTTCCAACGTGCCGCCCCATGACGCAATCAGTCCATCCATCCCGAGCGCTTCGCTTCCCAGCACAATCCGCGGCTCCGCGCTGATGGTGCCCAAAGCAACCGGATGGAATTTCTCATCGATTTCACCGCCGTTTGCAAGCTCCACCACCAGAGAACCGGAAACAGGGGCAAACAACGTCTTTTCATTCAGTGACTGTTCACTGAACACAAAGCCCAGCTTGTTGCCAAAGCACATTTTCGCTACCGCTGCGGCAGCGCCGCCTTCCTTGACAACGGAAGCGGATACCACCGCACCGTGATGAATCATATTGTAAATTTCCGCGTAGTATTCCTTCAGTTTCTCCCAGTCGGGAAGCAGCGTTTCCGGATTTTCAGGAAGCGGGAGCAGGACCACGGCCGCGCCGGGATTCTTGAACGCCGCGGAAACGGTCCCGCTCGCTTTTGTCATGGCGACCGCAAAGCTGACCAGCGTAGGCGGAACGTCCAGCTGCTCAAAGCTGCCGCTCATGCTGTCCTTGCCGCCGATGGCCGGCAGCCCCATGCCAAGCTGCGCGCTCAGCGCGCCCAGCAGCGCGGCGGTCGGTTTGCCCCAGCGCCGCGGGTCGGTGTTCAGCCGTTCAAAATACTCCTGAAAGGTCAGCCTTGCTTTGAGCGGGTCCGCGCCGATGGCGGCGAGTTTTGAAAGGCTTTCCGCAACCGCCCAAGCCGCTCCGTGGAACGGACTGAACCGCGCAATTCCGGGGATGTAGCCGTAGGACATGGCTGTGGCGTCGTCCGTTTCTCCGTGCAGGACCGGAATTTTCGCGGCCATTGCCTCTTCCGGCGTCAGCTGATATTTTCCGGCAAACGGCATCAGGACGGTCGCCGCGCCGATGCTCGCGTCAAACCGCTCGGCAAGGCCTTTTTGGCTGCAGACCTCCAGCCGGGAAAGGTTTTCTGTAAACGCCTTTGTGAGCGGCCTGTTTTTCAGGGATTCCGGCACTAAATTTCTGTAATACCGCGCCGGGTCAACCGCTTCGATGGTCACGCTGTTGTTCTGGGTCACGCCGTTGGTATCCAGAAACGCGCGGCTGATGTCCACGATCGTGTCGTTTCGCCACTTCATACGCAGACGCGGCTCCTTTGTCACAACGGCGACCACCTGCGCGTTGAGGTTTTCGTCCTTCGCGGCGGCGATAAACGCTTCCACATCTTTCGGAGCAAGCACGACCGCCATTCTTTCCTGTGACTCGGAAATGGCAAGCTCGGTTCCGTCAAGACCCTCATATTTTTTAGGGACTTTATTCAAATCAATTTCCAGTCCGTCCGCAAGCTCACCAATGGCGACGCAGACGCCGCCCGCGCCGAAATCGTTGCAGCGTTTAATCCGCTGCGCGACCTCCGGATGGCGGAAAAGCCTCTGGATTTTCCGTTCGGTCGGCGGGTTGCCCTTCTGCACCTCCGCGCCGCAGACTTCAATGGACTGTTCGGTGTGCGCTTTGCTGGAGCCGGTGGCGCCGCCGCAGCCGTCACGCCCGGTGCTGCCGCCCAGAAGCACAATGATGTCGCCCTCGNNGCCCTCGTCCGGCACAAAACGCACCACATTTTCTTTTGGGGACGCACCGATGACCGCGCCGATCTCCATGCGCTTCGCGACATAGCCCGCGTCGTACAGCTCGGTCACCTGACCGGTCGCAAGGCCGATCTGGTTGCCGTAGGAGCTGTATCCCTGCGCCGCGCCCATTGTAATTTTGCGGGTCGGCAGCTTTCCCGGCAGCGTGCCTTCAAAGGGAACGCGCGGGTCTCCGGAGCCGGTCACGCGCATGGCCTGATAGACATACGCCCTGCCGGAAAGCGGGTCGCGGATGGCGCCGCCGAGGCAGGTCGCCGCGCCGCCGAACGGTTCAATTTCCGTCGGATGGTTATGGGTCTCGTTTTTAAACTGTACCAGCCATTTTTCTGCTTTTCCGTCCACCGTGACCGGTACTTCAATGGAACAGGCATTGATTTCCTCGCTCAAATCAAGATCGGGTATTTTCCCTCTTTTGCGCAGAAGCTTCATGCCGATCACCGCCATATCCATTAAGGAAATGGGGCGGTCGGTTTCGCCGTACACTTCGGCGCGAGCCGCATAATACGCTTTCAGCGCGTCCTCTATCGCTCCGCTGACCGCCGACTGCTCAACGGTGATATCCTCCAGCTTTGTTGAAAAGGTCGTATGGCGGCAGTGGTCGCTCCAATAGGTGTCGATCACGCGCAGCTCGGTCACGCTGGGGTCGCGTTTTTCCTGTTTCAGAAAATAATCGCGGCAGAACGCCAAATCCTCAAAGCTCATGGCAAAGCCCATGGATTCGTAATACTGCCGGAGTTCTTTTTCGCTCCAACTGATAAAGCCCGTCACGCGAGCGACGTCCGGCGGAACATCCGCTTCTACATCGAGGGTTTCGGGCTTTGCTAAAGAGGCAAGGCGGCTTTCAACAGGGTTCACCATGTAACTCTTAATTTTATTCAATTCTTCTTCATTGAAACTGCCCTTTACGGCAATGACACGGGCGGTAGCCACCTTCGGGCGCTCCCCCTGCGTTAAAAGCTGGATGCACTGCGCGGCGGAGTCGGCGCGCTGGTCATACTGACCGGGCAGATATTCCATGGCAAAGACGGTAAAATCCGCCGGTACCGGATATACTTCATCATAAACGTCGTCCACATTGGGCTCGGAAAAAATAGTTCCCCTTGCGGCGGCAAATTCTTCTCTGGTAAGGCCGGATACATCATACCGGTTAATCAGCCTGAGTTCCTCAATGGAAGTCATGCCCAGATTTTCCACCAGGTCTGTTCTGATGTGCTGTGCTTCAACATCGAAGCCGGGTTTCTTTTCCACAAATACTCTGATAACGTCAGACATATTTCCCCCGTTCCGCCGCCTGAAAGCAGCCGATTCAACATAATTTAATTTTAATAGTATCACAATTATTCTACATTATAAAGGGGGTATGCAAACATTGACATTTTCCATAAAATTTCACGCTGCCAAACAGAAAAATCCGGCGGGAAACCGCCCCGCCGGATCATATCCACTTATTTTATTTTGCGGCATTCCATGTAAAACCGCTTGTCACAGGCGTGGCCCATGGAAAAGGTTTTGCGGGGAAGCGCGCCGTCAACGGCGACTGTTTCGAACAGGCTGCTCTTCTCCATTTTGGGCAACAGAAATCCGACGGCTTCCCGATCACCGGCGCAAAGGGTTTCAACCACTTCTTCACCGTGTATGTAATCCACTTTTCCGCCCGCCTGCGCTAGGCGCGCGTCAAGGAATTTTTGCAGCGTACCGACCTCCAGATTGGAAGGCGGATTCTTTACCCAAATGTCTTTTTTCCGCTTCCCCAGTACACAGGTGATTCGGTGCCCTTCGCAGGGAGTATCGGAAACATCATAGAACTGATACAGTTCCCGCATCAGCTCTTCGGGCTTTGTCTGGAAAACCACACGGTGAATCGGTTCAAACTGAAGGGATTCGTCGTACAGATTCACGACCTCCACCAGTGCCCAGCGCGCCGGGTGGGCCGCGGCTTCCGGCAGCGGCATTGCTTTTTTCAATTCTTCATAACAGGCCTTGGCGGTCGCGAGGGAATGGTTGCCGTCGCCGACGGCGAAAAGCAGGTTGTCACGAACCGGCAGGCTGTCCAGCGCGTCTTCCAGCTTTGCGGCGGCCGCCGGGTTCAGGCTGAAACCGCGGACGCTCCCGCTGTTCTGCATCAGTTTTCCATCATATTCCGGTTTTAAATCGGCGGGATCAATCTTTTCAATCACGCTGCACCGGGGATCATCAATCAGAATCATGATATGCGGCAGCTCCAAAGGGGCCCCGCGGCGGATCTTCACGCGGGGAGGAATCCGTTCCAGCACCGTGCCTTCCGTTGCGCGGATGGGCGTTTTACTGCCCGCCTCGTACCGGTATTGCTCCAGATCAAGCGCCATCATGACTCCGCGGCGGATTTTCCCGTCCGATAACGTGCGCTCTACATAAAGATAGCTGTTTTTTATTTCCCGAAAAACGCCGTCTGAAAGATACCGCTCCATGGCGGCATTGATACCGGCGGCATATTGCTCCGCATCGGTTGTTTCAAGGTAACATTCGGGGTACACCATATGATAGGTGGACGGAAAATCACCCGCTGTCTTTTTTACTTCCTGCCAGTAATCCGGCTGTGAAGTATATTGGTCGCAGGCAACCACACACCAGTTTTCTGTCGGTACATTCTTCGGCAGCAGGATATCGGCCGGTTTAAAATACGGATGCAGCATTCAGAAATCTCCTGTTCTATTACATAATAAGGCGTATCGCCTCTTTTAGTAATAAAATAGTACCACATTTCC
This sequence comes from Ruminococcaceae bacterium UBA2656, assembly GCA_002359465.1. Taxonomy (GTDB): domain Bacteria; phylum Bacillota; class Clostridia; order Oscillospirales; family Acutalibacteraceae; genus Caproiciproducens. Next base: position 189,896 of record DENA01000009.1, read on the forward strand.
GGCTGTCCGCGCAACCAGTTTCAGGCTTTTGCCCGCATACGGTTGAGAAAATAACTGAAAAAGAAAATCACTGCGGCAATCAGTACAATGGTACCGCCCGCCGCCGTACCCGTATAATAGGACGCAACCAGCCCGCTCACGCCGGAAAACAGAGAAATACCAACCGCAATAAAGTGATAGGAGCGCATGCTTTTCGCAAGATTGCGGGCCGCTGCCGCCGGGAGCACCAGCAGAGAATTGATAATCAGCACGCCGACCCATTTTATGGAGACGGTAACAATGACCGCCACAATCACCACGAAGAGTTTTTCAGTAAGGCGGGTATTGATGCCTTTGCTTGCAGCTAAATCGGCGTTGATGCTGGTCAGCATCAGTTTGTTGAAAAACAGGTACCAGATAACGACGACCGCCGCCAGGATCACAGCGAGCATGGCGATTTCCGCCGGCTGCACCGTTAAGATGTCGCCGATCAGGTATCCGGAATATTTTGCAAAGCCGCCGGAAGCGGACAGCAGCACGATGCCGAGCGCCAGCCCGGTGGAGGAAAACACCCCGATGATAGTATCCGCCGACGAGGTGCCGGAGTCCATGACAGCTGAAATGCACAGCGCAAACAGCAGCGCGAAGCCCATCATGGAAATCAGATAATTGTCAATTCCCATCAGTACGCCGATGGCGATTCCGGTCAGCGCCGAATGTCCCAAAGCATCTGAGAAAAAAGACATCTTGTTGTTTACAATCATGGTCCCGACCAGCCCGAACAGCGGGGTAATCAGCAGAACGGCGAGCAGCGCGTTCTTCATGTAAGCGAATTCCGTCCATTCAAACGGCAGAATTGTATCAATTAAAAAATAAATTCCACTCATTGCCTTACACCTCCGGTCAGTTTAAGGCCGAAAGCTTCCTGCACCTCGGGCGTTTTCATAACCTCCCGAACGCTGCCGCTTACCAGAACCGTACGGTCCAGCAGCACGGCGCGCGTCGCGTATTTTTCCACATGGGACAAATCGTGGGACACGAGGATAATCGGCATCTGGTGCTCAGCGCGCATGGAGGTGACAAGGTCGTAAAACACTTCAATCCCCTTGCGGTCCACGGCGGAAACCGGTTCATCCAACAATAGGAGATCCGGCTTTGGATCAAGGGCAAACGCAAGTAGCACACGCTGCATTTCCCCGCCCGAAAGGCTGCCGATCCGCTTTCCCAAAAGCGCGGGGTTTGCGCCGACCGTAGAAAGCAGCCGCCGGGCCTGCGCCAGTTTTTCTTTTTTATGGCCCAGCCAGACCGGGAATCCGCTCATATTGGCGCAGAGCATGTCGCCGACCGTAACAGGCGTGGAACGGTCAAACACCAGATTTTGCGGCACATAGCCAATGCGGGGATTGGCTATGACTTCCCCCCGGGAATTGTGAAACACAACGCTGCCCGTATACGGGATACGCCCTAAAAGCGCTTTCAGCAAAGTCGTTTTGCCGGCTCCGTTTCGTCCGATGAGCGCCAGTATCTCCCCGTGATGCACATCGAGAGAAACATCGTGAATAATCACTCCGTCGTGTTTTTTAACCGTAAGATTGCGTATCTGTGTGCTGCATCTGCAAGTATCCATGTAATTTCCCCTCTTATTTCAGCGCCTGTTTCAGTACCTTCAAATTGCTTTCCATTGCTTCAAGGTAGGCATTTTTGCTGTTCTCCCCCGTGACCGCCGGGTCAAGCGAATAGACCGCCGCGCCGCTTTCGTCCGCGACGATGTTGGCGGCGGATTTCGGATACTGCGGCTCTGCAAAAACGGCTTTGACGCCGCTGCCCCGAATCAGCCGGATGGTTTCGGCAAGTTCGCGCACACTTGGCTGGCTGTCGGGCTCGCGGTTGACCACCCTTGCGATGTGCAGGTCAAACTCCTCGGCAAAATATNNTCGAACTCCTCGGAAAAATACGGAAACGCCTCGTGGAAAGTAATAATATCCCGATGTGTGATGCCGCTCAGCTCTTCATGCATTTTATCGCGCAGCACACTCAGCTTTGCCATATATTCCTGTGCGTTTTTCTGATAAGCAGCAGCGTTTTCAGGGTCGGCCTTTTCCAGGCCTTCCGCAATATTCGACACCTGCCTGATATAATTGGTGATGGAAACCCAGATATGTGGGTTTGCCTCGCCGCTTTCATCCCGCAAAAGCGGAATACCCTCGCTTGAATTGACAACATGCAGATTCGGCAGCTGGGAAGTGACTTTTGTCATAAAATTTTCCATACCCGCGCCGTTAATGACAAACATATCCGCCTGCTCAATATTTTTCATATCCTTGGACTGCAGCTGATAGTCGTGAAGGCATCCGGCCTGCTGTCCGGCCATATTGTCAACCTGTATGCCGGGCACGCCGTCGGTGATGTTCAGCGCCATAATGTATAACGGGTAAAAGGATGTTACCACCCTGAACCGGACATTCTGCGGTGTTCTCCGCACACATCCCGCTGAAACAAACAAAAGTGCAGCCGCCAAAATTATGGCAGCAACTCGTTTCATCATTTTGTGCGGCCTCCTTAAATGCGAATCATTTGCATATATATAATAGACTGATCGCTACCCGTTGTCAAGCAAAAAGGGACGGATTATATCCGTCCCACAAATTTTTTATTCACGCCCGGGCGATTATTCCACGAATTTCGGAAAGTTTTTTTTCACAGTCGCTCATACCCATTTCATAAATCGCTTTCAGAACCTCGGGGTTTTTCTCATACCGTCCCGTCACAATCGGCCTGCTGGGGCGGACAATGACCGCTTTCCCCTCCATTTCCTGTCTGCGGCAGACTTCAAGCTCATTATTGTAAACTTCCGCCCGGATCTGCATCGTATTTACAAAATTCGGATAATCCCCGTACTTTACGCGAAGTACGGCGCGCGGAAATTCCGGCCGCGGGCTTTTTCGGTAGGAACTGTCGCGGGTAAGCACAATCACATTGAATTCGTTTCCGTCAAAAATAGAACGTTCAATCGGAATCGGCGTTGCACAGCCGCCGTCCAGCAATTCATGCCCATGATAGGAGACAATGTTGGAAACAAAGGGCAATGAACTGGAGGCTCTGACTGCGGTAAAGTCCTCATCCAGGTTCGCTTTGTCAAAAAAAACGGTCTGCCCTGTTTTCAGGTTGGTAGCGCCTACCTTCAGGTCTGTGGGGGAATTAAAAAAGGATTCATAATCAAACGGAAGAAGCGTGTGGAAGAGTTCGCCGAAGATAAAGTCAAAGCCAAACAAAGAACCTGTACGGTTCAAATTTTCCACACTGATATATCTTTTATCGGCAATATACTGATAAAAAATATTGTAATTTCTGTTCTTCTGCCTGGAAATATAACTGAGTGCGTTGCAGGCGCCGGCTGAAATGCCGTATACATTCGGAAATTCAATCCCTTTATTCAATAAAACTTCAAGTACACCGCTCGTATATGCTCCGCGCATACCGCCGCCCTCCAGTACAAGGCCTATCGGCATAGCAAACACCTCACATTTAAAAATATTTATTTTTTATTATAGGCTAAACCCCTCCCGAATACAAGCGAAGCAAATAAAAATGAGTTTTTTTATAATTTTATATTGATTTTTGCATCTATTTACGCTATAATAATCGAGCACTCACAAAATGGACGTTTAGCTCAGCTGGTAGAGCATTCGCTTGACGTGCGAAAGGTCATAGATTCGAGTTCTATAACGTCCACCAAATAAGAACCGCATTACACCGCCATTTGTTGGCTATGTGATGCGGTTTTTTTATTGCTTGCAAGTATGCATTTTCGGGTCGTGACCAGCATGTGACCAACCTCTTATTGACTTTTGTGCATGAGCTCGTCGACGTATTCTGTGTTGGCTGCCTTTAAATCATCCATATCAGGATGACTATATCGGGCCGTAGTCTTAATGCTGGTATGCCTTAATATGAGTTGGACGTCACGCATATTCTGCCCTGTTTTCTGCATCAGTGTTGCGCAGGTGTGCCGCAAACAATGAGGAGATCTCGCCGCTTCCTCCCTTGGGAGATTTCCTGCTGTATATTCTCTTGTTATTCTTTCCTTTTCCGCTATCGCTATTTTGCTTTTTCTTGACATAGCAATGCTCCCTACATGTTCAACAGTGTTTTTCTCTTTCACTGTCTCTCAAAAGGGAGCATATAAAAAATCCAGTGGTCAAAATTTTAATTTTTTAGTTCATCTTGCGGCTCTTGCTTTACTTTTTGTTTGTGTAATTTTAAGGACACTGCTAAAAGCAATTCCGCTATTTGCTCACGTGCCCGTTCCGCAGAACGCATCCGGCGCGAGTTCCCGTATGTTTGCCATCCTTTACCACTGTTTTACCGTTGATCATTACCATGTCAATGCCTTCCGGATACTGAGCGGGATCTGTGAAGGTGCCCTTGTCAATGACGGTGTCCGGATTAAATAGCACAATATCGGCGAAGTAGCCGGGTTTAAGCTGCCCGCGCTCTTTGATGTGCATGGTTTCCGCGGGTTTGGTGGTCATTTTGTAAACTGCTTCCTCCAGCTTGAGCGCTTTGTCCTCGCGCACATACTTTCCGAGAATTCTCGGAAAGGTTCCGTATACGCGGGGATGCGGCTTGCCGCCAAGCAACCCGTCGGTGCAGGCGTTCATCTCCGGGCGCTTCATGAAGCGCTGCACATGCTCCTCAGTGCCGTAGAAGTCCACCATGCCAACGGCGTTTTCTTCTTCCATCAGCAAATCAAAGGTTGCCTCGTAAGGATTCTTGCCGCGCAGCTCACCGAGCTGTGTAAGGCTCAGGCCGATGGCGTTTTCGTTTTTCTTATTCTTGACGCTGGTGACATAGATGTTGTCAAGGCCCGCGAAGTCTACGAAGTTATCCCATCCCGGAATTCCGTTCTCAATATCCTCGACCATCTTTTTACGCAGTTCTTTGTCGTGGAGGCGTGTCACGAGCTTATCTGTGCCGCCGTCGTGCACCCATGGTGGCAAAATCACGCCCAGCATGGTGCTGCCCGCCACATACGGATACTGATCAAAAGAGACTTTTATGCCTTCGGCTTCCGCCTTTTCAAGCAGCGCAACCACCTTGTCAATCTTATCCCAGTTCTTTTTACCGCAGACCTTGAAGTGCGAAAAGTGGATGCGTACGCCGGACTCCCTGCCGATGCGGATAACCTCTTCCATTGATTCCAGAATGGTGTCCGCTTCGCTGCGCTGATGGATAACGAATAGGCCATTGTATTCCGCAACAACCTTGCACATCTCAATGATTTCTTCTGTGTGGCCATAGGCGCAGGGCATATAGATCAAACCTGTGGAGAGACCCATCGCGCCGGCTTCCATCTCGCGGCGGGTGATGTCCCTCATTTTTTGCATTTCCTCCGGCGACGGCTGGCGGTTATCCAGCCCCATTGCCTCCATGCGGATATTACCGTGCGGTACAAGGTAGCACTCGTTGATGCCCGGCCCGACTTTTTCGATCATAGACAGATAACCGGCGGTGTCTTTAAAGTGCCAGTCAATTTCGTCGCTGTCGCCGTCCAATCCCGCAAGATTTTTTCGCCACGGGCTGATGTACTGCTCCGGCAGCGGCGCCATTGCAACACCGTCCTGACCGAGCACCTCGGTGGTCACGCCCTGCATCACCTTAGGTAGAATTTCGGGATTCAGCAGAATCTGAACATCACTGTGGCTGTGGGTATCAATAAAACCGGGAGATACTACGAGACCGGAGGCGTCAATAACCTTCATATCTCCGCTTTCTGCTACGTCACCGATCTTTTCAATTCTGTCGCCATCAATCAGCAGACTACCCTTGAAACCGGGTTTTCCACTGCCGTCTATAATCAGGCCATTTTTAATCAGGGTTTTCATTTAATTTTACCTCCTAAAAATACTATTTAAGCACCGTCACTATTCTTCGTCAAACTGAATTTCCGGCGCTGGCGCAACTCCCATTTTCTTATCAATCGCAGAAATTGCGAAAATTGCGATGAATGCCACGATGCCGCCGGGTACCATTGCGCTGAGATCCCAAGGAGAATGCAGAGCGTAAATCCAGATAGCCGCAACTACGGTACCAACCACAATAGAAATGAAGCCCGCGCGTTTCGTAACATTCTTATAGAAGATACCGCAGATAAATGCCGCGAAGGGCCCTGCACTTCTCAGTGCGAATGCGCTCATCATAACGCTGATGATGTTCGACGCGGTGAGTGCTATAATAAGGCCGACAATGCCAACAATAACCATGACTACACGGGAAATCCAAATTTCCTTTTGGTCGTTCTTTATTCCCTTGTTAATATAGGGCGTGAAAATGTCATTGGTGAACATGGTAGCCGTGCCGATCATATTGCCGGAGGCGCTACTGATGGTTGCCGCAACAATTGCCGCCAGAACAATACCCGCAACAACCGGCGGAGCAAAGCGCATGGTGGCTTCTGCCAAGGCATTCTTCTGGATCCCTCCTGCCGCATAGCCGTCAATGCATGAATAAGCGATCAGGCCGATAATGGCAGGGATGATTGCGAACGCAGCGGACACAAGACCTGCCAGCACAGATCCGAGTTTTGCGGATTTTCCGTCCTTTGCGGAGCAGAAGGTTTGTACGATTTCCTGACCGGTTGGGAACGTCATAAAATACATCACGATATAGCCTATAATCGTAGTAAAGCCGATTTTAGTCATGCTCAGCAAATTAAGGGATTCGCCGGAGGCCGCTTGAATACCCTGTGCCTTTGTGAACAGGGCGCCGAAGCCGCCTACATCTTTATTGTTTACCATAATGAACATGGCAATTCCCATACCGACTGTGATGAACAAAACGTGCATGAGGTTTGCCGCAGTAACCGATTTATAGCCGCCGATCATGGTATAGACGATTACAACGACGGTGCTGATGATAGCGGCAATGTTAAATCCGATGCCAGTCAAAACACTGATAATGGATGCGGTAGCGATAATCTGCGCCCCTGTGGCCATGAAAAGCGCGGTAATGGATGTAAATGCTGTAAAAATATGGGAAGCTTTTCCGTAACGCTTGCTGATGATTTCCGGTACGGTATTCGCCTGCGCTTTCCTGAAATAGGGAGCGATGAAAGAAACCAGAACAAATCCGATGCCCCCGGCGATTACGTACCAGCTTGCGGACAAACCGTATTTATAGACATTGGTTGCGATGCCGGTTGTACTCGCGCCGCCCGTATTGGACGCAAACAAGGTGCCTGCAAGCACAAGGGGCCCTAAAGATTTTCCTGCCATCAGGAAGTCGTCATTGCTTTCCTTCGCCAGTTTGGACTTCTTCCTCCTGGACGCAATCAACCCGATCGCCACAGTTGCCGCCATGTACAGCAAAATAATAACGGATGCCGTGATTTGTGTGCTGCTCATTATTTCTTACCTCCTCAAAATGGATCCTATTTCAAAAGGGCTTTCATCACCGCGTAGTATGCCTCGGTGACTTTGGTGAGCTGTTCAATCTCAATATATTCGTTGAGCGTATGCGCCAGATTTTCCTGCGACGGTCCAATGCCGAGTGTTTTGATTCCCGCTTCTCCGGCATAGTGGCTGCCGTTGGTGCAGAAGTTGTATTGGGTAATCTGCGGCTCAAATCCTTCCGCCTGCATTTCCTTCAGAACGTCCTGTACAAACGGTTCCTCTTTGTCGTAGAGCCAGCCGGGGAAGAAACGCTCGCCCGTAATTTTATTGCCGGTATAGCAGGTTTCGGTTCCCACTGCGTAGGACACCTTTGCTTTCAGCTCGCTGTCATCTGCCATCAGCTTGTCCAGCAAATCCTGAATGGGCTTGAGCACGCCTTCCTTTGTCTCGCCAACCAGCAGGCGGCGGTCATAGGTGGCACGGCAGTATTCCGGTACCACCGAGGCACCCGGGTACGGTGAGCTCTTTACGTCGGTGAGTTCCATAATACCGTTGCCCAATACAGGATGATGCGTAGGTTCAAGCGTCCGAATGGCCTCTACCACCTTACACATTTTGTAAACGGCATTGATGCCCTTTTCGGGGTTTGCGGAGTGCGCAGGTTTGCCAAAGGTTTCAACTACAATTTCCGCGCGTCCGCGCTGCCCAATTTTGATGTTCAGATTCGACGCTTCGCCGATGACCACATAGTCCGGTTGGACTCGTCCACTGATTCTTCGGGCGGCAACACCCTCAAAACACTCTTCATGCACCACGCCTGCCACATAGATATCTCCCGCGAAATTCTTGCCGTTATCGGCGGCAAAGTTTGCGGCGGCCGATGCCATTGCAGAAAGCGCTCCTTTCATGTCCGAGGTGCCTCTGCCACAGATTTTTCCGTCCGCAATATCGGCGGCAAATGGGTCATGCACCCAAACGGCGGGGTCGGTCACGGGAACTGTGTCCATGTGTCCGTCAAAAAGCAACTTTTTCCCCGGGCGGTTGCCTTTGATGTGTCCGATCGTGTTGCCATAGTCATCCACGAACACATCATCAAAACCATGTCCCTCAAAAAACGACTTCAGCTCGGCAGCAACGCCGCTTTCCTCACCTGAGTAACTTTTTTGGCGAATAAGCTTTCTGCAAAGCTCAATCACTGCGTCCTGTCTTTCTTTTGTCAGCATATGCCTTGCCTCCATATTCTTTCTAAATATACTTTCTATTCAAAGCTGGAATGTTTTCCATCCCATACGATATTACGATAACCGTCTTTGTCGGTATCCCCTTCAGTGGAGAAACAAAGCACCTTGGATGACGCATCTATTTTAAGCTGGTCACGTAGCCATCCGAGACTGCTGTTTTGCATCAGCTCCGCTACAAGACCGAGCGTTGGCGCGCCGCTTTCGCCGGATATGACTCTTGTATCTCCCGGCAGCGGGTTGCCCAGAATCCGCATGCCTTTCGCCGCCACATAGTCAGGCATGGATACAAAGTTGTCCGCGTGGTCACGCAACACCTGCCAGCCGATGGTGCACGGCTCGCCGCAGGCAAGTCCGGCCATGATGGTGTGCATTTCGCCTTTTACGAAATGCAGCCTGCCGTCATTAGCATAGGCGGTACGGTAAAGGCAATCCGCCTGATTAGGCTCCACAATCGTAATGATTGGCGGATGCGGGTCGTCCTTGTACAAATCTGCAAAAAAGCCTGTGACACCTCCCGACATCGCCCCAACACCGGCTTGTAAGAAAATGTGTGTTGGCTTTTGCTCCCGGAGCTGCTGTGCCGCTTCGTATGCCATGGTGGTGTAGCCCTCCATAATCCATCCGGGAATGTCCTCATAACCCTCCCATGATGTATCCTGCACCATAATCCAGCCGTACTTTTCCGCATTTTCATTTGCCAAACGTACCGCGTCATCATAGTTCAGATCGGTAATCGAAGCCTCGGAGCCCAATGCCCGGATATTTTCGAGCCGTTCCTGAGCGCTGCCTTTGGGCATGTACACCACGCTCTTCTGTCCCAGTCTGTTTGCTGTCCAAGCCACGCCTCTGCCATGGTTTCCGTCGGTCGCGGTCACAAAGGTAAGCGAGCCAAGCTTTTGCTTTACTTTGTCGCTTGTCATTCGCTCATAGGGCAGCTGCGAAAGAGGAACTCCAAGTCGTTCTGACAGGTACCTACCAATTGCGTAGCTGCCTCCCAGAACCTTGAAGGCATTAAGACCGAACCGGAAGCTTTCGTCCTTCACCCAGATGTCTCCCAATCCCAACTGCTTTGCCAAAGAGCACAGCTCGACGAGCGGGGTGACGCTGTACTCCGGAAAGCTTTTATGAAAGGAGTTGACATCTTTGGCATGCGCAACGCCGAAACGCTCCACAGAATATGCCTTTCCTTCTTCAGGGTGCTTCCAATGCACAGATTTAAAGCATTCGTTCATTGATTTCCCTCCTTTTGTTCATTTTGGTAAAACTGCAATTGCCTCAATCTCAACCACGGCGCCCTTAGGCAGGTTTGCCACTTCAATCGCGCTACGTGCGGGGCACTGTTGCTTGAAATGTTGCGAATACACGTCGTTCATCGCAGCAAAGTCCCCGATGTCCTTCAAAAATACAGTTGTCTTTACCACGTCGTCAAGACTGCAGCCAGCTTCTGTAAGAACGGTTTTAAGATTTTTAATGGATTGCTCGCTTTGCGCCGTGACGCCACCTTCAGGAAAGCTGCCTGTGGAAGGGTCAATCGGAAGCTGACCCGACGCAAACACAAAGCCGTTTGCGGTGATTGCCTGAGAATACGGGCCGATTGCTGCCGGAGCGCTGGTACTGGAAACAACGTTTTTCATGATTACCGCCTTTTCATAATAATTTTTTATTGGTAAATGGGTTTTCTTTGTAAAATATTATAATTTTTTATTATAATAATTGCAATATACATAAGCAACAATAAATTATTCTATTATTTGTTGCTATTATCAACAATAATTATTAAAAAAAGAAATTTCACAAAATAATAAATTATTATTGTATTGTATAAGATTGTCGAATATGGTAAAATGGACAATATCATAAAACTATGTACGATTTCTACCTCACAAGACCGTTTATTACTTCTTTAAGGAGTGTGCCTTTGATGACAAACATTATGGATTATTATAAAAAGCTGATTCCCTTTTTGGGACAGGCTATCGGTTTATCCTGCGAGGTTGCCTTGCAGGACTGTCGGGCGGGCTGTATTGTCGCGATTTCCAACAGTCATATCAGCGGTCGTCAGGTAGGTTCCCCGCTGACTGACCTTGCCCGCCAGATTATCAACAATGGGGCGTGGAAAGAACAGGACTATATTGCCGGCTACGAGGGACGCTCACAAAGCGGCCGTTTGCTGCGTTCTTCCACCTTTTTTATTAAAGAGAACGATCAACTGCTTGGCATGATATGCATAAATTACGACACCTCTTGCTTTTCACAGATCAGCAACGCGTTGCTCGAACTTGGAGGACTGAAGTATGCGGGCAATCCGGTATTGATTAACAGCGCCGGCGGTGAGGCTGCTCCAAAGGAAACCTTTTTTGATGATTTGGACTATTCCATCAACAGTACGGTAACGGAACTTTTTGGCGATCATATTCCGGAGCACTTCAACCAGGAAGACCGAATCACGATTATCCGCAAGTTAAGCGACAAGGGTGTGTTTCTCGTGAAGGGATGCGTGGGACGCGTTTCCCATTTACTGCGCTGCAGCAACGCCAGCGTGTACCGTTATCTGTCCATCATTGGACGCGAAAGCGAAAAGTAACGCGCATTTGCTGTGCCGCAGGAATCTTTCGATCCTGATTATATCATGTATGTGAAATTTGTTGTGCATAGAGACATCCGAATGGGAAACTCAGAAAGCCTATGATGAAATCCTTTATAAAGTACCTGGATTATAAAGTACCTGGATAGTGTTTTTCGTGTGTTCAATTGCCTGATTTTTGATCAAAAAATAAGAGTTTTTATAAACATTTAGATTTTCAATAGTACTTTCTCGAAAATTAGCAAAAACAGTATTTAGTTCTTCTAATTAAACTTCCAGATTTTTTTATCAACTGAGTGTTTCAAGAACTCAGCAATCACATAACCCAGCCTATTATTATAAAAATCAATATATTTTCACCTCGTTTTAGATCGTTTAGAGAATTTTTTCAATCTTCCGATTCGTTAATAGCTCCCAAAATATCAATGGAGCCGTTAGTACGTTTTACATCTTGAATTGCTTTTGCACGAAGCTTCTCATATTTATTTCGATCAATTTCAAAAACGGTCGCCAGCATACGCGTGAGCATGTCGCTCTCAACAGCATTTCGGAAATTACTTTTTGAAATTCTGGTCGCAAGATTACCAACAAGCCCTTCCATTTTTGCGCCGAAAACTCCACACAAATAATCCTGACTGATTTGTGAAGTCGTGTAAGCAAAATAAAAATCTATTGCTTTTTCGATCACTTCATTTCTGGATTGACCACCAGTTAAACTTTTCAGAGCGTCTGCTTCAATAATGCTTTGTAAAGAGACAGCTTTAACTTTTCATTGCTATTGACCGCACCATCGTTAAGTAGTTTTGAATTTGCTGATATTTTCAAGTTGTAATCATCCTCTCTAAAAGTGCAAAAAGTGTTAGAACGGTACATGAACATTTGAATGCACCGTAATTTTCAGTTATACAGCGCACTAACTTGTAATTTGTCTGTGTTGTGATTGAAAAAATACATGCATTGAGAAAATTTTACATGTACTGCTAAAACCGTTCTACGCCCAGCACCGCTGGGCGTTGCGTACTTGAGTACACGCCTTGTGCGTGTACTCCTTTATCCTGCAAAGTTGCTCCGACAGTTTTCCTTACATTGAAACCCCTTGGGGAGAACACCAGAAAACCGCATAGCAGAGCCAAAAAACAGCGTTTTAGACGCCACAGGAGCCGCCAGAGCCAAAATCAGAACAATCCGGGTCAGAATTCGGTTCTTCAGAACCGGATTCTGACGGCCCTCCGGAAGCAGAGCGGAAGGGCTTCGCGGCGTGTGAGTGGTTGGCAGAAGTCGATTTTTCGATGTATTTTCGAACCGCAGATGGTACATATTTTTTGTAAAAATCCTCCATGGCCTTGCTCAATTCGGTACTGATATCCAGTCCTTTTTCTGCCATAAACTGCTGCGCGGCTGTAAATTTTTGCGGGTCGATTTTGAGCTTTACGGTGATTGTTTTCATATGAAATTACCTCTTCTTTCTGACTAAAAAATGTGTCGGCCGTCCGGCCGAGAGCGCCTAAAGCAGAGAAAAAATAACGCTTTTCATTTTCCTTTTGCCTTCATATAGGATTCAATATATATTGTTTCTTCGACAATAAACAATATCTTCAAGGACATCATCGGTATCGCTATAGAGAAGTAATTTCATTTCCTTTTCCGTTAATCCAAGGAAATCTTTTAGCGAATTACCCGTTTCATGAGTGTGCCAGAATTCAACTTCTTCGTATATTTCAGAGATGGACGCAGAACCTTGGACAACTTGTTCAATAAAATTCATCTTTAAATCCTCCATTCGTTACATTTCCTATTTCAGAAACTTCATCGGGTCAACTGCTTTTCCGTTTACACGGATTTCAAAATGGCAGTGGTTCCCGGTGGAATCGCCGGTGCTGCCGACCAGCGCGATGACCTGTCCTTTCTTAACAGTATCGCCGCTTTTCACAAGCAGCTGCGAACAGTGGCCATACAGGGACATGGCGGATGCAGAATGTTGAATAGCTACCACATTTCCATACCCGCCGTAACCGCCTCCTGTGACTCCGAATTCAGCGAAGATCACCTTTCCGGACTCACCGGCATAGATCGGCGTTCCATAAGCGGCTGCGAAGTCCATACCCTTGTGAAGGGTGTTCTTGCCTGTCGTTGGGTCGGAACGGTAACCGAAGGGGGAAGATATGGTGTATTTCCCTGCCTTGATCGGATAGCCGAAGATACCGCTTCCGGAGTTTCCGACCGTGCTGTAATAGCGCAGCACATGGCTGACGTAGTTGACGTCACCGTAGCTGTCCCATCCCATCCGCGCAGCCTGCTTCTGTGAAAATTCGACGGTATTCG
>DENA01000007.1:0-79890 GCA_002359465.1 Ruminococcaceae bacterium UBA2656
CGAGCCTCGTCGTTCGCTCCATTTTTGGCGTCATAGCCAAGTGGTAAGGCATGGGTCTGCAAAACCCTGATTCCCCAGTTCAAATCTGGGTGACGCCTCCAAATTGAATGAAGAAGTCCGTAAAGCAGCTTTGTTTTACGGACTTTTTTAATAACAATATCACCCCATGCATATAGATTGCATGGGGTGATTGCGTTGAAAGAGACCAAAACCTATATTATTCCGATAACCGTACTGATATTATGCTGTCTTGCTTTTTTGCTGCTGTCTTATATCTCCTATAATAAAATAGATAAGATGGCACTGGCATTGGCTGAAAAACGTAATCCCGTCATTGTAATCGATCCAGGGCATGGGGGAGAAGACGGAGGAGCTTCCGGAAAATCACCTGCACTTGAAAAAGATATCAATCTGGTCATCGCTTTGCAGCTCGAAAAGCTTCTGAAAAGCTCCGGGTTCCGTGTTGTGATGACAAGAACCACGGACATATCTGTCTGTGACAACCATCTGGACACCGTACGGGAGCGAAAGGTCAGCGATATTCATAACCGTTTAAAGATGATAGAAGATCAGGGGGACTGCATCTTTATCAGCATCCACCAAAACCATTTTACCGACAGCCGCTATAGCGGGGCGCAGATATTTTATTCCAGGAGCACCGAAGAAAGCAAGAACCTGGCGGAAAACATCAAAAGCCGTGTTGTAGAATTGATACAGCCGGAAAACAAACGGGAGACAAAGCCCGCCACGAGCTCCATTTACCTGCTTTGGCATACAAAAGTTACCGCCGTGCTGGTGGAGTGCGGCTTCCTTTCCAATGATTCCGAGGCTGCAAAACTGAACGATAAAGTATATCAGCAGCAGATGGCTTTTTGTATCTACAGCGGATTGTTGGATTACCTGCATTCCATCACATAGTCTTGTATTCGTCAGCATCATGGGCTATAATTTAAAAAAAAGAGGAAATAAGAGGAATTGCAATATGGCTTCCAAATCAAAAAGCATTTATATCTGTTCGGAATGCGGTTTCGAATCCGCAAAATGGTTCGGAAAATGTCCCGGATGCGGGCAGTGGAACTGTATGAATGAAGAAATCAGGGAAACTTCTGTCCAAAAGAATACCACGGCTGCAGCGCATAGAAGTGCTGCTCCCGTTTCCATTAACGAAATCAGCACCGCGGAGGAAGCACGGTACCATACGGGTTTGAGCGAGCTGGACAGAGTTCTCGGCGGCGGCATTGTAAAAGGTTCCCTGATTTTAATCAGCGGAGAGCCGGGAATCGGAAAATCAACAATTCTTTTGCAGATATGCGAATACCTTGGAAAGAACCTGAAAATACTGTATGTATCCGGAGAAGAATCAAGCAGGCAAATAAAGCTCCGTGCGGCCCGTCTAGGCGTTCAAAGCGATAACCTCTATATTTTAACCGAAACAGACATTCAGTGCGTTATAGAGCAAATGAGGACCCATAAACCGGATTTGGTCATGATTGATTCCATTCAGACCATGAACTATACCGATCTGAATTCATCGCCCGGCAGCGTCACACAGGTGCGCGAATGCACAAACGCTGTTATGCGGAACGCAAAAGCGCTGGAAATACCGACCATACTTGTCGGCCATGTCAATAAGGACGGCGCCATTGCGGGCCCCAAGGTGCTGGAACATATTGTTGACGCCGTTCTCTATTTTGAAGGTGACCGTCAAATGTCCTACCGGATTCTGCGGGCCGCAAAAAACAGATATGGTTCGACAAATGAGATCGGCGTATTTGATATGGGCGACAACGGCCTTCATCAGGTGGACAACCCTTCGCTTGCCCTACTTTCAGGAAGACCGAAAAATGTATCTGGAACCTGTGTTACCTGCGTAATGGAGGGTTCCAGACCAATTTTAGCGGAAATACAGGGACTGGCCACAACCACCGGCTTTGGTAATCCCAGAAGAATGTCAACCGGTTTTGATTATAACAGAATGTCATTGCTGCTTGCCGTGCTTGAAAAGCGGGCAGGATACTATTTTTCCAATCTGGACGCCTATGTCAATGTTGTCGGGGGGCTGCGGCTGGATGAGCCTGCGGCGGATCTGGCGGTTGCCATGTCGCTGGTATCCAGCCTGAAAGACACCCCGGTCAGTGATGACGCCATTGTTTTCGGAGAAATCGGCCTTGCGGGGGAAATACGCTCGGTCACCCATATTGATGCAAGGATCAGCGAAGCTGCGCGCCTTGGTTTTACCAAGTGCATTTTACCCTTTCACAGCCTGAAACAGGTCAATGTGAAAGGAAACGGCATCCAGCTGATCGGTGTTAAAAATGTGAGGGAGGCGTTTGAGGCTTTATCTGGTTGCTGACAGGAACCCGCGGAGTGACTTTAATACAGTGCACACAGCCGTCTCCGGTATAATTTGTAATTGCCGAGGGCATTTCCAGACTACAGTAGCCTTCATGCTGGTAAATACAATCTTCATCGCATTGTATGATACTCATTATTATGTTCACCTCAATTATATTTTGAGGGATAAGTTCAAAAATTATTCATTGCTTCGCTTAAAATTAAACTAATATTTTCCCTTATCCATCACAAAATAAGGAGGATTGGGGGAATGAGAATGAAAAGATATGTAATGCTATTTGCCTTTACAGTTACGATGACTGTCGGAATCCTTACATGGGGCGTTTTTTCAAGAAATTCGGTCGTTTCAGTCAGTATTGTAAAGGTAAACCCGATTACAGTCGAAAACTCAGTAACCTGCAGTGGAAGGGTTGAACGAGTGACAACGCACAATGTTTATTCGCCGTTTGCGGGTTACGTCAGCCGGGTTTATGTAAAACAGGGGGACAAGGTCACCGCGGGACAAACCTTAATGGAAATTCAGGTGCCTTCCTCCAATGCCGGCACATCCGATTCAGAAGAAACGTATCAAAGCCTTCTCAATCAGTACAGCGGACAAAGCCAAACCCAAATAACAAAACAGACAATTACGGCGCCGTACGCAGGGGAGATTACATCACTGTCTGTTACCAATCAGGGTTACATTGAACCCGGCAACCCGGTCGCGGTTATTTCAGACAGTTCCGAGATGCTTCAGGTAAGGCTGTCGGTTAATGAATCCCAGATTTCTGATATAAAGGCCGGACAAAAAGCAATTATTACGGGAGTAGGCTTTAAAAATACTTCTTACGCCGGTATCGTAAAGAATATCTCTTCTGAGGCGAAGCAGGTGGTTTCCGCCACTGGGAAGGAAACTGTCGTCGAAGTAATTGTCAGTGTCGAAAAGCCAGGCAGCGACATCAAACCCGGATATACCGCAAAAGCGAAAATTATTACCTCCGAAAATCCAAATGTGCTTATTGCGCCCTACGACGCCGTCAGAGCCGATAAAGACGGGAACGAGTACGTGTTCAGACTAAAAGAAAAAAAGGCCGTAAAAACCCCTGTGGTGACCAACAGGGAATTTGATGACGGCTTTGAAATAACGAGCGGACTGTCTGCCAATGATCAGGTCATTGCGAATCCGGATTCCGTGTCCAACGGCACTCATGTTCTCCCCAAGGAAGGAGCGGTGCGTTCGGATGGTTGACTATATGAAATCGGCGTTTCAAAATTTAGGCAGAAAACGTGTAAGGACAGCGCTTACCATACTGGGAATTGCGATTGGCGTAGCCTCCGTTATCATTATAGGCAATATCAGCCAGTGCGGAACAAACGCACTCAGCACGGAGCTGGAAAGCCTTGGGTTAAGCGGGCTTACCATCTCTTCTTCATCGGATGCTGCCACGGTTTCCTTAAACGAAAATGACCTCAATATCATTAAACGGTGTGACCAGGTGGAACAGGCGGCCCCGGTTTTGGTGGAAAGTACGGATATCTCAGCAAGAAAACTGAGTTCAAAAGCGCTTGTATGGGGAATTGATACCAATGCCAGTCAGATTATTTCAATTAACCTTCTGTACGGCCGGTTCTTCTCCACTGAGGATATTAGCACAAATGCAAACGTATGTTTGGTGGATGAAGCTTTTTCAAAAAGCACTTATCTCAGAAGCAATATCATCGGGAAAAATGTATCGATTATGTGCGGCGGAGTCGAAGAAAGCTATAAAGTGATTGGTATCATTAAAACCGGCAGCGGTCTTCTGCAGAATATTATCGGTAACTATATTCCCACATTTGTATATGTACCGTATACGGCTATTCAAACAGCGTACGGGAGAGATGATTTTGACCAGATTGTGGTCAAAATCAAATCGGATGGTAATGTCGAAAGTATCGGAAAGACAATTGTCGATGCTCTTAACCGGAATAACGGCACTACGGACGCCTTTGTATCTAATAATCTTGCCAAGCAAAAAGACAGCCTCACAAATATGCTGGGGATTGTCACGCTGATTCTTTCTGCGGTGGGCGCTGTTTCCTTATTGGTAGCCAGCCTGAGTATCATGACCGTAATGCTGGTGTCGGTCAACGAACGAACCAGAGAAATCGGAATTAAAAAGGCGATTGGGGCGAAGCGAAGCTCCATTATGCTGGAATTTATGTTCGAAGCGGTTCTGATATCGCTGATTGGCTGCGCGTTTGGTATTGCTGCCGGATATTTCATATCCTTTGCCGGAGCGGAGTATTTTGGAATCAGGCTAAGTACGAGGGTTGACATTATGATGCTTGCAGTAGAGTTCTCCATCTTATCCGGTACGGTTTTCGGCGTTTATCCGGCCTATAAAGCGTCAAGGTTAAAACCAGTTGACGCGCTCAGACAGGAGTGACAAATATGTGTTTTATCAGAACTCCGAATTTG
The DNA here is from genome assembly GCA_002359465.1 of Ruminococcaceae bacterium UBA2656. Taxonomy (GTDB): domain Bacteria; phylum Bacillota; class Clostridia; order Oscillospirales; family Acutalibacteraceae; genus Caproiciproducens. The sequence continues at coordinate 4,796 of DENA01000007.1, forward strand.
CCGGAGTCGGACGTGGCTGTAGCAGCCATGTCCGGTACATACCCCGAAATAACGGATGCGCTCACTGGATTGGAAATCAATATTATTTCTGTTCAGCCCTGTAATGATCTGGACAAATCCGTGTGTTGCCATGCCGATATCCTTTGCCATCATCTGGGAGAAAACCGGATGGTTGTGGCGAATGGGGAAGAGTATTTGAAAAATGAACTGGAAAAATTCGGCTTTGAGGCATTCTATTCGAACAAATGTATTTTAAATTTTTATCCGAATGACGTGATCTTAAATTGTGCGCGTGTCGGTAATAAACTGATTGCAAACAGAAGCGCTTTAGATAATACGGTAGCTGATTATTGTGAAGTGAATTCTATAGAAATCGTTCCGGTAAAGCAAGGATACGCGAAATGTTCAACCGTCGTTGTTGACAACGGTTCCATCATCACAGCCGATCCGTCGATCACAGCTGCAGCTGCAGCTGCAGGAATAGATGTCCTTAAAATCACGCCGGGAAATGTCTACTTAAAAGGATACGAATATGGTTTTCTTGGGGGTGCATGCGGAATGATCGGAAAAGGGAAACTGGCATTTACAGGCAATATCAAAGAACATCCGGACTATTGCAAAATAAAGTCTTTCTGTGATCTAAAAAAGGTAAAACTGATTTCCCTTCATAACGGCCCGCTGACGGATGTGGGGGGAATCCTTCCATTAAAAACTGTGCCGTAAACAAATTTGCCGTTTTTTATGAAGTAAGATACTTGACTTTGTCTTAAAAAAATAATACAATTATACAAAATGAATATTTTGTANNAAGGTCTTGAATTAAATTCATGAAATCCGAATGGTTATCTGAAGCCCCACCGATTATCAAAGAGTTTCTAGGATATGTTGGTACCATTAAAGGGAAATCTCCTAAAACCGTTGCTGAATATTATCTTGACCTGCGGACGTTTTTCAGATATATTAAAATGTCCCGTAAACTCGTATCACCTGAAATTGACTTTGAAAAAATCAATATATCCGATATTGATCTCAATTTGATTAAAACCATTACCTTGACTGACGTCTTTGAATATATGAACTATCTTTCTTCAGAACGTCATAATAAAGCGTCCACTCGTTCCAGAAAGGTTTCCAGCTTACGGACCTTTTTTAAATACCTGACCAATAAGACTGGAAAACTTGCTGTAAACCCTGTGCAAGAGTTGGAAACGCCAAAGCAAAAAAAATCTCTGCCAAAATATCTTACGCTTGAACAAAGTCTTGAACTGTTATCCAAAGTTGGGGGTTCTACAAAAGAACGGGATTACTGCATCTTAATTTTATTTTTAAATTGCGGAATGCGTCTTTCCGAACTGGTGAGCCTTAATTTAAGCGATGTTCGCCACGGCACCTCCACTGTCAGGATTGTCGGTAAGGGCAATAAGGAACGAATCGTGTATCTGAACGACGCCTGTATTGATGCGATTAACCGTTACATTGCGGTGCGGCCCAACAATGCCCTTGTTGATAAGAACGCTTTNNGCTTTGTTCATCAGCAAACAGAATAAAAGAATCAGCCCGAAAACCGTACAATATATCGTTAAAAAATATCTGTCGGAGATTGAACTTGGCAACCTCTCCGTACATAAGCTCAGGCATACGGCGGCAACCCTGATGTATCAGCACGGCCACGTTGACATCCGCGTCCTAAAGGATATTCTGGGCCATGAAAATCTGGGTACCACCGAGATTTACACGCATTTGTCCGACGAACAAATGGCAAATGCAGCGAAAGCAAATCCGCTTTCAAAGGTAAAGCAGCGCTATACCGTATACTTTAAAAAAGCAATGAAAAAAGAACCGGAATAACCCGGTTCTTTTTTATGCAGATATGTAAGTTGACTACAATTAACCCAATTTTGCACGGGGATGACAGCTGTTGTACACTTTTTTAACATGATCGTTTAATAAATGCACATACACCTGCGTGGAAGAAATATCCGCATGACCGAGCATCATCTGGATATCCTTTAACTCGGCGCCGTTTTCCAGCAAATGCAGAGCGAAGGAATGGCGGAGCGTGTGCGGAGTAATCTCTTTGACGATTCCGGCTTTTTCCGCATATCCCTTGACTATTTTCCAAAAGCCCTGGCGGGTGAGCCTGCGGCCGTTCAGATTAGTAAACAGTGCCTGTCCCCCATCCGGCGTAATAATTAACTTTCTCACTCTGACGATATATTCGGATATGGCATTGATAGCAGCAGGATAAACCGGGATCAGCCGCTCGCTTTTTCCGTTTTTACAGTTCAGCATACCCGTATGGACATTGATATCCTGTATATTTAAATCAACCAGTTCGGAAGCCCTGATTCCGGTAGCATACAGCAGTTCCAGCATTGCCTTGTCCCGGCAGCCCTTCGATTCCTGTGTGTCCGGCTGCGCAAGCAAAAGNNTGCCTGTTAGAATCTGCGGCAACTTTTTTACCGTCTTCTCCAGTTTAATCGCCTTTGCGGGATTACTGTCGCTCTGGTTACTGATAATTAAATATTGATAGAAGCACCGGATGGAAGCGACATTTCGGGTGATGGTGGCATTTGACTTTTTTGACTCCATCAGCTTTGCTACGTAAGTATTCATAAAGTCGGAGTCCACCGCAGACGGATTATCCAGCCCACTTTCGTCAACAAAAGATAAAAAATGTCCTACATCGCGGATATAAGACTCCAATGTATTGGCAGAAACAACTTTTTTATTGACCAGATAATCGCTGAAATCCGAACAGTAGTCCTTCATTTTGTTCTATCCCCTCTATTTTAAAAAGAAAACATACCCGCAAAACATCCCGAAAATATAACATCAAGCACCGCCGCTAAAAATGCGATCATCAGAATTGCTCCGAAGCGTAATAGATACGGTTTTATTTTAGGCGGGCTGATTGTCCCTCTTTGCGGCAAAGCACCACACGAGGCAATAATCCGGGAAAAGCGCGACCCCTCCCTTGCTGCCATCAGGATGGCCAAACAGCACACAAACGCCCCGGGAAGAATAATAACCAAATTAAATAACACACCCATCAGCCCATACGCAGCATACAGATATCCGGATGTCAGTCCCAGACCGAAGCCGCGGAAAAATAAAACCGCGGGTATGATAAACATTCCCCACATGGAAAGTCCGCAGAGAAAACATATCAATATAAAAATAAAGGATGAAGCAAAGGATGCAGAGAAAATGGAAATGATCGGCTGTGCAGCCCTCGCTTTAAAATTGCTGTAAAAAAGAAAATCAAGCTTGTTCAGAGCAGCAAAATCCGCATTTCTGGCGAAGACCGCTCCAAAAATCATACCGCATATCAGAGAAAGGGAAAACAATACCAGAACATAATTTTCTCGCAGAGCCCGCACGAAAATCCTGCTGTTTATAACAGGCCTGTGCCTAAAGCTGTGTTTCACAACAATCATACTCAAACATCCCCTTAAATAAGGATCCACTAATAAAATGTAAGAGAACGATCTGTGTTATATGATTATTTACCCAGCTCTTCCGCTCTTTTTGTACAGGCTTTCATTGCCTCATCAACCATTTGCTCAAAATGATGTTCGTAAAAGACATCCAGCGCTTTCAGTGTGGTTCCGCCGGGTGAAGAAACCATTTTAATCAGCGCTTCCGGGGTCAGATCCGGCTGGCGGAGCATTTCCGCGCTTCCTTCCAATGTCTGACAAATCAGCTGCAGGGCAACTTCAGCATCAATTCCCTGACTGACCGCACTGTCCAGCATTGCCTTGGCAAACAGGTAAATATACGCCGGGCTGCTGCTGTTTACGGAAATAACAGCATTCATCCGGCTCTCATCCAAAACCGTCACCGTACCGCAGGCACTAAATAAAGACAAAACCAGCTGGAAATCTTCATCCGCTACATTTGCAGTCCTGCTCAACGCCGTAGCGCCCTTGCCGATCAAAAGCGGCGTATTGGGCATTGTTCTGATGACCGGACAGCCACACGCCAGACTGTCGGTTATGTATTTGGTGGAGATACCGGCCGCAATGGAAACAAAAAGGGTTTTTTCATCCACCGCAGGTTTTACGGAAGCCAATACTTCAGCAAAGTTCTGCGGCTTGACCGCCAGAAAAATAATATCACATTCTTCAGTAAGCTGTTTAATGGAGGAAACAGCCTGAATTCCCGTTTTTTGCTCCAGAGCCTCACATTTGTCTTTGTTGATATCATATACAAAAATCCGCTTTGCCGGAAATGTTTTCGTTCCGACGATTCCATTAATAATAGCGCCTGCCATATTGCCGGCGCCGATGAAACCCAGTATTTTATCACTCACAAAAAACACCTGCCTTGTAAATATATACTATAATACATTTCCCGCCGCATAGCAATACAAAAATATACATTTACGTCATTTTCATGCATTTTTCAATAAAATTATGTAAAATGCATTATGTAAACTGAAAAATATTATGTAACAAGCGTTATGTAAACCATATGTATAAAAATACGCCCGCTTACATTTTGAAGCAAGCGGGCGCTTCTTTCGGGGGGCCCCCGTTAACCGGCCATTGCCGCTTTAATCATAATGGCGCATTCCAGACGTTTTTTCTCAAGGTCGCACGATATTTTATGGGCTTTATGGATATCCCCTTCATATTGCTGATTATTCGCGTTGCAGCCGCCGCTGCAGTAAAACTTTGCCCAGCAGTTCTTGCATTCCGGCTTTGAGTAAACATTGGCAAGCGCAAAGGAATGCTTTCTGTCAATATCCAGGGTTCCGTCCAGCACATTGCCCATTTTAAAGCTGTCATCCCCTACAAACTGGTGGCAGGGGAAAATATCTCCTTCCGGCGTTACGGCAACATACTCATTGCCGCAGCCGCAACCACGAAGCCGTTTAATTGCGCATGGCCCCTGGTCAAGGTCAAGCATGAAATGGAAAAAGTTAAATCCCTTCCCCGCTTTTTTCCGGTCAATGATCGTTTTTGCAAGGTGTTCATACTCCTCAAAAACACGGGGCAAATCTTCCTCCTTTATGGAATAATCAAGCTTCACGTCGGATACGACCGGTTCAACGGAAATCTGTTCGAAGCCAAGGTCAGCCATATGCAGCACGTCGTTGGTAAAATCTAGATTATGCTTAGTGAATGTACCCCTTGCATAATAATCCTTGTCCCCGCGCGAGGCAACAAGCTTCTGAAATTTTGGAACGATCGAATCATAACTGCCCGTGCCGTCCACTCGGACGCGCAACAGATCGTTCACATCCTTTCTTCCGTCAATGGAAAGAACGCAGTTGGACATTTCCCTGTTGATGAAGTCAATTTTGTCGTCTGTTAACAAAATGCCGTTTGTGGTAATGGTGAATCGGAAATTTTTATTGTGTTCTTTTTCAATGCTGCGGGCGTAATTCACAATCTGCTTAACCACTTCAAAGTTCATCAGCGGTTCGCCGCCAAAGAAATCGACCTCCAGATTGTGCCTTCCCTCTGATTTTTCAATCAGAAAATCAATTGCTTTTTTGCCCACTTCAAAGGGCATCAGCATTCTGCCGCGTCCAAAGTCTCCCTTGGCGGCAAAACAGTATTCACATCTTAGATTACAGTCATGCGCAATATTCAGACACATGGATTTTATCGGGGCGTCTTTCATCATTTCCGCAAATTTTCCATACTCGTCCGCCGAAAACAGCTGGCCATTCCGAAAGAGTTCTTTCAGCTCGTCATAGGCCTCGCGGATTGTTTCGTCATTGTATTTTCCACGCAGGGCGTTCAGCATTTCCTGCGGCGGGTTTTCCGGCACAGTGTCGTTTAAATAGTCCAGCATATCATACGGAGCATCGTCAAAAACATGCACCGCCCCACTGTTGGTATCAAGTACGATATGGAAACCATTTAAGGAATACTTATGAATCATTTATTTTCTCCGTTTACACAAAATTTAAGGGACATTTCTGTCCCTTAAGGTTTCGATTCAATTAAGAACCTCTTATTTTCCGGCGTTTTCACACTTCTGGTTGGCAACGGTACAGGAAGTTTTGCATGCCGACTGGCAGGACGCCTGGCATTCGCCGCAGCCGCCTTTCACTGCACTCTCCTTCAAGTTGGCTTTATTCAAAGTCTTAATCTGTTTCATTTTTAAAACCTCCGTTTTTTTAATAACTTTATGTACGGGTATGATTATATCACACGAACAGGAATAAGAAAAGTATTATTTCACTTTTGACTTCTTACTGACTGCAAGCAGACCGCCGATCGCACCGGAAATAACCATTACGGCCATCCGTATGCCTGCCGTGAAGGAAATTGGTTCATGGGAGGCGATCAGGCCGGAAACAAGAAACAATACAAACAGCAGCAATCCGGACAGCGCTCCATAAGCCAAACCGCGTTTGCGGGAAATTTTCGCCGTGACAAATCCCGCCGCAAAGGAACTCAGTACGGACAACGCAAGCATCATGGGTGAGATCAGGTTCTGCGGAATATGTCCCGACGATACAAATGCCAAAGCGAAAGCGCCCAGCAGCGCAGCGCACAGCACAGCTCCGACAACAGAACCGATGATAATGGAGCGCATCGCTCCCAATATCGGATTTTCGGTCAAATGCTTTTTGTTCTTCATAACCAGCGCCCCCTCAAATATCTAATAATAGATATTCAGAGGGCGCTGAAGATATACTAATTATTCTGCGTCTTCGTGAATTGTGTCAATGCTGCCGATGGCCCAGCGTTTGATACGCATTTTTGCACGGTCCGTACCGGTCTCAATCACAATGGTATCCGCGTCTTCCTTAATGCCGACCACGCGTCCGACAATTCCGCCGATCGTTGTGATATCATCACCGATCTGCACGTTGCCACGCATTTTCTCTTCCTTTTTCTTTTTCTTGGACTGGGGGCGGATGACAAGAAAATACAAACCGCCGATAACCGCCGCATAGAGGATAATGATTGTCCACATGTTTCCCCCGGTTGCGGAACTGGCTCCTGTTAAAACGTTAAGATTCATTATAGAACTGCACCTCCATTTAATATTATGATTATAGCAACTTATTCGTCGTCTTGCAAGGATTTCTTATATCCTTGCGCCCAATTTCAAGATATTATCGCTATAAAATTCCTCAAACCGGTCATGATCCATGGAAAGCCGGATTTGTTCCAGCAGCGAATTGTAAAAATAGATGTTATGCATGACGCAAAGCCGCATGGCCAGCATCTCTCCGCTCTTGAAGAGATGGTGAATATATGCGCGTGTAAAGTTGCGGCAGACCGGGCAGTCGCAGTGTTCGTCAAGCGGTTTTTCATCAAGCGTGTATTTGGCGTTCATCATATTCCGGCAGCCTTCCCATGTAAACGCATGCCCGTGGCGGGCGTTTCTTGACGGCATAACGCAGTCAAAAATGTCAACGCCGCGCTTTACCGATTCCAGAATATTGACCGGAGTTCCCACCCCCATTAAATAGCGGGGTTTGTCCTTCGGCATTTCCGGCTCAACCGCCTCAATAATGCGGTACATCTCCTGTGCGCTCTCCCCCACCGCCAGTCCGCCGATGGCATATCCGTCCAGATCCAGTTCGCGAATCTGCCTCATGTTGTCAATACGCAGATCCTCAAAGGTGCTCCCCTGATTGATTCCCCACAGCATTTGCCGGCGGTTGATTGTCTCCGGCAGCGCGTTGAGCCTGTCCATTTCCGCTTTGCACCGATACAGCCATCGAACCGTGCGCTGGCAGGAGCTGCGCGCGTAATCGTACTCCGCCGGATTTTCCACGCACTCGTCAAAGGCCATTGCAATGGTGGAGGCAAGGTTCGACTGGATTCTCATGCTTTCCTCTGGCCCCATAAATATTTTGTGGCCGTCAATATGGGAGGCAAAAGTAACGCCTTCCTCCTTGATGTTTCTGAGCTTTGCAAGGGAGAATACCTGAAACCCGCCGCTGTCGGTCAGAATCGGCCCGTCCCATCTGGTGAATCGGTGCAGGCCTCCAAGCTTTTTAACATTCTCATCTCCCGGCCTAAGGTGCAGATGGTAGGTGTTGCAGAGCTGAACCTGGCATTTCAGTTCTTTCAGGTCCAGCGCGGAAAGACCGCCCTTAATCGCGCCGCAGGTTGCCACATTCATAAAGGCCGGGGTCTGAACCGTTCCGTGCGGCGTTGTGAATTCACCGCGTCTTGCCGTTCCCGTATTGCTGATTAGCTTATACATGTTGTTGTATCCTTTCAGTAGATGAACATGGCATCGCCAAAGCTGAAAAAACGATATTTTTCTTCAACGGCGACTTTGTAGGCGTTCATAATATGTTCGTACCCCGCGAGGGCGGAAACCAGCATGATCAATGTGCTTTCCGGTAAATGAAAATTGGTGATCAGGCCGTCCAGCACTTTAAACTGATAACCCGGATAGATGAAAATATCCGTCCATCCGGCGCTTTCCCTGATGCAGCCCTCTTTGGTGCTGACAGACTCCAACGTGCGGCAGCTTGTCGTGCCGACCGCGATCACACGCCCGCCGTTCTTTTTGGTTCCATTGATGACGTCGGCGGTCTCTTTTGGCAGATAATAATGCTCCGAATGCATTTTATGATTCAAAACCTTTTCCGCAGTTACCGGCCGGAACGTGCCCAACCCGACGTGAAGCGTGACAAACGCAACCTTTACGCCCTTCTTCCTGACCTTTTCAAGCAGCTCAGGGGTAAAATGCAGGCCGGCGGTCGGGGCCGCCGCCGAACCGACTTCTTTTGAATAAACGGTCTGATAACGCTCATTATCATTTAAATGCTCCGTAATATAATGCGGAAGCGGCATTTCTCCAATTTTGTCTAAAATCTCATAAAAATTCCCCTCATAGGTGAAGCGGGCCAGACGGTTGCCTTCATCAATAATTTCAAGCACCTCCGCATGAAGAAGGCCGCCGCCAAAATCAAAGCGCGAACCGGGTTTCGCCCGTTTTCCGGGACCGCAGAGAACTTCCCATACATCCCCTTCGCGGTGGTTCAAAAGCAGAAATTCCACTTTTGCCCCGGTTCCTTCTTTAATCCCGTAAAGCCGGGCTGGCAAGACGCGCGAATCATTTAATACAAGGCAGTCGCCGGGATTCAGGCAGTCGATAATATCATAGAAACGCTTATGGGCGATTTCTCCCGTTTCCCTGTTCAGCGTCAAAAGTCTGGATGAATCACGCGGCTCAAGGGGGGTTTGTGCAATCAGTTCCTTAGGTAAATCATAGTAAAAGTCCTTGGTCTGTAAATTTTTTAAATCCAATGTCATTTTAATATCTCCTACATAATATACTACCAATTGTTTATTATAAATAAATTGACAAGTAATAGCAACCCATGGTATTATTAATTAAAATTATTTAGGGATAGAGGCGCGATTTTAAATAGTAGCGGGTCGCAGGCTGCCAAAGCTGATGATTACCCGTGAAAGGTAAAATTGCCGAAGGGGATTCCGCGGCAGGGAACCGCCTGGTTGTTTTTTGTGAACAGCAGAACAACTGTCATCATGTTGGTATGATGGAGCGCTATCGGCTTACACATGACCTGGCTTACGTCAGGCCATGGTAAATGTCGAACAGTCTCTATTATATTTACTTGATGACCGGTTTTCAACCGGTTTTTTTATTATGCTTATATTTTTTCCATTATTTAAACATATATATTACAGGAGGATTACCAATGAAAAAGTATAATGTGGGCATTATCGGCGCAACCGGCATGGTTGGCCAAAGGTTTGCTACGCTGATTGAAAATCATCCGTGGTTTACAGTTACCGCGCTTGCTGCAAGTTCGCGCTCGGCCGGTAAAACATATAAAGAGGCTGTCGGGGACCACTGGCTTATGACAACGCCGATGCCGAAATCGCTGGAGAACATGGTTGTACTCAACGCGGAAGAAGATATTCAAAGGGTCACTTCCCTGGTTGATTTCGTGTTCTGCGCAGTCAATATGAAAAAAGATGAAATCAAAGCGCTGGAAGAAGCCTACGCCAAAGCGGAATGCCCGGTCATGTCAAACAACAGCGCAAACCGGCTGGTGGCCGACGTACCGATGATCATTCCGGAAATCAACGCCGGCCATGCCGCGGTCATTGATGCGCAGCGCAAACGCCTTGGAACAAAACGGGGCTTTATCGCGGTCAAGTCAAACTGCTCGCTGCAAAGCTACGTCCCGGCAATCCACCCCCTGATGGATTTAAATGTGACAAGGGTACTTGCCTGCACCTATCAGGCAATTTCCGGCGCCGGGAAAACATTCCAGACCTGGCCGGAAAGCGTTGACAACGTGATTCCCTTTATTGGCGGCGAAGAAGGAAAATCGGAAAATGAGCCTCTTAAAATTTGGGGGCATGTTGAAAACGGCGCGATTGTAAACGCCTCTTCCCCTTGCATTACTTCCCAATGCCTTCGTGTCCCGGTTTCCGACGGGCACACTGCCGCAGTCTTTGTTTCCTATGAAAAAAAGGTTGAAATGGAAGAAATTATTGCAAGATGGGAAAACTTTAAAGGGGTTCCCCAGGAGCTTCAGCTTCCCAGCGCGCCAAAACAGTTTTTGCATTATTTTCGCGAGGAAGACCGTCCGCAGACAAGGCTTGACCGCAATCTGGAAAACGGCATGGCTGTTTCCATCGGCCGTCTGCGCCCGGATACGCAGTATGATGTAAAATTTGTCTGCCTTTCCCACAACACCCTGCGCGGTGCGGCGGGCGGAGCTGTTTTAATGGCGGAGCTTCTTTGCGCAAAAGGATACATCGATTGAGAATGTTTGCGATTTGGAGGTAATTCAACATGAAAAAGCTAATTTTCAGCGGTTCCGGCGTTGCACTGGTAACGCCGATGAAGGAAGACGGCTCAATCAATTACGATGTTTTAGGTGATCTGGTTGAATTTCATATAGCCAACGGGACGGACGCCATTATTGCCTGTGGTACGACAGGGGAATCTTCCGTTTTAAATCACGAAGAACACTGCAGGGCAATCGAATTCATTATTAAAAAGACCGATAAAAGAGTTCCGGTGATCGCGGGTTCCGGCAGCAACGACACCCATTACGCGGCTGAGCTTTCCCTTACCGCGCAGGATCTGGGTGCGGATGCTCTTTTGATGGTTACTCCCTACTATAACAAAACATCTCAGGCAGGCCTTGTAAAGCATTATAACTATGTGGCGGACCGTGTAAAGATTCCGATTATTCTTTATAATGTACCGTCCCGCACAGGCTGCAACATTAAGCCGGAAACCTATCTGGAGCTGTCAAAGCATCCGAACATCAACGCCGCAAAAGAGGCAAACGGAGATATTTCCGCACTGGCAAGAACAATTTCCCTCTGCGGTGAGAATCTATATGTTTATTCCGGGGAAGACAATCAGACACTTCCCATTCTGTCCTTAGGCGGTAAAGGCGTTATCTCTGTGTTCGCCAACATCATGCCGAAGGAAATGCACCGGATCTGTGCGGATTTCTTTGCCGGCGACATTGCATCCAGCCGGGCGGCCTTTTTGAAAAGCATTGAACTGATGGATGCACTCTTTATGGACGTAAACCCCATCCCGGTGAAAACCGCCATGAAGATGCTCGGATTTAACAGCGGCGACTGCCGTCTGCCGCTTACGGCGATGGGCGAAGAAGCGGAAGCAAAGCTTGCCTCCGTTTTAAAAAAATATAATCTGTTGAAATAAAGTTACCTTTTCGGAGGGAATGTTAAAATGACAAGGATTGTTATTTGCGGATGCAACGGAAAAATGGGCCATGAGGTTTCGGCCTGCGCTGCTCTTCGGGATGACTGCAGAGTTGTCGGAGGAATTGACATCAATACAGAAGCAAAGCGGGAGTATCCTGTTTTCGCTAAGCCGGCGGATATGAACGTAGACGCGGACGTGATCATTGATTTTTCCAACCCTGCCCTTCTCCCCGCCCTTCTCCAGTATGCGCAGATCCATAAAACACCGCTTGTTTTATGCACAACCGGCTACAACAAGGCGCAGGTAGAAGCGTTAACGCGTGTCTCTGCCGAAGTGCCCGTTTTTTACTCGGGTAACATGTCGCTGGGAATCAACCTTTTGATCGAACTTTCAAAAAAAGCGGCGAAAGTGCTGGGCAGCAGCTTCGATATTGAAATTGTGGAAAAGCACCATAACCAGAAAATTGACGCGCCAAGCGGCACCGCGCTTATGATAGCCGACAGCATTTCGTCCGTCATGAACGAAAATGTGCACTATATCTATGACCGGCATTCGCAGCGCAAAAAACGGGAATCCACTGAAATCGGGATTCATTCCGTTCGCGGCGGAACCATCGTCGGCGAACATGAGGTTATTTTTGCCGGACATCATGAAGTGATTACGCTTTCGCACTCCGCCCAGTCAAAAGAGGTCTTTGCAGCCGGAGCGGTTAACGCGGCTGTTTTTTTAGCGGATATGCCCGCGGGACTTTATAATATGTCTGATTTATTAAAATAGGAGGTAGCATGATGAGCACGGAACCGATGATTACCACATCAAACGAAATTACCCTGATCACGCTGCAAAACTGTCCTTCCGAATTAACCTTTATTGCAAATGTCTTTCAGAAAATATCGGATTTCGGGGTCAACGTGGATATGATCTCGCTTGCACCGACGCACGGCGCTTTCACTTCCATTTCGTTTACCATCTGTGACAACGACCTGGATAAAATCCTTACCTTTACATCCGATCTGCACGACAACTCCAATATAAAAACAATCGTAAGCAGCGGGAACTGCAAAATTTCGGTATACGAACAGGGAATGAAAAACACGCCCGGCGTAGCCGCAACGGTTTTTGCAGCAGCAGCGAAAAGTGAAACGGATATTCGGATTATTACAACCTCCGAGGTAGACATTTCCCTGCTGGTAACGGCGGCTGATTTTGACCAGACGCTGAATGAAATCGAAAAATGCCTGAAATAAGGAAAGTCAGCTTTATCCTCCGTATAAAATGAATTACCCCCTTTCGTTAGACAGCACGATCCGCTGAAATAACGAAAGGGGTATTTTTATTTCAGATAAAAGATCACCACGGGGAAAATGTAAACTGCAATAAAAACGCCAAGGAAAAGCACGGCAAAAAGAACAGTGGCCGGAATTTCCAAAAACTGAATTTTACGGTAAAGCCCTTGTTTCTGAAAAATTAAAAAGCACAATAAAGCAGCGATTCCCACAATGGACAAACAGCTCCCTGCTGTAAATCCGGAAGGAACGTAAGCGACGGAAATTTTATTTTTGCCCTTTTCCAGCTTTACCGCCATCATGGAGTCCAGCACACCGTCGATTGTAACTTTTTTCCCATTTACGGTTGCCGTATATCCTGTGTCGCCCGTAATAGGGAGAAACAAATAGGATTGGTTGTCTGCGGCTTCTGCCGTTCCGATGATTTTGTTTCCGGATTGTTTTAACTGCGCGGCGGTGGCACTGCTGACCGCCTTTTGCAGAACATCGTCCCTGAGTCCGGCGACACCGAAAGATTTTACATTCACTTCTTTCAGCACCTGAATTTCGATTTCAACTGTTTGGTTGCGGAAAGTACCAAGATTTAAGATCCCGTTATTACTTTGATTCGGATAATCATCCTGTACGGTCATGCCGTTCACCAGCACATTGAAGCTGGAGTTGATAGGCTCAATCAGGTTGTTGGACAGTCTGTCAAAACAGTCAAAGTATAAAGTTTCCGTTTCTTTAACGGGAATTTGGTAAATCACCGATCCGTCAGCACTGTTATCCTGAAAAGTGAGCGAATACCGATCTCCGGAAGTATAGGTAACGTTATTACAGAATGCCGGTTCGTACTGAGTAAAAAGCTTGTCCTTTGTGTTAAAAAGGGACTCAAAAACGGACTGCTGCGTATTCAGCCGGGTTGTTGCCGGAAGGCTGCTGAATGCTTTGATTTGATCCGAATGCATAACAAACCCAATGGGAAGGGACGGGCTGTTTTTTTTAATCTCATACTTTTGATTCCGGTAAATGTTATTTTTAGTATTGGCGGCTGTTCCTCTGCGAAGAATCGTGTATTGGTTGCCCAGAATCGCGTCGGTCAGCTTTGTCCCGTCGTTCGAATTCACTTCCATCCAATACGACGAATAACCGAGTTTTTTCATCGTATACATAAACTTTTCATCGGTCAAAGAGGTATAATGGCTCAGCGTATTGTACCCCAGACTGCCCAAGAGATTCACATCAAAATATTTTTCTTCAGACTTCACCCGATAAAAAGCGTCGTCTTGAATCCGGTCGCTTAAATCGATCACAGACGCTTCATTTCTTGCATTATTGGCGGCCGATGCCACGTAGACGCTGGAATTAAAAGTACATTCCAGCAGAACCAAAAAACACAAAAGAACGGAAAAGGCAGCCTTGCTTAATTGTCTGAACTGATAAAGCAGCAAAAGGACAAGATATGCAAGTCCGGCTGTCAGTGAAAACAGAAGAAGGAAACGGAAACTGACACTGTTGCCCCACAGGGTTTCTGTGTATACTGTGATAACGTCATAATCCTTGTACAAAATCAGACATTCGGCAAGAAACACGGCGCTGACCGCCAGCATGCCCCCAAATGCGGAAAGGGCACTGCTGGACGCAAGGCGGTTTTCCTCATTGATGCCCGATACAACGGCGGCAAAAAGGATCAGGCCAAAAAAGATGGTGATATATCCATAGCGAACAGGAAACGCCTGATAGTTCCCTGTCTGCCACATTTTATTGATCGGTTCTATGAATACCGGTACCATGGTCAGGAGCAGCATAAAAAATGTAAAAGCGACTTTTGAGGACAGTTTTTTTTCAAAAAACAAATAGAAAATCAACGCGGCAAAAATGGCGCCGGAACAAATAATAACTGCAAATGTGGTGTCCAATCTTGAAAGCAGTCCTCCCACCCGTAAGCCTGCGAGCAGGTTTCCGGTTCTGGCGGAAGCCACATACTGCATCAGGGAAGGCAGCCATACCATGGCGGTAATCAAAGCGGTAATCAAGGTTGCAATTCCAAGCAGCAAAACAGTTTTTCGTCTGCTTCCTTTTTTTGCAACCAGGATGATATAGAGACCGGCTGAAAACACAAGGAAAATCGACACCATATAACTTAAATAAAAATTCACCGTCAGTATTGCTGAAAAAGAAAGAACATACAGAAGGATTTTTCCATCTTCGGCCAGCCTTGCCAGGCCAATCAAAAGAATTGGGAAAAGGTACATTACGTCCAGCCAGACATGGTTCTGATAGTAAAACATGGTATAACCGCAAAAGGCATACATCACAGAAACGGCGGTGTTCTGCAGCAAACCGAGTTTTTTAAATTGATCATGGAAAAAGACGCTCGCAGTAAAAGCGCAGGCCATCATTTTCAGCATAACCAGAACATTCATGAAAAGATACAGATCTGCTTTATTGACAAATGCAACCAAAAAGCTGAACGGACTTGAAATAAAAAACAGAAACACGCCCCAAAAGCTCATGCCCCCGGCGTTCTGCATATTCAGAAACATATTTGCTTTTCCGGACAGAATATCTTTAAAGTCCATGAGGAAAGGGATGACCTGTTGGTTCATGTCGCACCATGAGAGGGTGTTATATCCGAAGGGGAACATCTTGCTTACAAAAAACACCGACAGCATAATGAGCATTACCGCAGCGGGTGCAAACAGAAAAGAACCGGTTTTCTTCATCTGCATTTATCCTCCATTAATTGTCAATGTACCTATTATAAGGAATTGCCGGACGAAAATCAATCAAAACAGCCCGCTGTTGAAATTTCAGCAGCGGGCAAAACGGTTTTATGATTCTAATCAACCAGATTTACCTTATGGAAAACCTTTTTCCCTTTTTTAATAACGACATACTTTTTCTCAAAATGCTTCATGGATAGCTTTTCCGTACTGGACAGTACCTTTTCATTGTCAAGGGAAATGCCTCCCTGATCGATCAAACGTCTTCCCTCTCCTTTGGAAGGCGCAAGCTTTGTCAGAAGAAGCAGGTCAAGCACCCCGATTTCTCCGTCGGTAAAATCTGCCGCAGAAATATCCGTTGAAGGCATATTCTCGGTGTCTTCTCCGGTTCCAAACAATGCCCGCGCGCCTTCCTGCGCCTTTAAAGCTTCTTTCTCTCCGTGAATCAGTTTGGTGACCTCAAACGCAAGAATTTCCTTAGCTTTGTTGAGCTCTCCCCCTTCGAGCTTTGCAAGTTCATTAATTTCAGACAGAGGAAGGAAAGTAAGGATTTTTAGGCATTTGATCACGTCGGCATCGCCGATATTGCGCCAGTATTGGTAAAATTCAAACGGCGTGGTTTTTTTCGGGTCCAGCCATACTGCGCCCTTCTCAGTTTTACCCATCTTCTTGCCTTCGCTGGTGGTCAGGAGAGTAAACGTCATGCCATAGGCTTCCTTTCCTTCCTTGCGGCGCAGCAGCTCCACGCCGCCGATTATATTGCTCCACTGGTCGTCGCCGCCAAGCTCCAACTGGCAGTTGTACCGGTGGTTCAATTCCAGAAAGTCGTAGCTCTGCATAAGCATATAATTCAGTTCAAAGAAAGAGAGACCTTTTTCAAGGCGCTGCTTATAGCATTCCGCCGCAAGCATGCGGTTGACGGAAAAATGTACGCCCACCTCACGCAAAAAATCAATATAGTTCAGATTCAGAAGCCAATCGCCGTTGTTGGCCATGATTGCCTTTCCTTCGGAAAAATCAATCAGGCTGGACATCTGCTGTTTAAAACAGGCAATGTTGTGGTCTATTTCTTCTTTTGTCAGCATTTTACGCATATCTGTTTTTCCGGAAGGGTCGCCGACCATTCCCGTTCCGCCGCCGAACAGCGCAATAGGCGTGTGCCCCGCTCTCTGCATATGCGCCATGACCATAATCTGCACAAAGTGACCGACATGCAGACTGTCAGCCGTCGGATCGAACCCGATATAAAACGTGGTTCTGTGATTGTTGAGAAGATCCTGAATTTTCTCCTCATCCGTCATCTGGGCAATTAAACCCCTTGCCTTTAGTTCTTCAAAAACTCCCATTAAAAGTTCCTCCATTTCAGGGGACAAAAAACGCCCCCTGCATATTTGCAGAGGGCGGAAATAACCGCGGTACCACCTCAGTTTACCGTACCCTCACGAATACGGCCTTACGGGTACATGAAATATACCCACGCGCTATAACGTGCGCTGCCACGGCCAAATCTAATAGAAACCGTTCAATCTGGCGACTCCGGAATGTATTTCAACCAAATTGCGCTCCTGCTTGCACCGGCCGCAGGCTCTCTTTGCCGTTTTTATGGTTTACTTCTTCCCATCAATGTCATTATATTGCATTATACCCAATTGACTTTGTATTGTCAAGGCAATCATTGGTTTTTGGCGAATTTCAGCATTTCTGCGGCATTTTCAAGCAGGAGCGGCGTAATCTGCGAGCCGCCCATGATTCTTGCCAGCTCCTGTTTTCTGCCCTCGTAATCCAGCTCATCGACTTCTGTGAAGGTTTTATTCGCTTTCACCTGTTTTTTTATTAAATACTGCGCGTCAGCTAAAGCGGCAATCTGCGCCAGATGCGTCACACAGATCACCTGACGGTTTCCCGCAACCTCATGCAGCTTTAAGCCGACCTTTTGCGCCGCGCTCCCACTGATGCCGGTATCCACCTCGTCAAAAATCAGGGTGTCAATATCATCTTTGCCGGCAAGCACCGTCTTAATGGAAAGCATGATGCGCGACAGCTCCCCTCCGGAGGCAATTTTTGCCATCGGCTTCGCAGGCTCCCCCGGATTGGTAGAAATGAGGAACTGCAGCTTGTCGCAGCCCAACGGATTCAGCGGGCAGCTTTCCTGCTGCACCTGAAAATCAATATCCGGCATATCCAGAAACCGAAGCTCTGCTTTTACCTTTGCCATAAAATTGTTTGCCGTCTTTTTCCGGCAGGCGGAAATTTCCTTCGCAAGTTTTTCCGTTTCTGCTTTGGCTTTCTGGTATTCATTTGTCAGTTGGAGGATTCGTTCATCCGCAAGCTGGATATCCTCCAGCTGCGTTTTTGATTTTTCCAGAAAAGCGAGCATATTTTCCACTGAACCGCCGTATTTGAGGCCAAGCCGGTAAAGTATATCAAGCCTGTCCTCTATTCTTTCAAGATCCGCGGGATCATATTCAAGGTCTGAGGAAAAACTGCGGATCTCCTCGCCGCAGTCTTCCAGGTCATAGCGGATATTTCTGATTCTTTCAGACAGTTCATGAAGTTCCGGCAGATATTTTTCCGCTTCGGCCAGTGCATCCGCAGTGGAAGCAACAGCGGATAAAGCGCCGTCAAAGTCTTCCTCTCCATTGAGAGCCGCTTTCGCCGTATTGATTGCCGCGGCAATTTTTTCACTGTTCAGATATCTGGTACGGGTTTTATTCAGCTCTTCCTGCTCACCGATACGCAGGTCGGCCACCTCCAACTCATTGATCTGATAGGATAGTAAATCAATCTGCCTTGCCTTCTGAGTCTCATCCATATGGAAGGAATCAAGAGTGCTTTTCAAATGCTGCATGCTGCTGTAGGCAGAACGATACCCCGACAGCAGCGTTTCAGGCACACCCATTCGGTCGATATAACGGATATGTACGTCAGGGGAAAGCAGATCGTAGCTCTCATGCTGGCCATGGATGCTGATCAGCAAAGAACCGATCTCCTTCAGAACGGACACGGTTGCCGGGCGGCTGTTGATGCGGCAGACGGCCTTACCGTCCGCGTGAATTTCGCGCTGAATCATAACGGTACCGTCTTCTTCCGGCAGATAGCCGAGCTCCGTCAGCTTGTTTAATGCCTGTTCTCCCAAATCTGAAAAAACAGCGGTAACAAAAGCGGAGCGCGCCCCGGTACGCACCAGCTCGCGTGAAGTCCTTTCGCCGAGAACCGCGTTGATGGAATCAATAACAATGGATTTGCCCGCACCGGTTTCACCGGTCAGCACATTCAGGCCGGAATGAAAGTCAATTCCGGTTTTTTCAATCACAGCAATATTTTCAATGTATAGCTGAGACAGCATTGCAATCACCCAACCATTTTTTTAAGTTCAGCAACCAGCTGCTGAGCGTGATCTTCATCCCTCATAGCAATAAAAATGGTATCATCCCCGGCCAGAGTGCCGACAACACCCTGCCAGTGCATGGTGTCCATTGCCGCACAAACTGCCTGTGCCATTCCCGCATGGCACTTTATTACTACCAAATTGCATGCATAATCAATCAGAACCGCAGAATCCGAAAGGAGAGAATAAAATTTTGAGGAGTAATCCGCCGCATTGTTTCTGCCGGTGGAATATCTGTATTTTCCATCATGGGACAGCGTTTTTATTAATCTGAGTTCTTTGATATCGCGCGAAACAGTCGCCTGAGTTACCTCAAACCCATCCTCACGCAGGCGGCGCAGCAGTTCTTCCTGTGTATCAATTGCGTATTCGTTAATCAATTCAAGGATCTTTGCGTGTCGTCTTGTTTTCAAATCAATTTCTCCTCTCGGCTAATTTTTCGTTGACAACCTCATAAAAATTATCATCTTTTAATTTAATAATTCTCACCATACGGTCTGAACGGTAAAAATTAATTTTCTGATTATCTGCAACCTGAATAAAGGTGTCTCCATCCACCGTCAAAAAGATCTCGCTGCCATAATTAGAGGAAGCCGTAACGCTCAGTTTTGCATCCGGGCCAAAAATGACCGGCCTTGTCAAAAGGGAATGAGGGCAGATCGGCGAAAGAAGGATGCAGCTAACGCTTGGGTCAATAACTGGGCCTCCGGCGGAAAGGGAGTACGCGGTTGAACCGGTCGGCGTGGAAATAATCAGGCCGTCCGCTCTGTACTCACAAACATTTTTATCATTGAAGTGTACGGTGAGATCCAGTATTCTGGAAAGTGCCCCACGGGCAATTACAGCGTCATTTAAAGCAAAATACGTTTCCAATTTTCCGTTGTTCTCAAGCTGAACTTCCAGCATCATACGCCTCTCAACGGTATAGCTTCCATCCACTAATTTTTCCAGTTTGTCCAGCTCATCCGTTTCCAGCCCCGCAACAAAGCCAAGCCTGCCGACATTAATGCCTAAAATCGGCTTTTCCGCCGCTGCCGCATGCCGCGAACAGTGAATAATGGTTCCGTCGCCTCCGACGGCAATGACCGCATCGCAGTCAGACATCATTCGATCAAAGTCATCATAAAAGGCAATGGAGGAATTTGCAAAACGACCTTTGAGGTTGGACCGCATGCATACCTCCGCCCCAAATTTCTGCAGTGTATCCACAACCTTTAATGTATGAAACTGAGCGTTATGCTTACTTAAATTCGGCATAATGGCTATTTTCAAATTATTCACCACCGTTTAGTTGTTTGTGTGATTCTTCCACCAGTGCTTTAACGTCCATGGAGGCACTGACCGGCTGTTCTGATTTCTGCAGGTAGATCAGGTATTCAATATTACCCTCCGGCCCTTTGACAGGTGAAAATGTAAGGCCTAACACGGAAAATCCATGTTGCAGCACAAAATTCGCAATTTTCTCAATCACTTCAATATGGACGGCTTTATCACGCACCACGCCTTTTTTGCCTACTTTTTCCCGTCCCGCTTCGAACTGGGGTTTAATCAGGCAGACAGCCTGCGCGTTTTCCGCCATAAAATTTCTTGCGACGGGCAGAACAAGGCAAAGCGAAATAAAAGAAACGTCAACACTGAAGAAGTCCACGTCATCCGGCACCTGTTCCCGCGTAATATAACGAATATTGGTTCGTTCCAGGTTGACCACTCTGGGGTCCGTGCGCAGCTTCCATGCAAGCTGACCGTAGCCGACATCCACGGAATAGACTTTTTTCGCGCCGTTTTGCAGCATGCAGTCCGTAAAACCGCCGGTGGAAGCGCCGATATCCATGGTAATTTTATCTTTCAGTTGAATCGGAAACACCGACATGGCCTTTTCAAGTTTCAGGCCGCCCCGGCTTACATAGGGCATGGTTTCTCCGCGAATTTCAACTTTGATATCAATCGGAAGCATCGTCCCCGGTTTATCCGATTTCTGATTATCAACATATATATTGCCCATCATGATCATTGCTTTGGCCTTTTCCCTGCTTTCGGCAAGACCCCGGTCAAACAACAAACAATCAAGCCTTTTTTTCTCTATCACTTTTTGTACTCCGTCGTTATCGTATTTACTATTCCAATGTCATCAAGCCCTAAGGCGCTGAGTGATTGCAGCATTGTCGCATGAGGAACAAAATTTGTGATCGCCCGTAAATGGAACTCGCCTTGATATCCGCTCTGAGAGAGCAAATAACTGAAATGCTCCCCTATTCCTCCCTGCTGAATTCCTTCTTCAAAGAAAAAGACCTTTTTTGCAGCCGCAGCTTCTGCGACCGCATCCATATCCACAGGCGTAATCCGGTTTAATTTTATAATCCGTGCTGAAATCCCCCGTGCCTTCAGAGACGATAGGGCTTTGCACGCAAAAGAAAACAGCCGGCCATAAGTTACAATTGCAAGGTCGACGCCATCTTTCCCATAAGTGTCATAAGCATTTCCCCTGCTTTCAAAGTCAAAGGGCTTAAACATTGGTTTTCCCCGCGGATAGCGCACGGCGGAAACGCCTTCGCACTGATACAGAGCCTGATGAAAAGAGGTATAAAGCTCATCGTAATAAGCCGGGGAATAAACGGTGATGTTTGGAATCGTGTTCAGAAACGCCGCGTCAAAGATTCCCTGATGAGTTTCGCCGTCCTCGCCGACAACTCCTGCACGGTCAATGGCAAACGTCACCTTTACCTTCTGGATTGCCGCGTCATGAATAATCTGATCATAGCCACGCTGTAAAAACGTGGAATAAATCGCACATACCGGGAGCATTCCCCCCGCTGCAAGCCCGCCGGCAAAAGTCACCGCATGCTCTTCTGCAATCCCCGTATCAAAGAAACGGTTCGGAAACTGTTTTGCAAAACCGGTCAAACCGGTTCCCGTTTGCATAGCGGCCGTGATTGCGCAGATTCGGTCATCTTGATCGGCCAGTGCGCAGAGATTATTTCCGAATACACTGGAAAAACTTTCTCCGGACGACGCGGACTTTCCGGTTTTAATGTCAAAACTGGATATGCCATGGAAAGCGCCCGGATTTTGCTCTGCATAGGGGTATCCCTTACCTTTGCAGGTAAGGACATGGAGTAAAACCGGATGATTGATGTTTTTAGCATTTTCCAAAACATCAATCAGCTTTCCCAGATCATGACCGTCAAAAGGGCCATAATAATAAAAGCCCATATCTTCGAAAAGGGTGCTGTTATATAACATTTGCTTTAACACAGACGTCATTTTCGAAAGAAAACGATGAAGCGGTTTACCGACATGGGGAAGCATGTTCAGGGCAGTTTCGACATTGCCTTTCGCTCTGAAATAGCCCGGTTTTGTGCGAATATGTGCAAGATAACGCGCCATGGAACCCACATTGCGTGAAATAGACATTTTATTGTCATTTAAGATAACAATGAAATTCTTTTTAAAGCGCCCCGCATTGTTCAACCCCTCATATGCCAGACCGCCGGTCAGGGCGCCGTCGCCGATTAACGATATAACATGGCCGGGTTCCCCGGAAAGAAGCTTCGCGTTTGCAATTCCCAGCGCTGCGGAGATGGATGTACTGCTGTGGCCGACGTTAAACGCATCGTACTCGCTTTCCATACGATTTGGGTAGCCGGAAAGGCCGCCCTTCGTCCGGATGGTGGAAATCGCATCCCGTCTGCCGGTTAAAATCTTATGGGTGTAGGCCTGATGTCCGACGTCCCATACGATTTTATCGTCCTTGGAGCTGAAAACACGATGCAGTGCAACCGTTAATTCAACGACTCCCAGGTTTGACGCCAGATGTCCGCCATTATTGGAAACAGTCTTAATAATCTTTTCACGAATTTCATCGCACAATACATATAGCTCGTCAAGGGAAAGCTTTTGCAGGTCTTCCGGAAAATTAATTTTATCTAAAAGGTTGTCCATTCTGTAACCTCAATTGGCAGCTGTCGCGCGGAAGAAATCGGGATTCGGCATCATGGTTTGGCCATCCCGCTCTGCCGTTTTGCCGCGGCAACTGTATTTCTAAGAAGCATTGCAATGGTCATCGGACCGACACCGCCCGGAACGGGAGTTATGTAGGACGCCGTTTTCGCCACATTGGCAAAATCAACGTCTCCGCACAGTTTACCGTTTTCATCGCGGTCCATGCCTACGTCAATCACCACGGCTCCCGGTTTTACCATGTCGGCTGTAACAAATTTCGGCTTTCCGACTGCCGCAACAAGGATGTCCGCACGCCTGCATACTTCTTTCAAATTTTTTGTTTTGCTGTGGCAAATCGTTACAGTTCCGTTATTATGCAGGAGAAGCATCGCCATCGGTTTTCCGACAATATTGCTTCTGCCGATTACGACACAGTCTTTGCCTTCAATTTCAATATTTTCCGATCGAAGCAGTTCAATAATACCGGCAGGAGTACAGGGCAGAAAATGATGGTTGCCAATCATGATTCTGCCGACATTGGAAGGAAGAAAAGCGTCAACATCCTTTTCCGGGTCAATGGCCTCTACCACCGCTTCTTCATTCAGCCCGTCCGGCAGCGGAGACTGCACCAGAATCCCATTGATATCTTTTTTAGCATTCAGCTTTGCGACCAAATCCATTATTTCATTCTGGGAAGCGGTCGCGGGCAGCGCATATTCCTCGGAATAAATGCCCGCCTGTTCGCAAGCCTTCTTTTTATTGTTAACATAAGTTCTTGAAGCGGGATCATCCCCGACAATGACGACGGCAAGACCCGGCGTTACGCCATGATGAATCAATTCCGCAACTTCAAGCGCTATTTTCGCCCGAATTTCAGCAGCGACTGCTTTTCCATCAATTAATTTTGCCATAACTGCCTCCAAATTCGTTATTCTTTCGTTTCATCCGCCGCATCATCCGGGGAATCATGAGGGGCTTTTGCCATTTCCTGAGCAGGTTCAGATGCAATGGATTCTTCCTGTGTTTCATTTTCAGATATATTTTCATTTTCAAATGATTCCATACTGCCGCCTTCCGCATGCGCGTCATCCTGATCGAAAATGGTGCTTGTACCGTCATCGACCAATTCCTCTGGCACCTCATCCACAACGGCATTCAATTCCATAACCTTCCTGGAACCGCATCCGGAAAGAGAGGTCCTGTTGCGGAAAACGATCATCAAAACGACAGCAGTTATAACGGTAACGGCTGCAACCACCTGCGACACCCTGAGTGGAAGAATGGGGGTAATCAGGCTGTCCGTTCTCAGCCCTTCAATAAAGAACCGGCCAACGCCGTACCAAATCATGTAACCAAGGAAAACCTGCCCGTCATACTTTCTGAACCTCCGACTGAAAATATGTAGCAGGACAAAGCCAAGAAGGCACCAAAGGGATTCATAAAGAAAGCACGGATGGACGGGACCGCTTGCAATAGCGGAAGTATTTTCGCTGACCATTCCCCATGGCAGGGTGGTTTCGCGGCCAAATGCCTCTTGATTCACAAAATTTCCCCAGCGGCCGATTGTTTGTCCGATTAAAAAGCCGAGTGCGGCCAGGTCCAGCATGGCGGGCACACTGATTTTACGGAGTTTTGCAACCAGCGCACCACAGAGCAGCCCGCCGATGATCCCGCCGTAAATGGCAAGACCGCCCTCCCAGATATACAGGGCGCTGATCGGATTTCTCAGATACTGGTCGCTGGTGTCAAAGATAACATAATACGCTCTTGCGCCGATGATTCCGCCGATGATTCCGACAATCACCGCGTCAATCAGCTTATCCTGATCCATATTGAATTTTTTGCAGCTCGACATCACGTAGAGGAATGCCAGTAAAAAACCTACCGCTATAATTACGCCGTACCATCTGACAGTAAATGCACCGATCGAAAAGGCAATCGGATTGATGGTAAAATGGATGCCTAATCCCGGAAATTGAACATTTAACATATACTCCACCATTTCTCCACGCGCTAAAGAGATTCAACACCCGGCCAAAACTTCGCGTGGGAGGTTCTGACGGCAAGAATAAAAGGAATCATTTATTCTTCAATCGGCCTGACAATGGAAAGTGCGGAATACTCCGGCCTGAGCTGGAAATTAAGCCTGTTCTGAACAGACTGAAGGTCAGCGGAAGCAATTGTATCAATATAGTTAAACAGTTCGTGTTCGGTAAATGCAAGGGAAGCCATTGTATTGGCAATATTGTCCACACTGTTAAAAGATGAAACCATACGGCCGTAAACTGCTTTTTTAGAGCGCTCAAAAGCCTCTGCGTCAAGCCCGTGTTCATGCAGATTTACGACTTCCATTTTAATTTCCTCCGCGACGGCATCCGGGTCTTTTGATTCTCGGGAAAAAATAACCGATGCGTAGCCCGGCCCTTCAAAATACTCATAGGAGAAGGACGCCTGATTGATCAGCCCTGCGTCCAGCAGCCTGCGGAAAAGAGGAGAGGCGTCGGAAGCCAGCATTTCAAGAAGAATTTCCGTATCGGCGATTTCCCGCGCGGTTAAGCGGGTTTTTCCTGCTTCTTCTTTAAAACCAAGCTGAAAAAGCGGCGCGGCGACGGAAAGTTTTTGCTCCACCCTGCTTTCTACGATGCTGTCCGGCTCATCCTCAAAAATTCTGTCAATGCTGACAGGCTTTGAGGGCTTCAGCATTTTATCGCAGAGCTCCAGCACTTTGTACACATCAACATTACCCGCGACACACAATACCATATTATTAAGATTATAGAAAGTATGGTAGCATTTATACAGCAGTTCAGGGGTGATTTTCGCAATGCTTTCAACGGTTCCGGCGATGTCGATCCTCACCGGATGTTTATGGTACATTGCTCGCAAAAGGTTAAACATGACGCGCCACTGCGGGTCATCGTCATACATTCTGATTTCCTGCCCGATAATACCCTGCTCCTTTTGCACCGTCTGCTCCGTAAAATAAGGGGACTGGACAAAATCCAGCAGAATTTCAAGCGACTTGTATACTTTTTTCGTGCAGGAAAACAGATAACAGGTCTTATCAAATGAGGTATAGGCATTGGCGGAAGCTCCCGTTTTGGCATAACGCGCAAAAGCGTCGCCGTCCTCGCTCTCAAAAAGCTTGTGCTCCAAATAATGCGCAATGCCGTTCGGCACAGTGCTGGGTTCGTTTTCCTCCGAAGTCTTAAAGCAATTGTCAACAGAACCGTATTTTGTACCAAATACGGCGTAGGTCGAGTTGTTATTTTCCTTCGGATATACAAATATTTTTAATCCGGATGCATGGTTGATTTCATAGTACCGGTCGCCGATGCGAGAACTTTTGATTTCCTTCATTACATTCATTCTTTTTCAACCCCGTTTCCAACCAAGCGATACACTGTGTCAAGGCTGACCATATTAGCGGCGTCTATAATCTGCTGGCGCGTAACGGAACTGATAATAGCCGCCGCCTCTTCCGGTCGCTTAACATAGTTTGCAAAGGTCTGTGACAGATACCACGCCTCCAGCCCGCCAAGAGAGTCGGACAGGGAGCGGTAATTGTTGCACATGCTTAATTTAGCAGCATTGATTTCATCGTCGTCGAAGTTGCCTTTTTTAATTTCTTCCAGCTGAAACAAAATCTCCTCTTTTGCCTTATCTACGTTCTTTGTTTCCACACCGCTCTGCACAAGCATAATTCCCTTCATGGAAATGAACATTGCACTGCAGTAGTAACAAAGGCTGAGCTTTTCACGGACATTCAAAAACAATTTGGAGCTCGGGGTGCCTCCAAAGAGTGTAACCATCAGCTTTACCGCTTCCACCTGTTCATCCTGCAGCGATATCGCGGTGCGAAAGCCAAGGACGAGTTTGGATTGAGCAATGTCCATTTTCTCAGTTACATCATTGACCTGGCCAGCCTTTTTAACATTTTCTGTCGGGCACGCAACAGCGGATCTTTTTCCAAGCTTTTGGAAAGCACTGTAAAATCCATCAAAAACAGTCTGGGGGTCGCAGTCTCCCAAAACCATGATTTCTANNACGTCGGTTAATTCCTCACGCTTCAGATTCTTAATGTCTTCTTTGCTGCCGTAGCGGTTAATACCGTAGGGCTCGTTCTTACACATGATTTCTTCACAGCGCTGTCTTGCATAAGTACGCTTGTCATTGTATTCAGAATCAATCAATTCGATTGTCTGCCTTTTCTCCTGCTCAAAGCCATCCTGCGGAAACAGGCCGTTTTCAAACGGCGGGTCAAACAGAATACTGCACAGCAGCTTGGAAAGCTCTGTTGAAACGCTCTCGCCGTGCAGAGCGTAACGGTCGGCAATGCCGGAAGCGGAAAGGGAAAGCAGCTGGACATCGCCCAGCTTTTGCACATCAGCGTTCAGCTCAGCGCCGTAAAGCTCCGCCAGCCGTTCGCCCAATTTTGTAAAATCAGGATATTCCCTGCTGGCGCGGCTGAGCAAAAAGGGCAGAATGGCATTGGAAGCCGCAGTCTGTTTTTGAATCGGCAGTAAAAAATTAACGGACATGCGCACCGTTTTGAACTTGGTGTCTCTGACACTTCTGAAGTTGACACCGTCACAGACGGAACGCTGTTCAATCCCTATCATTCAAATATTCATCTCCATATTAAACTTGCTTAAATTCGAATTTCATTATATCACAATACCTTGCTTTAGAAAAGAAATAATATTCTAAAATATTTATGAACTTGCAAAATTCTGCTTCATTTTGTCACAAAAAAATCGCTTTAATATTGCGATAAAAATGCATAAATGATATAATATGCAGGAACATAAAAATGAGGTGTAATGATTGAAAATTAAAAACAAGACGCTGGCGGCAGATCTGGGGCTGGTTTTCGTCACAATTATCTGGGGCAGCGGTTTTGTCGTTGTAAAAAACGCCACCGGTACCGTACCGCCAAGCTACATTATCGCAATCCGTTTTGCAATCGCCGTGCTGCTTATGTGTATCTTTTTCTTCAAACGGCTGAGAAAAATTGACAGCAACTGTATAAAATCAGGCGCTATTCTGGGAGTCGTGCTCTATATCGCCTATTATTTGCAGACAATCGGCGTCAAGTACACAACAGCGGGCAACAACGCGTTTCTAACGGCTGTCTATGTTGTTGTAGTGCCGTTTCTCTACTGGCTGGTCAGAAATGAGAAACCGGATGCCTATAACATTATCGCTGCATTAATATGCATTGCGGGAATCGGCCTTTTATCCCTACATTCCGGATTTTGCATGAATATTGGAGACGTACTTTCTCTTTTATGCGGATTTGCTTTTGCCGCGCAGATTGTAGCAATAAGTATTTTAACCGAAAAGAATGATCCTATTCTGCTTTCTTTTACGCAATTTGCCGTCACTGCGGTCATCGCCCTTGTAGTTGCGCTTTGCACGGAAACTTTCCCGGCGACTTTGGGAACAGATTCCATTATGTCGCTTTTATATATCGGCATATTCAGCACCCTGATCGCACTCGTTCTGCAGACCGTCTGCCAAAAGTACACGCCGCCGGCAAGAGCTTCCCTGATTATGTCGCTTGAATCTTTGTTTGGCTCGGTATTCGGAATCATCTTTTTGAATGAAGCGCTCACTTTGAAAATCTTCGGGGGGTTTGTACTGATCTTTGCTTCTATTCTCGTTTCGGAAGTGAAGCCGTCCTTTTTCAGATCAAATCAGAAAGACACCGAAGTACAGGAAAATATAATAAAATAAATAATAAAAAACAAAAGCCTTCCTCGCAGGATTTCAAACATCAGCTGCGGAAGGCTTTTATAATGATTACAGCAATTTTTTCAAATATTGCCCGGTGTAGGATTCTTTGACTTTTATAATCTGCTCCGGCGTACCTTTGGCAATAATTTGGCCGCCGCCGTCCCCACCCTCCGGCCCAAGGTCAATAATATAATCCGCGGTCTTGATCAAATCCAGATTATGTTCAATGACAACTACGGTGTTTCCGCTGTCTACCAGCTTTTGCAGCACCTCAATCAGCTTGTGCACATCCGCGATATGAAGGCCGGTCGTGGGCTCGTCCAGAATATAAATTGTCCGTCCCGTGGAGCGTTTGGACAGCTCTGTCGCCAGCTTAACCCTCTGTGCCTCTCCGCCGGAAAGCGTGGTCGCCGGCTGTCCGATTTTGACATAGCCAAGCCCCACGTCCTGCAGCGTTTGCAGCTTGCGGGCAATCCGGGGGATACTTGCAAAAAATTCAAGCCCCTCTTCCACCGTCATTTCCAGCACATCATAGATGCTTTTGCCTTTATATTTGATTTCGAGCGTTTCACGGTTATAGCGTTTTCCTTTGCATACGTCGCATGGAACATAAACATCCGGCAAAAAATGCATTTCTATTTTAATAATGCCGTCCCCTTGGCAGGCTTCGCAGCGTCCGCCTTTCACGTTAAAGGAAAAACGGCCGGAGTTAAAGCCGCGCAGCTTAGCATCCTGTGTTGACGCGTACAGGTCGCGGATGTCCGTAAACACACCGGTATAGGTTGCAGGGTTGGAGCGGGGCGTTCTGCCGATGGGAGCCTGATTGATCTCGATCACCTTATCCAGCTCCGATACGCCCCTGATCTCTTTGTAGGCGCCGGGACGGCATTTCGCTCCGTTCAGCTCCGAAGCCAGATATTTATATAATATTTCGTTAATCAAGGAGGATTTTCCCGAACCGGAAACACCGGTGACGCACACAAACTCACCGAGCGGGATGTCGACATTCACATCCTTTAGATTGTTTTGCGACGCGCCGATAATTTTCAGCTTTTTTCCATTTCCCTTCCGCCGTTTTTCGGGAACCTCCACCTTTTTTACTCCGCTCAGATATTGACCGGTAATGGATTCCTTGCAGTTGACAATATCCTCCACCTTGCCGTTAAATACCACATTGCCGCCGTGGATGCCCGCACCCGGGCCGACGTCCACAATGTGGTCGGCGGCGCGCATGGTTTCTTCGTCGTGCTCTACGACAATGACGGTGTTACCCAAATCGCGCAGCCGTTTCAATGTGGCGAGCAACTTGTCATTGTCACGCTGATGTAATCCGATGCTCGGTTCGTCAAGGATATAAAGCACGCACATCAGCGACGAGCCGATTTGCGTCGCCAGGCGGATGCGCTGGCTCTCTCCGCCGGAAAGCGTTCCGGAGGAACGCGCAAGCGTGAGATATTCCAGCCCCACGCTCTGTAAAAAGCCGAGCCTGCTTCTGATTTCTTTTAATATGGCGGACGCAATCATCGTATCCCGTTTGGAAAGCTCCAGATGATTGATGAAATCAAGCGCCTGTGTGACCGACTTATCACAGAAATCACTGATGTTAATCCCCCCCACGGTCACCGCAAGGCTGATTGGCGAAAGGCGCTTCCCATGGCAGGCATCGCAGGGAATTGCGCTCATATAGGATTCTATTTCCTCTTTAATCCAGTTGCTTTGGCTTTCGCGGAAACGCCGCTCAAGGTTGTTGATAATCCCCTCAAACTCGGTTTTATAGATGCCGCTGCCATATTCGTTGCTGCGCTCAATCTGTATTTTCTCGCCTTTCGTACCATAGAGAAGGATATCAAGGATTTCCGGCGGCAGCTTCCCGATTGGCGTATCAAGGGAAAAATGATAGTGTTTGGCAAGTGCCGTCATATACATGGAGGCAATCGTGCTGCCCTCCATGGCCCATCCGCTCGCTTTCAAACCGCCTTTATGAATGGAAAGGGATTTGTCCGGTATGATCAGGTCGGGATCAATTTTCATAAATACGCCCAGTCCGGTACATTTGGGGCACGCACCAAACGGATTATTAAAGGAAAACATGCGCGGGGTCAGCTCTTCCACACTGATGCCGTGCTCCGGGCAGGCATAATTCTGCGAAAAAGTAATATCTTCTCCTCCGGCAATGTTGACGACGGTAATTCCGCCGGAAAGCGTTGACGCCGTTTCAATGGAATCCGACAGCCGGGAGTGAATGGACGGGTGAATCACCAGCCGGTCAACGACAATCTCGATCGTATGTTTCTTATTTTTTTCAAGCTGAATCGTTTCCGACAGATCATACAGATTGCCGTCTACACGCACACGGACAAAACCGCTCTTGCGCGCGGCTTCAAACTCTTTTGTATGTTCGCCCTTGCGCCCGCGGACCACAGGTGCAAGCACTTGAATTTTGGTGCCTTCCCCCAGATTCAGCACACGGTCTACAATCTGGTCAATGGTCTGCTGTTTGATTTCCCTTCCGCAGATCGGGCAGTGTGGAACCCCGATTCGCGCATACAACAAACGCAGATAGTCGTAAATTTCCGTTACCGTGCCGACGGTGGAACGGGGATTTTTTGAAGTCGTTTTCTGGTCGATGGAAATTGCCGGGGACAGGCCCTCAATGTAATCCACATCCGGTTTTTCCATCTGACCCAGAAACTGGCGGGCATAGGAAGAAAGGGATTCCACATAGCGGCGCTGCCCTTCCGCATAGATCGTATCGAACGCGAGAGAGGATTTTCCGGAACCGGAAAGGCCTGTAAAAACAATCAGCTTGTCCCTTGGAATCTCTATATCGATGTTCTTCAGATTATGTTCTCTTGCGCCTTTTACAAAAATATTCTTTGCTGTCATTTAGTATTGTTTCCTCCGTAGTGCTTTCCCGGTTATTTTTCACCGCTCAGCTGTTTTATCTTGTCACGCAGATAGGCCGCATGCTCAAATTCAAGCAATTTTGCCGCCGCCTTCATTTCCCTTGTAAGCTGCTCAATCATTTGTTTCCGCTCAATCGGACTCAAGCGCTTTTGCTTCTTCCCTTTGTCGTCCTCTTTATGCGTGGATATTTCCAGAATATCCGAAACCTTTTTTACAATGGTTTGCGGAGTAATTCCATGCTCCTTATTGTATGTCATCTGAATCGACCGGCGGCGCTCCGTTTCGCGGATTGCCGATTCCATGGACGGCGTTACCGTATCGGCATACATGATAACCTGTCCCTTGGCATTGCGTGCGGCGCGTCCGATCGTCTGGATCAGTGAACGTTCGGAACGCAGAAATCCTTCCTTGTCCGCGTCCAGAATGGCTACCAGGGAAACCTCCGGAATATCCAACCCTTCACGCAAAAGATTAATGCCGACCAGCACGTCAAATTCGCCCAGACGCAAGTCGCGGATAATCTCCATGCGTTCAACAGTGTCGATATCGTGGTGCATATACCTGACGCGGATCCCCATGCCCTCCAGATAAGAAGTAAGGTCTTCCGCCATTTTCTTTGTCAGTGTGGTGATGAGGACGCGCTCGCCGTCGGCAGCTCTGACGTTAATTTCAGAAATTAGATCATCAATCTGTCCGTCCGTCGGCTTAACGATGATTTCAGGGTCAACCAACCCGGTCGGGCGGATAACCTGTTCCACAATATGGGCTGATTTCTCTTTTTCCAAATCGCCCGGCGTTGCGCTGACAAAAATCGCCTGATTGACATGACTGTAAAATTCATCAAAATTCAGCGGGCGGTTGTCAAACGCGGACGGAAGACGGAACCCAAAATCAATCAGCGACTGCTTTCTGGCACGGTCCCCGGCGTACATGGAGCGAACCTGCGGCAAAGTCACATGGGACTCGTCCACAAACAACAGAAAATCCTTTGGAAAATAGTCCAGCAAAGTAAACGGCGAACTGCCCGGCGCGCGGCCGGACATCACGCGGGAATAATTCTCAATTCCTTTGCAGAACCCGATTTCCCCAAGCATTTCGATATCGTACCGGGTGCGTTCCTGTATCCTCTGCGCTTCTATCAGTTTTCCGTTGGCTTTAAAAAAAGCAACCCGTTCTTCCATTTCCTGTTCAATTTCGTTTAAAGCGCGCTGCATTTTTTCACGCGGGACAATGTAATGGGATGCGGGATAAATGGCGACATGCTTTAAGACAGCCTTCAGTTCACCGGTCAAAGCATTGATTTCGCTGATCCGGTCAATCTCATCGCCAAAAAATTCAACACGGATAACCGTGTCGTTTGACTGAGCAGGAAAAATCTCTACCACGTCGCCGCGAACCCGGAATTTATTGCGGATAAAATTGATATCATTCCGCTCATACTGAATTTCAACGAGCTTTCGAAGTAAATCGTCCCGGCTTTTCTTCATGCCGGGGCGAAGGGAAATCACCATGGTGCGGTAGTCGATCGGGTCGCCCAGGCTGTAGATACAGGATACGCTGGCTACGATAATGACGTCTCTCCGCTCCGAGAGAGCCGACGTAGCCGAATGACGCAGCTTGTCAATTTCGTCGTTGATTGCGGAGTCCTTTTCAATATAGGTGTCCGTCGTCGCAATATATGCTTCCGGCTGATAATAATCATAATAACTTACAAAATATTCGACCGCGTTTTCCGGGAAAAATTCGCGGAACTCAGAGCAAAGCTGCGCGGCAAGCGTTTTATTGTGCGCCAGAACCAGCGTGGGGCGGTTCACCTCCGCTATTACGTTTGCCATTGTAAACGTTTTACCGGAACCGGTTACCCCCAGCAGCGTCTGCTCACGGTCACCCTTTTCAAGTCCCCGGACAAGCTGCCGGATGGCTTTGGGCTGGTCGCCTTTCGGTTGATATTGTGAAACTAATTTAAAATTCATAATCTACTCCGTATCAAACCCGGCATCAAAAATTTCCGGCATAATTCCGCTTTTCGCTATTGAAAAATAATCATTGCCGCTCACAATAATGTGGTCAATCAGCTTTACTTCCACTGTATTCAGTGCGTCATAAATCCACTGGGTCGAACTTAAATCCTGTTTTGAAGGCATGCAGTCGCCGCTTGGATGGTTGTGGGAAAGGATTGCATAAACAGCGTTATATTCCACTGCGAGCCGAACAATTTTTTTAATATAAATATTGGCGGTCGTAACGGTGCCTTCGTTGACCACGCTGCAAAAAATCATTCGGTTTCTGCTGTCCAGCAGCATCAGAACAATCACCTCGTCCGACCGGCCGATGAATTTATGAACTAAAAGCTTTCCTGCTTCATTATAACTGAAAATAATATTTTTGTCTTTATCCAAATTCTCCTGATATCGCCGGCAAATCTGGGGAATGAGCTTAATCAGCGTAGCGGCCGACTTTCCCACCCCATCCACTTTGACCAGTTCCTCGTAGGGTGCGTCGAACACCCCCGACAACGACCCGAATTTCCGCAGAAGCGCATGGCCGATGGGATTGGTATCTTTCAGCGGGATACCGTAGTAAAGGAGCAATTCCAAAACCGCATGCGGTTCAAAATTATCAAGGCCCTCGTTCAAAAATTTATTTTTGATGCGGTCCCGGTGGCCACTGTGTACAGGCTGGGCTGCGTTCTCCTGTTTCTTTAACCGCTCCTTATTTTTCTCCAACGCCGCCTACCCCCGTCAAAATGATTCAGATTTTTCGGCTGCCCGGTTTAACAGGCTCCGGAGCACCGGCCCTGCACAGAGGACATTCTTCCGGTTCCCATGACTCCACATCAACGGAGATAACCGCTTTAAAAGGAACGCCGAAGTCGATTTTTCCGCCCGTACGGTCAACAATAGAGCCGACTCCGACAACCTCGCCGCCGGCTTCCTTTACAAGTTCAATTACCTCGAGAACCGAACCTCCGGTGGTCACCACATCCTCCACCACAAGGACCCTGTCGCCGGGATTTACAGCAAAACCGCGCCGTAAGACCATTTTCCCATCCTCGCCGCGCTCAGTAAAAAAGTTTTCACAGCGCAGCGCGCGGCCGACCTCGTAAGCCATCTGAACCGCCCCCATCGCCGGGCCTATTACGATTTGAACCTTGTCATGACAATACTGCTCCGCAAGGGCGGCGCAAAGCTCCTCACTGTACCTTGTATTGCGAAAAATCTTAGCACACTGAAGATATTTGTTGCTGTGCCTGCCCGAGGTCAGCTTAAAATGGCCCTCCAGCAAAACACCGGCCTCTTTCAAAATCTCCATTACCCTTTGCTGTGTTATCATAATCTGTTCTCCTTATCGATTGTGTATTCAGTTTATTATATACTAAAAAATCTTTTTTGAAAAGTGTTTCCATCTGTTACAGCGGCTTTATCCGTGATATAATCTGAAAAGGCAGTTATATCGCCGAAGTCCTTGTTTATTTCACTTTCACAATAAAGCATGAAGTTAGGAGCGACCCTTCCATATGAAAGAAATTATGATCGGCGTAAATGACGCCGGACAAAGGCTGGATAAATTTTTGACGAAATCCTATAATAACCTTCCCCAGTCCATGATGTACAAGAGCATCCGTAAAAAAGACATTAAGCTGAATGGAAAAAGGTGCGAGATTTCCACCCGGCTGAATGAGGGGGACGTTCTTACCATGTACCTGAAGGATGAGTTTTTCCAGCAGGAACAGAAGGAATACGACTTTCTGAAAGCGCCGAACAAAATCACCGTTATTTTTGAAGATGAAAATATTATGATTCTTGATAAAAAACCGGGTTTAATCGTCCACCCGGACGAAAATTACCATTTTGACTCCCTGATTGCCCGTATACAGCACTATTTGTATGACAAAGGAGAATACCGCCCGGAAAATGAAAATTCCTTCGCCCCCGCGCTGATCAACCGGATTGACCGAAATACCGGCGGAATTGTAATGGCGGCAAAAAACGCGGAAACACTCCGCATCATGAACGAAAAGATAAAAAAACGTGAAATGCAGAAGCTTTATCTCTGTATTGTTCACGGGAAGCTGAAGAAAAAAGAGGCTGTGCTGGACGGCTTCCTTGAAAAAAACGAAAACCAAAACCGTGTTTATATCTCCCATAATGCTTCAGCCGATACAAAAACGATCAGAACACGCTACCGCGTTTTAGAAGAACGGGGAAACTACAGTCTGCTGGAAGTAGAACTTCTGACCGGACGCACTCATCAAATCCGCGCGCACCTTGCCTCCATCGGCCACCCTCTCGCCGGGGATGGAAAATACGGTACCAACGCGATTAATAAACAGGCAGGGTTCCCATATCAAGCCCTTTATTCCTATAAACTGAAATTTACGTTTGACACGGACGCGGGCATTTTAAACTACCTGAACGGTACCGAGTATGAAGCAAAGGATATTTGGTTCTTAAAAGATTTTCAAAGCTGGGCGTAAAGTTTCTTTATTATAAAAATGGCCAGCGCGTCTTGCACCGGCCATTTTCAGCTGTTTTTATCCACCTGATGAAAGGTTTTCAGGTTACCGGATTTTTCACCGCGTTTATCCAGTTCGGCTTTAATATCGTTAAGCGATATCCCCTCATTTACCATTAATACCGTCAGATGGTAGAGCAAATCCGATATTTCAAGCACAGTTTCCGCATTGTCTCCGTTTTTGGCGGCAATGATCACCTCGCTGCACTCTTCCCCGCACTTCTTTAATATTTTATCAATGCCCTTGTCAAACAGATAACAGGTATAGGACCCTTCCGTATGCTGTCCTTTTCTGCTTTGTATGGTACGGTAAAGCTCCTGCCAGGTATCACGCATCGGTATCCCTCCAAATTTCATTAAAAAAGCAACTGTGCGCCCCTGTGTGGCAGGCAGCGCCGGTTTGTTTCACAACAACCAGCAGCGTATCGTCGTCGCAGTCACCGTAAATGCTAACAATTTTCTGCAGATGCCCGGACGTCGCGCCCTTGTTCCAGAGTTCCCTGCGGGAACGGCTATAAAACCATGTGTATCCGGTTTTCAGCGTCTTTTCCATTGACTCCCGGTTCATATACGCCAGCATTAAAACCTCTTTCGTGGCGTATTCCTGAACAATTACAGGCAGCAGATCAGACTTTTGAAAGAACTTATCTATAAAGGCTTTATCCTTTACATTAATATCACTCATTCAGCTCTGCCCCCTCGCACAGTTTTATTGCCGCACCAAGTTCCAGTGCGCCGGTGTAAAGGGCTTTCCCACAGATAGCCCCATATAGGTCTAAATCAAGCAAATTCGCGATATCCTTTAGATTGCTGACGCCTCCGCTCGCAATAATATTGCAGGAAGCCGCCCGGTTCAGATGATCCAACATTTCCAGATTCGGGCCGGTCAGGGTTCCATCCCGTGAAATGTCTGTAAAGATAATATGCTTTACTCCATACTGTTCCATCCGTTTGGCCAATTCTAAATAATCGACCGATGATGTTTCCGTCCAGC
Organism: Ruminococcaceae bacterium UBA2656; assembly: GCA_002359465.1. GTDB lineage: Bacteria > Bacillota > Clostridia > Oscillospirales > Acutalibacteraceae > Caproiciproducens. The sequence goes on from DENA01000007.1 coordinate 41,933, forward strand.
CCTGTGCGGCAACCTTTCCGTTTAAGGCGTCAATGCCTACCGCAATGCGGTTCCCGTATTTTTGAACCGACTCTTTGACAAGTCGTGGATCGTTCAGCGCCGAAGAACCCAAAATCACCCTTGAGATGCCATTGGAAAGATAAAAATCAACGGTTTCCATATTCCTGATTCCGCCGCCGACTTCAATTCTCAGACTGCAGCCATGCAGTATATTAAAGATCGTTTCCGTGTTGACGGGTTTTGCTGCTTTCGCACCGTTTAAGTCGACAATATGCAGCCATTTCGCCCCGGCGGCTTCAAAAGCTCCGGCAGTGCCCACCGCGCTTTCAGCAACTTTATGTGCCGTAGCATAGTCTCCTTTTACCAGACGCACACATTCGCCGTCTTTAATATCAATTGCAGGCAAAATAAGCATGACCCGCCTCCTACGGTAAAATTACAAAGAGCCTTTGGTTGAAAGCACGCCGAAGGAAGTTTCTGTCACCGCCAGGCGCATTGCGTGAGCAACGGCCTTGAACATTCCCTCGATTTCATGATGCGCATTTTTTCCGTATTCAATACAGGCGTGCAGCGTGATTCCTGCGTTGACCGCAAAAGCGCGCATAAAATCCTCTGTCAGGCAGGTATCAAATTCGCCAACCCGTTCCTGCTGGAAATCCGCTTGAAAAACAAGATAGGGTCTCCCGCTGATATCGACGGAGGCAAAAGCAAGCGCTTCATCCATTGGTACAAAAAATGAACCGAAACGGGAAATACCCGACTTGTCTCCAAGTGCTTCTGCAAAGGCTTTGCCCAACACAATCCCCACATCTTCAACCGTATGGTGGCCGTCGACCTGTAAATCACCAACCGCTTTCACGTTTAATCCAAATCCCCCATGCACCGCAAAAGCGTTGAGCATGTGATCAAAAAAACCGATTCCGGTTGAAATATTTATTTCTCCGCCGTCAAGGGAGAGCGAAATGCTGATATCCGTTTCCTGTGTTTTACGCTTCTGCACCGATGTTCTCATCTGCCTGCCTCCTTCTGTCACCGAATAGCTGTTTCAAAAACCTTCACAAATTCTTTGTTTTCTTCCATGGTGCCTGCTGTAATTCTAAGAAAATCGCCCATAAAACGCACGGCAATCCCCGAATTCAGCAGAGTAAGGTACATTTCTTCCGCCTGCGATATTTGAATAAAAACAAAATTTGTAACAGTAGGATACACATGCATCCTTTCACTGTTATTTTTTTCAATGCGGCACATTTCAGAATAAAGCATATTTCGTGAAACAATGATTTCTTCAATACCGGAATGTACCAGAGCAGGTTCGTTTAAGATTAAGGAACCGATTTTCTGGGTAAGGGAGTTAACATTATACGGTGATTTTACTGCCTTTAGCACATTGGTCAGGGTCGGATTTGCAACAGCAAAGCCAAGCCGGATTCCAGCCATTCCAAAAGCCTTTGAGCAGGTTCTTAAAATCATCAAATTGTCATAGTCCTCTACTTCATTAAGGAGGGACTGATCCCAAAAATCCATATAAGCTTCATCCAATACCACGAGCGCACGCACCGACGTGATCAAACGCCTGATCTCCTCTTTTTGAAGACCGAGCGAGGAGGGGTTGCATGGATTGGAAAAAAGAATCACTTTTGCATCATGTGTATTGGCAATGTCGATCATCTTATCGACATTAATGGTCAGATCGGGATTTTTTTGGTAAACAATACTCTTTGCCTCTGCGACCGAAGCATAAAAGTGATACATGGAAAAGTCCGGAGATACCGTCAGCATAGGGTCTCCTTTCATCAAAAAGGCACTGCAGACAACGGAGATCAGTTCGTCGGAGCCGTTACCGGCCGTAACATATGCGGGGTTGACATGATAATATTCCGCAAAGCTTTTACAGAGCTCAGACGCGAGCGGATCCGGGTAACGGTTATAAGCGGTAAACGCCGCCGCTTCCATCATTTTTAAGGCAATCCGGTTTGGGATTGGCAGAAAAGATTCATTAGCGTCCAGCCGAATCGGATAAGTTCCGGTAATCGGGTCATACGGCCGTAAGTCCCGGATTTTTTCATTTAACTGGTAGCCCATGTCAGCGCCTCACTTTAATCGAATTCGCATGAGCAGTCAGGCCTTCGGTCTGTGCAAGCTGAATGATATCCTCCTGCGCCGATTGCAGCGCGCTTTCCGTGTAATAAATAAAACTGGATTTTTTGATAAAGCTGTCTACCGAAAGCGGAGAAAAAAAGCGGGCGGTTCCCCCGGTCGGGAGAACATGGTTCGGCCCCGCGAAATAATCTCCCAGTGGTTCGGGCGAATAATTGCCGAGGAAAACGGAACCTGCGTTGTCGATTTTCCCCATAAACTCCATCGGGTTTGCCGCGCAAATCTCGAGATGTTCCGGTGCCAGTTCATTTGCAAAAGAGACGGCTTCGTCCATACTTTGGCAGACAATCACCGCCCCGAAACGGTCAAGCGACCGGGTGATGATATCTTTGCGGGAAAGTCCCGGCAGCTGCCGGTATATCTGAGCAACCGTCTGCTCCGCAATTGCTTCCGAAGTTGTCAGCAGGATTGCGGAGGCGAGCACATCGTGCTCCGCCTGCGACATTAAATCCGCAGCCAAAAATTCCGGGTTAGCCGTATCGTCCGCAATAATCAGGATTTCGCTCGGGCCGGCGATCATATCGATATCGACCGTACCATAGAGTTGTTTTTTTGCGGTGGCGACAAAAATATTTCCCGGGCCAACTATTTTATCGACCTTGGGAACCGTCTCCGTACCAAAAGCAAGCGCCGCAACCGCCTGTGCCCCGCCGACAAGAAAAACACGATCCACCTCGGCGGTCAGCGCTGCCGCCAGAATATTCGGGTTGGGTTTTCCGTCCTTTCCCGGAGGCGTAACCATAATAATTTCGCCGACACCGGCAATTTTGGCCGGGATGGCGTTCATCAGTACCGAAGAAGGATAGGCAGCCGTCCCGCCCGGAACATAAATGCCGACTCTTGAAAGGCCGCGAATCCGCTGCCCCATCATCACACCGTTTTCATCGGTGTTAAACCAGCTCTGCTGTTTCTGCCGGGAATGAAAATCACGGATATTTGCCGCGGCCCGTTCAAGAGCTGCTAAAAAATCCGGCTCACAGCCCTTTGTAAGCTCCCGCATTTCCCGAACAGAAATTTCCGTCTCATCCAGCACACTGCCGTCGAATTTCATGGTATATTCACGAACTGCCTGATCCCCGTGGCGGCGCACATTTTCTATAATCTCCGAGACTGCCGCATCTACCTGCCGGTTCGACTCTTCACTGCGTAGCTTCAGCTGACTGATAAAATCACGGCCAAAGCTGCCGCCCTTTTTCACAAGCTGTATCATGAATTTTCCTCCTTTGCCCGATCCATACGCTCCACAAGGCCTTCTATCTCTGTCTTCCGGATTTTCAGACTAGCCGCATTCACAATCAGTCTTGCGGAGATATCGCAGATGCTTTCAATCACTTCCAGACCGTTTTCCTTTAATGTGGAACCCGTTTCAACAATGTCCACTATCGCATCGGAAAGGCCCAGAAGCGGCGCCAGCTCAACAGAGCCTTCGATTTTTATGATTCTGATATCCATGGCCTTGCTCTCAAAGTAATTTCTTGCTACATTCGGGTATTTTGTAGCGATGGTTTTGGAAGAATAACCGCTAAAAAAATCCCTGTTTTTCGGACCGGCAAGCGCAAATTTACATTTGCCGAACCCCAGATCCAGCACTTCATAAAAACCGCTGCCCTGTTCCATGATCGTGTCTTTGCCAACAACACCCAAATCGCAGACACCATGTTCTACGTAGGTTATGACATCCGCAGCCTTGGCAAGAACCACCTCAAACTGGTTGTCTCCAACCGGCAATATCAGTTTACGTCCTTTATGCCTGACGGCAGAACAGTCAAAGCCGATTTTTGCAAAAAGCGCAACGGTATCATTTTCAAGTCTGCCCTTTGTCAGGGCGATTCTAAGTGGCTTCATTTCTACCAACCCTATGCCAGATTTATTGTCTGTATACTGTTTCCAATACAATCGACACGCCTGATTCCGCGTGTTTTGGCGTACTCCAACGCCTCTGCTTTTGTATTAAAAATACTGTTTTCACATTTCAAGCCCTTTTCGATAAGTGTGGAAGCGTAGCTAAGAGCCTCTATCTCAAAGCCGGTCTCTCCGTGAACCAAAACATCGGATGGCAAAACGGTACAGAGTTTTCCGCGTTCCAGCATGATCTTTGAAATCGCATCCACATTAATGGCGAATCCAATCGCCGGCATCGGAAAGTCAAAACACCCAAGGAGGTTGTCATATCTTCCGCCGAGAAGCACAGCGTCGCCGCAATCCTTCACATAAGCGCTGAAAACAATATTGGTATAATAATCATTGCGCTGTACAAGGCCCAAATCAATGATGATTTTGTCGCCAAGACCGCGTCGGCTTAAAGAATTGTAAAGCTCATGCAGGTACTCCAGCATTCGACCGGACTGATCACCGGAACAAAACGGTTCCGCGCGTTCAAAGACCTCTTCTCCGCCGAACAGGCGCGGAAGCGTGCGCATTGCCGTTACCTGTTGGGATTCCTCCAGCCCGTCGAGAATCAAATTCAACGATGCATAATTCTTGGATTCAATAGCACAGCGGATGTCCTCGCGCAAATCGTCCGAAACGGGGAGTTGCTCGGCAAAGGCGCGGAAAAGGCCCGCGTGACCCAATTCAAACCGAAAGTCGGGGACGCATTTGCTTAACGATTCAATCGCCGTGACAATCACTTCCAGATCCGCGCGCATCCCGTCCGCCCCAAGAAGCTCAATTCCTGTCTGAACGGTTTCGTCGCTGCGGCCCGTCAGCGCCGGATTATTGCGGTAAATGGGCTGAGTGTAAAAAAGGCGGATGGGTTTTGGAAGGCTCTGCAGCCTTGTTGCAGCCAGACGAGCAATCGGCATTGTGGAATCCGGACGCATCACAATCAGTCTTCCGCGGTGGTCAGACATTTTATACATAACCTCTTGCCCGATTCCGGAAAAACCCGGATCGAACACGTCGTAAAACTCCATTCCGGGAGTAACAACTTCATTGAATCCTCTGGAGGAAAAAACATCCGTGAGTGTCTTCTCCACATGCCTGCGGGCAAGACATTCTTCAAAAAGCAAATCCCTGGTTCCTTCCGGAGTCACTTTATTATACTTTTTCATTGAATCTGCTCCTATCGGCTTTCGTCTTACGCTTTAGTATGCTAATATAATAGCATACTAAACTATCCATTGTCAACTAAAATAATGTCATTTGGCTGCTTTGCGGCAAACCGGCCAACGCACCGGCCTCCGTCAGCGTTTCTATCACAGATTTTGAAACCTTGGAACGCGTCTGCAAATCGTCTACGGAAATATATATACCTTTTTCTTTTGCGGCAGCCAAACTGTTTGCCGCGGCTTCTCCCACGCCGGCCAGCGACGAAAAAGGAAGCCTGATTTTTCCATCTTCAACCAGATATTTTTTTGCGTCGGACTTATAAAGATCAACCGGAAGAACCTCGATACCGCGTGCAAGCATTTCGTTAATAATCTGGAACGTTGCATAAGCGGCCTCTTCCTTTGCGCTTGCTTCCTTGCCCTTCATACTGATTTCATTCATGCGGCGGCGCACGGCCTCCCTGCCTTTTATTACGGTGGCGCCGTCAAAATCCTCCCCGCGTACGGTAAAATAAGCGGCATAATATTCAACCGGTCTGTGTACCTTGTACCAGCCGAGGCGAAGCGTGGAAATCATATATGCCGCCGCATGCGCCTTTGGGAACATATATTTTATTTTCATGCAGGAATCAACATACCACTGCGGTACATTATGATCCTTCATGGCCTGAATATGTTCTTCCGTTAACAGCTTCGAAGCTTTTCCCTTTCGAGTGATCTCCATGATTTTAAAAGCCATTTTCGGTTCCAGACCCTTATGCAGAAGATATGTCATGATGCTGTCTCTGGTTCCGATTACCTCCGCAATGGTGCAGGTCTTATTTTTAATCAGGTCCTGCGCGTTGCCGAGCCAGACATCCGTGCCGTGTGACAAACCGGAAACCTGCAGAAGGTCGGAGAAGGTTTTGGGCTGGGAATCAATCAGCATCTGTCGTACAAAGCTTGTACCAACTTCCGGCAAAGAAAAGGTGCCGGTCTTGGAGTCAATGTCTTCGGGGCTAACGTGCAGCGCCTCCGTCGAAGTAAAAAGCGACATTACTTCCGGATCGCTCATGGACACTTTCATAACCGGAATCCCCGTATAATCTTCCAGATACCGGTAGATGGTCGGAACATCATGCCCCAGTTCGTCCAGTTTACAGATGGTGTCATGGATGGAATGGAAGTCGAAATGGGTGGTGATATTGTCCGACTTCTGATCGTTTGCCGGATGCTGCACCGGGCAGAAATCGTAAATCTCCATGCCCTTCGGCACAACAACCATGCCGCCCGGGTGCTGGCCGGTCGTACGTTTAATGCCCGTACAGCCCGTTGCCAGACGCTGCTCTTCCGCGCGGTGCATAACAACGCCTTTTTCCTCCGCGTATTTCTTTACGAAACCAATCGCAGTTTTGTCCGCAACCGTTGCAATGGTACCGGCTTTAAAAACATTATCCTTGCCAAACAGCGTTTCTGTGTATCGGTGCGCGCTTGTCTGATATTCCCCGGAAAAGTTCAGGTCGATATCCGGCGTTTTATCGCCGTCAAATCCCAAAAAGGTTTCAAACGGAATCGTGTGCCCGTCACGGTTGTAGTCCGTACCGCAGACAGGGCATTTTTTCGGGGGCAGGTCAAAACCGCTGCCATAGCTGCCGTCCGTTATAAATTCGCTGTGTTTACAGTTTGGGCACACATAATGCGGCTCCAGCGGGTTTACCTCGGAAATACCGGACATATTTGCCACAAAGGAGGAACCGACGGATCCACGCGACCCCACCAGATAGCCATGCGCTTCAGAGTCTGCAACCAGCTTCTGCGCGGTCATATAAAGGATAGAAAAGCCGTGCTTCGTGATGGACCCAAGCTCACGGTCAAGGCGCTGTTTGACAATATCCGGCAGCGGGTCGCCGTAGACTTCTTTTGCCCGTGTCCATGTGATGCTGGTCAGCTGTTCCTCAGCGCCCTCAATGAAGGGCGGAAAGGTACCGTCGGGAATCGGTTTGATTTCTTCCGTCATATCTGCGATCAGGTTCGTATTTTTTACCACGACTTCATACGCTTTCTCCTCGCCCAGATAGGAGAATTCCTGCAGCATTTCCGCCGTGGTGCGCATATAGAGCGGCGCCTGTTCGTCGGTGTCCTTGTACCCCTGTCCTGCCATTAGAATTTTGCGGTAATCGCCGTCCTTTGGATCCATAAAATGCACATCGCAGGTCGCGACCACCGGCTTATGAAGCTGTTCGCCGAGTTTGACAATGGTGCGGTTGAATTCCCGCAGTTTTTCTTCATCGGGAACAAGACCTTCCCGGACCATAAACAGGTTATTCCCAATCGGCTGAATTTCAAGATAATCGTAAAAACTTGCAATTTCACACAGGCTTTCCCACGGCTGCGCATTAAAAATCGCTTTGTAAAGTTCTCCCGCCTCACAGGCGCTGCCAATGATAAGGCCGTCCCTGTGCTGTATCAGTTCGCTTTTGGGAATACGCGGATTTCTGTAAAAATAGTTTAAGTGTGATTTGGAAATAAGCTTGTATAGATTTTTCAGACCGTCCTTATTTTTTACCAGAATAATCTGATGATAGGATTTCATCTTTTTGGGGTCGCCGCCGGCAAGCGAGGAATTGATATCCATCACTGTTTTCGCCGAAGTATCTTCTTTCAGCCGTGTCAGCAGTGCCATGAAGATTTTGCCGAGCACCGTGGCGTCATCGCTCGCGCGGTGATGATTGAACGGGTCAAGCTTTAAGTATTTGGCAACCGTATCCAGCTTGCAGTTTTTTATATCCTTCAGCATGGAGCGGCACATGGGAACAGTATCTATGTAAGGATAATGGAAATCCATCCCACTGCGCTGCGCGGCAATGCGGATAAAGGAAGTATCAAACTCAGCGTTATGGGCAACCAGAACCGCGTCATCCCCACAGAAATCATAAAAAGATCGGATTGCTTCCCTTTCCAGCGGCGCATCCCTGACCATATCGTCGGTAATCCCGGTCAGCTCCGTTATTTTAGCAGGAATCGGCATTTGCGGATTGACAAAGGTGTCAAAGCTGTCTAAAATTTCGCCGTTTTTAATTCTGACGGCGCCGATTTCCGTGATACGCTCTTTATTTGGGCTCAGGCCGGTTGTTTCAATATCAAACGCGATAAATTCATCCTCCAGCGTTTTAGACGAGGTTCCTTTGACTGCCTGAACAAGGTCGTTGACAAAATAGGCCTCAAGCCCGTAAATCACCTTGATATTGATATCTTTCTTTTTTAGGTCGTTCGCCACGTTCATCGCGTCCGGAAACGCCTGTGCCACACCGTGGTCGGTAATAGCGACCGCACTCTGGCCCCAGCTTGCCGCGCGCTTAATCAGGTCTCCGGCGGAATTGACGCCGTCCATACTCGACATATTGGTATGCAGATGTAACTCAACCCGCTTCACATCGGCTTTATCCTCTACTTTCATCTGCTGTACCGTGCTGATGCTCTTGGCGCGCAGCACAATTTCATGGTCGTATTTATCGTATTCAATATCGCCGCGGGCAATCACCGACATGCCCTTCGCCAGCGTATCCAGCGATTTGCACTGGGACACCATCTCAATAATTTTTAATGTCATGGAACTGGTGTAATCAGTGATATTAATGGTGATAATTTTTCTCTGCTTGTCCCTGGTGATTTTCTCTTCAATCTGAAATATTTCACCCCAAATGGTCACGCTGCCGATATCCGGAGTAACCTTATTAATCGGAACCGGCTTTGCTTTCGGCGTATGTCCGTACAGCTCGCGGGCTGTTTCCGGGATGATGCAGGGCAGCAGTGTTTCCCCCGAACGCACCTGAATCGTTTTCGGAGGCTTTGTGTGGTTAAGATTCGCTTCGTAAGCTTCCACTTCTTCCACAACCGCTTCACGCTTTAAAGTTTCCTGCCGCTTTTTTCTCTTCTCAATATAAACCGGATTCTGGCTGTCAACCGTAAGCAGTCCGTCAAATTCAACCGTCAGGCTGACGCCGAATTCTTTCTGAATCAGTTTGGAAATCAGCCGGTCAATGTGGCGGGCTACCAGCAAATCACTGCCGCCGTGCGTCAGGGAAATAATCAGTTTCCCATTTTCCACCCTTGCGGAAGAATCCGTAAGGATGCCGTTTATGCTGGCCTCCCGGCGTTTCAGTTCAAGCACCAGACTGGGGTAATAGTCAGCGCTAAAGCTTTCAGCCGGAAAGGATGGAAAGATGCAGGCCCTGGAAAGCTTCAATTCTTTACAGGCAACGATTCTTTTTTCCACATCATAAAGCACGCGGCGCTCCACCAGAGATGGAAACGCCACGTCAGCAGTAATAATTCTGTTATTGGTATCAATCTGCAGTGACGAAATACATCCATTGCACACGGGAGGCGGCAGCCGTGAAGCTTCTATGTACGCGCCAAAAAATTCTCCAAAAGTCTTCAATGGAACTTCATCCTTTACATCTGATCTATCTCTTGCAGCAAACATTCTACAAGCTGGTCCTCCGGTACTTTACGGATAATCTGTCCTTTTTTAAATAGCAGGCCCACACCGTCGCCTCCGGCTATGCCAATATCGGCCTCACGGGCTTCTCCCGGGCCGTTTACGATACAGCCCATAACGGCTACCTTAATATTTTTCCTGCACCCCGCAAGGCGCTGCTCCACCTCATTGGCAATGCGGATTAAATCGATCCTCGTTCTGCCGCAGGTCGGGCAGGAAACAAACCGGATGCCGTCATTCAAATTCAGGGCCTTTAAAATATCAAATCCGGCGGCGACCTCTTTAACCGGGTCGGCAGTCAGGGAAACGCGGATAGTATTGCCAATACCGCGCTGCAGAAGCGAACCGATTCCAATTGCGGACTTGATCAGGCCCATCCGTTCAGTACCGGCTTCCGTAACGCCGAGATGCAGGGGATAATCGCAGCTTTGCGCCGCCAGCTCATACGCCTGGATCATGCTGTCTACGTCAGAGGATTTTATCGACAGCACAATATCATGGAAATCATATTTTTCAAGCAGGGAAGCATGATACAGTGCGCTTTCCACAAGCGCCTGCGGTGTTGGGCTGCCGTATTTTGCAAGTATTTCTTTTTCAAGTGAGCCGGAATTTACGCCGATTCGAATCGGTATATGCTTCTGCCTGCACGTATCCGCAACCGCTTTAACATGGTCGTCGGAACCGATATTGCCGGGATTAATCCTGATTTTGTCGATCCCTGCGGCTACCGCTTCCAACGCAAGACGGTAGTCAAAATGGATATCCGCAACAAGCGGAATCTTTACGGTATTTTTGATCGCCGGTATCAGCTGCACCGCGGCCATATCCGGAATCGCGGCGCGAATGATATCACAACCAGCTTTTTCAAGCGCAACCGCCTGACGGATGCTTCCTTCGATGTCAGTGGAAGGAACGTTGAGCATGGATTGTACGGATATTTTTGAACCGCCGCCAATCGGCAGCTTTCCAGCATACACAGTCCTAGATTTTCGCATTATGCACCAAGCCCCTTGCCGGTAATCAGCCGCAGAATATCGTTAAAAGTGATGATAACCATTAGACCCATCAGCAGACAGAAGCCCGCCGCATTCACCCAGCCCTCGTACTTCGGATTGATCGGCTTGCGGCGGATTGCTTCCACAATCAGAAACAGAAGCCTGCCCCCGTCAAGCGCCGGCAGAGGAAGCAAGTTGACAACGCCAAGGTTGACGGTGATCACCATCATCATCATTAGAATATTGTTCAACGCTGCAATAAAATTCTGCCGCAAACCAATCGAAGCCGCCTGCCCGATGGCATTGGCCGCACCCACGGGGCCCGCAACGTCATTGAATCCGAATTTTCCGGAGACGAGCCCAACCAGGCTGTACCAGACCATCCGGACGGTTGAAACCGTATCCTGTACGGACTTGACAATAAGGGTGCCCGCATTTTTATCAATGGGCTGCACATAAAAATCAAGGGTAAGAATTTTCTTTCCGTCCGATTCTTTTGTGTTAAACCGCACATCGTTAAAAGTCAGCAGTTTACCGCCGCGGGAAACCTGAATATCCGTCTTCAGCGGATCCGCCAAAGCAAGCGCGAAGCTTAAATCACGGTCGCCGTTGATTCTGTACCCGTTGATATTTTTAAAAACGTCTCCGACCTGCAGACCGGCAGCCTGCAAGGCCGAATGATCGGTAAATTTTGATATGGTCGTTGATGAGAAAGCCGGCTGCTGACACAGCAGAATCATCATAATAACAAGGCCGAGGACGATATTCATCACCGCGCCCATTACGACTACCAGTATCCGCTTCCAGACCGGCCTATTATTAAAGGCACGGTCATCCGGGCTTTCCTCGTCTTCCCCTTACATCGCGCAAAAGCCGCCGATCGGAAACGCGCGCAGAGAATACTGTGTTTCACCTTTGTTAAAATGAAACAGCCTTGGACCCATGCCGATTGCAAATTCATTTACACGAACCCCTGAAAGCTTTGCCATAAAAAAATGCCCGAATTCGTGAATAAAAATAATAAAACTAAAAAGAAGAATTGCGATAATAACCAATAATGCCTTCGTAATATAATCACCTCATAGATGGCCGACTGCATTTAAAACATAATTTCGCGCATTTTTGTCGGCATTTAAAATATCGTCAACGGAAGAAACCGTTTGAACATCCGGCTGATTTTCCATTGCCTTACGGACCAGTTCCCCGATTTCAATAAAAGAAATCCGACCGTCCAGAAACAGTTTTACTGCAACCTCATTCGCTCCGTTTGCCGCTGCGGGAGCAAGCCCTCCGCGTTCAATTGCCTTCTTACAAGCGGAAAGACATGTAAAAGTATGCAAATCAGGCTCAAAAAAGGTCAGTTTACCATAATCCGTCAAGCTAAGCCGCCCAACCGGCGAAGGAAATCTTTGCGGCCAGGTAATCGCATACTGAATGGGAATTCTCATATCAGGCAATCCAAGCTGCGCAATGACGGAGTTATCTTCATATTCAATCATGGAATGAATCACGCTCTCACGATGGACGACCACAGAAATTTTGGAAGCCGGCATGTCAAAAAGCCAGGACGCTTCTATAATTTCAAGCCCTTTATTCATCATAGTGGCGGAATCAATGGTAACCTTTGCACCCATGTTCCAATTCGGATGCTTCAGCGCCTGCTGCGGTGTGACATGAGCGAGTTCATCCCGGCTTTTCCCAAAGAAAGGTCCGCCGGAAGCCGTTAAAATAATGCGTTTCAGCATCCTTTTATCCGGGCAGCCCTGAAGACATTGAAAAACAGCCGAATGTTCGCTGTCTACCGGAAAAATTTTCACGGCATTTCTTTTGACTGCATTCATCACAAGGGCTCCGCCGGCAACCAGCGTTTCCTTATTGGCGAGCGCAACATCTTTGCCTGCGTTAATGGCGGCCAATGTGGGCGTCAGGCCAACCATACCTACAACAGAATTCAGAACTAAATCGGCGCTGCCGATCGCTGCGGCCTCACACAAACCGTCCATATAGGCCACAACCCGAACCGGGGTGTCCGCCACCGCCGTTTTCAACTTTTTAGCCGCATCCAAATCAAAGACCGCAGCCAACTCAGGTTTGAATTCCCTGATTTGGCTTTCTAAAAGCGCAATATTGGTGTTTGCCGCCAAAGCACAAACTTTTAAACCCAGACCACGAACAACATCCAGCGTCTGTGTGCCGATGGATCCGGTTGAGCCCAGGATGGAAAGACATCTTTTCATTATTATTCACCATTTAACCATTTTATTGCATCATCTGCCGATATTTTAATGAACCACAATCGGCAAAAATTGAACAAGCAAGTACACGAACGGCGCTTCAAAAATAACGCTGTCAAAACGGTCTAAAATACCGCCATGCCCCGGAATAATTTCCCCGAAATCCTTAATATGGCAGCTTCGCTTGATCAGCGAAAAGCTGAGATCTCCCAGAATCGACATAATTGTTCCGAAAAAGCCGATGATCACCAAAGTCAGATAGGATATTTCCACACTGTAGGCGTAATAGATTGCATGGAATATATAACCGAAAACCACCATGGCAATGATATTCAGCACAAAGCCGCCAATTACGCCTTCAACGGTTTTTTTCGGGCTGATATTTGGGCATAATTTGTGTTTCCCCCAGCGTCTGCCGGCAAAAAAGGCCCCCGTATCTGCGATCCACGCCGAAAAAATCGCGATGATTACATAGAACATGCCATGTCTTCCGCCCAACGTGCGAATACTGATGATCGTTTCAAGAGCGCTCGGAATCATAAGCGACATACTGTAAATGACGCCCACTTCACGAAAGGTAATCACTTGATGATAGAGAATCAGCGCTCCGAATATTACCGCGGTATAAAGAAAATAGGCTGCCTGCTGCAGCGTATCAGCCTGTATCTGCTGCGTCGGAATAAGCTGCAGCAGCGGTATCACTGCGGAAAAAATAAGGCTGGGGACAAGAAGAACAAAATTTTTCGACAGTCCCAAAGCCGATATGATTTCAAAAACAGCCAATACTGAAATAAGCGCAATCGCAATGTTCAAAGCCGCCGGGAAGGTACTGTTGAATACTACAATTGCAGCTAAAAAAATCACAAGAGATACTCCCGAAGCAACCCTTTCTTTCAATTAAACCCCTCCAAAGCGCCTGTTGCGTTTCGCGTATTCATTTAATGCGCGGTCTAAATCCTTTGGCTTAAAGTCAGGCCACAAAATGTCCATCACAACATATTCGGCATACGCCGACTGCCACAGTAAGAAATTTGAAATGCGTCTCTCCCCGCTTGGCCTGATAATCAGATCCGGGTCAGGTTGTCCGCCTGTATAAAGCCTATCGGCAATGGCGCTGTCGTCTATTTGTTCAGGGAACAGTTTCCCTTCTTGCACATCTGCGGCAAGCAATCTGACAGCGCGCGTTATTTCAGCACGTCCGCCGTAATTCATGGCAATATTCAAAACCATTCCGGTACGCTTTTCCGAAACTTTCTCCGTTTCCCGTATCAGCTTTTGAAGCTCCTCTGGAAATGCCGTGATATCCCCGATAAAACGCACTTTGATATTTTCATTCAAGAAATCGCGCAATGCATCCTCAAGATATTGTTTGAACAACTTCATTAAAGCGCCGATTTCTTCCTTTGGACGCCGCCAGTTCTCTGTTGAAAAGGCATATACCGTAAGATATTCAATTCCGATAGAACTGCAATAGCGCGTGATCGTCTTAAAAACAGCCGCGCCCACAGTATGGCCGGCAGACCGCGGCAAGCCGCGCTTTTTGGCCCAGCGGCCATTGCCGTCCATAATGATTCCAAGATGCTTTGGAAGATATTGTTGTTCCATTCTTTTACCTATATCTCCATAATTTCCTTTTGTTTCTTCTCAAATACGGCATCCACCTGTTTACAGTATTTATCGGTCAAATCCTGCATTTTCTTTTCCGCCTGTTTCAGTTCGTCTTCCGTCAACTCCGCATTTTTTTTCATACCCTTGAGTTTTTCCATAGAATCGCGGCGCATATTTCGGATGGCAATTTTGCGTTCCTCAGACATTTTGCTGATTTCCTTGACCAAATCACGGCGTCTTTCTTCCGTAAGCGGAGGAAAAGTAATACGGATAACTTTGCCGTCGCTCTGAGGATTAATTCCGATATCCGATGACTGAATCGCCTTTTCAATTGCGCGGCATACGGAAATATCCCACGGCTGAATGGTCAGAATCCGCGCTTCGCTCACCGCCACTGCGGCAAGCTGATTGATGGCGGTCGGAGTGCCGTAATAATCAACTTTCACCTTATCCAGTACCGCCGGATTTGCCCTGCCTGCCCTGATGGATGCAAAGTCATCCGACAGAGCGTTGACGCATTTTTTCATGTGGTCCTCTGCGTGTTCCAATACTACTTTCATGATTAATCCTCCTTCACAAGTGTTCCGATCGATTCCCCGCAAACAGCTTTGACAATATTGTCCGGTTCGCCGATGCTGAAAACCAGAATCGGAATTTTATTATCCTTGCACAATGAAGCAGCCGTGCTGTCCATAACCTGCAGGTTCCTGTTGAGTACGTCCATAAAGGACAGGGTGTCAAATTTTACGGCATTTGGATTCTTTTTGGGGTCACTGTCGTAAACGCCGTCGACCATGGTGGCTTTTAAGATAATATCCGCGTCAATTTCGGCAGCCCGCAGAGCGGCCGCCGTATCTGTTGAGAAAAACGGATTTCCGGTACCGCAGCCAAATACAACCACTCTTCCTTTTTCAAGATGGCGTACGGCGCGGTTTCTGATGTATGGCTCTGCGATTTGCTGCATTGCAATCGCAGTCTGCACACGGACCTGAACGCCAAGCTGCTCCAACGCGTCGGCAACGCCCAGCGCGTTGATTGTAGTGGCAAGCATCCCCATGTGGTCGGCGCGGGTTCTGTCCATTTTCCCGCTGCTACGGCCGCGCCAAAAGTTGCCTTGACCGACGACAATCCCAATTTGAACACCCATATCCGCACATTTTTTGATCGGTTCACAGATTTTCAGCACCGTGTCAAAATCAATTCCGTGGGTCGCGCTGCCGGCAAGGGATTCACCGCTCAACTTGAGAAGAATTCGATTATATTTAGGTTGCAAATAAAACACCCCTGTTATCATTTTATATTATTCTACAATAAGCATTGTGTAAAGTAAAGGCTTTCATAACTAAATATAGTTATTATTGTCAAGTTTTATAATTTAGAAACATTTGCCTGCGGCTCAAACAAAAGGAAGGCAAAAAAATAGCGCAGGATTGCTTCCTGCGCTATTCGTCAGTGATTCTTACTTCACCATGTTGGCGATTTCTTCCGCAAAATTGTCCTCGCGCTTTTCAAGACCCTCGCCCTTTTCAAAGCGGACATAATCTACAATCGAAATGGTGCCGCCAAGCTCTTTTCCGGTAGCTTCCGTGTACTGCTGTACGGAAATGTCGCCGTCCTTCACATAGGCCTGATCCAAAAGGCAAATCTCCTTAAAGAACTTCCCAAGTCTGCCGGTAACAATCTTATCAGCAATTGCAGCAGGTTTGCCATCGTTGATAATCTGCTCTTTCAGGATGGTTTTCTCATGCTCGACAACATCGGCCGGGACCGACTTCTGATCGAGGTACTGCGGGCTGATTGCCGCAATCTGCATGGCAATATTCTTTGCGTATTCCTTAAATGCATCCTTTGCCGCGATTTCCGCGGACGTATCAAATTTCACGAGTACGCCGATTTTCCCGGCTGCATGAATATAAGCTGAAACAACACCTTCAAAGCGCTTAAAACGGCGGATTTTGATGTTTTCACCAATTGTCAGAATCTTATCCTTGAGCAATGCGTCAACGGTCTGTTCCGTACCGCAGGCTTTGCACTGAAGCAGCGCTTCCACATCGGCAGGATTGCTGGCAATAACCGTATCCGCACAGACTTTGACAAAATGCTGGAAATCCGCATTCTTGGCAACAAAGTCGGTTTCAGCGTTGACTTCGATGTCAACACCAACAGTGCCTTCCTCATTCAGACAGGCAAAAGCAACTCCTTCGGCCGCAATACGGCCGGCTTTCTTCGTAGCAGCTGCAAGGCCTTTTTCTCTTAAAAAGTCAATTGCGGCATCCATATCTCCGTTGGATGCGTCAAGCGCCTTTTTGCAGTCCATCATTCCGCAGCCGGTCTTCTCACGAAGCGCTGCAACGTCTTTAGCTGTAAAAGCCATTCTATTTCCTCCGCTCTTAATGATTCGTTTTATTTATTTACGCATAACCCGATTATTCTGCGGCTTCTGCTTCATTCATTTTTTCTTCTTCTGCGGCAGCAGCGCCCATCTGGCCTTCCTTGCCTTCGACGATTGCGTTTGCCATTGTTGCAGAAATTAACTTAACGGCGCGAATAGCGTCATCGTTGCCCGGAATGACATAGTCGATTTCATCCGGGTCACAGTTGGTATCGACAATAGCAACAATCGGGATGCCGAGTTTCTTTGCTTCCGCTACGGCAATTCTCTCTTTGCGCGGGTCAACAATGAACAGCGCACCGGGGATTTGCTTCATGTCTTTAATACCGCCTAGGAACTTTTCAAGCTTCTCAATCTCCAAGCGAAGCTTAATGACCTCTTTTTTCGGCAGAAGATCAAAAGTGCCGTCTTCTTCCATGTTCTTAAGCTGATTCAAACGGTCGATTCTGCGGCGGATAGTGCGGAAGTTGGTCAGCATGCCGCCGAGCCAGCGTGCGTTTACAAAGTAAGCGCCTGCGCGCTCCGCTTCCTCTTTTACGGAATCCTGAGCCTGTTTTTTGGTTCCTACAAACAGCACGGATTTGCCTTCAACAGAAAGGCTGCGTACAAAATTGTAAGCCTCTTCCAACTTTTTGACGGTTTTCTGCAGGTCGATGATGTAAATGCCGTTGCGTTCCGTAAAAATATACGGCGCCATTTTCGGGTTCCATCTTCTGGTCTGATGACCGAAGTGAACACCGGCCTCCAAAAGCTGTTTCATAGATACTACTGACATAATTTTTCCTCCTTGGTTTTTCCTCCGCTGTGTTTTAACAGACGCAACACCCGGTACCGGGCACCAAATCGTCATAACAACAGCGTGTGTTTTTTATTGCGCGAATTATTATATCATATAAAAATATATAATTCAAGCCCTTTTCAGCCGTTGCCAAAGAATCCGCCAAATCCGCGCGCTCTTTTTTTCGTCCGACAATAGTTATTATAGCATACCAAAATAGTATCGTCACCTATTACCTGAATATCCTGCCATTTAATAATAATATCGTCTTCCCTGCCGAACAGTCCAAAGCAGCGCAGGCGGCCGTAAATTACAATTGCAATCACCCTGGCATCCGTGGTATCGATCTCCACATCACAAACACATCCTATCCGCGTCCCGTCCTTGACGTTGATTACTTCTTTATGGCGCATATCAATAATTCTGCAATTCACGCTTCCACCTCCCCTACAGATATATGCCGAACTTTGTTATATAATTAATTAATTGATTAATCTAAAATAAAATGGTATAATTATCCGAGAAAAAAATCAGGAGGCTAATATGAATATTTGGCATGATATCTCACCCAAAAGGATTAAATCAGAAGACTTTTGTTCTGTTATAGAAATACCAAAAGGCTGTAAAATCAAGTATGAGCTCGACAAGGAAACCGGTCTGCTTATCATGGACAGAATTCTTTACACTTCCACCCATTATCCTGCCAACTACGGCTTTATTCCCCGTACTTACGCCAGTGACAATGATCCGCTGGATGTACTTGTCCTCTGTTCCGAGGATATCCGCCCGCTTTCCCTTGTACGGTGCTATGCAATCGGTGTGATTATTATGGTGGACAACGGGATGAAGGATGAAAAAATCATTGCTATTCCATTTAATGACCCGACTTATAACAGTTACCGTGATATTAAGGAGTTGCCAAAGCATATTTTTGACGAGATGTCTCATTTTTTCTCGGTTTACAAACAGCTTGAGGGAAAAGTCACGGCCATTGACGAAGTCAAAGGACCTGCGGACGCAAAAGAGATTATCCAAAATTCCATTGATAACTATGTTGATAAATTCTGCAAATAATAATGAAATAATGATTAACCCCAAAATCCCCTGTGAAAAACACAGGGGATTTTTTTGGAGCCACTGTTCAGCACGCTATGATTGAAACAAATACAGCGCGCCGTTCTGTCCGCCCATCTGACCGACATCACTCGTTTTGGAGCTGTACTCGCTCGAATCGACTAAGACCGCATTTTCTTTTACATAAGTTTCAATTTCGGAGCTGCCCGAACCGTTTTGCGACGAAAGAAGGAAATAAGTAATTTTCCCCTGGGCAACAAGGGTTTTCAGTTTATCGATCGTCAGCGAGTTGTCCGAACCCAAGAAACCGCCGTAGGCATAACAGGGAAGCCCGGTGTCGATGATAAACTGCGCCACACTGCTGGAGCGCTGTGAAGTTACAAGGAAACTGCCTTGCTTATAATTTTTCACTAAATAGGTTTCCAGCATGGACGTCTGGGAACTGCCGCCTCCCGACGGCATACCGGTCCTGTTCCCCTGTCCGCCGCTCTTCACCAGCTCCGGTCCGGCGTAAGGCATTGTTGCGTTAGGTACGCTTATGATCGGCGTAAGAGCCCAGTAAAAAGGAGCAGCCAGTGCGGACAGGACAAGCGCCGCTGTTGAAACTGCCAAGATGACGCGCTTACGTTTTACAAAATAAACTGCAAACAGAAGGATTCCAACTCCTGCCGCTCCAAGCATCACAGGGAGCAGCCATGCTTTCAATTGCGAATATCTTAAAACACAGACCGCCTGCACCGTCAGGTTTCCAAGGAAAGCAGACAGCAGAAGCGCGGGACGCAGATATTCAGCCTTTTTCTCTTCTCTATTTTTAAAACCGCTGTAAATCGCAGTGATGCCGATACCGCTCAGCACAGCGATGGCCGGCGCCATCATGCAGAGGTAATACCGGTGGTAAAAACCTGCAAAGCTGAAAAATACCGCCATGGTGATCAGCCAGAGCGACCAAAAGCCAAAAGCTCCCTGACGAACATTTTTATTGCGAAAGTTCCATTTTTTAACACATAACAGCATACTGCATATTGCGAAAAGAAGGAACCATGAACCCTGCCCATACAAATTCGACGTCCACAGACGAAGCGGTGACGCGCTGCCGATTTCAGAGCCTCCACCGCCGCCGTTCATGCCCATACCGCGCCCGTCATCCTGCCGGTTCCCGCGGCCATCCGTGCCCGGCGCCGCCTGTCCGTATCCTCCTGGATTACCGTCCGGCGGCGTACCGCCTCCGCCATCATTCCTCTGTGATGCTGTACCGGATGCGTCCCTGTTAAAAGAGCGCGCCGTACCGCCGCCAATTCCGCCCATGCTTTGGCCGAACAGTCTCTCCGTACCGTTATGGCCCACAATCAGCTCCAGTATCGAGTTGTTGCCGGTACTGTCTACATAGGGGCGGCTTTCGGCGGGATACAGCTCAACAGCAAGCACCCATGCGAAAGAAACGCCGAGTACGATAACCATGCTCAGAATTCCCGCAAGGAAACGCCTGCCGAGTTTTTCCTTTGCAAACAGCAGATAGGTCAAAGCCATCGCGGGCAAAATCATGTATGCCTGCAGCATCTTAATATTGAATCCCAAGCCTAAAAATACCGCGGCCCAGAATAAGTATCTCCATTTTCCGCTGTCAATGGAACGGAAGAGAAACCACACGGCTGCAAGCAACACAAAAATAAGCTGCATATCAATCGTATTATTTCGTGATACAACAACCACCACCGGCGTGACGGCGAAAATCAGGGAGGAAATCAGCCCGGCCGGCCGCCCAAAATGCTTCGCGGTTAAAATGTAAATCATCACGGTGGAAACTGCCCCCGCCAAGGCCTGCGGCAGAAGCATGGCCCAGCCGTGATAACCGAAAATAAGTACGGAAATCGCCTGCATCCACAAGCCAAGCGGGGGCTTGTCAACGGAAACCATTCCGGCGGGGTCAAATGATACAAAAAAGAAGTTCTTAAAGCTCAGCGTCATGCTCTTAACACACGCCGCGTAATATTCATTTCCGGTACCGTTATTTGAAATGACATAAAAGTTCAGGGTGAAAGACAGTGCCGCAATCAGTCCCAGAACAAGGATATGGGGATTTTTCTTGAATTTCGCAATTATTTGCTGCATAGAATATCCTCCGATTTTGTCGTGAATCTATTACAGCGCTCAGTATAATTGCTTATTGTGAAGGTGACGTGACGGGTAAGTAAACAACAGCTAAATATCTTTCTTAATCTTATCAAGCGCGGCCTTTTCAAGCCTTGAAACCTGTGCTTGACTGATTCCGATCTCTGAAGCAACCTCCATCTGCGTCTTCCCCTGGAAGAAGCGCATGGATAGGATTCTCTTTTCCCTGCTGTTCAAATCTCGGATTGCTTCTTTCAACGCAATTTCATCCAGCCAGTTAGAATCGTCGTTGTTATCGCCTACCTGATCCATCACATAAATGGTATCGCCTCCGTCTGAAAAAACCGGTTCAAAGAGTGAAACCGGTTCAACGATGGATTCAAGCGCAAGGACCACATCCTCACGCGGGAGGTTCAGTTCTTTTGCAATTTCTTCAATGGTTGGCTCGCGGTTGTTTTCAGCCGTCATCTTTTCTTTCGCCTGCATGGCTTTGTACGCGGTGTCGCGTAGCGACCGGCTGACGCGTATAGAATTGTTATCTCTCAGGTAACGCCGTATTTCTCCAATAATCATGGGCACCCCATAGGTGCTGAAACGAACGCCCTGACTGATATCAAAATGATCTATGGCTTTAATTAGGCCGATGCATCCCACCTGAAAAAGGTCGTCAAGATTTTCCCCGCGGTTTGTAAACCGCTGAATAACACTCAAAACAAGGCGCAGATTCCCGTTAATGAGTTCATCGCGTGCTTTGAGGTCTCCTTCCTTCACCCGGCGCAGCAGCTGCATCTTTTCCTTTTCGGTAAGTACTTTTAATTTCGAAGTGTTGACCCCGCAGATTTCGACTTTATTGTACTGCATGCCGTTCCCTCATTTCCATGGAATAACTTACTACCATTATTACCATGGCCGGGGTGATTCATGCGATGTAATCAGTAAAAATATTAAAGGAAACAGAATTACTTTTTTATCATAATGTCGTATAATACTATAATAAAAATAAAATCATTATCCCCTATAGCAATCTAATCAATCAGGTTGGTAGTCTCCCTTGCTTTCGGCGGTGGAATCTACCCGTAAAATCTTAGTTATCCGGAAAATTTTGATAAAGAAAAACAGAAAAAATAACAAGTGAGGCGCAAATATGCAGATTCACATACCGCCGCAGGTTGAGGCAGTCCTTCAAAAGCTGGACGTTTCCGGTCATGAAGCGTATGTCGTCGGCGGCTGCGTACGGGATACTATTCTCGGTATGGAGCCAAACGACTGGGATGTGACGACATCCGCTCTTCCCAATGAGATAGAACTTGCCTTGAACGGCTATCAATGTATAAAAACCGGTATTCAGCACGGAACCCTTACGGTGCTGACCGATTACATGCCTGTTGAGGTAACCTCTTACCGGATAGACGGCCGGTATTCCGACAACCGGCATCCGGACAGCGTGCGGTTTACAAATAGCTTAAAAGAAGACCTGTCACGCAGGGATTTTACTGTCAACGCGCTCGCCTACAATCATGCCGAAGGAATTATTGACTGCTTTGGAGGCATTGAAGACCTGAAAAACCGAACAATCCGATGCGTAGGGGTTCCTGACCTTCGTTTTCAGGAAGACGGGCTGAGAATTTTACGGGCTCTGCGTTTTTCCGCTGTCCTTGATTTTACGATTGAGCAGGGCACCTCGTCCGGCATATTAAAAAACTGCGCTTTGCTGCGGAATATTGCGCGTGAGCGAATCAATTCCGAATTCACAAAGCTTCTCTGCGGCAATGCGGAGGGGATTTTAAGAAAGTACCGTCCCGTATTTGAGCAGTTTATACCGGAAATCAGATTCATAACCGATGCCGGTGTCTGGGAGCATACGATGAGTACAGTTACCGCCGTCAAGGCAGATCCGGTTCTTCGGCTCACGATGCTTTTACGCAGCCAAAGCGCGGAAACAGCCGGAGAAATCCTGCGCAGGCTCCGGTATGACAGCGGCATGATCAATACAGTTGTACGGCTGGTGGAATTGCAGCAACTTCCGCTTCCCGCAAACGAAAAAGCCCTGCTGAGACTCCTGAACCAATACGGTGAAAAGACGCTGCGGTGCCTGTTCAAAATGAAGGCCGCGGACAGGAAGGCGCAGGACCCGGCCGTCACCGGTGAACCGGAAAAGCTGAAGGCGGCGGAGGCCATGCTGGAAAACGTTCTCACACGAGGGCTTTGCTTCTCTCTGAAAGATCTGCAACTGAAAGGTTCGGATTTATTGTCGCTTGGAATCCCGCAGGGTGCCGAAATCGGCAGGCTGCTTTCTTTCCTTTTAGACGCGGTGATGGACGGAAAATGCCCTAACCAGCACGACAGCCTGATCAAATATGTACGCAGTATAAAGGACAAATACCATGATTGAAACGATTGAACATACTTTTGAACCTGTCTGCGACCGGAACTCAAGAATACTGATTTTAGGTACGATGCCTTCCCCAAAATCGCGCGAATACGGATTTTACTACTCTCATCCGCAAAACCGTTTCTGGAAAATCGTATCGGATCTATACGGTCAAAAGCTGCCGGAAGGCAACATTGAAAAAACGGAATTTTTGCTGAGAAACCGTATTGCGCTCTGGGACATCTTAAAAAGCTGCAGTATTTCTGGAGCAGACGACAGCAGTATACGAAACCCTGTTGCCAACGATATCGGCGGTTTATTAAAAAAGACAAATATTCGGGCCGTTTTTACGACCGGAACAAAGGCAGCCGCTCTCTACCGGCGGCTCTGTGAAAAAGACACCGGAGTTCCCGCCATCGCGCTACCGTCAACCAGCCCCGCAAACTGTCGACATTACGATTATGATAGTCTGAAAGCAGCTTACAGCACTATCCTGCAATATATGGAACAATCATGAATGCGGAGAGAAAATCAAGGAAAGGCGGACATCCCGTGATGTCCGCCTTTCCTCAGCTTACGCGTTCCAAATCCTTTTTTAACCTTTCAATAATCCGTTTCTCGAGACGCGATATGTAGGACTGCGAAATGCCGAGCGTATCGGCCACTTCCTTCTGCGTATGTTCTTTGGTGTTATTTAGGCCGAAACGAAGCTGCATGATTTCCCGCTCGCGCGGAGCAAGGTGCGACACGGCGGTCAGTAAAAGATTCCGCTCTACTTCCTGTTCAATATTACGGTTTACGGTATCCTGGTCGCTGCCTAAAATGTCGGAAAGCAAAAGCTCGTTTCCGTCCCAGTCCACGTTTAACGGATCATCAATGGATACTTCATTTTTTAACTGGGAACTCTTTCTCAGATACATCAGAATTTCATTTTCAATGCAGCGCGAAGCATAGGTTGCGAGTTTGATGTTGCGCTCAGGACAGAAGGTATTTACCGCTTTAATCAATCCAATCGTACCGATTGAGATTAAGTCCTCCACCCCTGCGCTGTTTGATTCGAATTTTTTGGCAATATACACAACAAGCCTGAGGTTGTGGGTGATGAGCGGTTCACGCGCATTGGGAACATCATTCATAATGTTCAGCATCACCTTTTCCTCTTCCTTCTTAGTCAGCGGCGGAGGAAGAGTTTCAGGCCCGTTAATATAATGTATTTGCCCGTTTAGACCGAATCGCAGCCATAATAATGACAGCTTATTTCCCAGTTCCCTTATCAGCTTATTCATTCCCATTTTCACTCTTTCCCTTTTGCCGCTGCCGCCGCGGCTCAAAATTTCGCCCGCCTACGGCCAAATTTAGGCTGACGTTTTTTGCAGTAAATCCGGATTCAGGAGCGCGCTGAACGCCCCGAGTTTCGATTTCGTTACCGCTATGTATACTTCGTGAATTTCGATTTTATCTTTACCTGTGATAACAGTCAGTTTATCCGGTTTAAACGCCGGTAGAAGTCCGCCTCCTGACACCGCCTGAAACGGTACAAGGCGGATTTTTCCGCTTTCCTGCCGCAGTGCAATCCCGGACAGACACTCCTCACAGACAACGGCAACCGGTGCGTTTGAAAACGGCTCGGTCAGCGAGTTGCCGGTATCCACCTTTGCCGAACAGGAAACCGACCTTCCGTTAAAATCGATCTGAATCCTGCAGAACAGGTCTTCCGGAGCCTGCCTTCCCGTAATACGGTGAATCAAGCGGATGATAAAATAACACGCAACCGTCATGACGATCAGGAGAAGCGGAGAAATATTGAAATAGACAACCGAATTTTTAATGATCAGCCCTTGCGGAGCAATAAAGTACCATAGAGCAAGCATAAATCCGGCAAAGGCAAAGCTCATAATATAAAATGCAGCGAGTTCCCGCAAAAATTGCTTCAATCCATACAAGGGATATGCGCATAAAATGATGAGACTCGACACTGTAAATTTTAAAGCGAAAGCCAGGAACAGATTGACTTCCGGCAAAAGGATGGAAAGAGAAGCTGCCGCGCCCAGCGCCGCGCCGGCGGCCAGCCTGGGACGCTTGACGGGCAGTGAAAGAAATTTTGAAACAGCCAGCAGTAAAAAATAGTTGATAAATAAATTAATACCGACCAATATGTCTATGTAAATTGTCTGCTTCAAAGAGATCCCTCCCTGCGCTAAAAATAATTATAGCGGTGCAGGGTTAAACATTGTGTCATAAATTGTATTCCATCCAGAATTAAAATTGTGTGTTTGCGATAAAAACGCCGGTCCCCACAGGAACCGGCGTTGTATTTTACTGTTGGTTTGTATTTTGATATTTCTGTTTTGCCTGTTGGATCTTCTGCTGTTCAGCCGCTGGTGTAGGATACCAGCCGCGCTGTTTCATCGCGTCAAAAACATCTGCCTGAATCTGGTGCTCTTCTGTAAGAATTCTCATAAACTCATCCCTGACATTCGGAGTCGCACATTCATTTGCAAAATTATTGTAAGCACCGGTGACTGCTTTTTGAGAGGTCAGAACATCCTCCATAATTTCTTTATCCTGCATTTGTGAATGGTTCATCTGTGAATTATTCATTTTGCTTACTCCTTAATTCAAAAAGCTCAAAAGCTTATCGTAATGCGCCTGATGCTGAGATGCAATTGTGTCGCATTTTTGTTTGATTTCCGTGTCCGAACACATTTGCGAATACGCCTTGAACTTTGTGACAAGAAGCTTTTCCCCGCTCAGCTGATCTTCGATTGCTGACAGTTCTTTTTCAGTTAATGGCAATTGAAACACTTCCTTTTAAATTTTATTTATTTATTATTTTCATAGCCTATAGAAATATACATATTTTAATTAATTTCAGGCAACTCTATGTAGCCTCGCGTTCCTCTTCATCAAGGTCAAGGCCAAAACTGATAGATAAAGCCTGATTGACCTGTGTCATTGACATATTATCAAGGCGCCCCATGCGCTCTTTTAATCTGTGTTTATCAATTGTACGAACCTGTTCCAGCAGAACGACGGAATCCTTTGCAAGTCCTGTGGACTGGGCGTTCAGCATAATGTGCGTTGGAAGATTCGCCTTTGCACGCTGACTGGTTATTGCCGCTGCAATTACAGTTGGGCTAAATCGGTTTCCAACGTCGTTCTGAACAATCAGCACAGGCCGGACGCCCCCCTGCTCGGAACCAACAACCGGACTCAGGTCGGCATAATAGATATCGCCTCTTCTAATGTTCACATTTTTCACGCTCCGCATAATTTATGATATAGGGTCTGCAAATATTGTTGACATTCCCAAATCAATTTATTCGCGTGCAGTCCCTAACACATAATATTATTTAGATGCGGGGGTTGACATAAAATTAAATAGAAAAAAGGGCGTAACCTCCGTCACACCCTTATTGCGTATAATCATAAAATTTTGCCGTTAGATTTCTTTGCGGAACAGAAACGGTTTTTATCTGTCCTGTTCTTTTGTCCGCCGTCATCGTAAAATCAGTACCGTTCATGCTGCCGGAGAGTTCATCGCCGTGCGTTTTGACCAGAGAACCGCTTTTTTCGGCATAATCCAAAATTTGCAGCAGAATAACTGCAAAAGATGTGTCAGGTAAAACACAATCATCGCTTTTCGCGGAAATGCCGCTGTAAGAAACGGAAAAACCCTCCCCGCTCCAATCATATGTCAGACCGTTCAGATCACCGGAAAGGAATTGCACGCTTGCCCTGCCGGGCGCGTCCCGGTTAAAAGCGCATACAATTTTTTCGCCGTTGTAAGCAATGTCTGCGGTGCATTGAAAACTGAAATTGAGATCCGCAGCCTGGATTTCCTGCGCCTTGCAGGCAGAAACAGAAAAAATGATAAAGATCGCAAATAGGCAATAAGCTGTCCGGCGCATCGTTTCCCACTCTCCGTGCAAGTAATGCTGAGCACCGAAATATTCTGAGAAAATATACGGTTTTACCGCTCAAGCTCCAAAAACAGCCGTGGAAGCATGTCAATCATGTCGGTTGGCAGCATTGCACACTGTGACAACTCTTTAGCGCAGCGATCTCCGGCGGCACCATGAAGATAAACAGCGCCTGCCGCCGCTTTTGCCGGTTCTATTCCCTGTGCGACAAAGGAAGCAATCATTCCCGCCAAAACGTCACCGCTTCCTCCCTTTGCCATTCCGGCATTTCCCGTAGGATTGAGATGCACCATACCATTCGGTTCGGCAACAATAGTACCGGCGCCCTTGAGCACAAGAATCACATTGTACTGAGATGCAAAATTTCCGGCATACTCCAGCCGATGGGCCTGCACATCTTCCACTGTGGATTTCATCAGACGCGCCATCTCACCGGGATGAGGGGTCAGCACAACAGGAACGCGGACTGCTTTTAATACATTTATATTCTCCGCAAGAAGGTTTATGCCATCCGCGTCAATAATAAGCGGTATCTGAGAATTGGCAATCAGTTCAAATACTGTTTGCTGCAAGTCCTCATTTTGCCCCAGACCGCAGCCAAGCAGACATGCGCTTGCTTTCGCCATAGCGTTCTTCAGTGTCGGAAGAACTGTGGAAAGCATTTTACCGCCCGGGCCATAATCCAGAAGGGTAAAAACCGGTTCCACAATCCGGGAAGCGACAATCGGGTATATCGTGCGCGGCAGAGCTACGTCGACAATACCGGCCCCGCAGCGAACAGCCGCTTTTGCGCTCATAACCGCCGCCCCGGCCATGCCTTCGCTTCCGCAGAAGCAGAGCAGCCGTCCATAATTCCCTTTGTTGCTGAGCGGGTCTCTTGGTTTTAAAAGAGCCTGCCCCGAGGATGGTTCCATCACTTCGAGTGTTGATTTCTGGCCTGTAATTAAATTCGCATCAATTCCGATCGGTACAACCGCCACCTGCCCGCAATAACTCTGCGCAGGCCGAATCACATGTCCGTTTTTCAGAGTGGAAAAGGAAATCGTATAATCCGCCCTGATGCATTCTCCGTCCACCGCCCCGGAATCACAGCTGGCACCGCTTGGGATATCCAATGAAAAAACAACCGCCGATGAGTACTGTACCGCGCGAAAAACCGGCAGAAGGATATCCGGCGCGGAGCCATGAAATCCGGTACCGTAAATGGCGTCTATAATGTAATCGGAAGAGGAAATAACCGGGCCAATGGTCTCCATGTTCCCTACGTAATCCAGAATCTTAACCGACGTGTTTTCAAGGCGGGAGAACATCGTTTTTGCAATATCGGTGCGCGGAGGACCGTCGACCAGTACCACGCTGACCAACGCGCCAAGCTCAGAAAGTTTNNCCTTTACCGCAAAGAATGACAGCCTTCCGGCCGGACAGAGAAAATTTTTTCCGTAGAAAGCGAACCGCCGCGGCTCCTGCATTTTCCATCAACTCCAAATAGCTGATGCCGGCGTTCACCGCACTTTTTTCAAGCTTTTTTGTCTGTTCACAGTTAAGTACCTGCATTTTCCGGTCCCTCCCCGATTACAACCGCCGAAGCGTATACTTTCGTATGCGTTACGCTCACCTGGAAAACAATCTTCCGTTCCTGCGCAATTTGCAGCGCGTTTCCGCTCAGTTTGAAAGACGGCCTGCCATTTTCCGCCCTTAAAAGTTCGACCTCCCTCAGCGAAAATCCGTGAAGGCCTGTGCCGAGCGCTTTGGAAAAGGCTTCTTTCGCACTGAAGCTCGCGGCGACGCTCTGAACGGGAAATCCGCGCAATTCAAGCTGGGCGTACTCGGACGGCCCGAGTATCCTCAGTAGAAAGCGCGGATTTCGCATGGATTTTTTTATTCTTTGTATTTCCACTAAATCAATTCCTGCCAAAAGCATTGACTGCTACCTGCCTTGAAAGAAATGGTTTGATTGCTGCAAGGATCTTTTCATTCGGGCTGAACAGCACCAATACATTGCCTTTTTGGGGATGGCGCGCCAAAAAACACCATGCGTCTTTCCCGTTTTCATTTTCCGCCGCACCGAACCGGGCCGAATAGGTTTGATTATGGGCTTCTTCCCGTTTGAATTTTCCCAAAAATTCGATGTCGTGGGCGTCTACAGAGATCACTTTTTTTCTTCTGCGGCGGTTAATGACCTTATCAATCGTAATGTCACCGTTTGTAACGCTGTATTCATATTCAAGATTGCGTGAAGTAATCAGATAATAATCCGCGGCAAAAACACCGACCAGAACCGGCAGCAAAAGCATGGGTATGTACACCGCGAAAACTCCAAGGATTACACAGCTTCCCAACAACACAGCNNCCAATCACTTTTGCCGAATTTTTTTTTAATAATCTGTTCAATAAATATATCCATTTTCAATCTCCCAACCGATCGCTGATATTTATTAATTATTGTAGCATATCGGTTTCAGCTTTACAAGGGATTGTACCCCGCCGTGATGAAACTGTTTTATTGATCACATGCCCCAAATCTGTATTGCGTATTCCTTTACAGTTCTGTCGCTTGAAAACTTTCCAGCACCGGCTGTATTCATAAAGCATTTTTGTGAAAATGCAAATCGGTCGCTGTAATCGGAGATGGCTTTGAGTTTTGTATCACAGTAGGAAATAAAATCATAGAGCAGAAAATAGTTGTCCGGTTTGTGCCAGCTTGCTCCGTCAAGCAAAGAATGGTACAACTCCCGGAATATCCCGGTTCCCCCATCGTCGAACATTCCGTTAATCAAAACCTCCACCGCCGCACGCACCCTTTCATCGTGCTCATAGATTTCCCTTGGGCTATAGGAATCCGCAATTTTTGCAAGCTCCTCCACACGCGCCCCGAAAATATAGTTGTTTTCTTCCCCTGCCTGCTGAACAATTTCCACATTCGCCCCGTCAAGTGTTCCGAGCGTTACGGCACCGTTGAGCATCAACTTCATATTTCCGGTACCTGAGGCTTCCGTACCCGCTGTTGAAATCTGTTCGGAAATATCGGCGGCCGGCATAATTTTTTCGGCATAAGACACATTGTAATTAGATACAAAAACAACTTTCATTAGGCCGTTTACCGCAGGATCATTGTTCACTTTGTTCGCTATTTCATTGATAAATTTAATAATGCCCTTCGCCCTGGCATATCCCGGAGCGGACTTGCCGCCAAACAGAAAAACAGTCGGGTTGAATTTTTGAATTCTGCCTTTCTTTAATCCGAAATAAATATCCATAATGGAAAGGGCGTTTAAAAGCTGGCGCTTATATTCGTGCAGGCGCTTGACCTGGACATCAAAAATAAAGTCCGGATTCAGCCTGACTCCTTCGTGCTTTTCTATATAATCGGCAAGCTGCTGTTTTTTAATCCGTTTGATTTGCGCGAACTGACGAATTACGTTGGGATCGTCCTTATATTTTTCAAGATTCCTGAGTCTGTCCAGATCCGTAACCCAGCCGCTCCCGATTTTATCCGTAATAAAACCGGAAAGTTCCATATTGGAAAGCGCCAGCCACCTTCGCTGGGTAATTCCGTTGGTCTTGTTGTTAAACCGCTTCGGATAAATTTCATACCATTCTTTCAGTGTAGAGGTTTTTAGAATCTCTGTATGGATTTCGGCTACGCCATTGACGGAATGGGTGGCAAAGGTCGCAAGCCGCACCATGTGAACAACCGAATGCTCATCAATAATCATAAATGGTTTTTGCGCTTCTCCCGTAATGCCCATATCCGAAAGCTCTTTCAGCAGCACCTTGTTGATCATCACAACATACCTGTACACATTGGGAATCACGCTTTTGAAGAGATTTGCATCCCATTTTTCCAAAGCTTCCGCCATAATGGTATGATTTGTATAGGCAAACGTCTGTCTTGCGATTTTCAGTGCCTTGCCAAACGATACCCCTTCGTTGGTGACAAGAAGCCTGATAAATTCCGGAATGGATACGACTGGGTGAGTGTCGTTCAGCTGTATTGCATATTCCCCGGAAAAATGAGTAAAATCATTTCCATATCTTTTCTTATAGGTTCTGATAATGTCCTGAAGGGAGGCGCTTGAGAAGAAATACTGCTGTTTCAGCCTAAGTTTTTTCCCCTTGTCCGACGTGTCGTTTGGGTATAAGACGCTGGAGATGGCTTCCGCGTCGTTTTTCTCACGTACCGCCTGTTCAAATTTCTGGTCGTTAAACAGCTGAAAGTCGAACGGAACCAGTGGTTCAGCCTGCCACAGGCGAAGCGTATTGACTGTTTTGGCACCATACCCAATCACCGGGGTATCATAGGGAACAGCGTAAACCGTTTGATTCTTAAACCTGATTTTAACCTTATCATCTTCACGGCGCAGCGACCACGGGTCGCCGGACTGCAGCCAGTCATCCACTGTTTCCCTCTGAAAACCATTTTCGAAGTACTGTCGGAAAAGACCGTATTTATACCGGATTCCATAACCGTTCAGGACAATCCCCTGTGTGGAGGCCGAGTCCAGAAAACAGGCGGCCAGTCTTCCAAGCCCGCCGTTTCCTAGCGCAGCATCCTCAATATCTTCGAATACAGCGACATCGATATTATTTTCATGAAACAGCTCTGACAGCTGGTTCAGAAGTCCTAAATTCTGCAAGTTACTGTAAATAAGTCTGCCTATTAAAAATTCAGCCGAGAAATAACACGCCCGTTTACTGACGTCAGGTGCTTCCCATTTGGATTTTACCTGTTTCATGGCCGCTTTGGAAACCGCATGATAAAGTTCCATAACATCCGCCTGATGAATTGTTTTTCCGCTTTCCAATTCTAAAAGAGTTATCACATCATTTTTAAATGTATTCATATAATCCACTCCTTTAAGTAACGAGTCTTATCTGCCGCAAATTCTTGCTAAAGCACAGAATTCTTTCGCAATTTCATTAATTTGTAACTGGCAATTATTCCCACTTCTGTTACGAAAAATCACGAAAATATGACAATATGATATCAAAGGACATTCTGAATGTCAATACGAAAAAATGAAGTATTCTGTAACTATTCAATATTTTTATATACAATATTTCGGGATATTTGTGTAACAAAAAATGTCAGAATAACCATTTATTTGTTATAAAATCTGAAAACTTCTGACTAATTTTCTTTTTTCAAGAAATATATTTCGTGTTTTTTCGTAATAAATTAGATAAGTTCTTTAATTTTGGCTGTATAATTCTAAAAAATTGTTTTTTTAATTGCCAATATAAAAATAAAACTATTGAAATGTTACGCGGCCACAGTATATACTGTGGTTGGACAGGAAAGAGGGATTTCAATGACTACGATTAAAGACATTGCGGAGAAACTTGGAATTGCCGTCAGTACCGTATCAAAGGGCTTGAACGGTGCCAGCGATATCAGTGAAAAAATGCGCCAGCTGGTACTTGACACTGCGGTCGAAATGGGATACGCTTCAAAGAAAGTGCAACAGCCCGGCACACGAAAAGTCTGCATTCTAATCGAAAATATGGAATACGAAAATATCGATCAGTTCGGCTACGAAATTGTCGTAGGATTTAAGCTGATTGCCGCCAGGCATCATTGCGATGTATCGGTCATCCCCACAAATCTGAATATGCAGACCCATGAAAAATATGATTCTTATATGCTGAAAAACGGATACAGCGGTTCTTTTTTGCTGGGATTTGCGCTGCATGACGACTATATTACCCAGCTTGACAAAACGTCGGTTCCAACCGTCCTGCTGGATAACTACATTCCCAATAAACATGTGGGCTATGTTGGCACCGACAGTTACAACGGTATTGATCTTGCCGTAAAGCATCTTTGTGAATATGGACATAAAAACATTGCGCTGCTGAATGGCACCAAGAACAGCATGGTGACAAATGAGCGCTATCATGCTTTTATACAAAGCATGGAACATTATGCTCTGAAAGTCAATTCCCATTTAATTGCCAATGGTTATTATGTTCCTGACTGCGCAAAAGACCACGTAGGTTCCTTTATAGAAAACGGAGCAACTGCAATTGTCTGTGCAAGTGACCTCATCGCTTCCGGAGTGATTGCCGAACTGGGCAGGCTGGGAAAATGTGTACCTCAGGATATGAGTGTAGTAGGCTTTGACGACCTTCCGATCGCACAGCATCTGACTCCTACTTTGACCACGATCCGTCAGGACAGAGTCTCTATCGGCAAGAGCGCTTTCATGATGCTGTATGAACTGATCGGGGGCGTAAGCATCAGTAAGCTTTTGCTGAAGCCGGAGCTGATTGTAAGAAATTCAACCGGAATCTGCCCTTAAGGCAAAGGATTCGCTTGCATTTGGTGTGCTAAGGTGATATATTATGTAGTATTAACACAATGATAAAGGAAGTAGCCTTTTTCTTCGCTTATTCAGAGAGGGCATGTCACGGCTGAAAGCGTGCCTGTAAGCTGTAAAAGGTGAAGTTCCCTTTGGAGTGGCGCGGCTGAACCGTTCAGTAGGCTGCCACGGCCTACACCGTTACAGGCCGCAGAGAGTTACAAATTAGGGTGGTACCACGGAGTTTTCGTCTTCGTCCCTTTCCGGGGCGGGGGCGTTTTTTATTGCTTATTTTTTTATTGCTTATTCATGTCTTATATAACTGAAAGGATGATAACGCTATGAAGCAGGAACTGGAGGCAATCCGCGAGAAAGCGATGCGCGAATTGAATGAAGCAAAAGGGCAGCAGATACTGGAAAATCTGCGTATTAAATATTTGGGAAAGAAAGGGGAACTCACTTCCATTTTAAAGCAGATGGGAAGCCTTTCTGCGGAAGAACGTCCCAAAATCGGCCAGTTGGCCAATGAAGTCCGCACTTTTATCGAAGCGGATCTGGTCAAACGCGCCGCAGAATTAAAAGAAGAAGAAATGCTCAAACGACTTGATCAGGAAAAAATCGATGTCACGCTGCCCGGCGTCCACCGTGAGCTTGGCGCAAAACATCCCCTGAGCATTGAGCTGGACGCAATCAAGGAAATCTTCGTAGGCATGGGCTTTGACATTGTGGAAGGGCCGGAAGTCGAATACGACTATTATAATTTCGAGGCGCTCAACATTCCGAAAGATCACCCGGCAAGAGATACGCAGGATACCTTCTATATCAACGACAATATTCTGCTTCGCACACAGACCTCCCCGGTTCAGGTACGCGTGATGGAAAAGCAAAAACCGCCAATCCGCATTATCTCCCCCGGCAGGGTTTATCGTTCGGACGCGGTTGACGCCACGCACTCCCCTTTATTCCACCAGATTGAGGGGTTAGTGGTTGACAGGGGAATTACCTTTGCAGATTTAAAGGGTACTCTTGAGACCTTTGTAAAGCGCATGTACGGCGAGGATTCCGTCGTGCGTTTCCGGCCGCATCACTTCCCCTTTACTGAACCTTCCGCTGAAGTTGACGTGCAGTGCTTCAACTGCCACGGGGAAGGCTGCCGCCTTTGCAAGGGCGAAGGATGGATTGAAATTCTGGGCTGCGGAATGGTACACCCGAAGGTGCTCTCCAACTGCGGCATAGACCCGGAAATATACAGCGGTTTCGCACTCGGCATGGGGCTGGAACGCGTAGTAATGAGAAAATACAATATTGACGATTTACGCCTGTTTTATGAAAACGACGTGAGATTCCTGAAGCAATTTTAAGGGGGATGCAGTAGAATGAATCTTTCAATGAGATGGTTAAAAGAATTTGTAACGCTTGATGATATGCCGATTCGCGATTTCACCGAAGCAATGACGATGAGCGGCTCCAAGGTGGAAGGCTGGGAAACCGAAGGCAGTGAAATTGACAACGTGATTGTCGGAAAGGTGCTTTCGCTGGAAAGGCATCCGGACTCCGACCATATGTGGATTACGCAAATCGACACAGGTTCCGGTGAACCGGTACAAATTGTGACCGGGGCGCAAAATTTAAAGGTCGGCGACCTGGTGCCGGTCGCAATGGATAAATCCACTCTTCCCGGCGATAAAAAGATCAGGAAGGGCAAGCTGCGCGGCGTTGAAAGCAACGGTATGCTCTGTTCCCTCAGCGAACTTGAACTGACCAAGCATGATTTTCCCTATGCGATTGAAGACGGTATTTTTGTCATACAGGAAGAATGCGCACTTGGTGAACCAATTTGCAAAGCAATTGGTTTTGACGACAGGAGGGTGGAATTTGAAATTACGTCAAACAGGCCGGACTGTTTTTCCGTTATCGGTCTTGCCCGCGAGGCTGCCGCGACCTTCCATAAGCCTTTGAATCTGCACACGCCTGTGGTAAAGGCGGGACACGGTTCCTGCAAAGGAATGCTCGATGTAAAAGTGGAAGCCCCGGATTTGTGTTCCATTTACTCGGCCCGTATTGTGAAAAATGTCCGCGTCAAGCCGTCGCCGCGTTGGATGCGTGAAAGGCTGCGCGCCATGGGAGTTCGCCCGATCAACAATATTGTGGATATTACAAACTATGTCATGCTCGAATACGGACAGCCCATGCATTCCTTTGATCTTCGCTTTATTGAGGAAGGCAAAATCCGTGTGCGCCGCGCAAAGGACGGCGAATCCATCACCACGCTGGACGGCGTTGAGCATAAGCTCACCGATAAAAATTTAGTCATTGCCGACGCAAACAAACCGATTGCTATCGCCGGGGTTATGGGCGGAGAATACAGCGGCATCGTTGACGATACAACCACGATTGTGTTTGAGTCGGCATGCTTTAACGGCGCATCCGTCCGCACAACCGCCAGGGACCAGGGCATGAGAACCGATGCGTCCTCCCGCTACGAAAAGGGACTGGACCCCAACAACTGCCTCCCCACGCTTGAACGCGCCTGTGAACTGGTGGAACTGCTGGACGCGGGCGACGTGCTGGATGATAGAATAATCGACGACCATTCCAGCAAGGAACGCAGGAGAATCCATCTGGATACGGACTGGATTAACCGCTTTCTTGACTTGAATCTGACCACGGATGAAATGAAAGCCATTTTAAGCAAGTTGGAGTGTGAATTTGACGGGGACGATATTCTGGTACCCACCTTCCGCCCTGATTTGCAGCACAAGGCGGACATCGCCGAGGAAATCGCAAGGTTCTACGGTTACAATAAAATCCCGGGCACCGCTTTGGACGGCGGCGCACAGGGAAAATACACGCCGCGCCAGAAATTTGAGCGCACCATCAATGACACCATGCTCGCGCTGGGAGCAAGCGAAATCATGACATACTCGTTCATCAGTCCGAAGTACTACGACAAAATTTTAATGCCCGCGGATTCCCCGCTGCGCAAATCCATTATTATATCGAACCCTCTGGGCGAAGATACCAGCATTATGAGAACCACCGCCCTTCCCTCCATGCTGGAGGTACTTTCCCGCAACTATAATAATCGGAACGCAGAAGCCTGCCTGTTTGAGCTTGCCAGTGAATACATTCCGACCACCGAAGACAAACTGCCGATTGAAAAGACCAACCTGATCGTTGGAATGTACGGCAATCAGTCGGATTACTTTACCGCAAAAGGAATGGCTGAGCAAATTTTGGAAAAACTCTGCGTATACGGGTGGGAAATTGAAGCTTCCTCCAAAGAGCCCAGCTATCATCCTGGGCGCTGTGCCGTACTGAACATTGAAGGGAACCGTTTGGGCGTTATCGGCGAGATTCATCCGAAGGTTGCAGGAAATTACGGTATCGGCGAACGGGTTTACTGCTTCTCGCTGGATGTTGATTTAATGTATCAATATGCAAAATCCGTGAAGACCTATACCCCTTTGCCAAAGTTCCCCGCCGTAACCCGCGACATTGCGCTGATCTGTGACGATTCCACGCCCGTGCTGACGCTTGAGAAGGCAATTATCAGGGGTGCGGGAAACCTTCTTGAAAACATCAAGCTTTTTGATGTTTACAAAGGGGAACAAATCGACGCCAGCAAAAAGAGCGTGGCATTCAGCATTATTCTGCGCTCCGGCGACAGCACCCTGACGGATGAACTGATTGCCGGCGCAATGAAGAAAATCATGAAAGAGCTTGAAAAAACCGGTGCAAATTTGCGTTCTTAAGCTTCTGTTTATAAATTAGTTCTTGAAATTATTGTATGTATGTTGTATGATGGCAATATTGGAGGTGTTTCCATGCTTGATAAAACAATGACCTTTTCACTCGGTAATGACCGTGAAGAGGATATTAAAAAAACACTCACCCTGGTGTATGATGCTTTGAAAGAAAAAGGCTACAATCCCATCAGCCAGATTGTCGGCTACATTCTTTCCGAGGATCCAACTTATATTACCACACACAATAATGCTCGCAGTCTGATTCGCAGAATTGACCGTGATGAATTGTTACAGGTACTATTAAAATCCTATTTAGGTGAGTAAATCACGGTACTTTTATAGAAGCACTTGATGAATTGAACAGAAGGAGGACATACGAATGAATGAATCAAACGACGCACCCCAGTTCCCCACCTACAAGGGCAAACCGTTGGTGCGCTGCGGTGATGTGATTTATTACGGAAGCATGCAGGATAAATACGTTGTAAGGCTTGAAATCAAAAGCAAGAAGAAAGTTCAGGATATGGATATTGCAGACCGGGTTACCATCCAGCTGATGTACACGGATCAAAACATCCGTTCACGCAAACAGATTATTAAATCCAGCGAAAAAAACGGGCTTTACCTCGCAATGGATATTGCGGACGCGTGGCTCACAAGAGCGCTGGCCGAATAAAATAAACGATAGGAAAGACGATACGCCCCCCCCCCCCCCGTCTTTTTTTTTTTTTTTTTT
>DENA01000007.1:80020-143081 GCA_002359465.1 Ruminococcaceae bacterium UBA2656
CACAACACAAGCGGAGGTTTCCCTGCTCCACTCAATTGGCTGGGATTCCAGCCGTTCATCCATCACGGCCTCCAGAATCTCCACAAAATCGGTTTTTAGGCGCGGCAAAACGACCTGTGTTTCCGGGTCGCCGAAACGCGCGTTGTATTCAATCACTTTCGGCCCGTCTTTTGTGAGCATCAGTCCAAAGTACAGGCACCCTTTAAACGTTCTGCCCTCCCGGTTCATCGCTTCCATGGTTGGCAGAAAAATGGTTTTCATGCACAATTGTGCCATTTCCTCGGAATAGTACGGGTTCGGGCTGATCGTACCCATTCCGCCGGTATTTAATCCTTTGTCTCCGTCCAGAGCACGTTTGTGATCTTTGGAGGAAACCATCGGCCGGATGCATTTACCGTCGGTAAACGCCAAAACCGAAACTTCAGGCCCGGTGATGAATTCCTCCACGACCACCCGGTTGCCGGAGGCGCCGAAAACCTTATCCTCCATAATGGTTCTGACGGCGTCCCGCGCTTCATTGTAATCGGCGGCTATGATCACGCCTTTTCCCAACGCAAGGCCGTCCGCCTTGATGACAATGGGATACCGGTCATTTTGTCGGATATAATCCAGCACCCTGTGCGGGTCGTCAAACACTTCATATCCCGCAGTCGGAATATGATACCGCTTCATCAGATCTTTTGAAAACACTTTGCTACTTTCAATCACCGCGGCATTGGCGCGCGGGCCAAAAGCCCGGATTCCCGCAGATTCGAGCGCATCCACCATTCCGGCGGCAAGCGGGTCGTCGGGAGCCACAAATACAAGATCAATCCGGTTTTCCTTTGCGAAACGGACAACGCCGTCAATATCCGTTACGGGGATATCAACACAATCGGCGTCCCGTGAAATGCCGCCGTTTCCGGGGGCACAGTAGATTTTCTCTGCTTTTGGGCTTTCTTTGATTTTACGTACGATCGCGTGCTCGCGGCCTCCCCCGCCGATTACCAATATCTTCATGTTATTATCCGCCTCTACGTTGATTTTTGGATTATGGCAATTACAACAATACAGTGGAATGAATTTCGTTATCTCCCCCGCCTCCGGCGGGGGAGATAATATCCGATTTTCCAGTTCTTATTTAAAATTGCTATAATATACAGGAACGCCGTTAATGATGGAACAGCCGCATCCCGGTGAAGGCCATGGCGATTCCGTATTTGTTGCAGGTGCCGATGACATTGTCGTCGCGGATGGAACCGCCGGGCTGTGCAATATATTTTACGCCGCTTTTGTGCGCACGCTCAATATTGTCGCCGAACGGGAAAAACGCATCCGAACCCAGCGCGACATCCGTCAGGGTATCCAGCCATGTGCGTTTCTCCTCGCGGGAGAGCGGCTCCGGCTTTTGTGCAAAGAAGTTTTCCCATATGCCGTCCGCCAGAACATCCATGTATTCGTCCGAGATATACACGTCAATAGTATTGTCGCGGTCCGGGCGGCGGATACCTTCTTTAAATTTCAGGCCGAGCACCTTCGGGTGCTGCCGCAAATACCATGTATCCGCCTTGTTGCCGGCCAGCCGCGTACAGTGAATGCGGGACTGCTGACCCGCGCCCACGCCGATGACCTGTCCGCCCTTGACATAACAGACGGAGTTTGACTGTGTGTATTTCAGTGTAATCAGGGAAATCAGAAGATCCCGCTTCGCGCTTTCCGGAATTTTCTCGTTTTCCGTAATCACGTTGGAAAGCATATTGTTATCGATCAAAATTTCATTTCTGCCCTGTTCAAACGTAATTCCAAAGACGTCCTTACGTTCCACGGGCGCAGGCTTGTAGTCCGGTTTGATAGCCACAATGTTGTAGCCGCCCTTGCGTTTGGATTTCAGAATAGCAAGCGCTTCATCGGTATAACCCGGAGCAATCACGCCGTCGGAAACCTCGCGGGCAATCAAAGCCGCCGTCTGTCTGTCACAGATGTCGGACAGGGCAATCCAATCGCCATAGGAAGACATTCTGTCCGCACCCCTCGCCATTGCATACGCACTTGCCAAAGGAGACAACTCAAGATCGTCAACGAAATATATTTTTTTCAGCGTGTCGGAAAGCTCACACGCGACTGCGGCTCCGGCGGGGCTGACGTGCTTAAAGGAGGCTGCCGCAGGCAGTCCCGCAGCGGCTTTAAGTTCTTTTACAAGCTGCCAGCTGTTGAAGGCATCCAAAAAATTGATGTATCCCGGTTTCCCGTTCAGCACCTGAATGGGCAGTTCGTTGCCGTCCTTCATAAAAATACGCGACGGTTTTTGGTTCGGGTTGCAACCGTATTTTAAAGTAAGCTCATTTGACATTTCAGCTGCCTCCATCTTATAAATGATTCTTATTGATGATTCTGGTTTCTGCCATTCCTGTTTTCAAGCTGATAAAACGGGTAAAAAGAGAAACCTTGTTTGCACTGAACAGGTTGTCCCAGATCGTTTGCGTAAACGTATCAATATCTCCGGAAATACCGACAAGGGTCGGTTCGCCTTCAAAAGAAGGAAGCGGGCTTCCGTCTCCCTGATAAGTGTGGATGAAGTGCCCTTCCCCACTGACGGGAGAAGCATATTCAAAGAAAAGCCGCTGCACAGAACCAGGATTTCCGTTTGCACTCTTTAGAATAGACAGCAGGTAGCTTCCGTCCGCTTCCACGATACCGGAAACGCGGGGCGTATAATTAGGCCTGTCCGGTTCGAAAGTGCGTGTCCGCAGCGCAGCTTCAAAGGTTTTTCCCGCCTGTAGAAACTCGTAAATCGTGTCGGTCTGGTCACCATTTGTTACAATAGTGGTATGGCCGAGGACTCTGACCGGAGAATAGATGATGAGCGAGGGGTCGCTCAGCTTATCGGGGTCAAACGCTTGCGTACGGATGCCTTCACCGTCCTCAACAAACACGCGGTTGCGGCTGTTTTCACTGCGCCCCATAATGAAATAAGCAATCACGGCGTTTTGACCGTCCGCGCTTCTGCCAAGAATGATACCCCGCCCCGGATACATGTTGGAAATCAGATTGCTTTCAATACTTTGTGTTTTCATGT
Organism: Ruminococcaceae bacterium UBA2656; assembly: GCA_002359465.1. GTDB lineage: Bacteria > Bacillota > Clostridia > Oscillospirales > Acutalibacteraceae > Caproiciproducens. The sequence continues at coordinate 83,076 of DENA01000007.1, forward strand.
TCAGACCTCCTTAATCACTGTTTTTCCGTTTATCACTTGAATACTTCCCTTGCAAAACAAAGCGACCGCCTTTGGCAGCAGCTTCCACTCCGCCTGTTCCATTACTCTGCGCTGCAGGCTTTCCGGCGTATCGTCCGGCAGAACCTCTACCGCCTTTTGCAGGATAATCGGTCCCCCGTCGCAAACCTCATTGACAAAGTGAACCGTCGCTCCAGTCACCTTAACCCCTTTTGCAAGCACCGCCTCATGAACCTTTAAACCGTAATAGCCTTCACCGCAAAAGGAAGGAATTAAGGCCGGGTGAACATTGATAATCTTATTTTCATAATGCCGGACAACGTTATCACTGATAATTGTCATAAACCCGGCGAGCACAATCAGATCGATTTTATACCGGCTGAAAAGCCCCAGAAGAGAAGCGTCGTAATCTTCCTGCGTCGCAAAGTGTTTTCTCAGCAGGACTTCCGTAGGGATTCCCGCCTTTTCAGCGCGCTTTAAAGCAAAAGCGTCTGTTCTTCCGGACAGGACAAGCGCAATTTTGCCGCCTGTGATTTCAGACCGGTTCTGGGCGTCTATCAGCGCCTGCAGATTCGTTCCGCCGCCGGAAACCAACNNACCAAAACAGCAATGCTCAGCATAGGGTAACACCTTCCCCGCCGCCGACCACGCTTCCGATCACACAGGCATGTTCGCCCATGGAATTCAGTTCTGCAACCGCGGTGTTGGCCTGTTCCTTGGAAACAATCATGCACATACCGATGCCCATGTTAAACGTATTGTACATTTCGCGTTCCGGAATATTGCCCTGTCTTTGCATCATGGAAAACACCGGCAGCTTCGGCAGGGAGGCAATTTCAATCTGCGCGGTTGTGTTCAGCTTCAACATACGCGGAATATTTTCGAAAAATCCTCCGCCCGTAATATGAGAAATCGCTTTGATGCTGACTTTTTCCATCAGTGACAGCACCGGCTTGACGTAGATTCTTGTCGGCGTCAAAAGCTCTTCCCCAAGCGTATGGCCAAACTCGTTGATCTGCATATTAATATTTTTCTCGCTGATATTAAAAATTTTACGTACCAGTGAAAAACCGTTGGAGTGGATACCGGAGGACTGCAGGCCGACGATCGCATCGCCGATTTCTATTTTAGAACCGTCTATTATTTTGTCCCTGTCGACCATTCCGACGGAGAATCCCGCCAGGTCGTATTCGTCAACAGGATAAAAACCCGGCATTTCCGCCGTTTCCCCGCCGACCAGCGCACAGTTTGACTGGACACAGCCATCCGCAACACCGGATACAATCTGTGCAACCTTTTCAGGGTAGTTTTTTCCCACCGCGAGATAATCAAGGAAAAAAAGTGGCCTTGCCCCGCAGCAGACGACGTCATTGACACACATTGCGACACAGTCGACGCCGATGGTGTCATGCTTGTCCATTAAAAAGGCGATTTTTAACTTTGTGCCCACGCCGTCCGTGCCGCTTACAAAAACCGGAGTCGTCATTCCGGCAAGATCCGGCTGGAAAAGGCCGCCGAATCCGCCGATTCCCGAAACGACACCGGGCATTTTTGTGCGCGCAACATGGCTTTTCATTAATTCAACCGCTTTATATCCGGCGGTAACGTCAACCCCGGCCGCCTTATAACTGTCGCTGAAACTTTTCATGTTTTATCCTCCCTGTCTGTTTTCATCACAGTTCCTGTACCTTTGCCTGAATCGCCGCATCCTTTTGCGCAACACTTTCCGCCATGGTCTGCTTCATGTTCTGCAGCTTTGCCGCCAGCGTTCCGTCGGAAAGCGCAAGAATCTGCGCAGCAAGGATTGCGGCGTTGTCCGCCCCGTCGATGGCAACAGTGGCAACCGGGATGCCGCCCGGCATCTGCACCGTTGCCAGCAGCGCGTCCAGCCCGTCGAGAGTGGAGGACTTTACCGGAATCCCAATGACCGGCAGGGTAGTATGCGCAGCAAGAACCCCGGCCAGATGAGCCGCCTTGCCCGCCGCCGCAATGATCACACCGAACCCGTTTTGCGCTGCGGAGCCGGAAAATTCGGCCGCCGCCTGCGGCGTTCTGTGCGCGGACATCACATGTACCTCAAGTGGAATGTCAAATGCTTTCAGTCGCTTCACAGCGGGTAAGACCACCGGGAAGTCGCTGTCACTCCCCATGATGATCGCTACTTTTTTGTCTGCCATCATTACACTCTCCTATCATTTTCTGCCGGTCCCGATACATTAAAAAAACAGGCTGCACCATTAGGCGGCACAGCCTGAAATGATTATAGTATCCGGAATATTGACGCAGTTTGACAGTAAACAATCCGAATTCCACTGGTCCTTTGAACGGAAGACACTGTCATTGCATTTCCCTCCGACAACACATAATATATTTATTGTAGGTGATTGCGCCATGAAATTCAATAGATGTGAAAGCGAAAAAAAATATTTGTACAGATCTCATGCTGAAATAATATTATTATATTATAATTTGTACAGTATTACTCTTACTGTTTCGTCAAATCGGAATCATTTGTTACCAGTTCCTTTAAGGAAGCAGCCAGACCGGCGAAGGACTGAATGTTGGATGGAATGATAATTTTCGTCGCCTTTCCATCCGCGGCCTTGCCGAATGCTTCCAGGCTTTTGATGGCAATAACCTTGTCGCCCGGATTCGCCTCATTTAAAAGCTTGATGCTGTCAGCCATAGCCTGCTGTACCAGCATAATTGCCTGCGCTTCACCCTGCGCTTCACGGATTTTCGTTTCCTTCTCCGCGTCCGCGCGCAGAATGGCAGATTCCTTCTCGCCTTCGGCAATCAGGATTGCGCTTCGTTTCTCACCCTCGGCCGTCAGAATCTGGGCACGGCGTTCACGCTCAGCTTTCATCTGCTTTTCCATGGATACCTGAATTTCCTGCGGAGGAATGATATTTTTCAGCTCCACACGGTTGACCTTGATTCCCCAAGCATCAGTGGCTTCATCAAGGATAGTGCGGATTTGCGTATTAATGACATCACGCGACGTCAGCGTATGGTCCAGCTCCAAATCGCCGATGATGTTTCTGAGCGTGGTCGCCGACAGGTTTTCAATTGCGGAAATCGGGCGTTCAACACCATAGGTGTAAAGCTTCGCGTCGGAAACCTGAAAATACACGACGGTGTCTATCTGCATGGTTACGTTATCCTTTGTGATAACGGGCTGCGGCGGAAAATCAATGACCTGTTCCTTCAAGGAAACTTTTTTTGAAATTTTGTCAATAAACGGAATTTTAAAGTGAAGGCCGGTTGACCATGTGCTGTTGTATGCGCCGAGACGCTCCACCACAAATACATGGGCCTGCGGTACAACTTTAATATTGCTGATCAGAATAACCAGGATAACAACGGCAAGTGCGATAAGAAAAACAGCTGCTAAATTCAGACTCATTTGGAAATCCCCCTTAAAGTTTCATTATGTACCGCTACAATCAGTTTTACTCCCTGAATTGATTTTATCAGTACATGTTCACCAATTTTTATTACGGAATCGTCTTCGCTGCGCGCGGTCCATATGCTGCCAAGAACATTGACCTGGCCTACACCGAGCGTATTGTTGATCTCGGCAATCACAATCCCTTTTTTCCCAATATATCGGTCCGCATTGGTCTCTTCCTTTTTGAAATTCATCAGTTTTTTTACCAGCGGCCTTGTGATCATCAGGGTCAGCGCGGTCACGGCAACAAATACCAGCGTTTGCACCCAGAACCCGGCTCCGCAAAGGTTAGCAATCAGCGCGCCTACTCCGCCTGCAACAAACCAAATGGAAACCAACTGTGCAGTCAAACCTTCCACAACCGCCGCGATGATAACCACCGCAAGCCAAAAGTAAGGCAAATATGTCTCCATGTTTTCACTCCTTTCACGGTGTTGAAAACATCTTATCACAATACAGAATTGAAGACAACAGCGGGAAATCGCCAAATAAGGCAGATTTAACGTATTTTTACAGAGCGGATGAGTCCGCAGCTGCAGTTCGAACCGCAGCGGGTTGATGCGAGCCGGCCCGCATCAAATTGTTAATGTGTTGTCAATGAACAGCAAAAAAGGATGGGCGTCAGTTAACGTCCATCCTTTTGAGGTACTGTTTATGTGATTAATACATGCCGCCCATGCCCGGGTCAGCCGGCATAGCCGGAGCCGCAGCAGGTTCCTTCTTATCTGCTACCAGCGATTCCGTGGTAAGCACCATGGCTGCTACGGAAGCCGCGTTCTGCAGTGCGGAACGTGTTACCTTGGTCGGGTCTACAATGCCGAAGGAAATCATATCGCCATATTCTTCTGTAAGAGCGTTGAAACCGTAACCAATTTTGTCTGCGGTCTTAATATGCTCAACGATAACGGAACCTTCCAGGCCCGCATTTGTGGCGATCTGACGGATTGGCTCTTCGAGCACTTTCAGGATGATCTTGGCACCGGTCTTTTCGTCGCCCTCGGTGTCCGCTACAACCTTCTCCACATCCTTTACCGTATTGATCAGGGCTACGCCGCCGCCGGCCACAATGCCCTCTTCTACGGCAGCCTTTGTCGCAGCAAGTGCATCCTCAATACGGAGCTTCTGCTCTTTCATTTCTACTTCGGTCGCCGCGCCGACTTTAATGACAGCTACGCCGCCGGAAAGCTTTGCAAGACGCTCCTGGAGCTTCTCGCGGTCAAAGTCGGAGGTTGTGGTGCCGATCTGCGAACGGATCTGGGAAACCCTTGCTTTGATTTCATCCTTGTTGCCTGCGCCGTCAACAATAATCGTGTTTTCTTTGTCAACCTTTACCTGACGCGCACGGCCAAGCTGCTCAACAGTGGTATCCTTGAGTTCCAGGCCAACCTCTTCGGAAATAACCTGACCGCCCGTCAAAGTAGCGATATCGCGGAGCATGTCTTTTCTTCTGTCGCCAAAGCCCGGAGCCTTGACACCGACGCAGGTGAAGGTACCGCGAAGCTTATTCAGGATCAAAGTGGTAAGCGCCTCGCCCTCAATGTCCTCGGCGATGATGACAAGCTTCTTGCCGGACTGTACAATTTTCTCCAGCAGGGGAAGAATTTCCTGGATATTGGAAATTTTCTTGTCTGTAATCAAAATATATGCATCATCAATAACGGCTTCCATTTTTTCTGTGTCGGTTACCATATAGGGGGTAATATAACCGCGGTCGAACATCATGCCTTCTACAACCTCGGAATATGTTTCAGCCGTTTTGGATTCTTCAACTGTGATAACGCCGTCGGAGGTGACCTTTTCCATTGCTTCGGAAATCAGCTTGCCAATAAAGTCGCTGGAGGCGGAAATCGTCGCTACGCGGGCGATATCCTCAGAGCCGGTAACCTTTTTTGAATGGTAGGCAAGCGACTTTACGGCAGCGTCAACCGCTTTCTGAATACCCTTGCGGATCTCCATCGGATTTGCGCCGGAGGTCACGTTTTTCATGCCCTCACGGATAATTGCCTGCGCAAGCAGAGTAGCTGTGGTGGTACCGTCTCCGGCAACATCATTGGTTTTTGTCGCAACTTCCTTTACAAGCTGAGCACCCATATTTTCAAAGGCATCGTCAAGCTCAACCTCTTTCGCAATTGTAACACCGTCGTTGGTAATTAACGGAGCGCCGAATTTTTTATCAAGGACAACATTCCTGCCCTTGGGTCCAAGTGTGATTTTTACGGTATCGGCAAGCTGATTGATGCCGCTTAAAAGAGCTTTTCTGGCATCCTCGCCGAAAATAATCTGTTTTGCCATCGTTTATTTCCTCCAATATAAATTATTATCGAACCAATTATTCCACAACTGCAAGAACATCGCTCTGACGAACAATCGTGTATTCCTCGCCGTCCAGTTTGATCTCAGTCCCGGAATATTTGCTGGTGATGATTCTGTCGCCCTTTTTCACATACATTTTTATCTCTTTGCCGTCTACAACGCCGCCCGGGCCTACCTCAATTACATCGGCAATCTGCGGCTTTTCCTTTGCCGAGCCTGCCAGAAGAATACCGCTCTTCGTTGTTTCCTCGGCTTCTTCCATTTTAATTAAAATTCTGTCTGCCAATGGTTTAATAGTCATAATATGTCCTCCTTCAAATGTTTGATTTGTTTTAGCACTCATCATCCATGAGTGCTAAGTTATATTTTATATACTTCGGGCTGGAAAATCAAGTGGTTTTTTACTAAAAACTGCAATTTAATAAATTATTTACAATTATTGTGAAAATTATATGTAATTAAACCGGAACAATAAAATTAACCGCCTTTGGAACAACCTCAAAACAAAGTTCGTCAATGATGGAACATTCTCCGTCGAAGTTGGCCACCGCACGGCCCGGTGCTTTAATTTTCATTTTCTTTCCGCGGCAAAAGGTCAAAAAATCCTTAAATTTTGCAGANNTTTAAGGTGGCCGCCGTTCTTGTAAATTTTAATCAGCGGGGGAATTTTATACAAGGGCGGCTTTCTGATCAGGACAAAATCCAGAAGGCCGTCGTCCGGAACGGCCAGCGGCGCGCCGCAGTAACCGCCGCCGTAATATTTTCCGCTGCCCGCCAGAGCAAACAGGAAGGTACCGTCATATTTTCCGGCGCCATCGATTACAATCTCAAGATGTTCGCCCGTCTTGCCGACAAGCACTTTCATCAGGGCAAAATCATACGCCATGGAACCGCTGATAAAGGGAACTCTTTTGAATTTCACCATTTCATAGGCGACTCTGGCATCAAGTCCTACGGAACAGAGGTTGATGGAATACTTTCCCTCCGAATAAATCATATCAACAGGGCGGGACGGTGCTTTCAGCTGCTCTTTTAAAGATAAAAAACGCCCGGCCTCCCCGAAATTCTTGATATAATCATTACCGGAACCGCAGGGAAAAATTCCTATCTCAACATNNCTACCCCTGCGGCCGTTTCGCTCAGCGTCCCATCACCTCCAATGACATAAATGCGGACCGGGTCTTCCTTTCGGCTTTCCATTTCGGCAAGCTCGGTTGCATGATTTGGTTTTTCGGTAATATAACAGGTGAACTCCATGCCGTTTGCGTCGAAGTATTCGCGTATGGCTGGAAAAACAGAATAATAGGCATTCTTTTTACCGGCGACAGGGTTCACAATAAATACATAGCGCATATGGCCTCCAGCTGAAGAAAATAAAAGGTGTGCGTTTATTTAAAGTACATATAAAACTGGCATTTAATCATGCCGTTGTAAAGCTTTCTGCGCCGATCGGCTTTCCGTCCGTAGCATTCCTCAAAGGTTTCGTCCGGGCTGATGATGGAATAGCTCCATCCATGCTTTTGCTCAAATACGCTGCCCATCGTCCTGTAAAGCTCTTCCGCCTGCCGCATGTCCAGCAGACGCTCGCCATAGGGCGGGTTGCAGATCACACATCCGTACTCGCCGACCGCCTTAAAATCCGCAATACCACGCTTTTCTGCATGAATCTGAGAAATGACTCCGGCCTTTTTTGCATTATCGAGCGTGAGAGAAACCGCAGCACCGTCGATATCGTATCCGTGGGCGGTGAACTGCGCGTCGCGTAAAATCAGGCTCTGCGCACGGGCCTTTTCCTGCTGCCAAAGGCTTTTGTCAATACTTGCCCAGCGCTCGGCAGAAAAATGACGCTGCATGCCCGGTGCGATATTCAGCGCATATAGGGCGGCCTCAATTAAAATTGTTCCCGAACCGCAGAACGGATCAATAAAATTCGCGTCATGCCGCACACGCGCAAGGTGCACCATACAGGCGGCAAGCGTTTCTTTGATCGGCGCCTCCGTGGAACTGGCGCGGTACCCCCTTTTATGGAGCCCTTCTCCGGAGGTGTCAATCATAATGCTTACCTGATCCTTCATAATCAAAAACTGAATCTGGTAAAGTGTTCCCGTTTCTTCAAACCAGCTGACATGATATTTCTGCTTCAAACGCTCGACAACCGCTTTTTTTATAATCGACTGGCAGTCGGGAATACTTGACAGTTTGGAATTCAGGCTTCTTCCCTTTACAGGAAAGCTGTCAGTCTTCCCAATCCATCGTTCCCATGGCAGAGCCTTCACTCCCTGAAACAGTTCTTCAAAGCTAAGCGCCCGAAAGCTGCCCATCTGAACGAGCACACGCTCCCCGTAACGCGACCAAAGATTTGCCCTGACAAGCATTTCGTCGGAGCCATCAAAAACAACGCGTCCGTTTTGGGGTTCCACATTTTTGGCGTCCATCGCCCTTAATTCATCCGCAACAAGGCCTTCCACGCCGAGAAGGCAGGGACACACCAATTTAAAATTATCCATCATTTCACTCCGTTAATTAAATAAGGGGCTGCGACAGTACGCAGCCCCAATCATTTTAGAAAACTATTATCTATCAGGCACCATGTCTCATCATCAAAAACAAAAACATGCGGGTGCGAATATTCTATTATTCCGCGTCAGGCTCCAATAATCCGTAATTCCCATCCTTGCGCTTATAAACAACATTGATTTCTCCGCTTTGTCCATCACGGAACATAAAGAACTGATGCCCCAGCAGGTTCATCTGCAGAATTGCCTCTTCTGTGCTGAGCGGCTTTACAAAGAAATGCTTCGTACGCACGATTTTATATTCGCTGCCGTCGTCCTCTTCGGCAGTATGCAAATAATCCTGTACATACTGGTCAAGCGCGGCGGAATGAATCTCTTTATCCAGCCTTGTTTTATTTTTACGGATCTGCCTGCCCAGCGCACTGATGACCTGATCCAGCGCGTCGTTCATTTCAAAATCCGTAGCTTCTGCGCGGTAAATCATACCGCGTGATTTAATTGTAATTTCAACTGTCTGGCGGTTTCTTTCAAGCGTTACCACCACATTGGCCTGTGCGTCTTCATCGAAAATCCTGTCAAAACGCGACAGCTTCTTTGTAGCCAGCTCCTTAAAATTTTCCCTTAGATTTACCTTCCTGCCAGTAACAGTAATTTTCATATGAACATCTCCTTTTTCTATTCTTAGAAAAGAATATCGACTACCTATAATATACCATAATCCGCGGATAAATAAAAGCATCCGGAATTTAAATTATTATTTTCTTATGGCGGGTTACATGGCAGCCGACATTGACCGCCACAGGCAGTCCGGCAATATGGGTGGGAAACTGTTCAATATTTACCGCAAGCGCCGTGGTAAGCCCGCCAAAGCCCTGCGGACCCACATTCAGTTCATTGACCCTTTCGAGCATCCTTTGCTCCAGATCGGCGTAAAAACTATCTGCGTTCCGCTGTGAAACCGGCCGGCAGAGCGCCTGTTTTGCCAAAAGCGCGCATTTTTCAAAATCTCCCCCAATGCCTACGCCAAGCACCACCGGCGGGCACGGGTTGCCGCCCGCAATCTGAACAGTTTCCGCCACAAACGCAATGATGTCCTTCACATCTGCGGACGGCGTGAACATTTTTATCCTGCTCATATTTTCACTGCCAAATCCCTTTGGCGCGGCCGTAATGGTAAGTTTATCCCCGGGAACAAGGCGCAGGTGGATAACGGCAGGCGTGTTGTCTCCGGTATTTCCCCTGCGGATGGGGTCTGCGGCCACCGAACAGCGCAGCCGGCCCTGCGTATACCCCTGACGCACCCCTTCGTTTACAGCGTCTTCAAACAAGCCGCTGGTAATGTGAACTTCCTGCCCGATTTCGGCAAAAACCACCGCCATTCCGGTATCCTGACATACAGGGATACCCAGTTCACGTGCGGCGTTCATATTTTCGCACAGATCACACAGCACAGCCTTTCCAATCGGTGATGGTTCTTTCTGCGAGGCATCCGCGATACGGTTTTCAAGATCGGACGGCAAAACGCGGTTTGCATCAATAAAAAGTGTTTTTACCGCCGCTGTGATCTGCGAAACGTCAATCTCTCTCATAGGCGCACTCCTGTTTACTTTATAATTTTCCCGTTGGCAACGACGTATCTCGGCTTGGAAGTCATTTCCAGAGGATTGCCGTCAAAAACAACAAAATCGGCATCTTTTCCGGCTTCAATGGAACCCACCCTGCCGGCAATTCCGCAAATTTTTGCGGGATTGATGGTGATTGCCTTTAAAGCGTCCTCATAGCGCATACCTTCGCGTACGGCCAGCGCCGCACAGGTCGGAAGGTATTGCAGCGGAACAACGGGATGATCTGTAATAATTGCTGTCAGTATGCCCGCATTTGCGAGAATTCCCGGGTTTTCCGGCGTTAAATTTTTAAGCTCCGGTTTGGATCTGTCACAAAGGAAGGGGCCTGCCAGAACTCTGACGCCGTCCTTTGCCAGCGCGTCCGCAATGAGATGGCCTTCCGTACCATGAACAATAACATAGTTTAGATGGAACTCTTTGGCAATGCGGACAGCGGTATAAATATCATCGGTACGGTGTGCGTGAAAATGCACCTCTATTTCTCCCCTGAGGGCCGGCAGAAGCGCTTCGGATTTCATATCGAACTCCGGTGCGTCGAAGTCCTCGTCAGTTTTGGAGCGTTCCAGATCGCTCATGTAACGCTGAGCCTTGAAAAGCTCCTCCCGGATTAGGGCGGCTGTCGCCATCCGCGTGGAGGGTGCCAGATTCTTACCGTGATACACGGATTTCGGATTTTCACCCAGCGCCATTTTAATGGCGACCGGAGCTTTTACAAGCATATCGTCAATCCGTCCGCCGCAGGTCTTGATCGCCGCAAGCTGGCCGCCGATCGGGTTGGCGCTGCCGGGACCGGTAACAACCGTCGTAACGCCCGCGGCAAGCCCTTCGGTAAAACAGCGGTCTATTGGATTGATGGCGTCTATAGCGCGCAGCTGAGGCGTAACGGGATCTGTTTCTTCATTGCCGTCATCCCCTTCAAAGCAAAGGCCGTCCTCCCACATGCCAAGGTGGGTATGTGCATCTACAAAACCCGGATAAACACCGGCGCCCTGAACGTCGAGCACAGTTTCGCCCTGAACTGGCTCTTCAGAACCGTGCCCAAGAGCTTTTATTTTGCTTCCTTCCGTACGGATCCAGCCGTTTTCAATCACCCTGTCCGCCATTGTAAATATTTTCCCATGAATAATCAGCATAATTCTTCCTCCAACAAAAAAGCGGAGTGCGCGCACTCCGCTGAAATTATTTCGGCTGACCGGAACCATGTTTGGAAAAGCCGCCGCGCTTTGATTCCATACATTTTTTAAGATCCGACATTTTTTCATCACTTGTCTGCTTGAATCTGGACATCATATCCTCGAAGCTTGCAGCTTCATTTTTTCTGCCCTGCCACTCATAGCTGCCCGGTCTGGAAGCACGGGGAGCGGGAGAGTTGCTTCGCGGCGCAGGCGGAATTGCCTTCTTCATTGAAAGGCTGACTTTTCCGTCTTCGCTGATGCTCATCACTTTGACTTTGACCGTTTGATTTTCAGTGACAAAGTCGCGTATTTCCTTAACAAAAGTAGGTGCGACCTCCGAAATGTGTACCATACCGGTTTTGCCGCCCGGCAGCTCCACAAAAGCGCCGAATTTTGTAATTCCCGTAACTTTTCCTTCCAGGATAGTTCCTACCTCAAGCTGCATATGTAAGTGATTTCCTCCTTAAAATAGAGCGATTAATTACCTGCAATATTAACAAAAACACGTTCCCCCGGCTTTGCAAAGTTAAGGCTCTCACGTGCAACGCGCTCAATGTAATCGCTGTTTCCGTTTGCGCCTGTGCTCAGGGCATGTTTTATGTCTTCATTTTTTACTTGCTGAATCACAATTTTCTGCTTAACCGCAGCAAGCTCCTGACGTTTTTGGCTGATTTGAACCTGCTGGTTAACAAGCGCAACAATCGTATATACTGCGAAAGCAAATATAGCCGTACGCAATAAAAAACTGCCTTTCTGCTTTTTCCTCTTGATAACCTTCATGAATCAGCACCGCCCCCTAAGCTTTGCTGTTTTTGGAACTTTTTACTTTGAAATGATTATACACTATTTGACGGTGATGTTTCAAGCGTTTTTTCTGATTTGCAGCCACTATTTTTGTATTTTTACCAATTATTTTCATGATGGAGAAAATGAAATGGGATATTTTAGTAAATAATTTCTTAATTGGAAAAATTATAAATTTTCTGACGATTCCGGACACAAAACGAAACACACGGTAGGTTACCATGCCCACCGTTAAATAGTACATGCACCAACCAATCGCCTCGCCCGCAAGAATATAAAACCGTACTTCCCCGTAATTCACGCCCAGCGCCAGCAAAAAGGTAATGAAAGCCGCCGTAAGCATATAGAACAAATCCTGAAAAAACACAGCGCGGCGCTCCGATTGAAAAACGGTGCGAAAAATCCGAAAGATATCGTAATACGCACCTAAAAAAACACCGGCCGCAATCGCAATAACAAAACCCTGAAGCTGAGAAGTGAGAGACAAGTTCAAGTAACCTCACTCCCCTATTTGAACAGCCTTGAGAAAAAGCCGCCCGAAAGCTGGTTTTCAGAATACGACATAGAGCTGATATCGCCGTTTAGCGTCAGCTCACCGGTTTCAATATTCAGTTTATTAATCTGCAGTTTTGAGCCCTTGATGACCAACTGCCCCAGATCGGTATACGCTACGATGGTCTGCTCGTCAAAGCTGTCAACATTGGAAACACCGGTAGCGGTAAGCGCCCGGCGGTTTTCAAGGATCAGGCTGTGCGGGACTTTAACGGATTTTTTTTCTTCAGCCATTTTAAGACCCTCCTACTCATTCATACCAATTTGTATGCATAAGAGGAAGGACATATACTTAAAGGTTCACTGGCCCATCCGACAGAATCCGGTACATTTCCGCCGCAGCTTCCTTTCTCGCATATTCGTTTACACTGAGCACCTGCGCTTTTACGCTGCGGGAACCGAGCTGAAGCTCCAGAACATCATCCACCTTTACATCATAGGAGGCTCGGGCCGGTTTTCCGTTCACAAGAATCCTGCCCGCGTCGCAGGCCTCGTTTGCAACGGTTCGGCGCTTGATAATGCGGGATATTTTCAAATATTTGTCCAATCGCATAAAGTATCCTTTCTACAGCAGTTATCCAGATAACAAATCTGTATTTCACTTGATTTGTTAAACTGCTATAAATAAAAAGGCTGTAACTATAAGGTTTGTTACAGCCTTTTAAATTCTAATCAGTCAGAACAGGATTATTTTGCTGTGGCATCCTTAAATGCTTTACCTGCCTTAAAAGCGGGGACCTTTGAGGCGGGAATGGTGATGGGAGAATTGGTTCTTGGGTCACGGCCCTGTCTTTCACTGCGGCTGCGTACTTCAAAAGTACCAAAACCAACAATCTGAACTTTCTCATCTTCGGAAACAGCTTTAACGATTGTGTCAATCATTGCATTAACAGCATTATCGGCATCTTTCTTGGACATACCTGCTTTTTCAGCAACAGCAGCAATTAATTCTGTTTTGTTCATAATATTTGACCTCCGTTTTTTTATTATTATTCAACAGCAGAAAGCTGAGAATGATTAATTTGCCTTGGCCTCGTCCCAAAGTGAATCAAGCTGTTCCAGTGACATTGAAGCCATATCGGCCCCGCGTTCTTTCGTAAGCCGTTCCATTTTTTCAAAACGCAAGATAAATTTATTGCAGGAAAAGCTTAAAGCCTGCTCAGGCTCCACCTTTAAAAATCGCGAAACATTCACAACAGAGAACAAAAGATCGCCAAGTTCTTCCATGCGGTCTTCCCAGCTTCCATAGTCTATCGCTTCTTTTAATTCACGGGTTTCTTCAGTCACCTTATCGAGCGCACCGGAAATGTCGGGCCAGTCAAACCCAACCTTTGCAGCTTTGTGCTGGACCTTGGCGCTACGCATCAACGCGGGCAAAGCCTTTGAAACGCTCTTTAAAACCTCTGTCTCAGTCGTCTGATTCTTGGTTTGCTTTTTAATCGCATCCCAGTTGACCAGAACCTCATCGGAACTGTTCACAACCGTGCTGCCGAATACATGGGGATGACGGATAATCATCTTTTTAGCAATACCGTCCACAACATCCGAAAAATCGAAATGATCTGCTTCCTTTTCAAGCTGGGAGTGAAACAGTACCTGCAGCAGGACATCGCCAAGCTCTTCTTTTAAAAGCTCCGTATTGTCACTGTCAATTGCCTCAGCAACCTCATACGTCTCTTCTATAAAACAGTTGCGGATGCTTTTATGCGTTTGTTCCCTGTCCCATGGGCAACCCTCCGGGGACCGGAGAATTGCCATAATATTCAGCAGATCTTGCATGCTGTATTTTTCCCTGAATTCAAAATTCAAAACGAATATCTCCTGTGAAATAAAATATCAGATAAACTGCTATCATTTTACCTTATCCAATTATGTTTTTCAAGTATTTTCACAATTTTTTGTCCTTTGGGAAGCATAAGCATATCGTTGGCATTCAGCGCCCGGAACCAAAGCATACAGGCGACATAAACAATTCCCGCAACCAAAATGGCAACCAGCGTCGCAAGCTTCCCCAGCCCGACCATTGCGCCCACTTTCTGAACAAAAAAAGCCGCTGAAACACAGACAATGGAAGCCAAAAGCGGCTTTAGGAAAATGCTCACAAAATTGAGCGTAATCTTCGCTTCCCGGCAGAGGAAATATAACGCAAACACCATGATAAAAATATAGCAGACCAGCGTCCCGGTGCCGGCGCCCATAACGTTGATTTCCGGAATTCCCACCAGCGTGTAGTTTAAAACGAGTTTAATCGCCAGACCGACCGCCAACAGCTTTACAGGCAGGTCAACCCTGCCCACAGCCTGAAGCATACTGTTGATCGGCGTGCTCATAGCCGCGAAAATCGCACCAAGTCCAAGCAGAACCAGAATTCTTCCGATTACCGTGGGGGCGTTGTGCGCTCCGTACAGCAAAGTCGCAATCGGGGTGGAAAGCACGGAAAGCCCCAATCCCGCCGGTATTGTTAGCATTGCCACAATTCTAAGTACTGATTCTATGCTTCTCTTGATTTTTTTCGGATTGCCGCCTGTCCATGCCTCCGTAACATTCGGAAGGGCGCTTACACCGAAAGCCTGCGTGATAGCGGGCACCAGCATAAACAAAGTCGAGGCGTTTGAAAAGCACCCGAATAAAAAAGTAGGTACATTATTGAGTTTGACTACCGATTCCGGCATGACGTTTGCGTACATGCTGATAATAACCTGTGAATGCTCCGCCATGATATCGTTAATGCGTTTCTGCAAAAAGGTACTGTCAATAAAAGTGGAAAGATTGACCGCAAGCGACCCGAGTGCGATGGGAATCGCCGTTTTGATCAGCCGGACAGTCGTATGTTTCATGGGCAGCGGGCGGGGGGAAGCGCGAAGCATTTCCGCCGTTATGCCGTCGCTGTGCCTTTTATGATAAACAAAAAGATAAATGAACCCGAAAACAGAGCCAATGGTCACGCCGAAAATTGCCCCCGCGGCAGCATAGGGGAGCGTCGCGATCTTTGCGTACTCCGCCGAAGCCATTTTAACGACGTAAACCGTTCCGCCGGCGGCAAATTCCTTTAAGCCGGACTGGATGACCAGCGAAGCAAAGGTAAGGCCGAAAATCAGCTTGCTCAGCGCTTCTACAATCTCGGAGATCGCGGTTGGGTACATGTTGCGCAGGCCCTCGTAGTAACCTCTGTAAATAGCCATCAGGCTGTTGAAAAGAATGGCCGGGGCCAAGGCGTAAATAGCAGGAAGCGCATTTTGCGGGTTATTGCCCACCGCGTAGGACACATAGGGCTTCGCGCCAAAAAACATGACGGAAAAAGCAACAACGCCGAGAAATAGAAATATTTTTATCGAAACCGTGTGGATCTGACGGATATCACGATAACGGCCGCGGGCGGAATTTTCTGAGACAAGCCTTGAGATGGCAATCGGAAATCCAGCCGTGGCAAGGCTGAATATGGGGAAATACAGGGAATATGCATTCCCGAAATAACCGTTTCCGACCGGCGTAAGAATCCAGGCAAGCGGAATTTTAAACAGCGCACCAATGATTTTAACCAGGGCAATCGCTACCATCAGGATTAAGGCACCGTGTAAAAAGCTCTGTTTGCCAACGGCTGCGGTCTTTTTTTTCTCCATTGCGACACATCCATTCCAAAGTAATCACGCTATTTCTGTTTAACACAACACAAATGAATCCTTCCCACCCGTCCGCCTTACTGCAATAGAACAAATTAACAGTAAAGAAAAATCCTGTTTACACGGAGATTGTGATAGCCGGAGGTTGAAAAGGGTTCCTATTACACACATTCTGCACAGTAAATAGTATACTAAATAAGTTAAAATATTATGAACATAATTCCGCGCATTGAAAAAGAGGGGTTCAACGCCCCTCTCTTTGTAAACGATGACGAATCTCAGTCATCTGAAAGCTTATGGCCGCATTTGCTGCAATAATCCGCATTCTGTGGATTTTCCTCTCCACAGTTTTTGCAGACCAGCCTGGCGCGCATGGCAACCAGCTGTTCATTGACAGCATCAAGCTGCTCATATAAATCATCTATTGCAGTAATGCACTCACTGACCAGGTCAGACGAATCATTATCTGTCTTTTTTGCTTCATAAACGGTTCTGCCAAGTGATTCAAAACGCTTTGATATCTCATTGTTCAAATCGGCAGCGTTAATTCTGAGTTTAGAAACATCAACAAACTGACCTGCTTTTTTACCGACAACATTCACCGCGGATTTTGCGTTGACAACGACATCTTCAAACAGTCCCATAATAGCACACTCCTTTTATTAAGATTTGTTTACTGAAATTATAGTCCAACAGCCGGGGAAATGCAATAAATTTCATCAATATATCCCACCGCCGATGAACTCACGGATAATAGAATCTTTGGGAATAAAATCACTGCTGATCGGAACGAATTTTTCAAGGCTGCCAATCAGTTTTTGCGTCAGCGAATACTGCCCGCAGTCCGCCGGAACGGTCTTCAGAAGAGGGATGGCCTGATTGGCCAGCACACAGGTTTCATAGGTATGAAGCGAATTAATTGTATAGTCGGCGTCACCCCGGTAAGGTTTGATGTATTTCCTCTCCCCATCCATCACCGTCGGCCACATTTCAAGGGTTCTGACCGGTTTCGCACCCCTGAAATTATAATCGCGTACAATTCTTCGCACCAACCGCATCCCGTTTGCGGTAAACAGTTCGTTGGGTCCTTCATGAATTCCCTGCTTCACACTGATATAAATTTTACAGACGCCCTGTGGGGGCAGTTGATCAATAAAAATCGGATTCAGTGCGTGAATTCCTTCCACAATAACAATATCATGTTCTCTGAGCGACACATGGCGCCTGTGCGGATACGGCATGTGAATCTCGAAATTGAAAACCGGCATGGTGCAGTGGTTGGTTTCCATCAGGCACAAAAGGCATTTTTCAATTTCAGGAACATCCAATGCGTCCACAGATTCGTAGTCATGCTGCCCGTTGGCAAGCACCGGTGCCTGCCGCTCTCCCCGGTAAAAATCGTCGAGCGAAATAATGGTCGAGCCGATTCCTATCGACTGAAAAGCATTTTTCAAAAGATTCGAGGTGGTTGTTTTTCCGCTGCTGGACGGACCGGAAAGCATGATCAGCCTGCAGCCCTGCTTTTGTTTTGCGATGCTCTTCGCTATATTTTTGATGCTTTGGTGGTAAGCCTCCTCGGTCTGCATGACGAAAGCTTCCGGCTGCTCGGTCGCCGCAGCATTGATCTTACTGAGCTCATTCTGATACTCCACAAAATTGATCATAAACAGTTTTCACCTGATCTTTTCTAATAATCATTTCCTCAAAACGGCTGATATATTCATAAGGATATTTAAAGTTAAAAATACGGGTAAGGCCGTCTGAATACGGATCCTTAATTTTACTTGCGGCTCCTGCGCCGCAGGCGAGAATCGTTTGTGATTCATCCATTATAAAAACATTGTACGGACTTTCAAAGCCCGGTTTCGCCCATCCAGTATTTTCCAGATTGCCCACCATGCGGCTCTGCCTGTAAAGATAGTAGGGCAGATATCCGTATTTCAGCAGCTGCGCATCGGCATAGTCAAGCATTTCCGCCGCCTGTGCGCCGCTGACAAAAGGCTCGCTTTCCTCTTGAAAAATTCTGGCTGAACGCTTTAAGGCAAGCGTATGCACCGTAATACTTTCCGGCGCAAGGCGGAGCACTTCATCCAGCGTTAAAATAAAACTCTCCACGCTGTCCTGCGGCAGTCCCGCAATTAAATCCATATTGATATTGCCAAAACCGTGTTCACGCGCCATAGCAAAAGCGGAAAGAGTCTGCGCAGTTGTATGACGGCGGCCGATAGCTTTCAGAACCTCATCATTCAGTGTCTGCGGATTGATACTGATGCGCGTAACGCCGTGCGTCGCCATCGTATCCAGCTTATCCCCGGTGATAGTATCCGGTCTTCCCGCTTCGACGGTAAACTCACGGCAGGAGGCCATGTCAAAGCTGTCGTAAATAACGGTTAGCAGAACATTCATCTGTTCCGCGGAAAGAGTTGTCGGCGTCCCTCCTCCGATATAGACGGATTCAAGCCTCAGCTTCAGGTCGGCGGCAACTTTCGCCGTATGACGTATTTCTTCGCAGAGAAGCGAAAGGTACTGCGGAATCAGCTTCGCCGTCTTCTCCACCGACGACGATACAAAAGAACAGTAGGAGCAGCGCGTCGGGCAGAAAGGGATAGAAACATACAGACTGAAGGATTCCGGTCTGGACTGTTCCAGAATTTTTCCCTCGTTGCGCATGGTCAACAGGCTTAAATCCGTCTTTTGGCCAGAAACGAGAAGCCGGTTCCGAAAGTAGTCCAGTCCTTCTCTCTCTCCTTTTTCGGCGATCAAACGGCGCAGCAGCTTTACCGGCCTGACGCCTGTTAAAATGCCCCACTTCGGAGTAAAACCGCAATACTGCGTCAAAAGCTCAAACAACAGAATCGCCATGTGACGCTCCTGTTCTTTTTCATCAGTACATCCGGTCAGACCGAGCGTCTTCGATTTTTCATTACGATATGTTCCGATTTCCACACGGACAGATATTTTAAGTCCGTCCGGCAAAGGTTCAAGACCGGTATAAATCAGCTGATCGTCTTCCCCGTTTTGGGATAAAACGGACATTACTTTGATCTTTTGGTATGGGAAAAAAACGCGGCATAGATTTTCCATCTCGTAATGGAAAGGGTGCCCGTCAATAACCAGAATCATAGGCCGCCGTTCCCCATAAACGGATTGTTTTTTCTTTCGTATTCCAGCGTCGTTTCCCCTTCATGTCCCGGGTAGACGTGATAATCCCCTTCCAGATTCCCGATTTTTTTCAGCGAATCCATGATCTGAGGATAACTCCCGGTTGGAAAGTCCGTCCGGCCGCAGCTGCATTTCATCAGCGTATCACCGGTAAAAATGGCACTTCCCACAAGGTAGCAGCAGCTGCCTACCGTATGCCCCGGCGTGTGCATGACGCGGATTTTCAGGCTGCCAAGCTCTACGGTATCACCGTCATTCAGCGCTACGTCCGCCGTAAAAGGCTCCGCGTCGTACGGCTCAGCCATGGACGACAAATTCAGCGAGCTGTCACCGGTAAACAGCACGTCGTCGCAGTAAATATAGACTTTTGCGCCTGTCAGCCGTTTTAAATAACTTACTCCCATAATATGATCAAAATGCCCGTGAGTTAATAAAATAGCTTTTATATTCTCCTTGCCCACAGCCGAAACTGCTTCCGTCAGTTTCGGGTCCTCAAAGCCCGGATCAATTACTGCCGACAAACCGGTTTCGTCATCTGTCAGAATATAGCAATTGGTGGGCAACGGCCCGCCGGTGATTCTGGTTATTTTCATAACAGACTTCTTACCTCCCTGTATCTTTTCTATAGTATAATAGCAATTTCAAATAAGAACTGGAAAAACGGATGTTCTCTCTCCCGCCTTTGGCGGGGGGAGAGAACGAGATTCATTCCACCGCATTTCTGGAATCGCTGTAATTGCGGCCGTCCGCCCGAAAGTTATGAACGTTTAATAGAAACGATTCCCTCAATATTGTTGAGGCGGTTGATAATGCTGTTCAGATGATCCAGCCCATTGATGGTAATGGTGGCCGAAATAACAGCGCTGCCGTCTTTGGTTTCCCTGGAATTCAAAGAATGAATGAAGATATGCATATTGAAAAGCTGCTGGGTAACGTCTGCCAGCAGGCCGGAACGGTCGTTTGCGACAATCTCCAGCGTAGATTTGAATTCCTCTTTTACTTCACCCGTCCAGTGCGCCTTAATCCATCTTTCCGGTTCAGGCGCGTCCTGTAAATTCTGGGGCACGTTGGAACAGGTGCGTTTGTGAATGGAAACGCCGAAGCCCCGTGTAATAAAGCCAATGATTTCATCCCCGGGCAGAGGGTTGCAGCAGCGTGAAAATTTAATCAGGCAATTGTCCATTCCGTCTACCGTAACGCCGCCCACCGGTTTTCTGGACGTCTGCTTGACGGCCGGCTGGGTTGGAGCGGCCGCGGCCGGACGCTTGTCCTTCATATAGTCTTCTTTAATTTTCGGCATGATTTTCCAAAGCTGGATTCCGCCGTATCCAATAGCGGAATAAACGTCGTCCGCAGTGGTGCAGTTCTGCTTCGCACCGATTTTTTCAAGTAGGGCGGCAAGCTCGGTTTCGCTCAATTCAATACCATTTCTTCGGAACTCACGCTCCAGTTCGGACTTGCCCTCAATGATATTCTCTTCCCGTTTCTCACGTTTAAACCATGCGCGTATTTTATTGCGGGCCTCGCTTGTTTTTACAATTTTAAGCCAGTCACGGCTTGGCCCGCGAGTTTCCTTGGATGTCAGGACCTCGATGATCTGGCCGGTCTTCACCTTATAATCAATCGGTACAATGCGCTTGTCCACTTTCGCGCCGATCATTCGGTTGCCAACGGCGCTGTGGATGGCATAAGCGAAGTCAATCACAGTGGAGCCCGAAGGCAGGTTGATCACGTCGCCTCTGGGTGTAAACACAAAGACTTCTTCCGGAGCCAGATCCGATTTAATCGTGCGCACCAGATCGGTAGCGTCTTCATTATCCTTCTGATTTTCAAGCATTTGCCGAATCCACGCCAAGCGCTGTTCGAGAGAATCTCCGCTTTTATTTCCGATACCGAGCTTATATTTCCAGTGAGCGGCAATACCGTATTCGGCGGTATGGTGCATTTCCCACGTTCTGATCTGCACCTCAAACGGAATGCCGTCCTTACCGATGACCGTAGTATGCAGGGACTGGTACATATTCGGTTTCGGCGTGGAGATATAATCTTTAAAACGGTTTGGAATCGGGCGGTACATGTCATGGATGACGCCAAGAACATTGTAGCAGTCATTCACTGTATCGACAATGACGCGCACCGCATAGATATCATAGATTTCGTCCATGGAGCGTCCCTGGATAAACGTTTTTCGGAAAATTCCGTTGATGCTTTTTACCCGCCCCTCAAGATAGACATTGGGAATCATCGGCGATACACGCTCATAAATATCCTTTTTTGTATGGTCGATAAACGCCTTCCGCTCATTGCTCCTCAGGTCAAGGCTACTTTCAATTTCTTCATAGGCAACAGGATCAAGGCAGCGGAGAGACAGGTCTTCCAATTCCTCTTTCACCGCTCGGATGCCCAGACGGTGCGCGATAGGAGCGTAAACCTCCATATTTTCAAGCGCCTTGTCGCGCTGCTTCTGCGGCGGCATGAACTCAATGGTGCGCATATTGTGCAGGCGGTCTGCCAGCTTGATGATAATAACGCGGATGTCCTCCGCCATGGCAATCAGCATTTTACGCAGATTTTCGGCCTGCTGTTCTTCCCGTGAAGAATACGGGATGCGGCCGAGTTTTGTAACTCCATCGGTCAGATTGGCGATTTCAACACCGAAGCTTTTCCTGATCTGCTCCAGATTGACCGGCGTGTCCTCCACAACGTCATGTAAAAGGCCGGCGGCAACAGATTCGGTATCCATGCCCAACTCCACCAGAATGCACGCAACCGCGACAGGATGAGAAATATACGGCGCACCGGAAAGACGCTTTTGCTCCTCATGGGATTTTACCGCAAGCTGATAGGCGCGGTCAATCACATCCATGTCATAGTCGTGTTCACTTTCTTTGATTAATGAAACCAAACGGTCGTAAGTCATCAACGGCCATGCCATATTATTCACCCGCCTTTTCCAATCGTTTCAATTGATCCAGTATTTTTGAACGGAACAGATCTACTTTATTGACAGTATGAACAATTCCAATCGTACAGATATCGCCGGATTTTTCCAGCATAATCAGATTATGTTCAGCAAGCACGTCCAGTGCCGTCAGCAATTTTCCAAAGCCTATTCTCACCGTGCCGATTGCTGACAGCAAACCTGCCGCTTCTCCGCAGAAACCGTTGCTCCCGCGCACCGCGCGGTAAACGGCGGCAAAGTTGTCACGGTTCGGTATCAGGCCCGCAAGTTCATCCTTCGTCATTGGTTCCTGTCGTTTGGATTTTTCATAAAGAGCAAGTCCGTCAATGACTTCGTCTACGTCCATGTCGGAGCGTTTCAAATCCTTTATAAAAACAGAAAGCGTATTCTTTCCGTTATATTCCCGTGTTTCCAGCGTGACCGCAAGGTCAAGCACATCTCCGGGGCGGTACGGAAACTGTTCCAGCGTGGTGCCGAACTTCATGCAGCGCACTGTTCCGACGCCCTGTGTCACCGTAACGCGCAGATGCTTTCCCCCGCCTACCGGTGTAATATCGGACAGTGCCATATGATACAGGCCGAAAAGCGGCTGCGGGTTCCCCATTCCAAACGGTTCAAGCGACTGCACATAGCCTGGAACATCCATTGTCAGCTGCTCCGGCTTTAAAAGGCAGTCAATTTTTAGAACAGGAACCGGCATTGGGCCCCCCAGTGAAGCGGCGTAAGCATTGATCTCTTTCCTAAATTCGGAAATGTTTTTCGTCGGCAGTGAAAGGCCGGCCGCCATGGGATGGCCGCCATACCGGGTAAGCAGTTTTTCACAGGAATGCACAGCCTCAAAAAGTGAAAAGCCCTCTATGCTCCTTCCGGACCCCTTAGCTTCTTCGCCGGTATAGGAAATGATAATACTCGGTTTCCCGAATTGATCGGTAATGCGGGAGGAAACAATACCGATCACACCGTGGTGCCAGTTTTCGCCCTCAATGACAAGAACGCGGTCAAAAAGACGTTCCGGTTGCTCACTGAGCTGCTGCAGCGCTTTTTCGTAAATTTCCTTCTCAATCTGGCGCCGGTATTCGTTGTCGTCATTGATGTCGGCAGACAGCTCGCCCGCTTCCTCCGGAAATTCGGTGAGCAGCAGACGGACGGCCCTGTCCGGTGAGCCGATACGGCCTGTTGCGTTAATGCGCGGAACGATTGTAAAGGCCACGTTTCCGGCAGTCAGACGGCGCCCTTCCATCCCTGCCTGTTCCAGTAAAGAACGCAAACCGATGCGGTCGGTGCGCGAAATCATTTTGAGTCCCGCTTTCACAAAGCTGCGGTTTTCACCGGTAAGCGGAACAACATCCCCGATGGTTCCGATTGCGGCAAGGTCGGCATAATTATCAAGGAGGGCGGTAAGGTCGCAGTCCTCTCCCTCCAACGCCATGATGAGCTTAAAAGCGATACCGACACCGGAAAAATCCTTAAACGGACTTTTACAGTCGCTCCGGTAAGGGTCTACAACGGCACAGGCGGGCGGCAGCTGCGCGCGCGGCCGGTGATGATCCGTAATCACAACATCCATAGAAAGACTGTTGGCATATATCACTTCGTCAATGGAAGAGATTCCGTTGTCAACGGTGACAATCAGATTAACCTGCTGTTCATGCAGGGTTTTGATCGCGTTTCTGTTAAGACCGTATCCTTCTCCCTCACGCTCCGGAATATAATACAGCACATTCGCACCGCAGGATTCCAGATAGGAATATAGCATTGCGGTTGAGGTTACTCCGTCCGCATCGTAATCCCCGTAAACAGCTATTTTTTCAAATCCGTCCACGGCGCTCAGAATACGGTCAGCCGCCTGACGCATATCAGCCATCAGAAAGGGATCTGAAAAATTCATATCGGATTGAAACAGTTCGCGGATATGTTCCGCTTCTGTAATCCCCCGCGCCTGCAGCAAAACCGCAAGCAGCTCAGGAATCCCCGTTTCCTTCGACATTTCCGCCGCAGAATGGTAATCGCACGGAAAAACCTGCCACTTTTTTATAGTCACGCACCACACCTACCCCATAATTGCTTATTGTATCATTTTGACAAAAAATATTCAACATTTATTCTTCATCACCGCAGGACAGAAGCGTCCGGTTCCGTCGCATAACAACAAAAAGCCACCGATACCGCCGGCAGCTGCAATAAAGAGCTGATCCGGACAGATCGGTGGCATTTATTAAGAAAGAGTAGTCAGCCTGCGCAGAAAACTCAGCCTCTTGCTTCCGCCCTCTTCGCAGCCTTGTGGTTCTGCCACATGACATACAGCGGGCCGGCAATACATACGGAGGAATAACAGCCGGTTACAACGCCGACCATCATTGGCAGTGCAAAAGTGGTAACACTGGTCAGCCCAAAAATAGCACCGACCACATACACCGTCGCTATGGACGAAAAAGTGCATCCGGCGGTATAAAGGGAACGTGTGAAGGTCTGGTTGATACTGGTATTTACCAATATCGAATTCGGAGTTTTCGGCCCTAGGAGCCTGCGGTTTTCTCTAATACGGTCATAAATGATAATCGTATCATTCAGAGAATATCCTAAAATCGTCAGCACAACAGCGATAAAGCTGTCGTTCAGAGGCATTCTGAATATGATAAAGGTAAAATAAACCATTAAAACGTCATGCAACAGGGCGATAACCGCCATAACACCGGCGGACATACCTCCGATTTTTTTAAATCTGAGTGCAATATAAAGAATCAGGAGCAGAGAAGCGATCAAAACGGCAGCCATACACTTTGCAAAAAAGCTGCGTCCCATGGAAGGATTCACCGAACTGGATTCAATAACCTGGAAACCGGCGTTCGGATATTTTACCGTGAGCGCTTTCTCGATTGCCTGCTGATTGTCAATGGAAATAGAGTCTGTTCCCGCAAATGAAATGGAAACGTTGTTCTTTGCGGCCGAACCGTCGGCGGATTTTACGTTTTCGAGAATACGAACCGTAACATCCTTTTTCGCGGTATCCTGAACAATTTTCTCCACTTCTTCCTGAGTAATGGTACCGGTATAGGAATATTTGATTACCGCGCCGCCGGTAAACTGAATGTCCAGTTGAGTACCGAAGATAATGTTGAAAATCAGGCCAATTGCCATGATTCCTATAGAAATGCCAAAAAAGATTTTTCTGTTTTCAAAGAATTTAATGCTAAAAGTTTTCATTCTGCGGCACCTCCATATAACCATTTTTTGCGTGCAAACTTATACCCGGAGATGGATTTTGTCATCAAACGGGTCGCCGTTACACCAAATACGAAGTTGCCGACAATACCAATAAGCAGCGTATAGCCAAAGGAATAAATAGAACCGGTTGTAGACGGACCAAACAGCATGGAAAGAATGTTTGTCGGTCCGAAAACACCCATCAGAATCAAAGCAACGATAATAACGGTAATATTTCCGTCGAAAATTGCCCAGAAGCTGTTGTCGTCGCCTTTTTGAATAGCGCCGTCAAGCGTTTTTCCTGCCCAGAGCTCTTCTTTGATTCTGGACGCGGTAATGATGTTTGCATCAACACCCATGCCGATAGAAAGTATGATACCGGCGATACCAGGCAGCGTCATTGTAAAGCTGTTTACAAACGGGAAATATCCCGAAACAGCGGCAAAGGACAAACCGATTTGTCCGAGCAGCGCAATAATGGCGACAAAACCCGGAAGTCTGAAAACGAGAAGCATAAAGATACAGATGATAGCGAAAGCAATACAGCCGGCAATCAGCATTGCGCGCAGGGAGGACGCTCCCAACAGCGGGCTGATTGTGCTGAAATTGGAAGTAGTCAGTTTAAATGGAAGCGCGCCGGCAGTGATCTTGTTTGCCAAAGCGGACGCTTCTGCGGCGGTAAAGTTCCCCTCAATGGTACACTTGCCGTCCGTAATAACAGCGTTTACCGTCGGGCTTGAAATCATAACATCATCCATCCAGATAGAAATGACCTTGCCCTGCAGTCTTTCTGTCGCTTCTGCAAATTTCTGTGTGCCGCTGTCGTTCAGTTCAAGACCGACCAGATATTTTGACGTACCGCTTGTCTGATCCTGGGACATCTCTGCTTTGGCGCTTTTTATATCGCTGCCCTGCAGGATGATGCTGCTGGCGGTTGTCCCCTTCGGAGTCTTATAAACGGGCTGCCCGTCGGAGCCGTTTTCCGTTGTTGTATACTCGCCGCCCTCGCGGAAGGTAAGCATGGCTGTGGCGGAAAGCTCCTGAATGGCACTTTCAGGGTCAAAAGTCTTTTCGTCGTTCTTCCATGGGAAGCGAACAATAATACGATCATGGTCATAATCCGTATATAACTCATAATCGGTAATGTGTTTGCTGGTCATGCGAACCTCGATAATTGATTTAGCGGAATCAATTTGTTCCTTGGTTGCCTTGGTCGATGTGGCGGGGCTGAATGTAGCCTCGACGCCGCCGTTGATGTCAATTCCCCATCTAATGTCGCTTACACCTTTTATGTAGGTGTTCGAATTATCCCCGTTTTGTCCCTTAATACCAAAGGTTGCGGTATAAGTTAAAAACAGTATGAGGAGGGCGACGATGAAAAAAACCGGTTTTGCTACTCGCTTCATTCGTAAATCCTCCAATTTTGGTTTTCTGTGAATCCTCGCAGACGTAACAAGGTTTATTATATTGTTATTGCCCCAAAAAGTCAATCGATTTGGTAAGATTATTAACACATACCGTCAAAAAAGAAAGGGAGCGTTGCTCCCCCTCTCTCATTTGTTTAACAGCTTCTCCGCCGCTGCAAGCTGCACACAGATGCAGAACAGCTCCATCGCCTGTTCCAGCTCCGCGACAGGCGGATAAGTCGGCGCGACGCGGATATTCCTGTCATTCGGGTCCTTGCCGTACGGATACGTAGCACCCGCGCCGGTAATNNGAGCGCACGGTGCTTCGCCATATGCTCCATAACGCCATTCAGATCTTTTAAGAAATAAATATGGCGCAGCTGGTTCAGCTTATCCGGCCCGATGGTCTGAAACGAATAATGCTCCCTCAGCACGGCAAGGTTGCTTTCGCTCGCTCCCATTGCCGCGATGCCCGCACCTGGAAAAGTGATTTTGCTGGTGGATGCAAAGAAAATGGGCAAATCAATGTTATGGGTTTTTCTGCATTCATGCCACAGATTCAGCAGTGTGTCCGGAGTATCCGTCAGGTCATGGACGCAATAGGCGTTATCCCAGAAAATTTTAAAGTCCTTCGCCGCAGGCTTTAAAGCGGCAAACCGCCGGACCGTTTCATCGGAATAGGTAATTCCGGTGGGGTTGGAATATTTCGGCACGCACCAGATGCCCTTAATTGCCGCGTCATTCGCAACCAGTTTTTCCACAACATCCATATCAGGGCCGGTTGCAAGCATGGGGACGGCTATCAGTTCAAAGCCAAAATATTCGGTGATGGCAAAATGCCTGTCATAGCCGGGCGAAGGGCATAAAAATTTTATAGCACCCTGTCTGCCCCAGGGTTCGCAGCCCGCAAACCCATGCGTCATAGCGCAGGATATCGCATCAAACATCATGTTAAGGCTTGAATTTCCGCCGACAATGATATTATGGTCATCCACACCCATCAATTGAGCAAAAAGCTCCCTCAACTCCGGTAAGCCGTCCGGCAGACCGTAATTGCGGCAGTCGTCCTCGGTTGACGAGTGCATATCCGACCCGGAATTCAGAGTATCCAGCATTTTCATGGAAAGCTCCAGCTGGTCCGTCGCCGGCTTTCCGCGCGCCATATTCAGCTTCAGTCCCTGTGCTTTGAATTGATTGTAGCGATTCTGTAAGTCCGCCTCCACTTTTGACAGCTCGGAATCTGACATGGATAAAAATTGCAACATGAGCATCTCCCTATCATAATATGCAAAATTCATATGTAAACTCTTATTATTTTAATATAAGCCATGATAAATTGCAAGTCTAAATTAAAATTCCTGCATTTTCTCATCATTGCTCATTAAATTCGAATCATATCCACATATTTCTGTATATCTCGTCGGGAAACTGCTCATGATCGCTTACTTCAAATACTGAGCAAGTTCGCTGTCCACCTTCTGAATATGATTCAGAAGCCAGTTCATCAGAAAATAATTGGTTTTTGACACCACTGCAATAGTGGCGCCTTCTTTCGCAAGTTCACCTTTTAAATCGGCAATTTGTTTCTTAAAATATTCATGCAGCTCTTTATGCTCCTTGCATTTTGGGTACGTGCTGCTTCGCTGCAGTTTTTCCTCATCAGAAAAATGCTTGATCGTATAGCCCTCCAGAAATTCCAGCGTTTTAAAGATTTCCTCCTTGCCCTTGCCTTGATTGCAGGCGGCAAAGAGTTGGTCTATCCGGTCACACAGTTCCTTGTGTTCACCGTCAATAAGCGGTACACCAATTTTTAAACTTTCTTTCCACATTGCCATAAAAGACACATCCTTTCTAAAATTCCGCAGTTCCGGTTGTGCGCGGGAACGGCAGCACGTCGCGAATATTGGAGATTCCCGTAAGGTACATGACCATGCGTTCAAAACCCAGACCGTAGCCGGCATGTTTTGTTCCGCCGTAGCGTCTCAAGTCAAGGTACCACCAATAGTCTTCTTCGTTCAGATGGAAATCCTTCATACGCTGCTGCAAAACATCCATGCGTTCCTCGCGCTGGCTGCCGCCGATGATTTCACCAATGCCCGGTACAAGCAGGTCGACCGCCGCCACCGTTTTGCCGTCATCGTTCATACGCATATAAAAGGCTTTGATTTCTTTCGGATAATCGGTTACGAAAACAGGCTTTCCATAGATCTTCTCCGTTAGATATTTTTCGTGTTCCGTCTGAAGGTCGGTTCCCCATTCAACTTGGTATTCAAACTGATCGTTGTTTTTCTTTAAAATATCAATCGCTTCCGTATAGGTCAAGCTGGCAAAATCAGAATCAACCACATTTTGCAGACGCTCCACAAGTCCCTTGTCAATAAACTGGTTAAAAAATGCAATATCATCGGGACAGGTTTCCATGACATACCGAATAACAAATTTCATCATAGCCTCGGCGAGCTTCATGTCGTCCTTTAAATCGGCAAAAGCAATTTCCGGCTCAATCATCCAGAACTCGGCCGCATGGCGCTGGGTGTAGGATTTTTCCGCGCGGAAGGTGGGACCGAAGGTGTAAACCTTGCCGAAAGCCATCGCCATACACTCTGCCTCAAGCTGCCCGGATACCGTCAGCGAGGTGTGCTTCTGAAAAAAATCCTGCGAATAATCCACGGCGCCGCTTTCGGTGCGCGGGAGGTTGTCCGGGTTCAGAGTCGTTACGCTGAACATCTCCCCCGCTCCCTCGGCGTCGCTGCCGGCAATCAGCGGAGTATGAACATAGACAAAATCATTTTCATGAAAGAACTTGTGAATCGCGTACGCGGCCGCGGAACGGACGCGGAACGCCGCGCTGAACGTATTGGTGCGCGGGCGCAGATGGGCAATCGTACGCAGATATTCCAATGAATGGCGCTTTTTCTGAAGAGGATAATCCGGTGTGGACAGTCCTTCAACATCTATCTGAGCGGCATGAATTTCAAAAGGCTGTTTTGCTTCGGGCGTTACCATTAATTCGCCCGACACGGTTACTGCCGAACCGACATTCAGTTTTGCTATTTCAGTAAAATTTTGAATTTTTCCGGCCTCAAATACAATTTGAACTCCCTTAAAACAACTTCCGTCGTTCAGTTCAATAAAACCAAGTGCTTTGGAATCCCGAATTGTGCGCACCCAGCCGCAGACCGTTACCGTTTTCCCGCTGAACTCCGCTGTTTTTGAATACAACTCGGTTATTTCAGTCCTTTTCAATCTGATACCTCCTAAATATTGTAGCAATTTCCAATAAGAACTGGAAAAACGGATGCTATCTCCCCTCCGAGACGGGTGAGATAGCGAAATCCCTTTCACTGCATTTGGGGAATTGCTATGACAACTTAAAGTATATTTATATTATAACACTAACATACGCTGCGCAATACCAAAATACAGGAATTTCTTCAAAATTACAAATATCTGTAATTTAGGTCTTGATTTTTGGCGAAACATTCGATATAATATCATAGTTGCCTGATGACAGGCCCCGCAGTTGCCATTTGGAGAGGTATTCTAATGGTAAGGAGCCACATTGGAAATGTGGTGTGCCGCAAGGCATTGTGCGTTCGAGTCGCATCCTCTCCGCCAAAAAGCAGCACCCGCTTTTGCAGGTGCTGCTTTTTTATTTTCAGGTCGGCGGACATTCCAATAATAACACTGTGGAAAGGACTCGGAAATGGACCTTATGGATAGAAAGCAGGCTGTTCAATATTTGGCAAGAGATTCCCTCCTTCATATAGATATGATGGAAATCATCAAAAGAGGAAATACCGAAATACTCCAGGCAAGCGACCGGGGCGTTCTGGTCTTCAACACGGCATGCGGTACCTATATGATGAGTGCGGAAGATGAAAAAGCAGCGGACAGAATGCTGTCCACCGTAAAACAGGCTGATCTGTTTGTCGCACATCAAAATTTTTATACAGAGGCTGTCCAAAAGCGATTTACGCTTGATAATAAAATATCGTGTTATCAGGCAGCCTATTTACATAAGGAGCCGCTTCCCGTACCGGAATCCACGGCTGTCATCCGGAAGCTGGACGAATCTTACCTGCCTTTTGTATGGGAGCATTACTCTCATGCGGACGACAAAGAGTATCTGCGCGAACGTTTAAAATCAGGCTGGATGTTCGGTGCGTTTGTGGAGGATACGCCTGCCGGATTTATCGGCACCCACGCGGAAGGCTCCATGGGTCTTCTGGAAGTGCTGCCGGAATATCGCCGTCAAGGGATTGCCGCCGCACTGGAAACCTTTCTTGCCAATCGCTTTCTTGCCGCCGGGTACGTTCCGTTTGCTCAAATCATAACCGGTAATATGGAATCATTGAAGCTGCATCAAAAGCTGAACTTTTCAATCTCGGAACAAACCGTATGCTGGCTGACGTAAAAAAGCGCATAGGGAAAATTTTTCAATCATTCTCTCAATTCATGAAACAGCGAATAAAAAGGAGCATCTCTTCATGACCGTTTATCAGCAAATTCTCATCGCCTGCCCCCTTGTATTTCTGGCAAGTTTTGTAGATGCAGTCGCAGGCGGCGGCGGGCTGATATCGCTTCCAGCCTACTACCTTACCGGCATGACACCCCATATAGCCATCGGTTCCAACAAATTTTCATCCTGTATCGGCACAATGTTTTCTGCAGGCCGGTTTTTAAAGGACGGCAGCTTCAATATGCGCGTCGCACTGATTTCTGTAGGCTGTGCTCTTGTAGGCTCTTACGCCGGTGCAAGGCTGACGCTTATTCTTGACGATCATTTCCTTCGTGTTGCAATGCTGATTCTACTTCCCCTTGCTGCTGCAGTCATTTTATTTTCCAGAAAAAAAGGCAACCCGGATATCAGCACCTTTAACACTGTACCCGCGCGGCGTGCGGTCATCCTTTCCGCTGCCATCGGACTGTCACTCGGCATGTACGACGGCTTTTTCGGACCGGGTACCGGAACTTTTCTGATTATCGCTTTCACCGCTTTTCTCGGATTTGACTACAAAACAGCCTGCGGCAATACAAAAGCAGTAAACCTCGCGTCCAATGTGGCCGCGCTCGTCACTTTCATAGCCGCAGGCAAGATTCAATATGACGTTGCAATTCCCGCGGCGGTCTGCTCCGTCGCCGGGCACTGGATCGGTTCCGGCTTGGCTATTAAAAAAGGGGCCCGCTTCATCCGCCCCGTCATGATTTTTGTACTCGTCCTCCTGTTCTCCAAGGTAGCGTGGGACATGCTGGTCAGATAATTCCGATATCCTGTTGTAACCGTCCAGTTAAAAATATACGGCCTCCAACCATTGATTGACAACGGTTGGAGGTCGCTTTAACATCCGAAAAAATATCCGAATTTGAAATAAAGCCGCCTGAAGCGTTCCAAAATGTTGATGAACCATAAAACATTTGATATAATCATTCTATAAAAATCAGCATTGGTGGTGTCCGTTTTGAACAGAAAAAAGAACAACCGGGTTGCAGCCGTAATTGATATTGGTTCCAATATGCTGAAGATGAGAATATCCCAACTGAAAAAGGGAGAAATTGTCGACCTTGATATTTTGGAATACCCCCTGAGCCTTGGCCACGAGGTATTTACGGAAGGAAAAATAAGGTTTGAAAGCCTGCGTGAGCTTTCTGGTGTGCTGCACGGCTATTCCTCCATTATGGGCGAATACGGCGTCGACCAGTGCAGGGTCGTGGCAACCACGGCATTCAGAGATGCTAAAAACCGCTCGTACGTCATCGACCAGCTGAAAATTCAAAATGATATGACGGTTCAGGTTCTGGAAGACGATCAGGAAAAAACGCTGATTTATTCCGAAATTCTGAACTCTCTGAATAAAATGGAAAACAAAAAAAGTGAAAATGCGCTGATCTCCTATATTGGCGCGGGGACAATCGGATTTTCCGTTTATAACGGAAAACATATGATTTTCTCCCAAAATATACCGATGGGTGCGTTAAAGCTGCACGACATGCTGGGAAATATTCAGGAGCTGACTGAAGATTTTTACACCGTTGTGGAGGAATACCTGAATTCAATCATCGGCCATATCAGCATCCCTCTAAATAAGGGAACCGTCTCCAACCTGATTCTGACCGGAAATGAAATTCAGCTGATTGCAAGAATCTGCGGCGTGGAACCTGTCAACGACAGCTATACCATTCCCGCACAGATGCTTACAAAGCTGTTCAAACAGATTCGCTCCATGTCGCAGGAAAAAATCAGCATCCAATACGGAATTAACGAAGAAACCGCGGAGCTGCTGTATTCCGCTCTGGCGATCTATATCTGTCTGATTGACTTTACCACTTCGGATGATATCATTGCCCCCAAGGTGGAACTTTGGGACGCGCTGATGCGCCAGATGCTCATTCCGAAAAGCGGAGACGAATATTTTGAGCATGTCAGGGAAAACGCAATTTCCTGCGCGCAGGAAATTGCCAAAACCTATAACTGTAATCAAAAGCACTCGGATAATATCCGAAAATTCGCGTGCCGCATTTTTGATAAAATGAAAGGTGCCCACGGCCTTGACCACAGGAAAAGACTGCTTTTGGAACTGGCGGCCATCCTGCACGACAGCGGGCACTATGTAACTGCCAAGCAGCACCTGTTAAGCGCATTTGACCTGATTAAGGATATTGACGTTTACGGAATGACCGATGACGAAATGCTGATTACGGCGTATGTCTCGCGTTACAACGAATACGACGTACCGAATTACGACGATGTGGAATTCATCCGCATCAGCGACAAAAACAGGCTGATTGTATCGAAACTGGTAGCCATTTTCAGGCTTGCAAACGCGCTGGATAAATCGCAGAAGCAGAAGCTGAAAGATATCAAGGTTAAGCTTGAAAACGACAAACTGCTGATTACGGCGGAAAGCAACGACAACGTATATCTTGAAAGATGGGCGTTTGACCAATGCGCCCCGTTTTTTAAAGAGGTTTTCGGATATAATCCGGTTCTTACGGTCAAGTCGTCCTATAGTAAATTAGCAAATTAAGGCGTTAATATAAAAAAGGCTGTGTGGTTAGAATGAATGGTAAAACTGAAAAAACGAAATTTCCCTATATCAACCGTGAACTGAGCTGGATGGACTTTAACGCGCGGGTACTGGAAGAGGCTTTTGAAAGAGAAAATCCGATTATGGAACGCATCCGCTTTCTGGCGATTTCCGCTTCCAATCTGGATGAATTCTTTATGGTCCGGGTGGCGGGCGTAAAGGAGCAGGTGAATTCCGACTATCGTGCGGAGGATCCCTCCGGCCTGACGCCAAAGCAGCTTTTACCCCTGCTTTCCAAAAAAATTCATGCTTTCACAGAAAGGCAGTATTCCTGCCTGCACCGTTCCATTGTGCCGGCAATGAAAAAAAGCGGCATCGGCTTTTTGTTCCCCGAGGAAATGAACGCTGAACAGAAGCATTTTATTTCCGACTATTTTGATAAAGTCCTCTTCCCCGTGCTGACGCCGCTGGCGGTGGATACAAGCCGTCCATTCCCGCTGCTTGCGAATAAAAGCCTGAACATCGCAGTCCGGCTCAAAGGCGAGGAGGATTCCTACTTTGCCGTCGTGCAGGTTCCGTCGATTCTCTCCCGGTATCTGGAGGTACCGTCCGGTCAGGGCAAGGCGTATGTCCTTTTGGAAAATGTCATCATGTACAAATTAGGTGAGCTGTTTGAGCTCAGCGACATTCAATCCGCCTGTCCGTTCCGCATGACGCGCAATTCCGACCTTGACATTGACGAGGAGTCGGAAGATCTGCTAATAGAAATACAGAAATCCATCAAAAAACGCAAGCGCGGCAAGCCCGTGCGTCTGGAACTGCTACAGAAATGCGACCCGGAAACCCGGGAGTTTCTGATTGACACGCTCGATATCAGTGAGGATGATATATATGGGCTTCCGGGCCCGCTTGATTTAACGTTCTTTTCCAAATTTGCCTCCATTCCGGAATATGAAAACCTGTGCTTCAAACCGATTAAGCCGGTCTATCCACCGGCGGATTTTTGGGGCTACGACGATATTTTTGAGGCAATCCGAGAAAAAGACCGAATGGTTCACCACCCTTATGAGAGCTTTGGCACCGTAGTTGATTTCGTCCGAAGTGCAGCAGAGGATAAAGACGTACTTGCCATAAAACAGACGCTTTACCGTGTAAGCGGGCATTCCCCGATTGTTGCGGCGCTGATTACAGCGGCGGAAAACGGCAAGCAGGTCACTGTACTGGTCGAACTGAAAGCACGGTTTGATGAAGAAAACAACATTCTTTGGGCAAAAAAGCTGGAAGAAGCGGGCTGCCATGTTATTTACGGGCTGGCCGGTCTGAAAACCCACTGCAAAATTTTGCTTGTGGTGCGCCGCGACGAGGACGGCATCCGGCGTTACCTCCATATGGGCACCGGAAATTACAATGATTCCACGGCAAAAATTTACACCGATATTGGAATTTTTACCTGCAAAGAGCCGTATGGCATCGACGCTTCCTCCCTGTTTAATGTGCTGACGGGATACTCCCGTCCGCCGGAATACAACCGGTTTGTAGTTGCGCCGCACGGTATGAGAAGCTTTTTTCAGCGGATGATCGAAAAGGAGGTTGCAAATGCCCTTCTAGGGCTTCCGTGCGGGATTACCGTAAAAGT
Organism: Ruminococcaceae bacterium UBA2656; assembly: GCA_002359465.1. Taxonomy (GTDB): domain Bacteria; phylum Bacillota; class Clostridia; order Oscillospirales; family Acutalibacteraceae; genus Caproiciproducens. Next base: position 118,548 of record DENA01000007.1, read on the forward strand.
AAACTCCCTGGTTGACCCCGATATCATTGTGCAGCTCTACAAGGCTTCTCAGTCCAAAGTGCCGGTGAAGCTGCTGGTACGCGGTATCTGTTGCCTGATTCCCGGACTGCCGGGGGTAAGTGAAAATATTACCGTTTACAGCATTGTCGGTCAGCTGCTGGAACACAGCAGGATTTTTAAATTTGAAAATGCGGGCAATCCTAAGATCTATATGGGAAGCGCGGACTGGATGCAGCGCAACCTTGACCGGCGTGTCGAACTGGTATTTCCGGTTGAGGACGAAGACCTGCGTCAGCGGGCATTTTCCATTTTGGACCTGATGCTGAGCGACAACATCAATGCTCGTGTGATGCAGTCCGACACGGTATATGCTCATATCGACAAGCGCGGGAAAGCACCCTGCAACTGCCAGACCGAATTTTCACGTCTGGCGCAGGAAGCGGTGAAAAAATTTATTGAGCAGGACAGCAATAAGCCTTTTCGCCCAATTTACAGCACAGAGTTGATGAATAAGGATAAACGATGACGGAAAGAGTGAAGGTATGAAAAGAATCGGCATTTTAACAAGCGGCGGCGACTGTCAGGGACTAAATGCGGCTATCCGCGGCGCTGCAAAAGCACTTTATGTCCAGTTTGGGGACGATGTTGAGATTTATGGTATCAATGACGGCTATCGCGGGTTGATAGAAGGCAGTTACAAGCGCATGAAACCGGATGATTTTTCGGGTATACTGACCTTGGGCGGCACGATTCTCGGCACTTCCCGCCAGCCGTTCAAACTGATGCGCGTCATTGACGAAAATAGTGTGGACAAGGTCAGAAATATGAAGGACAACTATAAAGAGATGAAGCTTGACTGCCTGGTGATTTTAGGCGGGAACGGCACCCATAAAACGGCAAACCTTCTGAGCAGCGAAGGCCTGAATATTGTTACACTGCCGAAAACGATTGACAACGACGTCTGGGGAACCGACATGACTTTTGGGTTCAGCAGTGCGATGGAAATCGCAACGAATGTGCTTGACTGCATTCACACGACCGCGACTTCCCACGGCAGGGTGTTCATTGTGGAGATCATGGGACATAAGGCCGGCTGGCTCACCTTGCACGCGGGAATCGCCGGCGGCGCGGATGTCATCCTGCTTCCGGAAATTCCCTACAATATTGACAGCATTGCCCAAACGCTCGACCAGCGCAACAAAAAAGGAAAACGGTTTTCCATTCTTGCGGTGGCCGAAGGCGTCATTTCACAGCAGGAAGCAAAAATGGGTAAAAAAGAGTTTAAAGCCGCGAGAGCCGACATGCCGTTTCCATCCATCTCCTATCGTCTTTCTAAGGAAATAAGCGAAAAAACGGGTCAGGAAATCCGTGTTACCGTCCCCGGGCATTTTCAGCGCGGCGGAAGCCCGTGCCCTTACGACAGACTGCTGGCAACACGGTTCGGTACCGCGGCGGCAAAACTGATATCCGATAAAAAATACGGAAATATGGTGGCTCTGCAAAACGGCAGCATCGTTCCCGTTCCGCTGAATGAGGTTGCCGGAAAACTGAAGGGCGTTCCCAAAGACTGTGATGTCATTCAAACCGCGCGGGATATCGGAATCAGCTTCGGCGATTAAGAAAGGAGTCTTTAAACATGAAAAACAGCAAATGCGGCAAATCCAAATTCATGGCAGCAACAGCCATCATCGGTATGATTTCAGCCGTGGCAATGGTGGTCACCTCCGTCCTGAGCAGTTACCTGGTTATGAAGCTGTTCCGCTATATTCATACCGCCCAAAAAGCGCTTCCTGAAATGGAAAAGGCCGCCCGCCTTTACCAGAAAAAGAATTCTGTAACGGACACAGAAAGCAAAACAAAAGATGAATGAGTGAGGCCTTAACGATACTGAACTTTCACGAAAAAGGCCGGAACAAGCGTCGCTTTAACGCTTGTTCCGGCCTTTTTAAATTATATTATACAGTAATATGGTCTTTTAGCTTTGCAAACGTTTTATCGCCAATCCCGCTTACATTTTTGATTTCTTCAATACTTTTAAATTTTCCATTTTTTTCACGATAATCCACAATCCGCTTGGCCATGACATCGCCGATTCCGTCAAGCCCGTCGCTCAACTGCCGGGCGGTGGCGGTATTTATATTGATTTTACCATGCAAGGCTTCCGCCGCGCTTGCCGTTCCCACTGCCTCTTCCTGTTGTTTGGATTCGTCAGGAATCGATGCCGCCGGTGCTGCAGAAACGGCTTTCGGCGTATACGTTTCATCAGCCGCAGAAGAAACGTCCGTCATAACGGCAATGTCCGGTATGGATACTTCCGGCACATAAAAAGCGTTGTACCCGATAATCAGCGCACACAGCACAGCCGCGATTACAATGAGATACCGCACCTGCAGAGTTTCATCATCCATATTGAGACCCGCCTTTTACTAGAGCAATTCCAAATAAGAATTGGAAAAGCAGATAATGAAAGCATACCACTGTATTTTGGAAATTGCCATAAGCTAATCCTGCTTTAATTTTTTTAAAAACTGAATAAAATAAGCCGGAAGGTCGCTGATAATTTCCATGTAACGGCCGTCCCGCGGGTGAAGGAACCCAAGCACTCTGGCGTGCAGACACTGGCCATTTAAATTCGGAACGGCTTTCTTGGGCCCGTAGACCGTGTCCCCCGCAATCGGGTGGCCAATGTACGCCATATGGACCCGTATCTGGTGGGTTCGCCCCGTTTCCAGCCTGCACTGCACATGGGTAAACCCATTGTACCGCGCAAGGACATGGTAATGCGTAACGGCGCTGCGCGCGTTCTTTTCGGTCACAGCCATCATCTTCCGGTGAACCGGATGCCGTCCGATCGGCGCGTCAATGGTTCCATCATCCTCTTTCAGGTTTCCGTGGACAACCGCTTCATATAAACGTGTAAAGCTGTGTGCCTTTATTTGCGCGGCTAATTTTTGGTGCGCAAAATCGTTTTTTGCAACAACCAGCAGCCCGCTTGTGTCCTTGTCGATGCGGTGGACAATACCGGGCCGGATCACCCCGTTGATTCCCGACAGCGAATCCCCGCAATGCGCCAGCAAAGCATTGACAAGAGTGCCGGTATAATTGCCGGCGGCAGGGTGGACAACCATGCCTTTCGGTTTATTGACGACAAGCAGATCGGCGTCCTCATACATAATTTCAAGGGGAATGTCTTCCGAAAGAACATCCAGCTTTTCCGGCTCGGGAATCAAAAGGTCAACGCGGTCGCCAACCGTGCCCTGATAACTTTTCGTAAGGCACTTGCCATTCAGAGTGGCATTGCCTTCGGCTATCAGCTTTTCGGCTGCGGAACGCGTCATGTTTTCCGTTTTCAGGCTGATCAGCTTGTCAAGCCTGATACCGGCATCTTCCGGCTCTATTGTAATCGTTATCTTATTCTGCATTATTTTGTACGAATCACTTTTTCGGCATCGCTGTTTAAATCGGAATAAAACAAAATATGAATGATCAGAAATACGGTTCCGACTGTAACACAGCAATCGGCAAAATTAAAAATCGGAGGGAAAAAGCTGGCATAAATATAGTCAATTACATAGCTGTGCAGTACACGGTCAATCAGATTCCCGAATCCCCCGCCGACAATCAGCGTAACGGCCGCATAGGAAAAGAAATTATGCTGCTTATATTTGAACAGGGCGTAAATCATGACGATGGAAACCGTCAAGGTAGCCACAATGAAAAACCACCTCTGATTTTGCAGCATTCCGAACGCCGCCCCCCTGTTTTGTATATAAAAGATACTGAAAAACCCCTTGATAACGGTAAAGCCGCTGTTCGGCTGCATATTTGAAGTAACGAGCAATTTCAGAATCTGGTCAATGGCAACAGCCGCCGCCGAAAGCAATAGAGCAATGATTGCCAACGATATCTCCCCTTCCTTCTAAGATTTAGAAAAGGGCGAGCCGGAAAGCCCGCCCTTTTTGGAAATAATTTTAAGTCCGCATACTGTGATAGCAGACATCAACGCTCAGGCATCCTACCCGGCCACACATGGCTCCAAAAGCGGAAATGTCCCCCATCACTTTGTATCGTCGGAGATATCATCGTCATCGTCGCTGAACTGAATGGAACTGTAACGCTGCGGTTTTTCTTCCGAAGGTACGTCATCGTCAAAGTTGGAAACGTCGGCGTTGAAAAAAGCATCCTGTTTGTCAGCAGACATTTCTTCTTCCGGCTTTGCCCTTTCCACAGGCGCGGGGGATGCGGGCGCCGGTTCCGGCACAAGAACGTCCGGGCTCTGCACGGGTACGGGAGGGGTTGGATCCGTCCTGTGTGTCGGCAAAGCGTCAATTAAAGTCAGGTGCTCTTTGTACAGATTCAGCAGTTTGGAACGGAAATCAGACACACTCTGCTGCAGGCGTTCCATTTCCTTCTGCTGCTCTATTACGCTCTGTTTGGCGCCGGATACAATCCGCTCCGCCTTAATATTTGCATCTTTTACAATAATCTCGGCCTTGTGGCGGGATTCGCGGATGGAAGCATCACCCAGCTTTTGCGCGCTGACAAGCGCGTTCTTGATTTCGTCCTCTTCCACACGGTAATCTTCCACTTTTGCAGCCAAAATCTTAATTTTTTCAACAAGCTGATCGTTTTCAGCCTTCAGTCTTTCATAGGATTCTTTTTGCTCAAGGTCTTTTTTGATGAGCGCATCGTAGGATTCTTTTACCTGATCGATAAACTGATCCACATCATCGGTACGGTAACCGGAAAAGCCGGATTTTCTGAAGCTGGCGTTAATAATATCGTTCATTGATAGCATATTGGAGCCCTCCGTTAAATATATTTCCTGCCTGCAATACTCAGCCTGCCTTTTTTCGTCATGGGTCCAAGGCGGTCAAGAACAAAGCGGCCCTTTCCCCTGATTGATAACTTGCTGTCCTGTGCGACGACTGCCGACACAGAAGTATTTACCTCGTGATTCAGCATAACCAAGCCGGCGCGGATCATCTCGGATGACTTTTCCCTGCTTGTGCCTATAGCGGCCGCAACAATGCAGTCCAGCCGCGCAGAGGCGACAACCGCGGAAAAATCTTCAAAGTTTCTGCCGGAAGGCAGCGGCTGCGCCGCGCCCATGGCCAGCCGGACACCCACCCTGCCGATTTTTTCTGTCTGAAACAGAATATACTCCGAAATCTCGCTGCGCGCAAAAATCACACAGCGGCCTTCTTCGACCAGAATGTCCCCCAGCGTTTCGCGTTGAATTCCGTTCGCAAGCAGAGCGCCCAAAAAATCGCGGTGGGTAAGCCTGTCACAGACTCGATAGCTCGCTGTAACCGCAGAGATGGGGAATTTTGCGGCATCCGGAGCAATAAAGTCCGGAAACGCGCCAAAAACTACACGCTCCGAGCCGTCATATCCGCCGTAGAGCATATAGTTTTTAAATGAAATATGATTGATTGTTTTTTGCGCCGCAAGCGCCTGACGTTCATCCAGAAAGCCCACAAATCGAGGCTGGGATCCGCTTTGTGCCAGACGCACGGCATCGCAAAGCTTAGCTCCAAGAATTGCATCCGCCGACTGTTTATCCATTAGAAATAAACGCCGTTATTTTCCAGCTCATCTAAAACGTCGTCGCCTGTCAGATCAACATTATAGGGTGTTATAATGAACGTACTGGTGGCAACTCTTTTGATTTTCCCCCCGTTGGCATAAGCGACGCCGCTCAGAAAATCAATAATGCGGCGGGATACATCCTTGTTGGTATTTTCAAGATTGAGAACCACCGTATGCATTTTCAAAAGCTCGTCCGCCACCGCGCAGGTCTCTTCGCCGAACCGTTCCGGCTTAAACAGCACAACCTGTAATTGGGCGGTTGCGTGGATATTGACAACCTTGTTTCCGCTGTTCTGTACGGGTGCGCGCTTGATCGTGTCACGCTCGCGGGCCTCGGGTTCCTCATTTTGGCGGGAGGTTATTTCCTCCTGCTGTACACCGTCATAATCGTAGTCGTATTCGTCCTCCGGCGGGTTCCACATATCCTTAATTTTTTCAACGATCCCTGCCATAAATAAACCCTCCTGTAATCAATTATTGATTGTATATTCTTGGGCCAAACAGCGCAGAACCAACTCTAACCATATTGGCTCCCGATACTATTGCTTGGGTGTAATCGGACGACATGCCCATCGACAAGTAATCCATGTTAATATTATCTATTTTTTTGCCCTTTATGTCAACAAAATATTGATACATCTTTGAAAAATATCCCTGTGTTTCTTCCGCATTCGCATTTACGGGCGGAATCGCCATTAAACCGCGGATATGAAGCGAGGGCAAAGGGGCAATCCGGCGGATTAATTCATCCAAAGCCGACGGCAGTACGCCCGATTTGTTGGGTTCGCTCCCGATGTTGACTTCTATCAGAATATCGGTCGTGAGCGAGCGGGAAAGCGAAAGGCGGGAAATTTCACCCGCGAGCTTCACACTGTCCACCGACTGAATCATAGTAACCTTTCCGATAATATTTTTTACCTTGTTGGTCTGCAGATGTCCGATAAACTGAAGTTCACAGCGGGAAAGCTCGTATGCATCATATTTTTCGCAGAGCTCCTGCACCTTGTTTTCGCCGATATGGTCGATGCCCAGTTCAATTCCTCGGTTAATTACCTCTACCGGCACAGTTTTCGTGGCCGCAAGAAGTGTAATATCCTGCGGACGGCGCCCCGACTTTACGGCGGCCTCACCGATATTGCCGCGAATCACTTTTAAATTTTCTTCAAGGTCTGAAAAACGCCGGTCAAAATCATTTGACAACTTTTCCATCGTACAAATCAGTCCCTTCCACAACAACTTCATCAAACAGCTTTACGGTCGAATTGGTCATCAAATCCTGCTTGGACGGGTCCGTCTGGCAGATAGCATAATTTTCTGTGCTGAACAGAGGAAAAATCTGCCGGAACTCAATTTCGCTGCCGTGCATGACATAGACCCCTTTGACTTCTTTTTTGACCGCTGTTGATTTGCCGTTTTTATCCTTAATTGTTTTTGTTACCGCGGCAAAATGGATAGCCTTCTGGCTCACCCGGATGCCGGTATATTCTTCAATTTGAATCTGCGCCGTCGCGTTCCGAATCAGTGCAAGTGAGGAATTCATGCTGCTGCTCTGCAAAACCACAACCGCGTCGGCCTCTTTGTCCGCAAGATTTACCGCGGCGACGGATGCCGGAACCGTTTCATTGGAAGCAAACGGGAACTGAATCGATACTCTGGCGCCTTCCTTGAATTTAGCGGCCTGTTCAGCCGTTACCACACAGGCAAAATACCAGTCGTAATTCTCACATATTTTCCCGATGAAACCGCTTTGCACGGACGGCTTGACCTTCTGCTTTGCTTTTAACTCCGCCGGCGTAAGCGTGAGCGTTTTATCAAAATCGAAAACTGATTCATAACCGTCGATAGAACTGATGAAATAGCCCGAAGCCGGGGCGGTAACTGCGCCTGTGGCCGCACTTGACTTGGAAAGCGTTTCGCGCTGCGCTTTAAGAGAAGCAATTCTGGTATTGAAATTCGCCGTTTTATCCGTCACAACCTGCCGCTCGTTGATCAGATACAACAGATCCTCGCGGCTGTTTGTCAGCTTTGCATATTCGCCGGACTGAACGTTGTTCAGCACATCAAACAGCTTAAGGTTAATCTGCCTGCTGATGGAGTCGGGGCTGGCGGCATAGGTGTCACCGGGGGCGCTGAGCTTCTGCAGCTTGGATATCTGATAATCCAGATCGGAAATCTGCTGCTGGGCCGCCGCGCTCTGCGCATTCGGATAAACCTGCGCCACCTTGCCGCCCTTTGCCACCTTACCCCCGTCGCCGACGGTATAGGTAATCACGCCGTTCACTTTCGCATCCATCAGCTTTTCTTTTCTGATCGCCGTACCGGTCGCCTGTACAGTGTCTGCCGCATTAGCGTAAGCCGCCGTCTCCGTCTGAACCTGTGCGTAATTGGCGTTATAAACCTGATACCCCAGATAAATGAACAGAAGGATGGCTACAACAGCCGATGCAATTTTTCTCAGCAGCGGACTATTCATCATTACCACCCCTTCTGATCGACGATCCTCAGCGCCTGTTGGACGACCTCATCAAAGCTCTCATATTCATCCATCATAATCCAGATGATATTTCCGTCGCGGCGGAACCAGGTGAGCTGCCGCTTGGCATAGCGCCGGCTTTCACGCCGTATGGATTCCACCGCATCCTCAAGAGTACACTCCGAACGGAAATACGGCAAAAGCTCTTTATAGCCGATCGCCTGCAGCGCGGTCTGCGAACCGGGCCTGCCCAGCACCTCTTCTGCTTCCGCCAGCAGGCCCGCGCGCATCATGGAATCCACACGCAGATTGATTCTTTTGTACAGCTTCTGGCGGTCCTTAAAATCAAGGCCGATCACGCAGGCATCATACGGGGAAGGCGTCTGTCTGGAACGATTTAACTGCTCCGTCATGGTAATGCCGGTGGTTCGGTAAATTTCGATGGCGCGAATCATCCGGCCGATATTATTCGGATGAATCCGCTCAGCGGATTCCGGGTCAAATCCCCTCAGTTCCTCTACAAGGGCCTGTACGCCCTGATTTTCTGCCTTTTGGGCAAGTTCTTTTCTAAGCGCCTCATCTTTATCATTTTCAGTAAACTGAATATTTTGCAGAAGGGAACGAATATAAAGCCCTGTTCCCCCCGCAAGAACCGGCAGCTTTCCGCGCGCGCTCAGTTCCGAAACGCAGCCTGACGCCAGCGAAACATAGTCCGCAACGCTGAACGGACGGGAAAGCTCCGCAAAATTGATGAGATGGTGCGGAACGCCGCACATTTCTTCTTCTGTCGGCTTCGCCGTACCGATGTCCATTCCTTTATAGATCTGCATGGAATCGGCTGAAATGACTTCGCCGTTCTTATTCAGTGCGATTTCAACAGCCAGACGGCTTTTGCCGGAAGCGGTTGGGCCGACAACCGCAACAACCGGGATTCTGTCTTTCTTATCCATCATGATTATATACGCCCGAACTGGCGCTCCAGATCTTTCTTTTTAATAACAATGGATACCGGCCGCCCGTGCGGACAGTATCGGATATCCTCTTTTTCCATGCGCCGTGCAAGCGCGGCAAGCTCCATCGGTGAGCTGACATCTCCCGCCTTAACCGCCGCCCGGCACGCGACGTTGTGATAAAGCCAGTCCAGCTTTTCCGTCGTAATATCGTTTTTTGCTGACTGCAGATAACCGGCGATCTCCATCACCGCGCCGGCAACGTCCTCGTCGCCAAGAATCAGCGGTACGCTCCGAACCAGCACGGTACCGGAGCCGAAGTCGTCAATTTCGAACCCCGCCGACGCGCAGAGGTCAAGGGAATCCATCACTGCGGCATATTCATTTTTCTCAAGGGTTACGGCAACCGGTTCCAGCAGCATCTGCTGGACAGCCTGTCCGCCCTGCGCCTTCAGCTTTTCATACAGCATCCGCTCATGGGCGGCGTGTTTGTCGATAAAGACCAGTTCGTCGCTTCCCCGTTCAATAACAATGTATGTGCCGAAAGCTNNTCCGGAGAAGCAGGACCTTCCTCTGGCGGCTCCTCCGGCATAGAATCCTGCGGCGCCGCTTTGGGTAAAACGGGCTGCTGAACTTCGGGAACAACCGGCACAGGCTCGGAAAATTCAATATTTGCCGCCTCGTAGTGCGTATTGAATTTGGGCCTGTGACCGTCGCTGACCGCGAAGCTGTGTCCCGGCGCCACCGACTGTGCGGCAGGCAGTGCTGGATGTGCTTCCGGACGCACGGCTGCGGTAGGAGCGGAAAACTGTATCTGAACCGGGGCCTTCGGCTGTTCAAAAACAGGCGGCTCCGGTTTTTGAAAGAACATGATATTTGGAGCGTCTCCGCGGTGCAAAGCCGTTTTAACGCCATGATATACCGCATCAAAACNNAAAACCGGTTTTTCATTAATAAACCGGACTTCAATTTTAGACGGATGGACGTTCACATCCACCGCCTGATAGGAAATTCCCATATGCAACACGCAGGCGGGCACTTTGCCCACCATCAGCGAGCCTTTGAAAGCCTCTTCCATCGCCACCATCGCGGTGCGGCTTTTAATGTAGCGGCCGTTGATAAAAAACTGCTGCATGCTCCGATTTGGTCGTGCCGCGGAAGGCTTGCTGATAAAGCCCCAAAGCTTTACACCGTTTAACTCATAATCTACCGGAATCAGCCCGGCGGTAAATTCTTTTCCAAAAACAGCGTACACGGCTGATTTGAGTTTGCCGTCGCCCGGGCTGTTCAGCGTTTCGCGGGAATCACGGATGAACCGCACCGAAATTTCCGGATGCGAAAGCGCAATTCTGTCCAGTACCGCCGCGATCGCGTTTGCCTCTACAACATCCTTTTTCAGAAATTTCATCCGCGCGGGCGTATTGTAGAAAAGGTCACGCACCACAAGGGTGGTTCCCTGCGCGCAGCCCGCGTCTTCACAGGTCTGCTCCGCCCCGCCGTCAATTTCGTAGCGCGTACCCGCAAGCTCGCCCTGTGCCGCTGTCAGAAGCTCAACGCGGGCCACAGCCGCGATGGAAGCCAGAGCCTCCCCGCGAAAGCCAAGGGTGGAGATGCTCTCCAGATCGTCCTGGCTATGCACTTTACTGGTGGCGTGGCGCAAAAAAGCAACCGCAACGTCGCCTCGGGCAATGCCGCTGCCGTTGTCCGTTACGCGCATGTAGGTGATGCCTCCGTTTTTTATTTCCACGGTAATAGCAGATGCCCCGGCGTCAATTGAATTTTCAACCAGTTCTTTTATCACGGAGGCGGGGCGTTCCACCACTTCACCGGCAGCAATCAGTTCGGCTATATGTTTGTCCAAAACACTGATTTTACTCATGAAACGCCTCCTTCAGCCCGATTAAAAATATAATCCAATACCGCTGAACAATTTCATTTTTACCCTTTTGCCAATGTGGCAAGCTCAAACAGCGTATTCATACACTCAATGGGCGTCAGGGTGTTGACATCCAGCTTTTTGAGCCTGTCCATAATTTCCGTCTCGTTCGGGGGGGTGATGACCAGCTGCATATCCTCCTGCGCTTCCTGCCTGTGCCCGCGCTTCTTCGGCATGGTCACCTGCTGCCCGCTTTCAAGCTCGGCAAGCACCTGCTTCGCGCGGTTTACAATCTTATTCGGCACGCCGGCAAGCTTGGCCACTTCAATGCCGAAGCTGTCGTCCGCGCCGCCCCGCACAATCCGGCGAAGGAAGGTGATGTCGTCTCCGCGCTTCTTGACGGCGATATTGTAATTTTTCACACCGTCAATCAGCTCTTCCAGCTCCGTCAGTTCATGATAGTGGGTGGCAAAAAGGGCCTTCGCACCCAAAAGCTGTTTGTTCGCGACATATTCCAAAACGGCGCGGGCAATGCTCATACCGTCAAAGGTTGAGGTACCACGCCCGATTTCATCCAAAATCAGCAGACTTTTATCGGTGGCATTTTTCACAATATCCGCTACCTCGGACATCTCGACCATAAAGGTCGACTGGCCGGAGGCCAGGTCGTCCGACGCGCCCACACGGGTGAAAATGCTGTCTGTAATGCCGATTTCCGCATAAGAAGCCGGCACAAAGCAGCCGATCTGCGCCATAATGACAATCAGCGCCGTCTGGCGCATATAGGTGGATTTTCCGGCCATGTTCGGGCCGGTGATGATGGCGACCCGGTTTTCATCCTTGTCGAGCGTAACGTCGTTGGGAACAAAGGGCGCGTCGAGCAAAACCTCAACGACCGGATGACGGCTTTCCTTTAAAATAATCTTTCCGTCCAAATTTACATTCGGCCTTATGTAATGATGATCCGCGGAAACCTGCGCGAACGAGATCAGCACATCCAGCCTGGAGATCGCATTGGCCGTCGTCTGCACACGGGCCAGCTGCGCAGCCACGTCGTTTCGCACGGCGTCAAAAAGCTGGAATTCAAGCTGCACTGACTTGTCGTGCGCGCCGAGGATTTTCCCTTCCAGTTCCTTCAGCTCCGGCGTGATAAACCGTTCGCAATTTGTAAGAGTCTGTTTGCGTATGTATTCCGGCGGCGCCTGATCTTTATAGGAATTGCTGATTTCAATATAATACCCAAATACCCTGTTATACCCGACCTTCAGCTTCGGAATGCCTGTTTTTTCCCGTTCCTGCGCTTCAATCTGGGCGATAATCCCTCTGCCGTCGCTCATATCCCCCTTTAGAAGGTCCAGCTCTTCGTTATACCCCGGCAGAATGATACCGCCTTCCCGTACGGAAAAGGGCGGTTCCTCAACAATCGCCTGATCGATCATCTGATAAACGTCATCCAGAGTATCGATATTCCGATGAATTTCTGTAAGGAGGTTTGACTTTACACTCTGCAGCAAAGTCTTCAGGGCGGGAAGCCTCTCGATCGCGGACGACAGTGAGCGCAGTTCCCGGCCGTTGGCGGAACCGTACACAATGCGGGACATCAGCCGTTCCAGATCGTGAATTCCGGTCAGCTGCTCCGCAATGGAGTCGCGCAGAATGGCGTCCTGCGTCAGTTCCTCCACCGCGTTCAGACGGCGGTTGATCTGCACCGGGCTTAAAAGCGGCTGTTCAATCCAGCTACGGATCAGGCGCTTTCCCATCGCGGTGCGCGTTTTGTCAAGCACCCATAAAAGCGAGCCGCGCTTTTCCTTGTTTCTCATGGTTTCCAGCAGCTCAAGGTTGCGCCGCGCATTGAGGTCCAGATGCATAAACTGGGCGCCGGTGTAAAGGTCTATGCCATTAATGCGTTCAATGCCCACGCGTTGCGTACGCTTTAGGTAAGAAAGCAGCGCGCCGATGGACTGCACGATTTCCGTTTGATCAGAAAGGTTCAGATTCGCAAGGCTTTTGGAATGAAACTGCTCCAGAACCAGCAAAGAACAGTCCTGCGGCCCAAATTCCGTGTTGTCAAGCAATTCCAGACTTGCGGAGAGCCGCTCCCGGATAAATTTCGGCAGTTCGGACAGTTCCAGCGTGTCTTGGTTGACAAGGATTTCCCTCGGAGAATAGCGGGAAAGCTCATTTTTGATCTGCTCCGTCAGATCGCCGCCGCCGAGCGAGGTGGCGTGCAGCTCGCCGGTGGAAATATCCGCAAAGCAAATACCGGCGACAGCGCCCTCAATGCAGAGCGAACAGATAAAGTTGTTGCGCGTCTCATCAAGCATGCTGCTTTCCAGCACCGTGCCGGGCGTAATTACACGGATAATATCGCGTTTGACAAGCCCCTTGGCGAGCGCCGGGTCCTCCATCTGTTCACAGATGGCGACTTTATAGCCCTTCGCGACGAGGCGCGCCACGTAGCTTTCATAGCTGTGGAAGGGCACGCCGCACATGGGCGCGCGCTCCTCCTGTCCGCAGTCGCGCCCGGTCAGCGTGAGTTCCAGTTCTTTCGATGCAAGTTTGGCATCTTCATAAAACATTTCATAAAAATCACCAAGGCGAAAAAACAATATTGTATTGGGATTTTGTTTTTTGATTTCAAAATACTGCTGCATCATTGGTGAAAGATTTGCCATAACCTGCGTTTCATCTCCAATTCATGTCTTCAGGGTATCAGTGACAGCCTCCGCAGGAACCACAGTCTCCGCCGCAGGAAGAGGACTGCTCATAGTCGGTCGTCTCCGGATCCTCGCCGTCGGCGGATTGGCCGATAATCGCGCTGACGCGCTGAAGCAGGGCGTCCATTTCCTCTTTTGCCTGATTGTAGGCGGTCATATTCGGGTTCTGCATGATCTGCGCATACACATGGCGCAGTTCCTGATTGAGAGCCTGCATTTTATCGGTATCCTGTTCCGTTTTTTGCGCCTCGTTGTTGATTGCCATTCTTTTCAGATTGAATTCGCCGATCAAGTCCTGCAGCTTCTGGTCGTCGTCGCTGTTCTGTTTTGCAAGCTGCATGTTGAGATAACGCTGATCCTTCTGTATTTCTTTTCCGATTTCTCTTGCTAAGCTGATAATATCCATTTCATTACTCCTTATATTTTATAATTAATTAAATAAGCTCTCCATTTAAAATCCAGTTGCGCGCGGAAATGATTTTTACGTCGGCAAAACTGCCCACGATTTCTTTGTCCCCCGAAAAATCAACAATGATATTGCCGTCGGTCCGCCCGGACAGAAGACCGGTTTTTTCATTCTGTTCTTCCACCAGCACACGCTGAACTGTGCCGACCATACAAGCGCAGCGCGACGCCGCAATCTGCTCCTGCACACCGCAAAGCTCGGCAAACCATTTCGACCTTTCCTTGGCGGGGACAGGGTCCGGCATTTTGGCCGCCCTGTTACCCACGCGGGGGGAATAGATAAAGGTATAAAGCGAAGTGAATCCCACGGCCCGGATCAGGCTGACCGTATCAAGAAACTCCTCATAGGTTTCGCCCGGAAATCCAACGATCACGTCGGAGGTCAGTGATAGATCCGGTATCTTTTCCTTGGCATATTCAATCAGGGCAAGGTATTTCTCACGGGTGTAACCGCGGTTCATCTCTTTGAGTACGCGATTATTCCCGGACTGGAACGGAAGATGAAGGTGGTGGCTGATGTGCCTGCCCTGCGCAATCGTGTCAATCAGCTCACGGGTGGCATCCTTCGGATGCGAAGTCATAAAACGGATGCGGTAGTCGCCGTCTACTGCGTCCAATTTTTTTAAAAGCCCGGCGAAATTTACCGTCTCGTCCAGATGCTTGCCGTAGGAGTTGACATTCTGCCCCAGCAGGGTAATATCCTTATACCCGGCGTCCACAAGCCCCTTAAACTCTTCAAAGATTGCTTCGGGGGCACGGCTGCGCTCCCTGCCGCGAACATAGGGTACAACACAGTATGAGCAGAAATTGTCGCAGCCATACATTACCGTAAGCCAAGCTTTTGTGCTTCCGTCGCGGTGAACCGGCAAGCCCTCGACAATTTCCCGATCCGCGCTGTCGTCGCCTCGTTCAAACACACGGCGGCCTTCGGCAATGGCGGCAAACAGAAGCTCAGGGAGCCTGTGAATCACATGGGTGCCGAAAACCAGATTGACAAAGGGGTAGCTTTTGCGAATGCGCTCGGCAACATGCTCCTGCTCCATCATACAGCCGCAGAGGGCGATGATCAGCGACGGGTTGCGCCGTTTTACGTTTTTCAGCGCGCCCACATTGCCGAAAACCCTGTCTTCGGCATGTTCGCGGACAGCGCAGGTATTAAAAATGATGAGGTCCGCCTCATCCTCGTTATCGGTAAAGGAAAAGCCCATTTCCTCAAGCTGGCCCTTGATCTTTTCGCCGTCAGCAACATTCTGCTGACAGCCGTAGGTGTGAACCAGCGCCATTGGGACGGTGCCGCGCGCTCTGACCGCCATAATCTGAGAAACATCGCTGATGTATTCAGCCTGCGGACGCACCGGCGGTGCCTGAGCCGGAAATTGTTCTGCCAAAAGGATATACCTCCCATATTGTATGGTTTGAATTTATTATATCATGTTGTTGTGGTTACTTCAAGAAAAAAGACGCAAAAGCCCTGCCGCTGTAAAGGGGCGGCAGGGAAAGATTATTTCTATTATTTGACTTTATACATCCATGGAATGGTGCGCCACACCGTAATACGGCGTTTCAGAGCCTTGTCGGTCTGCCTGCCCACAGTCAGCAGCTTGTCGTACCCCGCAACATGAAGATAGCCCCGGACAGAATTATAGCCCGCTCCCTCTTTCAGCATGACATCGACCCCGTTCATTACGGTGAGCGGCAGCTTTTCGCGTTCAAACATCTGCACCAGTTCCGTGTCTTCTCTGCGTGTTGTCTTAATTATGTCAAGAATGCGGAGCATAGCGTCGGTGTGCTGAAAAATATTTTTTCCGATAGACTTCTGCTTGCCGCGTTTTAATTCATAGACGGTATCCCGCTTGATAACCGCCGGAGACTGCGCAATATTTTCAGCCGACAGCAGGCAGCGAAAGACAAATTCCTCCGCATAGCCGTGGCTGCAGGAGTCAGAANNACAGGAATCTGCGTCTGAGCATAATCGCAGAAATATCAATATGGATGGTATTATTTAAGATACTTTTAAGATACTGGGCACCGTTTTCCTTGCAGATGGCCTTGCTGATCAGCCGACGCTCCGCGGCTTGGGCTTCCTCCTCACTGACGCTGCCAAATACAAAATCCGCCGCAGTCCGCACGGCCGTTTCAAGATATCCGCTGATAAAATCACGGTACAGTCTGCGGGCAAATATGAATGTGATATAATCCCCGCCGGATTTTTGGAGCCCTGTATTTAAAGCCGCCGCAACCGTGCCGTCCCCGTTCTGAATAACAAAACCGCGGAGCTTCAGTTCTTTGATAAGCTGAACCGCCTCCAAAACCGTTTTGTCCGCCGAACCCATGTCCACCACGATGAATTCGGCCTCCAGCCCGGCAGCCTGTGCGGCAATAGAACGTAAAACGCCCGATATTTCCTGCTCAACATTTCTCACCGGAACAATAATAGAAAGCTTTGTAACCTGCATTACCGAACCTCCCTTACGGAATCTGTTATCAGTATACCATATTGTGATGAATAGAAAAGATGAAAACTGACAGTTATCCGCTCGTATTTCTAATTACTTTCAGTCAAATTCGCTTTCTCTTCCGCTGCCGCCGGATGTTCCTTGAAATAACGTTCGGCTGCGTAAAGCTTGCTGTCATCAATAAAGTGAGTCAGCCGCTGGACAATCTGCTCCGGCGGCTGCTTCATGCCGCGGCGCGCCCACTGAACGACAATTCCGACCAGTCCGTAAGAATAGAACTCCGCTATAAAATCCTTATCATCCGGAGCAATCTGGCTGCCCTGTAAAATGGTTTCCAGCATTTCACCAATCATTCCTTTTGTAACATTGAAAAAATAATCCTGAAAAGCGTTTTGTCCCGTAACACACAACGCGTTTGTATAAAAATACTGTTCATTCTTCATTGTATTCAAAACGTCGAGAACAACGTTGTTCCACTCTTCAATGGAACGGTTTTGTGTGACGGCAGAAACGACCTCATTATAATAAATCCAGTCCACCAGATCATACTTATCCTTAAAATGATAATAAAAGGTCTGACGGTTAATGCCGCAGTGTTCCACAATATCGGCGACCGATATTTTCTGAAGCGGTCTCTTTTTCATCAGTTCTTTAATCGAGGCAGCAATTGCTTTTTTGGTGATAAGTGAATCAGACATGATACTTCTCCTGAAATTCACGCGGTAAAAACAAATAATCTGTCCGCGCTTCAAACGAATGATTTGTTTCTATTTTACCAGTAATATCATATTTTTTCAATATGACTGTAATGAATCAGATTTTTTTACTTTACTACTTGAAATATCACTAAAAGTATGATATTATAACAAAGCTGTTTAAAAAATTTATCCTATGGGGCATTAGCTCAGCTGGGAGAGCGCCACACTGGCAGTGTGGAGGTCAGCGGTTCGATCCCGCTATGCTCCACCAAAAACGAAAAGCCACAAAGCCAAAAGCTTTGTGGCTTTTATCGTACCCATTATATAAAAAATCGGACACTTAATATATCGTCAAGGACAAAAAGAACGGCACTCTTTTCAGAGTGCCTTAAAAATCACGATTGATAGCAAATGGATTTATTTATTCGGAAAACATAATCTTGTCAAGAGAAACACCGTATTCCTTGAAAATCGCAGATTTAATTTTTGTATTATCCAGCATAGGAAGTGCGTTTATGCGGTCAATAACTCCTTTAGGCGATCGGATTAATGTTCTTCCGTTCTCATCACATATATGAATGTCAATAATGCTGATACCTTCTACCGTAGTATTTGCAATCACGATTGCTTTATTGGAATTCATTAACTTCACTCCCTTTTTTATAATATCCCCAATTATTACCAATGTCAACATAAATGTCCCTTCCATAATTTTAGATATTTACCATCAATTGCATTTGAAATAAAGTTTAAAATCTGCTACTGTACTATTGTGCTATGAGAAATTTAAAATAACGGGGGTGATTGCGCCCTTATATTGAGAATTTCTTATATTTGCGGTTCTTACCTTTACGGGTTTGAGCCGCTTTTTATTTTTACTTTTGCTTTGACACTAACAGAAATATTAATATCGGCATAAAATGATTTGGGAGGTGGATGCTTTGTATTTAGAACCCCAATACAGTCAGTTGGAAAATCTATTAAAAATGCCTCCGAACGCGCATGCCACGATAAAGGGCAGCCCCAACTATCCAAACATTAACGGGATGGTCTTCTTTTATCAGGCAGCGGACGGTGTTCTGCTTTTAGTGCAGGTGCGGGGCCTTCCTCAAGGCACAGAGCCTTGTTCATCAAACGTATTTGGCTTCCATATACACGAAGGAAGTTCATGCACAGGAAATTCCGAAGATCCATTTGCAAACGCAGGTTCGCATTATAACCCTCACAACTGTCCTCATCCTGCCCACGCGGGTGACCTGCCGCCGTTATTTGGAAATCACGGATTCGCTTTCATGGCATTTGTTACAGACAGATTCTCGGTTAATGAAATAATAGGCCGTACGGTAATCATACACTCGTCCCCGGATGATTTTACAACCCAGCCTTCCGGAAATTCAGGAAAGAAAGTAGCCTGTGGTCAGATAATGTCCAATATCAGTTGAAAAAGTTTCAATGAAGGGAGCGTACGGCAGGATACGCTCCCTTCTTTCTCTCAGAGACTCTTCTTACTAATTATTTGGCTGTCAGTACAGAATAAAACGCCAAAACAGGAAAAATTTCTGCACCGTCAGATGCTGTAATAGGCAAATGCGGTAATATGGCTGAACATAATCAATATCTTCGTACCGTACACACCGCACAGCCTTTTTCTTCCGTAGGACATATTGGATCGGATTCTGAAACTGCATACCCTGCGATTGAAATTTCCGAACGGTACCGCAGTCAGCTGAACACCGTCAGATAAGACGTCGGTTAAAATCCCGCTGAAACTGCCGCCGTAAATATTTCCGCCATCCACAAAAACCGTTATAGTTCTGCCAATAAGGGGCATGAAGCCTGCTCGGATATTGTTTCGCGGGCTCAGATGCTCATTATGATTCCCTACCAAAGAGTTTAATAAGCGATAATCTTTTATGTAAATCACTGGAAAGATCTCCAATATCTTTTTTTATTATAGTATGTAATTTCATTCAACTTGTATCAACAAAATAACCGACGGACGGGCGTAACGAAATGAATTTAATATCATATTATATTATCAGGCATACAAAATTGCATGCAAATTAAAACCTCTTTCCTATAATGATTATTAAGGAGTATTTGATATGTCAAACAACAATCATGACGATATTTTTGATGTATTTCAGGCAAACATTGGCAGGGTTGTAACAGTATTCACAAAAAGCGGTGGTGCTTCCGGTTGTGGATTCACAGGACTTCTTGTAAAAGTGGACTGCGATTTTATAAAACTGGTAACAGAACTGCCCTGCGCGCCTTCACATCCGTTTGGGTTGGGCTTCGGAAACAGAAGCACCGGCAGAAACCACTGCTGCGGCAACGAATTTGGCACTACAGTGGTCATTCCGATAGACGCAATTGTCTCATTTGTATTTAACGAATTATAATATTTAAATCAAACACAAGGGGCAGGTATAAGCAGCCTGTCACTTGTGTTGATTTATTTCAAGCTGTAATGTTAATTTTTCCAAAAACAGATTTGCCATTGTCTGTAATAATTTTGATTTTTAGTGGACAACCTATGCCTGAGGTGAATATTGTGAAGGTAAAAGATATTATGTCAACAGAAATCGCGAGTGTAAACTCAGATGATTCCATTGAAAGAGCCGCACAGCTGATGAAGCAGTATGATGTAGGTTCTATTCCTGTGTGCAGTCAGGAAAAAATAATCGGTATTGTAACGGACAGGGATATTGCCTTACGGGCGACAGCGCAGGGACAGAAATTACAGCAGCAGACCGTCAGAGATATTATGAGTTCAAATCCGGTCGTTGGGAGTCCTGATATGGACGTCCATGATGCCGCAAAGATCATGAGTGAAAAACAAATACGCAGACTCCCCATTGTGGATCAGAATAATCTTGTAGGCATCGTGGCATTGGGGGATATTTCTGTCGAACCTGATCTGCAGGATAATGCGGAAGAAGCTCTCAAAAATATTTCGCAGCCAAACGGCAGCCGTATGTAAAAGTCTGAATTTACACATTGCAATGAGGAATCGCCCACGCAAAGTGCGGTTTTTCAATGAAAACAATGCACCCCCGGGACCGAACAGTCCTTGATGCTGAAATCAGCAAGGGGGTGCATTATTATATTTGTTATGAAATCCGATCATTTGGATAAACTAATTTTATTAAACAAAAGGAGGAAAAATGATGAGCGATATAATAGATCGAAAATTGAAACTGGAAGACGAGGATTCTTTTTTCAACGGCGAGTGTGTCGTATCTTCCACAGACTGTACCGGTCTTATCCAGAGCCCTCCCATATCGGAAGATGAGGCTGAATCGTACACGGATATTTACAATGTTCCAAAACCGGAAAACAGAGTGAACAACGGCCTGCAGCATGAATGAATAACCCGGCCGCCTTATTCATGGCGGCTTCTTTTACATCAAAAAACAATCCCCTCCTCAGACATAATTGCATATCATAATGTTGAGGTGTGTATTATGTTAAGATTGCCTTTTATATGGTGGTGGTTTCCCCCCCGTTTTCCAAGGTCGCCGGAATCACCGCGTTTTCGCAGATGGCTGAGGTCACGCAGACATCATTCATAATTTTATTCTCTTTAAAAGCAGGGGCCATCCGTACTTTTGTACACCTGGCCCCTGTTTTACTGAATACGGTGTTCCACCGGGTTATTGCTGATAAAAGAAAACGGCGCACAAAACCGGTTGACATTTTCCGGCAGACTGATATAATAAAAGGAAATTTGCGCTGTATCCAGTCATGGAACAGCAGCAGGAGGTAATAAAAGTGAATAAACAATCCGCAAAGTATGGGGACTTTGTCCTGACGGCGCTGTTCGCCGCCATCATTCTCGTGTTGGCTTTTACGCCGATTGGTTTTATCAATCTGGTGATTATAAAAGCCACCATTATCCATATCCCGGTAATCATCGGTTCCATTGTGCTTGGCGCAAAACGAGGGGCTGTTTTAGGCGGAATTTTCGGCCTGACAAGCCTGCTCAGCAACTACATGGCGCCGTCCGTCCTGTCTTTTGCATTTTGCCCCTTTATCCCTGTCCCGGGTACCCCACACGGCAGCCCCCTTGCACTTGTAATCTGCTTTATTCCACGCATTCTGGTGGGTGTTATACCGTATTATGTGTATCAATTTGTACAAAAGCTATTGAAGAACAGTCCAAAGGGAGAGTATCTTTCCCTGATACTTGGCGGAATTTCCGGAGCCGTTACCAACACCGTGCTGGTGATGAGCCTGATTTATTTTCTCTTTAAAGAAGCCTATGCAACCGCAAAATCCATTCCGGTAAATGCGGTGACCGGCGTCGTGCTTGGCATTGTAGGAACCAACGGCGTACCGGAGGCTCTTGTGGCCGCCGTCATTACGGTTGCGGTGTGCAAACCGCTGCTGAAACTGCGGAAAAAAGAGTATCCTGATACGCGAAACATGCCAATTAATCGATAAGTAGGTGCTTTTATATGATTCTCGCCCTTGACGTCGGCAATACGAACACTGTGCTGGGCTGCATGGATGACGACAAAATTCATTTTACCGCACACTTTGCCACAGACCGCACGAAAACAAGCGACGAATACGCTATTCTCGTGCAGAGCCTGTTCATGGTAAAGCGTTGCACATTTTCTAAAATAGAAGGCGGCATCATATCCTCGGTTGTCCCCGAGCTTTCTGAAGTCTTGAAGGAAGCAATTGAAAAAGTGACCGGAAAAAGCTCATTAATTGTCGGCTCCGGATTAAAAACCGGGCTGAATATTCTCATTGACAATCCGGCGCAGCTTGGCAGCGACCTTGTGGTGGACGCAATAGCGGCCTATGCCGAATACCCAAAGCCAACCCTTATTTTTGATATGGGAACCGCCACCACGCTTTCTGTTCTGGATGCGAAAGGAAAGTATATTGGGGGTATGATTATGCCCGGTGTACGCCTCGCAACAGAAGCGCTTTCCAGGGAAACCGCACAGCTGCCGCATATCAGTTTGGAGGCGCCCAAAAAAATCACCGGGACGAACACCGTGGACTGCATGAAAAGCGGCGCAATTTTCGGCAACGCCGCCATGCTGGACGGAGTGATCGACCGTATTGAGGAAGAATTGGGACAGCCGGCAACCGTAGTGGCTACAGGAGGGTTTGCACATCATATCGTCCCTTATTGCAGACGCAGGATTACGTTTGACAGGGATCTGACTCTGAAAGGCCTGTACATCATATATAAAAAAAATATAAAATAGCCTGCTTTGACAGCACATCATCAGCGCCGGACATTTAACAATGTCCGGCGCTGATTTTCGTTCAGCAGCCGTTTTAATCAATGGGCTTCTGAAGAATTTGAGGAAAAAGCTTACAGCTTGGATTAGACAAAAAACGGATATACTATGTTTGCACATTTTGTCTTTCGTCCAGAAAAATTCTGTAATGCACGGAGCTATTGATTATGAAAAAAAATGAAAAAGGGCTGTCAGCATGGCAGCTTACTATGATGGCACTGGGAACTGTAATCGGAGGTTCCTTTTTTCTTGGCTCGTCGGTTGCAATTCATGCTGCCGGCCCTTCCATTTTAATCTCTTATATTCTGGGCGGAATACTGGTATATTTTATCCTTTTCGCCCTGTCGGAAATGACGGTGGCGAATCCCGACGCCGGCTCATTCCGCACCTTTGCGGCGCAGGCTTATGGGCAGGGCACCGGCTTTGTTGTGGGGTGGGTATACTGGACCGGGATGATTCTCGCCATGTCCAGCGAAGCCACAGCCGTGTCCATTCTTGCGCGTGAATGGATACCGAATGTTTCCATACCTCTCCTCGGAAGTCTCATTATTATTATTGTTACTTCCCTGAATTTATTGGGAGCCGACAAACTCAGTAAGCTGGAAAGCGGCCTTGCGACAATCAAGCTTCTGGCGATTGCCTCTTTTATTATCATAGCGGTTCTGTTGATTTCAGGCATGTTCCCGGGTACTCGGGCAATCGGCACGGGTGTGCTGGCAACTGAATCCCTGACGCCGGGAGGAATCAGGGGCATTGCCGGAAGCATGCTCATTGTGATGTTCGCCTACGCCGGCTTTGAAATCATCGGGCTGGCGTCTTCGGAAGCGGAAAACCCAAAGGAAACCGTTCCCAAGGCAATTAATTATACGGTGCTTTGCCTTGTAGGATTTTATATACTTTCCGTAGCCGTGCTTCTGCCGCTGATTCCAACCGCGGATATCAATGAAAATATGAGTCCTCTGGTTGCGGCCCTGAACAGGAGCGGAATCGGCTGGGCCGGCTCCGCCATGAATCTGGTGCTGGTAACCGCCATTCTTTCCACCATGCTGGCGGCCATGTTCGGACTGGGCAGAATGATGCGCTCGCTTGCCGACGAAGGCCTTGCCCCCGTCTGGCTAAAGGACGAGAAGGACGTTCCCCGCCGCGGAATCCTGTTTTCCGGTTTTTCCATGCTTTTAGGTCTGGGGATTGGTCTTCTGTTTCCAAGTGTCTACCTGTTTTTGATAAGTTCCGGCGGTTTTGCAGTGCTCTTCACCTATATTATCATCATGGCAACCCACATACGTTTTCGCAGACAAAACGGCTGTCCCCCGGATGGAAAGTGTCAGGTGCGAGGATATCCCTATACTTCATTATTGGTTCTGTTCGCCCTGATTACGGTTGTACTCAGTATGCCGTTTGTCCCCGGTCAGGCATCCGGGCTGATGGCAGGAATCATCATGGTTGTTTTTTACTCCCTCTGTTATATTGCGATCAGGCTGTTTTATCTTTCTCATAAACCCGGAATTTCCTATAAGAACGGTATTAAAAAGAATTTCAGTGAGAACCTGTCGGCGGAATTCTCAAAGGAATTAATCCCTGCAAATAATAAGGAAAAGGATCCCGATAAAAAATGAAATCTGCTTAGCGGATGTACAGCAAAATTCAGTGTTATCAATTTGTTAACACTAATTTCCTAAAATTTTAAAAACTGCTTCACTGTACGGTCATAAGAGTACAGTATACTTTTATTATTCCATTAAGAGTCCCGCAGCCTCCTTACAATAAAAATATAACTACTGCCGTATTGCCTGTTGGCACAGACGGAATACCGAACCGACAGGCAGGCAGACTAAAAATTAGTTCCCTTATGGGGATTTATTATATTTTTCCCTCTTTTCTTAAGCAGCCCTTACCGTATTCGGTTTGAGCTGCTTTTTATTTTGATCGGGAACCTTCTTTACTCCATCTTCTGCATATTATAGAGTAAAGGAGGTGAAATAATAATGGCAAGAAGATTTCCTCCATTCTGGTGGTGGTTCCATCCAAGGCGTCATCCGC